>CAZJHQ010000019.1:29421-54187 GCA_964545915.1 uncultured Candidatus Kuenenia sp. | reverse complement strand
TGGATGCCGTCGAATCCCCGCATGAACAGCCGGCCCTCCACCACCGGGAAGACCAGGCACTTGCAGTGGTAGGAGTTCGTGTGGTGGTGGGGCGGCGCCCAGGTGCCCAGGAGCTTGAACGTCTCCGGTGTCGCGCCATAGACCGACAGGAAGTTGTTGCCGTGTGAGCCATCCGGGCTGACAAACACCAGGTTCTCGGCCATGAAGATGTGAGGTTCGTTCATCGCTGAAGGGGCTTCGGCGGTCGCCAGCACCTTGCCGGTCTTCAGGTCCAGCAGTTGCATTTCACCGGGTTTTGGTGCGCCGACGACGACATACTTGTCGTTCACCGCCGGGGCGCTGAGTTCCCCGTTTGCCTTGACGGGCGTCGCCCAGATCCGCTCCGCCTTCTCCGGCGTCATCCGCCAGGCGACGCACTCGGGATCCTTTTGCGGCTCGCCCTTCACGCTGAACGTCAGCCCCACCATGATGTCGCCGCTGACAGAGACGCCTTTGCTGCCGCCCTTGTAGTCCGTTTCCCAGACCACGTTGCCGGACTTGGGTTCGATGCAGAAAATCTTTTTCGTCCCCCCCCCATAGAACCCTCCCTCCAACGAGAGGATGTAGTCCTTGCCCTGATGCTTCCAAAGCGAAGGCACGGCGAGTTGGTGGTTCTTCCCCGGCAGTTTCCAAAGTTCCTTGCCCGTGTTGGCGTCGAACCCGTGGAGCACGCCGGCCTGGTTGCCCATCACCACCACGCCGTCAACGTAAACCGGCGAATTCCCCGTGGTGCGTTCGAAGATTTGCGGCAGTTTGATGGGCGTGATGTTGGGGACTTCCCACAGCGGTTTGCCGGTCTGGGCGTCCAGGGCATAG
Organism: uncultured Candidatus Kuenenia sp.; assembly: GCA_964545915.1. Classification (GTDB taxonomy): domain Bacteria; phylum Planctomycetota; class Planctomycetia; order Pirellulales; family UBA1268; genus QWPN01. The sequence goes on along the minus strand of CAZJHQ010000019.1, from coordinate 53,332 downwards.
ACCCGCCCGAAACTGCCCATCGCAAACACCTTGCCGTCGCCCAGGCAGGGAGTGTTGTTCACGGGGCCGATCTTGTGCCCCTGCGCATACCGGCCCTTCTCCGCGAACACCGTCTTCCATAGGGTCTTGCCGGTGACCGCGTCCATGCAGACGATCACGTCGTCGGCATCCTGCAGGAACTTCTCCCGCACGCCAGGACCCACGTCGGTCTTCCACTCCGCGGCCAGTTTCTCGAGTTCGGCCAGGGCCGATGGGAAGTTCCGAAACGGCTTTTCGATGCCCGACACCGTGCCGGTCGGTTGCATGTAGTTGACGTACACCTTGCCGTCGGCCGAGACCACGGGGCTGGCGCCGCCGCCAATCGTGCGGCACATCAGGTAGCCCGGCAGGTAATGACAACCGTTGCCCTGCCCGTTGGGCATCAGTTCTTCGCTTTTCCAGGCCAGGCGGAAGTCCTTCGGGTCGGTCGCCAGCGTCAGGCCGCACGGCGCGGCGGCGAACGAGCTCAACGATCCGTGGTAGAACGGCCAGTCCTTGCCCTTGGTGAAGGCATTGGCCGCCTGCAGCTCCTTCTCCGTCTTGATCCAGCCCGACACAGCGCCGGTCCCCTTCCCGTCCGCGGTCTTCCAGGTGCCCGTGACCGTGCCCCCGGCGATCTTGGCGTCCACGGCATACGGGTGGATCACCGTGTCGGCCGGCCCCTGGTTCTGGCCCTTGTCGGGTTTCCGCCAACCAAACTCGCCCTTGACCGCATCGGCGGTGAAGACCAGCTCGCCGGCCTTTATGCGCACGCTCAGCGAATTGGGGATCATCAGTTTGCCGTCGCGGATGCCGCCGCGCAGGGTCAGATTGCCTCCCTCAGGATGCCCTTTCTCGAGCACCACCTCGACCATCTTGTAGTCGCCCGGCGGCGGGACGATGGTCTGGTCCTCGGCCGCGCCGCACGGAGCCATCACGGCGGCCACCGAAGCCACCAAGGCCAAACCGCGGGCGAGCCGCAGGAGGACTGACGTGATTGCGAGGGCTGATTGCATGTTGTTCTCCAGGCTGGCGGTGCTGCCAGAAACGGTTGCGATCCTTGGTTCGTCGCTCATCTGTCGTACCCTAGGAATATGACGAGAATCAATCCGGGGTTACAAAAAATCTAAAATTCTTCAGGCGGCGGACGCCCCGGCCCAACGCGATCCAGGCGTCCGGGGCCCTCGCGTCGCCCGACGAGCTGCCGGTGATCGACATCCACAGCCGGTGAACGTCGCAGCCGGAGGCAGTGTCTTTACGTTCCGCTTCACGGCCGTGATGAACGTCACCGGCTCGGTGCTGGCCTCGATCTGGGCTCACCGCCCGCCGCAGGACGCCGACGCCGGCACGCAGACGCACTGAGACGCACTGAGACGCGGATCGATCGGCGGTTCACTGCTGCTTGCGCAGGTCGTAGCAGTGGATGCCGTCGAATCCCCGCATGAACAGCCGGCCCTCCACCACCGGGAAGACCATACACTTGCAGTGGTAGGAGTTCGTTTGGTGGTGGGGCGGCGCCCAGCTGCCCAGAAACTTGAACGTCTCCGGGGTCGCGCCATAGACATGTAAGGTGTTTCTGCCATGCGACCCATCCGGGCTGACAAACACCAGATTCTCGGCCATGAAGATGTGGGGTTCGTTCATCGCTTCTGAAAACTTGTCGGTCGCCAACACCTTGCCGGTCTTCAGGTCCAGCAGTTGCATTTCACCGGGTTTTGGCGCTCCGACGACGACGTACTTGTCGTTCACCGCCGGGGCGCTGAGTTCCCCGTGTGCCATGACGGGCGTCGCCCAGATCCGCTCCGCCTTCTCCGGCGTCATCCGCCAGGCGACGCACTCGGGATCCTTTTGCGGCTCGCCCTTCACGCTGAACGTCAGCCCCACCATGATGTCGCCGCTGACAGAGACGCCTTTGCTGCCGCCCTTGTAGTCCGTTTCCCAGACCACGTTGCCGGACTTGGGTTCGATGCAGAAAATCTTTTTCGTCCCCCCCCCATAGAACCCTCCCTCCAACGAGAGGATGTAGTCCTTGCCCTGATGCTTCCAAAGCGAAGGCACGGCGAGTTGGTGGTTCTTCCCCGGCAGTTTCCAAAGTTCCTTGCCCGTGTTGGCGTCGAACCCGTGGAGCACGCCGGCCTGGTTGCCCATCACCACCACGCCGTCAACGTAAACCGGCGAATTCCCCGTGGTGCGTTCGAAGATTTGCGGCAGTTTGATGGGCGTGATGTTGGGGACTTCCCACAGCGGTTTGCCGGTCTGGGCGTCCAGGGCATAGACCCGCCCGAAACTGCCCATCGCAAACACCTTGCCGTCGCCCAGGCAGGGAGTGTTGTTCACGGGGCCGATCTTGTGCCCCTGCGCATACCGGCCCTTCTCCGCGAACACCGTCTTCCATAGGGTCTTGCCGGTGACCGCGTCCATGCAGACGATCACGTCGTCGGCATCCTGCAGGAACTTCTCCCGCACGCCAGGACCCACGTCGGTCTTCCACTCCGCGGCCAGTTTCTCGAGTTCGGCCAGGGCCGATGGGAAGTTCCGAAACGGCTTTTCGATGCCCGACACCGTGCCGGTCGGTTGCATGTAGTTGACGTACACCTTGCCGTCGGCCGAGACCACGGGGCTGGCGCCGCCGCCAATCGTGCGGCACATCAGGTAGCCCGGCAGGTAATGACAACCGTTGCCCTGCCCGTTGGGCATCAGTTCTTCGCTTTTCCAGGCCAGGCGGAAGTCCTTCGGGTCGGTCGCCAGCGTCAGGCCGCACGGCGCGGCGGCGAACGAGCTCAACGATCCGTGGTAGAACGGCCAGTCCTTGCCCTTGGTGAAGGCATTGGCCGCCTGCAGCTCCTTCTCCGTCTTGATCCAGCCCGACACAGCGCCGGTCCCCTTCCCGTCCGCGGTCTTCCAGGTGCCCGTGACCGTGCCCCCGGCGATCTTGGCGTCCACGGCATACGGGTGGATCACCGTGTCGGCCGGCCCCTGGTTCTGGCCCTTGTCGGGTTTCCGCCAACCAAACTCGCCCTTGACCGCATCGGCGGTGAAGACCAGCTCGCCGGCCTTTATGCGCACGCTCAGCGAATTGGGGATCATCAGTTTGCCGTCGCGGATGCCGCCGCGCAGGGTCAGATTGCCTCCCTCAGGATGCCCTTTCTCGAGCACCACCTCGACCATCTTGTAGTCGCCCGGCGGCGGGACGATGGTCTGGTCCTCGGCCGCGCCGCACGGAGCCATCACGGCGGCCACCGAAGCCACCAAGGCCAAACCGCGGGCGAGCCGCAGGAGGACTGACGTGATTGCGAGGGCTGATTGCATGTTGTTCTCCAGGCTGGCGGTGCTGCCAGAAACGGTTGCGATCCTTGGTTCGTCGCTCATCTGTCGTACCCTAGGAATATGACGAGAATCAATCCGGGGTTACAAAAAATCTAAAATTCTCCAGGCGGCGGACGCCCCGGCCCAACGCGATTGCGCGGCAGCCCCGGTTGACCCGGTCGGCCTGGTGGCCCAGCCTGACGAGCTTTGGCGGGATCAGCCGATCAATCCGTCCCGTCGTGCAGTCCCGTTGTGGACGGTCGAACCTTCATGCACGGCGGCGGATGAGCGGAGGTCGCCGCGGCCGACGTCCGCGAGCCTGCTCTTCCCCGCAAGATTGCAACACGGTCGTTCCGCCCTTCAATCGCCAGGCGGCAGGCCGTGACGTGCCGTCTATGTGGCGTGCGAGCTGCCGCGTCGCCCCGCGGCCAGGTCTCGCGATCGCCGAGTGGTTGGCGAGCCACCTGGGTACGGCGGCCTCCGCCCCGGAACGCCGGTCCGGTTTGCGGCGGCGTGGATTCCCCGGCTGCGGCTTGCGGCCGCGTCGCGGGCCGAGTGATACTTTTCGCTGGTCGATCCCTCCGCCCCCTGAGATCCTTGTGTGGCAGGCGTTTCGCTGCACCGTGGAACGTGGCGCGCGGTTTTTCTTCGACGAGATCACGTGGATCGGCGACGGACAGACCTTTGAAGTCCACCCGAAGTACGCGGAGAGCTATCCCCGGCAGCACGACGGCGAGGGCTCGGTCTGGGCGCTGGCCGGCCAGCCTGTCGGCAACTCGGCCAAGGCGATCCGTGTGCGGCCCGTGACCGGCCCGCTCGTGGCCGTGGGGGCCAACGCCTTCCGCGTGCAGTTCGACGCCCTGGCACCGGTTGCCGATCCCAAGCCGCCCGCGTTCATCGCCTATGTCGAAGGCGACGACCAGTGGCGGTATGCCGAGCAGGTTGGCATGGTCCGCAGCCTTGCCCTGACCGAGGGAAAAGAGCAGGCGATCACGTTTCCGGCACTCCCCGACGTGAACGCCACGAACGCGAACGCCCCCACCGCACCGTTCGAACTGAACGCCACGAGCGACAGCGGACTGCCCGTGGAGTACTACGTGGCACACGGACCGGCGACCATCGAGCGGGGCAGGCTGATCCTGCACGAACTGCCCCGGCGGGCACGGCTGCCGGTCGAGGTCAAGGTCGTCGCCTACCAGTTCGGCCGCGGCGTCGAGCCGCGCGTGCAGGCGGCCGCTCCCGTCGCGCGGGTCCTGCGGGTGCGATGATGCCTGCAGGGCGTCGGCGGAGCGCATGGTGACGGGGAGGCGGGGCACCGGCGACACCAGCGGCGTCGCGGCCCCCCGCCAGTGGCCGCGATATACTGCGTGAAACAATCGACCAAGCATAAGGAACCGCGAACCATGAGCTGTTATCGCGATCGATTGCTGTGCGCGGTGGCGCTTTTTTCGGTGGCGGTGTTGTCGGTGGCGACCAACGCGGCGGCCCAAACCCCGGCGAGTGTCGCGGCGAAGCTGCATGCGGCGGCGGACTGGCGGCCCCCCATCGTCTGGTACTTCGGCGCCGCCGACCCGTCCTTGGCCCTGGCCTTGGCGGACGAGCACACGAGCGTGCAGGTCATCGCCCGCGACGAGAGCAGCCGTGACGCATGCCTGGCGGCGGTGGCGGACAAGAAGCAACTCGGCCGCATCCAGGTCGGTCTCGCGGACGACTGGACCGACATGGCGGGGTGGGCGCCGCGGGTGGTCTCGGCGGCGGTGCTCGACGACGCTTTCCCGGGGATCGAGCCTGCCGCGTTGGCGCGAGCGGTGAACGACCGCGGCGTGGTGGCCTTGATCGGCGGCGGGCGTTCGCTGCGGTCGGGCCTGCAGGCGGCGGGAATGGAGCTTGTGGCCGGCGGCAGCGCGGACATGGACCTGTTGCGCGACGGCGTGACGGCCGGTCTCGACGACTGGCCGATGTACCGCCACGATGCGGGCCAGACCGGCCGGAGTGCGGACACCGAGGCCGGTCCGCCGCAGGTTCCGCGGTGGATTGCGGGAGCGGCGCTCGGCGAATTGCCGGCCGTGGCAGGACACCGGCTCGTGTACTGCGTCGACATGCTGTCCGCGGACGAGCAGCGCCGCCAGCCGAACATTCCCCAGGCCCACCGGGTGGTCGCGCGTGAGGCCGCCACGGGCGGCATCGTGTGGCAACGGGTGCTGAGTCTGGCGCGGCCGGGGGGGTGGAATTGGGACGGTGCGGGCGGGATCAAGACCGCGTTGCTGGTCGTCGGCGACGAACTGCTCGTGCGGCAGGCCGACGGCATCGCGCGGTTCGCCGCACGCGACGGGTCGCCGCGCGGGACGATTCCCGCCAAGGGTGTCTGGTGGTTGACGCAGACCGAGGAGACGCTGTTGTTCTCGACGCCCGAGTGGGTGCAGGCATGGGAACTGACGGGAGAGTCGCCGCGCTGGACGATCAGCGGCGCGGGCCGGTGCCCGATGGTCGGGCAGCAAACAGTCGTGCGCATGGAGACGGACGGCGTGTCCGCCTACGCGGTCGCCGATGGCCGGCTGCGCTGGCGGAAGTCGGCGGCCGAATATCCGGAGGCGGCGTTGCGTGGCGTGTTTGGCGACGCGGTCATGATCAGCACTGAGAAGCGAGGCGCGGACAAGAAGCGGCCGGAAACGACCATCCACCTGTTGGGCCTGGCCGACGGCGACGTCAGGTGGCACGTGACCGGGCTGCACTCCAACCAGGCCAACCTCAATTTGGTCACGTGGGCACAGGGCAAGTTCCATGTGCCCAGCCATCCCGTGAAGGGCGGGCCGGAGTCGGTCCTGTTTCACAAGATCAAGTCCGTGAACATCGGTTGCCAACTCGCCAGTTCCACCGACAAGTACCTGCTCTTCAAGGACCACGGCGGCCTCTCGGTCGCCGATGGGCCGTTTTGTTTCATCGGCAACTGGACCCTCGGCAAGGCCGACTGTGGCACCCAGGTGATGCTCGCCTACGGCAATGCGTTCCTTTCGGCCAAGGATTGCGGATGCCGGGGCGCCGGATTGTGGATGCGGGCGGGCGGGCCGTTGCGCGAAACCGGGGATCCGCTCCTGGGCACGGAAGAAACGATCCCGACGCCCCTGCGTGCGGAACCGGCTGCCGCGGCCCATCCCGTGGTCCGCGGTCCCGTGGACGCCGCCGGACTCCTCGCGGCACACCCGCAGGCGACGGGGTGGGGGCACGTGTTCGGCACGCCGGCGCGGGACGCGGTGGCCGGCGGTGCCAGGCCCGGCGGCACGATCGCGTGGACCCGCGACGACCTGCTGCGCGGCGTGGCGAGCGAGGTCACCAAGGAGGCCTACGGCGGCCAACGCCTGACCGCACCGGTCATGGCGTACGGCATCGCGTGCCTCGCCGAGATCGAATCCGGCACCGTGTTCGGCCTCGATCCGCAGACCGGGCGGACCCGGTGGACGTTCACGGCCGACAGCCGCGTGACGGCGGCGCCGGTTCTCCATCGCGGGCTTTGTCTCGTCGGCACCGAGAGCGGCTGGGTGGTGGCGTTGGAGGCGGCGACCGGCAGGTTGTGCTGGCGCACCCGGGTCGCCCCCGGCGTCCGGCCGCTGCCGGCCCACGGGCGGATCGGGAGCCTCTGGCCGGTGAACACGGCGTTGATGGCCGATCAGGGCATGGTATTCGGCACGGCCGGACATCATTACAACTGGGCGAACGGCGTCCGCGGATTCGCGCTCGACCTCGCGACCGGCAACCCCGTCTGGGTGCGGGTGGTGCGGAGCAATGTCGGCATGTTCCGCACGATCGCGGACGGAATCGTGATCACGCCGGACGACTCGGCGACGGGCGGCTGGTTCGGCGGATATGGCCTCACGACGCTGAATCCGCGGACGGGTGAGGTGGCGACCACGGACAAGATGGGCGTGGTGGCCCTGCCGGGGCGGGCGGTGAAAACGAACGCGGCATTGGAGTTCCAGGCCCCGAACGGCGTGCTCCGCGTCGTCGGCGGCAACGGCTTGCAGGAGAAGAACGGCTCCAGCCTGGGGTATCGGGAAGGGATGCGCGAGGCGAAACCGGTGCCGGACGCGCAGCTGCCGTTCAGTATCCGGGCGCTCGCCCGGTTCGGCGTGGCGGGCGAGCGTGCGATCGTGGCCGTCGGCGCCGTGACCGATCGTGCCGGCACCCGCGGAATGTCGGCGACGGTGACGATTTCAGACGCCGGTGAATGGACAGTCGCTTCCGGGCCGCCGTTTCCGTCCCCCCCAATCGTCAACGGCCTGGCCGTCGCCGACGGTCACATGGTGGTGGTCGGCGAAGATCACTCGGTGAGCGGTTTCCAGTGAGTGAAAAGAAGGAATAGGTCGGCCAATGGCACTTCGGCAAGCGACGGCCGAGCGGGGCGGATCACGAGGAGCTACCTCCGGAGTTGGTCGGGCCGTATGCGGCCCGACCGTGGAGGCGCCGCGGAGCTTCCTATCCACGCTCAAGGCCGGATTTGTCTCGTCGGCGCAGACCGGCCTTGAAACCGCCCTTCTCACGGGCCGTCCGCACCGTGGCATGGGATCCCGTCAGAGTCTGTGGATGTCGATGTCGGGCAGTTCGTCTATCCGTCCCTGAAACATTGCCCGGTCGAAAGTGGACCTGCACGAGCTCTCCCCAGTCGGCGGGTGGCCCGCGGGCGGGAGACACGGGCGGCGGCTCGAGCGGGTCGCCCAAGTGTGTCAGGGGCTGACTTCACGCGGGCGAAGCCATCCTGGCCTTCTCCCGCTTGCGAACCTCCGGTTCGAAGTGAGCCGGCTCCTGCCGGCCGTCTCCTCAAGGTTGGATGTCGCCACCACACCCCGGGCACGCAAAAGGAAACTCCTCGCCAACCCGGGCCATGAGTTTGGCCCAGGCGATCCGCGAGGTGTCGTGGGAGGGTGGTTTGTCGCATGAGCCGCAGCAGTCGCCGGGGGCATCTCCGCCCGCCGCATGTCCGTTGACCGCATGCCGACCGGTCGCGGCATCGCGTCGCTTGCCGACATTCCCTTTTGTCATGTGCCGTGACGGCCGGGGCACGAGATCAGCGCGCCGGTCGAGGAACTCACATGGGGAAAACTCGGCGACGCCGCTGACGCCCGGCCGCGTGGTCTTCCGCCCGCGCCCCGGGCCAACCCAGTTGGCCGCCTTGTGTCGGGGGAGCACGTAGCGGACACAGCTGATGCGGCCGTCTTCGCCGCGGATCACGGAAAGCCGCTCCAGTGCGAAGGGCGGCCGGGCACAGTATCCCAGAAGATGCTCGAGACTTTTAAAGTAGCTCGGCACGTCGCGGTCGATGAGCCGCTGCATGCGGAACCAACGCACGACACGACGGCGCACCTTCTCGGTGAGCGTGGCCAGATCGGCCTGTGTGATCGGCCGGGCCGGCAGGAAGGGACAGACGCCGGAGACAGACCAGGGCCGTCAGGATCACCCACAGGGGTTTCCTCGGCCCTGCATGATCCTCTTCCGAGATGTACCGCTCGCAGTGAGGACAGAACGGCGAGTCTTCGAGAATCTCTTCTCTGCAGTCCGGGCAGGGAATGGTCGGCTCATCACCTGCGACGTCCAGTTCGTCGCCCAAGGTCGGCAGAAACCCCCGCCCGGCCTCAAGCGGCGTGGTTTCCGACCAGCGGGACTCGGGGGCACCGGGCAAGGGCCGCGGCGATTCCGGCATGGGCGTCTTCGAGGGCCCTCAGGAGCGTGGCCTTCGAGGGGAACTGGCTCGCTTCACTGGACGGGCTCGAGTTCCAGTCAAAGAGAGTCGCCCAATCAGGCGGGCCAACGGGTTTCACGCCCATCATGGCCCCGAGCATGTCCGCCGTGCAGGCCAGGTGTCCCGGAACCCAAGCCGCATGGTTCATTCCCGGGACCGTCTGCACGGCCATCTTGCCGTCCGGGATGTCGGCCACGAGGCGTTAGGCGTAGCCGAGGTTCATTTTCCACATGTGAAGCAGCGGGCCAGTCATGGGAGCCTCCGGGTCGGCGGATCTTACAGCAGGACGGCCGATTTCGCCTTGTGGGGCTTGCTGCAGGCGAGATCGACTGCGGCTAGCGTTCGGGGATCTGCTGCACCGTGTACCAGGCCTCGGTCTGTACGAGCCGCTCCCCTTCCACGAAGGTCAGCCCCTTGAAATCGAAGGCGTAGACCATGCCCAGCGGGTGTTTTTCCACCGGGAACGTGAGCGTGAGCTGACGGCGATCGGACGACACGTCCACCCGCTCGACCGCGATCTGGCGGGTGCCCGTTTCCGGAGAGCCATATTTTCCGCTGTACTCGTAGTGGTACGAACGAACCTTGCATTGCTCCGCCTGGGGCGCGGCATCCGCTGCGAGCGGCTTCGTCAGGTCCACGGTGAAGCCGACGCCCCCGGGACGGACGTGCAGCGCATGAATTGCGGCCGGCGTCTGGTCCGCGTACCGGATCCGGGCCAGGCCCGTCGACAGTGCGACGACGTAGAGATGATGATCCGGGCCGAACGCCATCCGCTCGCAGCCGAGGGGCTGGCCATCGACGAAGCGGAAGCACGCCCCCTGATATTCGCCGTTCACCTTCTCGAGCGCGATTCGCATGATGCCGGGATTGGCGCCGTAGCCCGCATCGCCGACGAACATCTGGTCGGCGAACGGGCCGAACCGGCCCTGCGTCCCATCCCACGTCGGTCCGGACGTGCTCTTCGAGCGGTCGAACGGCAGCCAGACGGCGGACTTGCCGTCCGGAAACGCCTCCTTCGGCAGCGCGTCGGCCGCGGCCTCGGGATGGCCATAGAAGCGGCCGGGCACGATGGGCGCGAGTTTGCAGGTTGGAATCCAGTCCCCCTGATTGTCAGTGAAGAAGACCGTCCCACCCGGGCCGCGGGCGATCCCGTTGGGTGTGCGGCACCCGGTGGCGACGACGTCGAGCTTCTCGCTCCCGTGGCCGACGCGGAGGATCGAGCCGCGCCAGCGGCCGGGCTTCACAAGGCCCGGGTGCGTCCAGAAGTTGCCGGTGTTGAGCGTGAACCAGAGATTCCTTTCCGCGTCGACCGCGAGGCCGAAGCAGTATTCGTGCCAGCCATTGTCAGACAGGCCCCAGCCGGTTGCGACCGTGCGGCAATGATCCGCACAGCCGTCGCCGTCGCGGTCGATCAGTTCGCTGATCTCGGGCTTCTGGGCGACATAGATCCGGCCGTCGACGATCTGCAGACCGATCGGGTGATAGAGACCCGATGCGAACCGCTGCCAGGCGACCCGCTCGGGCTGTCCGGGGGGCGGGATCCGCGTCCGCCAGACCTGGCCCTCGGTCATTGTGATCGCATACAGCATGCCGTCGTCCGAGAACGCCACGCCCGATGGGCGGCACTCCGGAAAGGGCAGCGGGATCGATTCCATCACGTACCCGGGCGCGGCGTCGCGGCGCAGCGGCTTCGCGGCGGCCGTGGGCTTCTCGCCGCGGCCCGCCGCGTCGCCGACCTTCGTCCAACGCGTCCCATCGGCGGAGACCTCGATCCGATACGCGACGGCGAGCCGATCCTTCTGCTTGCCCGTCCGATCCCTCGACCAGACCACCTTGTTCATCTTCACCGGCACGGGGAACTCGATCTGCGCCCAGCCGGCGCCGTCCTGCCCGCTGATCCAGCTGAAGTCGTTGCCGACCTTGCCGTCGTTGAGATGCGGGATCTGATGGATGGGAAAACCGTCGATGACCGACGACGCGGTCGCCGTTCCTGACGGACTCAGGCTGTGGTTCGCATCGGGACCCCAGACTTCGAGCTCGTCGATGCCCGGTGCCGTCTTGTCGCTGGTCCGCTCGACCGTGAACCTCAGAAAGCGACCGGTCACGACCGGAAACTCATCGACGTTTTCCTTGGGGTCGACCGGCGGCCGCGGCGGCGACGCCGGCTGAACTGGCTGGTTGGCCACGGGCAATTCCGGCGCGGGTCGCGCTGGCCGGATGGGCTGGTCGAAGCCGTCGTCAAGCAGGGGCGTCGATTCCCTCAGCATTGCGAGTTCCCCCGCACTCGGCTGTCCGTTCGGGCCGCGTTCGTTCCAGTGGTCGATCCGAAAGGACAGCGTCCCGGCGGCCGTGGCGGCGGGCGAGACGAGTCGCGAGTGCTCCTTGTCGGCGTCCCCGAGCGTGGCCTGCGGGGCCCGCACGACCCACCGCGCTTTGCCCGAGGAGAACTCGATGAACGTGGCTGGGGACGCGTCGGCAGCCCGGCTCGTCCCGTCGGCAGGAGCCGGCAGCTCCTTGGCCTCCGCTGGCAAAGCGACCGCGACCCGAGCCCCGGGCGGCAGGTCCGTGAAGCGGAAGTCGCGGACGAACCCGAGCCACCCGGGCCGGCGCTCGACGCGGACGTGTTCGTGGACCCCGATCCGTTGGCCACCGACCAGCAGTCGATAGCGGAGCCGCACCGCCGCGCCGCCGACCTGGTAGCCATCGAACCGCGTGCCCGTGTTGGGATCGCTCGTCTTGGCCGGCTCGCCGGACTGCCAGCCCGAGGTGGTGTCGAACTGGAAGGCGAGCGGCTGCCCGGTGATCGCGGCCGTGTCCACGAGTGTGCCCGCCTGGTCCCACCACAGTCCGAAATAAGGCTGCTGCCGCGACGTGACGAATCCATCGGTCCACAGGGCCGCGATGGTCAGCGTGTGCGCGTCAAAGAGCAGCGATCCGTCGACGAATCCCAGCGCGACGGCGTTGGCAAAGCTGCGGCGGTTCGCGAGGGTCAAGTCGCCTCGCTGCACGGCCGGCCGCCAGGCCAGCGGCGTGTCGGGCACCTGCTTCGCGGCCTCGCTCGGCGGCGGCTGCAGTTCGCGGGCCCGTTGCGCGCCGCCGTCGCGGAGTTCGACGAGATAGCGGACGAGATCGAGGAACTGCCCCCGGTCGGCGAGCTGATTGATCTGCCCGGAGGGCATGATCGAGACCGTCGCCGCTGCGCGGTCGGCGATCTCCTGCTTGCGAACGGTGATCAGCGCTGTGACGTCGGACGCGCTGCGCAACACGAGCCGCTCCGCGTCCTCCGCCACCGGCAGGCCGCCGATGATACGGCCGTCGTGCGTTTCGACGGTGATCGGGGCGTACGCCGGAGCGATCACCTTCGACGGGAGGAGAATCGATTCCACGATCGCCTCGTCGCTCGTCCGCTGGTCGAGCTTCGTGAGATCGGGGCCGATCGCCCCCGCGCGTTCGCCGATGCTGTGGCAGGTCGTGCAGGCGATGGTGCGGGAATGGAACACCACCGCCCCGCGGGCGGCGTCCCCCAGCCGCCGGGCGTCGGCGGCGACCGCTGCCGGCGGCTCCGCGAGCAGTCGTTCCTCCAGGGTCTGGGCGAATCCAGAGCGGACCACGAGCAGAAGACCGGCACTGATCGCAATCAGGGGCCGCGAGGGCATGGCGTTGAGCCTCTTGGGAGTGCGAAAATCCCGAGCTTTTGAGCATAGCGACGGCAAATGTAAGAAGAATAGTTCGGCCAATGGCACTTCGGAAAGCGTCGGCCGTGCGGGGCGGATCATGAGGCGCAACAGCCGGGACGGGCGGGGCTGGATGCGACGCTCGCTTCGAGGTGCCGAAGAACTTCCTATCCTCGCTCAAGGCCGGATTTTTCTCGTGAACGCAGACCGGCCTTGAAACCGCTCTTCTCGCGGGCCGTCCGCACCGTGGCATGGGATCCCGTCAGAGGCTGCGGATGTCGATCACGGGCAGTTCGTCGGGCGACGCCTGAAAGATTGCCCGGTCGTCGTGGACCTGCAAGAGCTCTCCCCAGCCGGCGGGTGGCCCGCGGGCGGGAGACACGGGCGGCGGCTCGAGCGGTTCGCCCAAGTGTGTCAGGGGCTGACTTCACGCGGGCGAAGCCATCCTGGCCTTCTCCCGCTTGCGAACCTCCGGTTCGAAGTGAGCCGGCTCCTGCCGGCCGTCTCCTCAAGGTTGGATGTCGCCACCACACCCCGGGCACGCAAAAGGAAACTCCTCGCCAACCCGGGCCATGAGTTTGGCCCAGGCGATCCGCGAGGTGTCGTGGGACGGTGGTTTGTCGCGTAAGTCGCAGCAGTCGCCGGTGGTATCTTGGCCCGCCGCATGTCCGCCCAACGCATGCCCATTAGGCGCGGCGTCACGCGGCTTGCCGACATTCCCTTTTGTCATGTGCCGTGACGGCGGACCTGAGCTTGTGATTCGGGGCGAACACCCCTGGCTTGTTTCAAGTCGGCGGGCGGTGCCGGTGCTTCCGCGGCCGGGGCACGTGAGGGCCGCGACTGCGTTGGGCCGGTCAGCGAGGAAGCAGCGCAACCGCTTCGGGACGGAGATCACCCACGGCCGCACCGGCACCGGAGGAATGACGTGGTCGACGAGATGCGCAGCTGTCTGTGCCATCCGGCGACCGTTGCAGGAGGGACAGACGCCGCGGCCCTTGCGGCTAGCCACAGGCAGGGCGGGCCATCCATGGCCCCGTCCTGCCGGGCAGCTGATGGGAACGCCAAGGGTTTCCATGGCTGCCAACCCGGCTCAGCCGGGAGGCCACGACAACGCCCTGCCCGCACGAAGCACATGGTGCCCTACCGAATCCGAAGCAGAGGATGCCACATGTAAGGTATGACCGCAGCTCCCGTTCGACGTGCGCCGAAACGGGATGCTCAGCGACCGCCCGAGTCTCGAGCCCGCCTTCGAGGTGCTCTGCGACGACCTTGGAGAGCGGCGTCTTCTCCGGTCGGCGTCGCTCGTAGCGGCGGGAACTCGCAGTGCCGACGTGCGGGCGGACTTTGGACCGCGGCGGCGACGCAGTCAGGACGGCGACCATGGGCGCACCGGGGCATGGACGAGAGACGTGTTCGCCCGCACACTCGTGCTGTGACAAGGCCGACGCGAGCGACTCTCACCAGAGCCCCCCCGCTCAACTGCTGCCTCAATCCGAGCGATGTCTCGGTCAGGAGGCCTGTGGCGCACGCTGCTGCAGGCGCCACAGGCTCCAACTGCAGTCACGCTCCCCGCGGCTTGCGTTTTGCGGCCCGGGATTCCTCGCTCCACGTGTAGGGAGGACGCGTCGGCTTTCGGCCCTCGCGGGCCGCGGCGTCGGTCTGTCCGTGGTGCACCTTCGCCTTCAGCTGGCGATGAAGACCTCGTTGAATGAGCTCATCATCGCCAGCATGATCTTCGACTGCTGGTTGCTGCTGTCGAAGCCGTCGCTGGCACCGATGAGCCGCACCTGGGTCGGCTCGACAAACTCGCCGAGCCGCAGCGACTCGAGAGCATTGCAGTTCATCCGACCGAGGTCGTCGATGATGAACCAGGCGACGCCCGTCTCCGCCCGCCGCCCCACCAGCATCTTGGCGACCGTGTAGCCGCGGCGGCACGCGAGCGTGCCGCTCACGGCGTAGTCGGCGCAGACACAGTGCCACGGGATGAAGACCCCGTCGCGGCGGGCCCGCTGCAGCACGTTGATCAGCTGGGTGCGGAATCAACGTTCAAAGTCGTCGGCTATCGCCTCCACCACGGCGTCGGTGACCGTCGGCACCGCGGGCGTGCCGGCCAGTTCCGGCCAGAGCCGGGCCTGGGCCTCGAGATCGGTGCGGGCCAGCCCCAGCAGACTGGGCCGCGCGGTCAGGCCAAAGTCATCGCCGCGGAGCCGACCGCGGCCGTGTCGATATCCATTCGCATTGTCAGGGGGAAGCCAACGATCCACAGCCGGCGTCGCCGGCATTGCAAGAACGGCATTGAAAGAAATGTCCATGGTCGGGGACTTTCGCGGGGCGAACCTTGGGTTCGCCAACCGCGAAAGACAAGAGCCGGAAGGATTTTCTGGCGGCCCATCAGGGCTGCCATGCGAGCATCCTCCCGGCGGGCACCGGCACCACTCACTGGAAAACTTCCGCCGCGTCGAAGTCGACGTATTCCGGGAAAATCGCCATGGTCGCGATGTCGTATGACCCCCGGTTATCCTGAGCAACGGCGGTCCGCCACGGCTTGCCGTTCCCGTCCCTTGAAGAACCGTTCGCCGCCTCCCCCGCCGCTGCGGCGTGGGATCCTCGTTCAGCGGTGTCCGGTGAGGCACGCGACTGACGGAATCCCGGCCGGCCGATGGTTCGCCCCCGGAGCCCTGCATTACCGTTTCGCAGGCCTGACACACTTGGGAGACATCCAGCCATGCTGTTCGGCCGAACAGTTCGCCGGTCCGGCACGATCACCGCGTTACTCTGCGCCGCCAGCGGAGTCCGAGCCGCTGAGCCCGGCATTCCGCCGACCGCCGAACTGACGGCGCTCCTGGCCCGCCACGCGGAGTATGCCGGCCTGTCGCCCGAACAGCGGGCGCGGACGAAGCGGCCGGAGTCCGACCAGCCGCCGCTCTCCAAGGAGGCCGCGGCTGCGTGGAAGCGCGGCCTGTGGGCGGCCTGGCGGGAGCGGCTCGCGGCGCAGAAGCCCGATAAACCGCCGCAGCCACTGGCGTTTCCTCAGGGCTGGCTCAAGCCGGACAGCGGCGTCACCGTGGGGGCCGTGCAGGCCGACTGGTGGAAAGGCCCGGAAGAAAAAGTCCGCATCACGATGCGGTACGGAGCGCGGACGGCGGGCATGAAACCGGAGCGTGGCTGGCCGGTATTCATCAACCTGCACGGCGGCGGCAACAGCCCGCAGAGCAATGACCAGGGCTGGGCCGCGACCATGGCCCAATACCCCGTGCAGCAGGGGCTGTGCGTCTCACCCCGGGCCCCGGTCAATTCCACGGGCAGTTGGAACGAACCAGCCTCGATCGCGGCGCTCGAGCGGCTGCTCGTCGAACTGCCGGCGAAGTGGGAGATCGACAGCGACCGGGTCTACCTGATGGGCTACTCGATGGGTGCCATCGGGGTCTTGCACCTCGGTCCGTCGCTCCCTGATCGCTGGGCCGCCGTGGCGGCGAGCGCCGGCTTCAACTATCTCGGCGCACGCGGCCGGGCCGCCCCGGACAATCTCCTCAACCTCCCCGTCATGATCCAGATCGGGACGGCCGACACGGATTTCCAGCGGTATCCGCTGGCCCGGAGTTTTGCCGCGGCCGTCCGGGCGCTGGGCCGGCAGGCCGGATCCGGCTACCGGCTTGAATACAAGGAACACCTCGGCCAGGGGCATGCGATCGACGACCGTGACACGCCGGGCTGGCTGGCCGGGTTCAGCCGCGACCCCCTGCCCACACGGGTCATCTGGCACCAGCCCCTCCTGCCGCTGCCAATCGGCACGGCCGATACGGCCAAGCTGCTCGAACGCAATTACCCGTTCCACGCTTATCTCCGCCGCCGCTGCTACTGGCTGCGGAACGACGCGCCGGCGGCTTTTCAGCGACTCGACGTGACCCGTGTGGGCAACGAGTTTCAGATCGACACCGCCTGCCACGTGGAGCGGCTGACGCTGCTGCTCGACGACCGGTTCGTCGACCTCGACGCGCCCGTCCGGGTGCTGGCAGGAGAGCGGGAACTGGTGGCGACGCGGGTGCCCCGCACGGTCGATGCGCTCGCGGCCTCGCTCGTGGAATATGGGGATCCCGCGCTGATGTTCTGTGCGGAGTTGGAGGTGATCGCGCCCGACAGCGTGGCCGAGATGGAGCAGCGGCAGCTGACGACGGCCGTGGAACTGCGGGCGCGGGCCCAAAACCGCATGGCCCTCAAGCAGTTCGCCGCCGCGGCTGCCGACCTCGAGGCGGCCCTGCAGCTCGAGCCCGACACCGCGGCTGCGCTGCTGCCGGTGGTGCGCGACATCCACAAGCACCGCGAAGATGTGCCGCAGTTCGTCGACGCCACCAGGCGGCTGGCGGCGGCCCGGCCGGACGACGCCGAGGAGCAGGCCACCGCGGCCAGCGTGTTGCTCAACGTCCGTCCGGAGTCGCTGCGGGACGCGCCGGCGGCACTCCAATCCGCCATGCGGGCGATGGAACTCACCCAACGCAGAAACCCGCAGATCGGCGGACTGCTGGCGCTCGCGCAGTTTCGCAACGGCAAGCGCGACGAGGCCGTGGCCACCGTGAAGGCCGCCCTGGCGGTTTTGCCTTCGGGCCGGTTCCCGCAACTGCGGGCGGAGCTGGAGGCTGCGCTCGCGACCTACGGTGCCGCAGACGCCAAGTGACGGCCCCGACACGGGCGGCCGAGCCCCGCGTCGGCCGGGCGGTCCTCAGCCGCGGGAGCTGCTCGATCTCGTGAATCTGCCGCGCCTCGAGCAGCCCTGACGTGCACGTTCTTCGCCGGCTATCCTGCTCCGTGGAGGACTCATCATGTCGTGGCGGAAAATGGCTGGCGGAGCGTGTCTGGTTGGCGGTGCGGTGATCGGACTGGGGCTCCTGGCCGCGGATGCGCCTCCCCCTGCGGCGGTGGCACGGCAGCAAGAGGAGCGGCCGGCGCCTGCTCCGCTGATATCGGCGGTGGTCCTGCGGTGCGGCTTCGGGGCCGACGACATCACGCCCGACGCATCCGTGCCGCTGATGGGGTATCCGACGCCCCGCGAGCGGTCGGGCAGCGACGGAGTTCATCTGCCGCTCCTGGTGCGTGCCTGCGTGCTCAAGGATGGCGGGCTCAAGGCTGTGCTCGTCAGCCTCGACCTGTGCGTGCTGCCCAACGCCCCGTGCCGCCGGCTGCGGGCCGAAATCGCCCAGGCCATCGACACCGATCCCGCGCACGTTCTCGTCAGCACGACGCACACGCACTCGGGCCCCGCCCCGTCCGACGACTACTTGCAATCGATCCAGCCGAAGATCATCGACGCCGTGCGGCGGGCCAACGACCTCATTCATCCGGTGACGGCCTGGATCCAGGAGGCGCCCCTCGGCCTGGGGTACAACCGTCGCGTGCCGGTGGATGGCACGATTCGCATGTGCTGGAACCCGCAGACGATCTTCGAACATCCGCCCCGCCCCGCCCCCGACCCGACATGCACGCTGCTGCAGTTTCGTCAGGTCAACGGACCGCGGCAGGTCAACGTGTGGAGCCTGGGGGCGCATCCGGTCGTGTTCGGCAAGGCGAGCCGCATGATCAGCAGCGATTACCCCGGTGCAGCCTGCAAGTGGCTCGACGCGAACATCCCCGACGGCAAGAGCATGTTCGTGCTCGGCGCGGCCGGCAACGTCCATCCCTGGATGGCCACGCAGGAAGACCCCCGGAACGTCGACCGGATCGGCGAGACTGCCGGCAGCTTCGTCCGCACGCTCGCCCAGGCCACGCGGCCGATCGCGCCGGCGAAGGACGGCCGCAATCTCGTCTGCCGTGCCAAGACGGTCGTCATCCGAGGGCACGAAATCGACATCGCCGTCTGGCTCATCGGGGATTCCTACGTCGTGGCCGCGCCGGTCGAGTTGTTCGGCGAACTGGCGGTCGATCTGCGGCGCCGGCTGGAAAAGCCGGTGCTGCTCACGACCCTCACCAACGGCTGGAACGGATATTGGCCGCACCGCGGGGCATTCGCCGAGGGAGGCTATGAGGTCGGCGCCATTCCGGCGGGCCTCGAGCCCGGTGACGGCGAGGCGCTGGTCGATCACCTCGTGGAACTGGCCCGGTGAGCCTCCGGCACGACGGCAGACGGTTCGCGGGCCGCGGCGGCGGCCGGGCTGGGGATTTCTCTGCGGCCGCGAGGATTGCACAGCCCGACGACCAGCAGCGCACAACGGAAGCGGCGTATTCCCGTCGGCGTCCACGAGGCCATACACCGACCGCGGGCACAAGTCTCCGGGCGCTTCAGCGGGCCGAAACACCTCGCGGCCTGTGCCCCGGCGTCCCGCGCACGTGCGCAGGGCCCACTTGTGGCCCGCGCGACGCGGCGCGAAGATGCGGTGCCGGGGCGGGGCTGTCCCGCTGGCCGCCCCACGCCTCCGGGAATCATGAGCCATCCTTCAGGAACGTTCGATGCAACAGTGGCTCCGGAACTACATCGCGGCCCAGCACGCGGCCCTCGACAGCGTGCCCGTCGCCGAGATCGAGCGGCTGGCGCAGAGCCTGCGGGCCGCGTGGCTGCGGGATGCCCAGATTTTTGCGATCGGCAACGGCGGCAGCGCGGCCAACGCCTCGCACTTTGCGACCGACCTCGGCAAAGGGGCGTCCGACCGGCTGCCGCGGCGGATGCGGGTGCTCTCCCTGACCGACAACGTCGCCTGGCTCACGGCCCTGGGGAACGACTACAGCTTCGACGACGCCTTCGTTCGTCAACTCGAAAACTACGCGCGGAGCGGCGACCTCCTGATCGCGGCGAGCGTGAGCGGCAACTCGCCCAACCTCGTGCGGGCTTTCGAATGGGCCAATGCTCATGGCCTGGAGACCGCCGCCATCGTCGGCGCCAAACGGGGCCGCCTCGCCGAGCTCGCCGGACAGGCGATCGTCGTGAACGACACCCACTATGGCCGCGTCGAGGACGTGCAGATGCACGTGCTTCACATGGTCTGCTACGCGTTCATGGAGGAGCCGGGCATGCGAACGCTCGCCTGACTCCACCATCCCGCGTCGGGCTTGCCGGCAGCGGCCCCCGGCGCGGGCGGGCCGCCCATCTCCCCTGAATGCCGCGGCCTTGGCCGCCCGCCCGAAAGCCGCGGACCACCCGCCTTCGCGGCGTTTCCTGTCCGGCAATTTATTGCGATTGTATGGCCGCGGCCCGGGCAATCGGCCGATGCTTTTGCGGTGGACAGATTTCACACCGCGCTGCACCGCCCCATGATCATCACCAGAGTGGCTTCCAAACCGCGAGGCGCTTTCCTGCGCTGCCTGACTGCGGCGACCGTTGGCATGGCCATCGCTCCGCTCGCCGCCTGGGGGACGGACGGCGCTGCCTGGACAACCCCGGCCACGCCGACCCGCCTCGATGATCCCGGCCGACCGCTCGGCGACTACCCGACGGCCGCGCGGCCCGGCAGCGACGATCCGACCCTCGCTCCACACGGCCCGTCCCCCAGAACGCTGGACGAGTTCGTGGCGCTGGCCGAGCGCAGCCACCCCAAGCTCCGCGCGGCCCGGGCCGCCGTCGAGGCGGCCCGCGGCAAGGCGGTCCAGGCCCGTCTCTACCCCAACCCGACGCTTGCGGCCGGATCACCGCAGGTCGCGGGAGCCAACAGCCAGTGGAACGGCTTCGCCGCCCAGGACATCGTCACGGCCGGCAAGCTGCGGCTCGCCCAACAGGCCGCGCTGCGGGAGGTGCAAAAAGCGGAATATGAACTGATCCGCGCCCGCTTCGACGTGCTCCGTGACGTCCGGCAGTCGTTCTACGCCCTGCTCATCTCGCAGCGCCGCGTCGAAATCTACAACCAACTGCTGGACATCGCGAAGCGGTCGTATGACATCGGCAACGAACTGGCGAAGGCCGGCGAGGGCACCAAGGCCGACGTCCTCTTCTGGAGCATCGAACGGGACCGCGCCGACGTGCGGCTCTTGAACTCGGCGGTGTT
Source organism: uncultured Candidatus Kuenenia sp. (assembly GCA_964545915.1). Lineage (GTDB taxonomy): Bacteria > Planctomycetota > Planctomycetia > Pirellulales > UBA1268 > QWPN01. The sequence goes on along the minus strand of CAZJHQ010000019.1, from coordinate 32,639 downwards.
CATCGAAACGGGCCGCCGGCAGCTGGCGGCCGCGATCGGCCTGCCGCGGGCCGACGTCGGTGAAATTGAGGCGGATCTGTTCCTGCAACTGCCCGCCTTCGACCTCAAGATGCTGCAGGACGCGGTCGTGCAGCGCAACGCTCTGCCGCGGGCCGCGGAAGCCGACGTCGCGCGGGCCCAATGGGCCCTCGAACGGTCCGTCGTGGAGCCGATCCCGAACGTGAACCTGATGGGGGGTTACCAGCGGCAGGTCGACTTCCCGCCGCAGGACCAGGGGCTGCTGCAGGTCATGGTCGAGGTGCCGCTGTTCGATCGCAATCAGGGCAACATTCGCTCCGCCCGCGCCGACATCGCCTCCTCGCGGGCCAACCTCCGCAGCATCGAGCTCGATCTGGCGACGCAAACGGCCCAAATCATGGCCAACTACCGCACCGCCCAACGGCTCGTGTCCTGGTACGAAGAGTTCATCCTTCCCAAGGCCCGGCAGACCGTGCAGCTGACGCAGCAGCTCTATGCCCGGGGCGAAGTCACGTTCTTGAGCCTGCTGCAGGCGCAGCGGATCCTCACGGAGACCGAACTGGCGTTCGTCGAGTCGCAGGCGGACCGCTGGAGCGGCGCGGTCGCCGTGGCAGACCTGCTGCAGCTGGAGGTCTTTCCGCCGACGCTCGAAGCCCCGGCCGCCGCTCCGGCGGACTTCCGCATGGAGCTGGGTGACGACGGGCGGCGTGTGGGCCGCGATCCCAACCAGCCTCCCATGCCCCTGGTGCCCCCCCCCGCGGCGGCCGCACCCGAACCGATCCAGCCTCTTCCCGCCCCCTGACATGCCGACGAACATGACCGCTCCAGCCACCTGCTCGATCGTTCCAATGCCGCTCGCAGCCTTGGTTGCCGGCACCCTGTGGATCGGCGCTGCCGCCGGTCAGGATCCCACGCCGCCGCAACCGGAGCCCCGCGCTGGCAATGGGCCCGCGGCACGGACGACCGATCCGCGGGCCGAGGCTGTTCCGCTCGCCGCGGACGCGCCGAGCCGTGACGCGAAGGCACGGATCGCCGGCATGCTGCCGCCGCGAACCGACTCCCCCGCCGACTGGCAGGCGGGCATCGAGCCGCTGCACGTGTGCGGCGAACCACGGCTGCTGCCGCCGTGCGTCCCGCCCCCCCCGTGCCATCCCGCCAGCCCTCCACAGCCTTTCGACCTGATCGGAAAGCCGGGGGCACCGACGTGCGGACCGATCTACCGTGGTCCATGCCAGCCCCGCACGGGCACACATGACGGCGGGCCGCTGCCACGGATCCACCGCCTGCCCGACCGCGCCTTCGACTGGTTCTATCGCAGCAAGTAGGGCCGGCACGCGGAACCGTGGTCGCCGGCGTTGCGGTCCAGCGGCCGCTCGCCACGGTCGTGATCGGCTGCCTGATGCCCGGCACGATCCTCACGCTGCTGGTGCTGCCGGCCATCTCCGGCCGGCTCGAGCCCCAGGAAGCCGCGAACCACTGCCGCCTCGCGTCACCCACCGACCCGCAGCATCCACACGGCGAGCAGGACCCGCGCCGTCCAGAGCACCGTCCGCGGCCAGTTCGACCGCACCAGGGCGGCCACCGCCGCGGGCACGTGACCTTCGCGGCCGAGCCGCCCATGCAGCGGCATCTGCACCGCCGCCGTGCTCGCCCACACGAGCAGCACCAGCCCGAGGCCCGCGACGGCGGCGGCCCGCGGGATCCCCGGCGGCGGCGTGATGGCCAGCAGCGCCGCGACCGCGCCCTCGACGAGCATGAACGGGATCACGACCCACGCCGTGCGCCGCTGGTGCTCGGCCGCATACTCACGATCACCCGCCCCGGTCACACGGGCGAAGAGCGGGTAGTGCACGACCTGCACGAACCAGATGAGGCCGCACATCCCTCCCGAGGCGACGGCCTGGGCCATGAGGAGAAGATCGGTCACGGTCACGACGCGGCCCCCGCGGCGGGCAGCGGCCGCGACGTGCCACAAGCCAGGGCGCCGCAATCGGGGCGATCGGCCGCGTGCCGATGGCGGTACGCCGCGACGATGCGGCCGTCGCGAATCAAAAACGCCCCGGGCATCTGGAACCCGTCGCCGACGAGCGGGCCGATGCCGTGCCCCGCGAGCACCGCGGCGAGCCCCCGGCCCCACACCGGCGGGCCGAACAGCTGACCGAGGGTGCCGCGTGGCAAATCCAGGGACCGGTACAGCTCCTTTGCTGGATCGCTGACGCGATCGACTCCGGCGAGTCCATACCGCTCGAGCAGCGGTCGAAGGTCGTCGTCACTCCCCTGATGCACGAGCACGAGCCGCACTCCGGCGGCCTCGATCTGCGGCCGGGCCGCGGCCGCGTCGGCGATCGCCTCCCGACAGAAGACGCATCCGCTGTGCCGCAGGAGGAGCAGCAGCACCGGCGACTGCCGCGACAGGTCAGCCAGCGTCGCCCCGGTGTGGGTGTGGGCGGCCGCGAGGGCCGCATCGAGGTCGGCGGCCGGACCGGCGGCCGACGTGTCGGTGTTCGCGCGGAACGCCGCGTAGAGGATCAGGCCGAAGGGCACCCACCAGATGAGATCGTTCGTGGGCAGCGTGACGCCGAACGCGGGGGGCACCGTGCCGTCGAGCACGCCCATGGCATAACCGAGCGGCCCGAAGATCTTGCCGAGAAAACCCACGAGCACGATCGGCCAGTGCCGCAAGGGATCGCCCGCGGCTGCCAGGTAGCCGATCCCATAGACGCCGACGATCATCCCCACGCACTGCCAGATGAAGGGGTAATTCGGACGCTCCATGCCGGTGAGGTCGAAGAGCCAGCCGGGCACGAGCACCGTGAGGCCGCCCCAGGCGAGGTTGTAGAGGCCGGCCGCCACGAGCCAGCGGCTCATCCAGGCGGGGGCGACGGGCGAAATTGCGGGGCGCACGGGAGGCATCCAAGCGGACGGGAGTGGCCAACGAATCCCCGAGCATGGTAGCCCGCTGCCGCCGCCGAACAGGACAAAACCGAAATAAAACCAAAAGGACCGGCATGATCCTGCACTCCTTGGGAATCGGTCTCGTCACCCGTCCAAGAAGCCCCGGGTGGAAACCCGGGGACTCCGGGTATGAAAACCATCCGGTCATCCATGCTGCACGACGGTGCGTGATGTCCTGGTTCAGGCTCGTGCCGCATGGCACCCGGGACGAAAGCAAAACCAAAAGGACGGGCATGATCCTGCGA
>CAZJHQ010000019.1:19781-29321 GCA_964545915.1 uncultured Candidatus Kuenenia sp. | reverse complement strand
AACCAGCCAGTCATCCATGCTGCACGACCGTGCGAGATGTCCTGGCTCAAGCTCGCGCCGCATGGCACCCGGGACGAAAGCAAAACCAAAAGGACGGGCATGATCCTGCGACCATTGGAAATCGGTCGCGTTACCCGTCCCAAGAAGCCCCGGGTGGAAACCCGGGGACTCCGGGCATGAAAACCAGCCAGTCATCCATGCTGCACGACCGTGCGAGATGTCCTGGCTCAAGCTCGTACCGCATGGCACACGGGACGGCATGCCACCCGGAGTCCCCCGGCTTCCGCCGGGGGCTTTTTGTGTGAGCGGCAGGCCGGCGGCGCGGCGCCCGCCGCCGGTCACCGCTCCACCAGAAACAGCCGCTCCGTCACCCGGGGCGACCGGCTCCGCAGGTTGCGGCTGCCGCGAAACGTGGCGTACGGAATCTCGACCACCTCGACGGCCCCTTCCCGGCCGAGGATGTCGTGCATCTCCGCCAGCGACAAAAAGCCCTCGTCGTTGAACGACACCAGCAGGAAGGCCGCGTCGGTGTGCCGCACGAGATCCGCAAGCAGTTCGCCCGCGCGGGCCCGCACGTTGTAGCCCGACCGCCGCCAATCGGCGGGAATCCCCGACACCCGGCTGATTCGCTCCGGGCGGCGGTAGTTCACGATCAGGTTGAGCATGAAGTAGTTCGACCCGTAGGGATGCTGGTTGTAGGGCGGATCGAAATAGGCCAGGTCGAGCCCGCGAACGAGCCGCACCGCCTCGTTGGCGTCGCGCTGCAGGACCGTGCACGGGCAGTCGAACATGCTCAACACGGGCGGCGCCAGCTCGATCGCGCCGCGGATCCGCGCCAGCGCGTCGCCGCCGGTGCCCCCGAACTGGCCGATCCCGGTCTCCCGGTTCTTGTAGAAGCCCTTGAACACGCCCGCGGTGTTGGCGTGAATCGAGGCCGCGCTCAACAGCGGCCCCATGAGCAGGTCGCGGAATGCGGCCGGTGCCGCATCGATCAAGCGGCGATAGTCGTCGATCCGCCGGGCGTTGCGGCGTGTGTAGAACACCCGCTCGTCCCGCCCGATGCGGGCCTCGTCGCGGGGGGCGTACAGCTCCTCGATGAAGCCCGGCGGGAACCCGCCGCGATCCACCCGGGCGTTGAGTGCGGCGACGCAGTCCGCGAGAGCCCGCTCGTCCACTTCCCGGCGGTTCGCCAGATGGCAGCGGCCGAGGACGGCGGCATAGTCCTCGTGGTCGTTGCTCACCAGGTCCTCGGCATGCCCCTTCAGCAGCCGCGACACGGCGCCCGAGCCGCTGAACGCGTCGAGGCACCGGAGGCGACGGTTGCCAAGCCGGCGCCGAATGCCCGCGACGACCGCGTCGATGTGCGGCAACAGGGCCCGCTTATTCCCCAAGCAGGTGATCAGCTGGCCGGTGCGATAGCCGGGATCTTCGGCCGGTGCGGCGGGTGCGAACGGCGATGACGTCGGCGGCATGGGGGCGGGGATCGACATGATGGCGACGAGTCTACGACTCCCGCCGGCTGGCGGATCACCATGCGGACCGCCCTGTTTTGCAAACCAGCGGTGCAAAATGCGGCATTGCTCCCGATGGGGAGCCGACCGACGGGCGGGTTTTTCCCGATTTTCGGCGGCCGTGCCGCACTTTTGCGGCGGGCTGGCTTTCGGCACGGCATGTGCCTGAGGGATCTGCCGACCGGTCGCGGAGACGCGCGGCCGGCAGGGATGGCCACGGGAGACACCACCATGATCGCCGCCGCCCGCCTCGACGAGGACACGGACGAGGAACTGATCCGCCGCTTCCGGCAGTCCGGCGACACCGCCGCCTTCGAGTCGCTGGTGCATCGCTACGAGCGTGACCTGTTCGGCTACCTGCGCCGGTATCTCCACAGCGCGGAGATGGCGGAAGACGTCTTCCAGGCGACGTTCCTCCAGGTGCACCTGAAGCGGGATGCCTTCGAAGACGGCCGCCGGTTCCGCCCCTGGCTGTACGCCATCGCCACGCATCAGGCGATCGACGCCCAGCGCCGCAACCGCCGGCACCGGATGGTCGAACTCGATCGGCGGCAGGGCGACGACGAGGGGCATGCCTTCTTGGCGGCCATCGCCTCCCGCGAAGGCACGGCCGACGACGAGGCTGCGGCCGAAGAGTCGCGGCAGCATGTCCGCTCGGCCATCGACGCTCTTTCCGCCCCCCAGCGGCTCGTCGTCGAGCTCGTCTACCAGCAGGGAATGAAGTATCGCGAGGCGGCCACGCGGATCGGCATCCCCGTGGGCACGGTGAAGAGCCGCATTCGGGCCGCGCTGCTGAAGCTCGGGGAGTCGTGGAACCCCGCGCCCCGCGGAGAACGCCGCCCGGCGGTCGCAGCCCGCGGCCTGGTACCCTGAGTCGCCCGCACGGCCTCACCGCCGGCTACAATGCGCGAGTTTCGCCCCCGCCCTCCCCCGCCGCGCCGCTGATGCCCGCCTCCACCGACGACCTGCGGATCGCAGAGATCAAGGAGCTCCTGCCTCCCGCCCACCTGATCCGCGAGTTTCCCTGCACGCCCTCCCTCGGCGACCTGGTCACCGCGTGCCGCACCGCCCTGCACGCGATCCTCGCGGGCGCGGATGATCGGCTGATCGTCGTCATCGGCCCCTGCTCGATCCATGATCCCGCGGCGGCGGTCGAGTACGCCCGGCGGCTGCGGGCGGAGCGGGAGCGGCTCGGGGCCGACCTCGAGATCGTGATGCGGGTCTACTTCGAGAAGCCGCGGACGACCGTCGGCTGGAAGGGGCTCGTGAACGACCCCGACCTGACCGGAACGTTTCGCATCAACCACGGCCTGCGGGTGGCCCGGGAGCTGCTCACCGAGATCAACGCCCTCGGCCTGCCGGCCGGCTGCGAGTTTCTCGACATGATCATGCCGCAGTACATCGCCGATCTGGTCTCCTGGGGGGCGATCGGCGCCCGCACCACCGAGAGCCAGGTGCACCGCGAACTGGCCTCGGGGCTCTCCTGCCCCGTGGGCTTCAAGAACGGCACCGACGGCAACGTGCGGATCGCGGCCGAGGCGATCCAGGCCGCGCGGCAGCCGCACCACTTCCTGTCGGTGACCAAGGCCGGCCACACCGCCATCGTGTCCACGAAGGGCAACGACGACTGCCACATCATCCTCCGCGGCGGCAAGGCGCCGAACTACGACGCGGCCAGCGTCGCCGCCGCCTGCACGGAACTCGCGCGGCACGGCCTGCCCGAGCGGCTCATGATCGACGCCTCGCACGGCAATTCGAGCAAGCAGCCGGAGCGGCAGACGACGGTCGCCGACGCGATCGCCGCGCAACTCGAAACCGGTGAGCGGCGGGTCGTCGGCGTGATGGTGGAAAGCCATCTCGTCGGCGGCCGGCAGGACTTCACGTCCGATCAGCCGCTGGTCTACGGCCAGTCGATCACCGACGGCTGCCTGGGCTGGGAACAGACGGTGGGGCTGTTGGAACGGCTCGCCGCCGCCGTCCGCGGCCGGCGCGGGCACGGGGCCTGATCCAGGCCGGCAAGCCGGGCAAACGGCGGCCGCTGCGCGATCCCTGCCGGTCGCGCGGACGGGCGAGGCAAGCCCCGACATTTTCTCCAGCCGGCACGGCCACGAAGGTTTGGCCGCCGCCCGAGACGATGGTCTGCCTGTGGGGTGCGGGCGTCGGCCGCGCCGTCGGCGCCTTGGCGGAGGAACGCCCGTGAGCATTGGAATCGTGTCGATTGCCGGCCCCGAAACGGACGGCCACACGCGGCCCCGGCCCGCCGTCCTCCGGGCGCTTGGCCACGCGGAGCCGCCGGCACGCATCGAACTCGACGGCGAGACCTTTCACCACGTCGAGACGCTCAAGCACGACTCGTGGGCCGCCACGGCCGTCTACCGCTCGCCGAGCCGCACGGCAAAGTGCAAGTTCAACCGCACGCGGTCGATCGGCCTGCTGCCGATGCGCTGGCTGGGCCGTCTGCTCGCCGCCCGCGAGCAGTGGTTCATGGCCCGACTCGCCGGCATCCAGGGCATTCCCGTCGGGCTCGGCCCGGTCTTTGTCGATGGGCGACCGCTGCCCAATGCCGTGGCCCACGAGTGGATCGCGGGTCATGCGCTCGCCGAGGGGGAACGGGTCGACGACCGCTTCTTCCCCATGCTGACCGTGATCCTCGAGGCCGTTCATCGCCGCGGCGTCGCCCACGTCGACCTCCACAAGCGGGAAAATCTCCTCGTCGACGACGCGGGGCGGCCGCATCTCATCGACTACCAGATCTCGTTCGGATTGCCGACCGGCGGCGTGTCCGCCTTTTTCCTGGGGGGTCTCTTGCGGCTGCTGCAACGCTGCGACGAGTACCATCTGCTCAAGCACCGCGTGAAGCACCGCCCGGACCAGATCGGCCTCACGCTCGCAGACATGCACCGCATGCGGCCCTGGTGGATCCGGGCCCACCGCTGCGTGGCCGTGCCCTTCCGGACCGTCCGCCGCCGCCTGCTGGCGGCGCTGCGGATCCGCTCCCGCACGGGGCACGCCCACAGCGAGGTGTTCCCGGAGGTCGCCCACCGCCGGGCCGCCTGACCGCCCGCAGCCGACGGGAAGCCCGGTCCCGATGCGGGAAAGTCCGCCGGCTGCCGGACGTCCGCAACGTGTGGCCCGATCCGGCGGTTCACGTTTCTGCAGCGGCGGTTTCCGACCGTCGCACGCCGCAGCGGGACAGTACACTCGAACGGTCGCTAGCAGGCTGTGGAACAAGTCTTCCCCAGCAGGATGCGATGGCCATCGACCCAGGAAACCCTCGGCGTTTCCTGCGGTCGATCAAGTGGAAACAGGCCATGGAGGGCTTTTTCCACGGACAGCCAGGAACCGCATGGTCATGTCGACCGCCGCCTCCGATCGCCGCCGCGTGCTCGCCGACATCGTTCGCGAACGGGACGGCGGACGGTCGGCAGGCCGTGTGGTGCGCCGCACGGTGATCGGCCTGATCCTCGCGGCCCTCCTCGCGCTGCTGCTCGCGTGGCTCCTCGGCTTCTTCAGCGTGCCTCGCGAGGTGCTGGAGATCCGGGGCCTGGTAGACGGCGAGATCGCAGAACTCCGCAAGGTCGCCCGCAACGAGCTGCCGTTGGCATACGACGCGCCGGGCTTCGCCGTCGTCTTCGACCGGGTCCGTGGCCTGCCTCCCGATCTGCAACGCCAGGCGAACCGGGACGTTGGACGCCTCATCGCAGCCCGCGAGCAAGCCGAGTTGGATTCCTACTTCAATCTGCCGCCGGAACGGCGGCAGGCGGAGCTCGACCGCCGCATCAAGGCCGACGAAGACCGCCGCCAAGCCCGCGAGGCGGCGCGGGCCGCGCGGGACCGCCAGCGTTCCGCGGCGTCAAGCGGAGCGGCGGTGGCGAGTGAGCCGGGGGCCACGCCGAGTGGCCGCGGCGGGCCGCCGACCGGTGGCGGCCGGGGCCGGTCCACGACCGAGGAGGAACGCAACGCCCGCAGCAAGCGCCGGATCGACCGGTCTTCGCCCGACGAGCGGGCGCGGCGCACGGAGTATCGCCGGGCGATCGACGAGCGGCGCACCCAGCTCGGCCTGCCGCCACGCGGCGGTCGCTGGTAGCCGGATTTCACCCGGCCCGACGATACTGACGGTCATCCCCCAGGAGGTCCGTCATGCGTCTCGTGCTCGCCCCCCTCTGCGGCCTGGCGCTGGTGCTGCCCGCCGCCGAAGCCGCCGACTGGCCGCAGTTCCGCGGTGGCGCCGCCCTCGGCCACGCCCCGGCGGCCCGCCTGCCTGTGACCTGGAGCAACGAGCGGCATCTCGCCTGGCGGACCGCGATCCCGGGGAGCGGCTGGTCGCAGCCCGTGGTAGCCGGCGGCCGGATCTACGTCACGACGGCCGTTTCCGGTGGCAACGACCGGCCGAAGAACTCGACGAGCGGCGTCATGGACTTCAGCACGCTGGGCCGGCCGTCGCTGCCGAAGAACGCCCTCGAATGGCGGGTGCTGTGTCTTGACCCGACGGACGGCCGCGTGCTGTGGAGCACAACCGTCGTCCAGGAGAAACCGACGTTCGGCAAGCACGCGTCGAACACCTACGCGACGGAGACGCCGTGCGCCACCGCCGACAGGACCTACGCCTTCTTCGGTGCTACGGGCACGCTCGTGGCGCTCGACCGCGACGGCGGCGAACGCTGGCGGCGGGAGTTCGGTCCGCAGAAGACGACCAACCAATTCGGCACGGGCTCCTCGCCCACGCTCCACGACGGCCGCCTCCTGCTCCAGCTCTACAACGAGCAGGCGGCCACGCTCTTCTGTCTCGACGCCGCGACCGGCAAGGATCTCTGGAAAGCCGACCGGTCCAAGGGCACCTCCTGGGCCACGCCGGTCGTATGGACCAACGCGGGCACGGTCGAGGTGCTTGCGGCCGGCGACAAGAGCCTGATCGCCTACGGCCTGGCCGACGGCCTGGAACGCTGGCGGCTGGAGGACATCGACACCTCGTTCGCCTGCTCCGTCGTGGCCGACGCCGAGGGGGTGTATTTCGGCACGTCGAGCCCGGGCAGCAAGTCCCCGGCCGCGGCGATCGCACCCGGCCACCTCGGCGACCTCACGCCCCCGAAGGGCACGAAACAGACCCCGGCGATCCCCTGGTCGCGAACCAAGAGCGGCGCGGGCATGCCCTCGCCCGTGGTGGTCGGCGACCTGCTGTTCTTCTTCGGCAACACGGCGACCTGCCTCGACAAGCGGACGGGCGCGGAGAAGTTTCGCAAGCGGCTGCCGGGGGGCACGACCTGCGTGGGCTCGCCGCTGGTGATCGGCGACCGCATCTACCTGGTCAACGAGAAGGGCACGACGCTCGTCCTCCGGGCGGGCGCCGACTTTCAGGTGCTCGGCGAATCGACGATCGGCCCGGGTGACGAGGTCTTCTGGGCCACGCCCGCCGTCGCCGGCAACGCCCTCCTCATCCGCTCCTCCGACGCCCTGTATTGCATCCGCGAGTGACCGGCCCGACGGCTGGCATTGAGCGGGCTCCGTCCCGCGGGTACCCTGCCCCCGGTTTCGGACCCCTCCGGGATGTCGCTCTCGTGACCCTCGCGACCGCGTGCGTCGTGACCGTCGCCGCCGCCAGCGGCGGCCTCTATGCGCTGGCATGGATCCTCGTCCACGGCTGGTCCGCCTGGCACCGCCGCCGCCGGCCGAGGCCCGAGTTCCGCGCGGGCGTCAGCGTGCTCAAGCCGCTGTGCGGTGCCGACGACGAACTGGAACGGAACCTGCTTTCCTTCTTTCGACTCGAGCATGAGCCGCTGCAACTGGTCTTCGGCGCGGCCGACCCGGCCGACCCGGCGCTCGACATCGTCCGCCGGCTGGCCTCCCGCCACCCGCACCGCGACGTGCTCGTCGTCGTGGGGGCCGACGACTCGGCTGCCAGCCCCAAGGTGGGGCTGCTCGAAGCGCTGCTGCCCTGCGCCAGGCACGAGATCGTCCTGCTCTCCGACAGCAACGTGCGCGTCGTGCCCGACGAGGTCGCCCGCGTGCTCCCCTGCTTCGCCGACCCGCGGGTCGGCATGGTGCACCAGCCCGTCGTCGGCATCGGCGAGCACACGCTTCCGGCCGCGGTCGAGAACCTGCACTACACCGAGTTCGCGGGATTCCTCTCGATCGCCGCCACCGTGCTCTCGGGCCAGCACGCGGTGAACGCCAAGGGGCAGTGGGTCCGCCGGGGGGCCCTGGCCGAGATCGGTGACTTCGCGGGCGTGCGCGACCACGGGGCGGACGATTACATGCTCTCACGGCTGGTGCTGGCCCGCGGCTGGCGGCTCCGGCTGGCCGCCGAGCCGGTCCGCACCGTGCAGGCGACCTGGTCGTGGCGCCAGCTCGCGCAGCGGCACCTGCGGCACTCGAGCCTGCGCCGCCGCATGGTCCCCTGGGCCTATCCGCTCGAGCTCCTGCTCAACCCCGTGCCCTGGGCACTGGCGCTGTTGGCCACCGATCTCGCGTGGCTCTCCGCTCCGCTCGTCGCGGTCAAGATGATGATCGAGATCTCCGCCGCCGGGCTGCTTCGGGGCCGCCCGCTCGCCTGGCGGCACGCGGCCGCGATCCCGCTCAAGGACCTGCTCTACTTCGCCGGATGGTTCGCCTCGTTCGCCGTGCGCACGGTCGCTTGGCGCGGCAAGTCCTATGCGATCGGCCCGGGCGGCCGTCTCGAGCCGGTCGAATCGGCCCCGGCGGTGGACTTGGCCACGCGCCCAGCCGCGTAGGCGGCGTGCCACCCGCATGCACACGTTTTGATGTGGCGCGAAGGAGCTCAACAGAGCGGCGCCGCTGCAAGGATCCGGCTGCGAATCCTGTCGTGCCGGACCCGTGACCGCCGGGCGCGGTTCAAGAAGCCCCGGGTGGAAACCCGGGGACTCCGGACACGACAACCAACCCACCGTCCATGCCGCATGACGGCACGTGACTCCCTCGCTCCAACCCACATCGCATGGCACCCGGAAAGGCATGCAACCCGGAGTCCCCCGGCTTCCGCCGGGGGCTTTGTGTGCCGTTCACGCGGGTCAAGCCGAGAGCAGGACTGGGGAACGCGGCACACCGAAATGCCCGCGCCTGGAGGCCTACGCCACGGCGCTGCTCAAGCGGCCGTATTTCCGGCGGTCAGAGGCCGCCGCTACAGTGGTGGTCGGCGACCACCACGACGGGCGATCACCTGCGGAGACGAACTGATGCGTCCACTTCTGGCATGGCTGCTGCTCCTTGCCGGCTTCGCGGCCGCCACCGAGCCGCCCCTCCGCGTGGGAATGGAGCTTTCGTACCCGCCGTTCGAGATGACCGATCCGCAGGGGCGGCCGGCGGGCGTGAGCGTGAAACTCGCCGAGGCGCTCGGCCGGCACCTCGGCCGCGAGGTCGTGATCGAGAACATCGCCTTCGACGGGCTGGTGACGGCCCTCAAGACCCGCAAGATCGACTGTGTGATCTCGTCGATGACGGCCACGCCCGAGCGGCGTAAATCGATCGCGTTCTCCGCGCCCTACCTCAAAACCGGACTCGCGCTGCTGGTGGCGGCCAACTCACCGGTGCGGTCCGCCGCCGACCTCGACGCGCCGGGCCGCGTCGTCGCCGTCAAGAAGGGCACCACCGGACACCAGCACGCGGCCACCACGCTGAAGCGGGCGCGGGTGCTCGTGCTCGACAAGGAAGCGGCGGCCGTGCTCGAGGTCGTGCAGGGAAAGGCCGATGCGTTCATCTACGACTCGCTGTCCGTCTTCCAGAACCACCGCCGGCACCCGGACACGACCCGGGCGGTGCTCGAGCCGTTCCGCGAGGAGACGTGGGCGATCGGCCTGCGGCTCGGCGACGACGCACTGCGACAGCGCGTCGATGAGTTCCTGGAAACGTTTCGCGCCGCCGGGGGGTTCGAGCGGCTCGGCGATGAGTTCCTTGCGGAAGAGAAAGCCTTCTTCAAGTCCGCGGGCCTGCCGTTTTACTTTTGATGGGCGTCCGGCAGGTTTTGATCCTGCCAGCATGGATGGCGGGACGGCCCTCACACCCGGAGTCCCCGGGT
>CAZJHQ010000019.1:0-19681 GCA_964545915.1 uncultured Candidatus Kuenenia sp. | reverse complement strand
TGCCACCCGGGGCTTCTTGCTTCAGCACGCCGCTTCCACAAAAAGCCCCCGGCGGGTTTCGATCCGTGCGGCATGGATGGCGGGACGGCCCTCACACCCGGAGTCCCCGGGTTGCCACCCGGGGCTTCTTGCTTCAGCACGCCGCTTCCACAAAAAGCCCCCGGCGGAAGCCGGGGGACTCCGGGACATACGGCCTCCCCGCTGCCCAGCCTGCAAGACGACGTGGATTGACGAATGGGTCACGCCGGAAGTACCGTCTCCGATATGGTCCGGCGCGTACCCCTGATTCTCGCGATCGCCTTGGCATGCTCAACCGTGCTGGCGGGCGTGCCCCTCATCGCGGCCGCCACCGATCATCAGCCCGGTCCGGTCATCGCACCGCTGCCGTTCGACCCGGAGACAGTCTCCGAATCCGCGGGCGAGTCGACCGAAAAGGAACGGGAGCAGGAAGAAGACACGGACGGCGAACTTTATCTCTTCACTCGACCGCGGGCCGCTGTCGTCCTCGACATGCACCGCACCGGCCGATCCGCGGTCGATGCTCCGCGGTCCCCGACTGGCTCCAGCGATTCGGCGCGGTTCATTCGCGGCCCCCCTGCCGGCTAACGCACCGCGCGGCCATTCTCGTCGCGCGGCCGTGCCTTGCCCGCCCGGTCCCCCGGGCGGATCGCGATTGCGTCGCCAATCGGATGGCGGCGCGGGCTTCCAGAGCACCGTTCCGGCACCGGTTTCCGCATGGCCAGCTCCACAGCGACAGACGCCCTGACGCGGTCGATTGAAGAAGCCGCGCACCTGCTGCCCGCGCAAGGGCCGATCGGCGTCTTCATCCACCACAACACGCTCCACGCCTTCGAGGGCGAACCGTTCGACGAGGCCGTGGTGCACGCCGCCGCCCTGCTGGAGACAGAACCGTTTCTCGCCGAGAGCCGCTATCGCGAGGAGCTGGGCCGCGGGCGGATCCGCGTGGCCGACATCGACGCGGTGCTCGATCGTGACGCCCGCGAACGGCCACCGCTGCCTCTCGTCGGTGGCCGGGTCACGACCCGCGACCTGTACCGCACGCTGTTGTTGCATCCGGTCCGCCAGGAGTCCGACGCGGCGGTCCGCTGGACGCTCACCGAAAGCGACGCCATCGAGAGGCTCCGAGCCGATCTTCCCGAGGCCACCCGCTGGCGGCTGCTCGCCACCGCCGCCGACGCCGCCGACGGGCACAACCGCCTGCCCGACGTGGAAGACGAAGCCACGCGCCAGGCCACCTACGCCCGGAGGGCCAGGGGGGTCTCCGACCGTGAGCGGCGGGTCTGCGGCGAGTTGTGGCATGCGTGCGTGGAGGCCGTGGCCGCATCGCGGCCCGCACGAGTGCCCGTGCAGCTCCCCGTGCGGTTCCGCGACTTGATCCGCGGCGTGGACCCCGCCATCGATACCGACGACCTGGTCCACCCGCTGCTCATCCGGCTCTGCGCCGCATTCCTCGACCAGGGCGTGGCGAGCTGGACGATGCCCGATCGCGACCGCGGCTTTCTCGCGGCGGTCGTCGCCCTCTACGGGACCGCATTCGGCCCCGCCGAACCGTGGAGCGTTCGGCTGCCGCGGGCGCTCGCCGCCTGCCGCGACCGCACCGCGGCGGAGGTGATCGAGGCCGAGCTTGCCCGGTGCGGCGTGCCCGCGGCCGACCACGGGGGATTCATCCGCCAGACGCTGCTCGCGCTGCGGGGCTGGGCGGGCATGTTCCGCCAGTTCGAGGAGCGGCCTGACCGGGCGCCGACGTGTGCCGTCCCCGCCCGGCTCGTCGACTTCCTGGCGCTGCGGCTCGTCTTCGACCGGGTGGCGGCCGAGTGGGCGGCAGCCCTCCTGGGAGCCGGGGGCCGCGGCGGCGCGGACCTCACCGCCCTGCGGAGCGAACTCCAGGATCGGTATCCGGCCCAACGCGGACCGGGCACGCTGGCCCGCGCGTTCCTCCTCCACCAGGTCGCGCAACTTCTCGGGCTCGGTGCCGCCGACATCCGCACGCTCGACGAGAACGATGTGCTGCGGCTCGAGCAGGCGATCGCCGAGTTTGACGGCATCACGCGGCGACGGCTGTTCCACCACGCCTACGAGCGCCGGCATCGGATCACGGTCCTCGACGCCCTGGCCGCACACGTGACGGCGGCGTCGGCACCCGCGGCCGCCGCCCCGCCCGGGCAGATCGTGCTCTGCATCGACGAGCGCTGCGAGTCGTTCCGGCGGCATGTCGAGGAGCAGGGTGTCGGCTACGAGACGTTCGGCACCGCCGGCTTCTTCGCCGTGCCGATGTACTACCGCGGGCTCGACGACTGGCACGCCGCGGCACTCTGCCCGATCGTGATGCAGCCGGCGCACACCGTGATCGAGGTTCCCGAAGCCCAGTCGGCCGCCAATCACCGCCGGCATGCCGACCTCCGCCGCCGCTACGGCCAACTCGCCGACGGACTGTCGTCCGGGTCGCGGACGCTGTTTCGCGGCGGCCTGTTCACGGCCCTTGCCGGCAGCCTGGCTGCGGTGCCGCTCGTGGCCCGCGTGGCTTTCCCGCGGCTCTCGGCCCGCATCGGCCGGTCGGCGGCCGATTTGGCCCGCGGCCGGATCGCGACCCGGCTCGAACTGTTTCGCGACGCCGCAGCGGGTCCGCGCGACGACGGCACGCTGCCCGGCTTCGACGCGGCCGAGATGGCCGGGTGCGTACGGCGGGTGCTCGAGGACATTGGCCTCACCGGCCGGTTCGCCCGCATCGTGGCGGTGCTCGGCCACGGCTCGTCGAGCCTGAACAATCCGCACGAAAGCGCCTACGACTGCGGCGCCTGCGGTGGCGGCAAGGGGGGGCCCAACGCCCGGGCCTTCGCCCTGATGGCGAACGATCCGCGGGTCCGCGCGCTGCTGGCCGCGGACGGCCTCGTGATCCCCTCCGACACGCAGTTCGTCGGCGGCCTGCTCGACACCTGCGCCGACTCGATCGCCTGGTTCGACGAGGAGCGTCTGCCCGAGAGCCACCGCGACGACATGCGGCGGCTGCGTGAGGCCTGCCGTGCGGCGACGGAACTCGACGCCCACGAGCGCTGCCGGCGGTTTGAGACGGCGGCCTTCGGCCTTACGCCCCGCGAGGCCCTGACCCACGTCGAGGCGCGGAGCGTGGACCTCGCGCAGGTGCGGCCGGAACTCGGCCACGCCACGAATGCGGTCGCCGTCATCGGCCGCCGCTGGCGGACCCGTGGCCTGTTTCTCGACCGCCGGGCGTTCCTCGTCTCCTATGACCCCCGGATCGACGCCGCCGGCGCGATCCTCGCGCGGACACTCGCCGCAGTGGGCCCCGTGGGTGCGGGCATCAACCTGGAGTACTTCTTCTCGACCATCGACCGGCTCGGCTATGGCGCCGGCACGAAACTGCCCCACAACATCACGGGGCTGATCGGCGTGATGGACGGCCACGCCAGCGACCTGCGGACCGGGCTCCCCTGGCAGATGGTCGAGATCCACGAGCCGGTGCGGCTCCTGATCGTGATCGACGCCACGCCCGAGGCGATCCTGGCGGCCGCCGAGAAGGTGCCGGTCGTGAAGAACCTCGTCGTCAACGGTTGGGTGCAGCTGGTGTCGTGGCACCCGGAGACGGGGGGCCTCGCGGTGTTCGAGGACGGCGGGTTCCGGCCCTACGAGCCGGAAAATCTCCAGGTGCCGGTCGTGGACCGCTCCGTCGAGTGGTATGCCGGCCACCGCGAGCACCTCCCCCCGGCCCGCGTGCTGGCCGCCCTGGCACCGCGCGACCGCCGCACCGCGGGAGGTACCGCATGACCGGACACGACCTGATCGCCGGAATCGTCGTCGTCCAGCTCGCGGCGCCGGCATTCGCGCTGGCGGCGATCGGCGTGCCGGCGCTCCTCGGTCGGCCGCTCGGCGAGCGGGGCACCGCAGGATTGGTCGGAACGGGCTTCGCCGCCGGATTCCTCGCGGCGCTCGTGTTGCTCGCCGTGCTCGCGCTGCGGGGCTTCCGGCCGGAGATCGTGCACGTGGCGACGCTCTTCTCGGTCGGGCACCACGAGGCCACGCTGCACCTCGTGGCCGACGCCCTCTCCGTGCCCTACGTCTGCTTTTCGAGCGGCCTGTGCTGGCTCGTGAACGCCTTCGCCCGCAAATACCTCCACCGTGAGCCGGGCTTCACGCGGTTCTTCATCCTGCTCGCCTTGTTCGGCACCGGCATGAACCTGCTCGTACTCGCCGACAGCATCGACGTGCTGTTCGCAGGCTGGGAGTGCGTGGGCATCTCTTCGGCCCTGCTCATCGGCTTATTCCACGAGCGCGGCAACGCCGTGCGGGCGGCGCTGCGGGCCTTCACCACCTATCGGATCTGCGACGTCGGCATTCTCGCGGCCAGTGTGGTCGTGCATCGGGCCGTCGGCTCCGGCGACTTCGAGCGGCTGTTCGGCATCCATTGGCCCCACGGCACGTCGCTGGTGCCGGCGGCGACGGCCACGGTCGTGACGCTGCTGCTCGTGTTCGCGGCGCTGGGCAAGACGGCCCAGCTGCCCTTCTCCGGCTGGCTGCCGCGGGCGATGGAGGGGCCGACGCCGTCGAGCGCGATCTTCTACGGGGCGCTCTCGATCCACGCGGGCGGCTACGTGCTGCTCCGCTGCGGGCCGCTCCTCGACCAGGCGCCGGCCGCCCGCGCCGCGCTGATCGTGATCGGTGCCGGCACCGCGCTCCACGCCGCCCTCGTGGGCCGCGTGCAGACCGACCTCAAGAGCGTGCTCGCCTACGCGTCGATGACGCAGGCCTCGCTGATTCTCGTGGAGATCGGCATGGGCTGGCGGGTGATCCCGCTGGTGCACGTCGTCGGGCACGCGATCGTCCGCAGCCTGCAGATCCTCCGCTCCCCCTCGGCCCTCCACGACCGGCACGAACTCGAGGCGGCCCTCGGCGGCCCCCCGGGCCCCGCCGGACAGTGGCCGGTGACCGCGCTGCCGGCGGCATGGCAGCAGGCGGTGTACCGCGTGGCGCTCGACCGCGGCTACGAGGAGATGGTGGTCAGCCGGCTCGTCGTCAGGCCGGTGCTGCGGCTGCTCGACCGGGCCGCCGCGGCCGAGAGCCGGTGGATCGCCTGGCTTGGCGGCGAGTCTCCCGGAGGCCGGCGATGACCCCCGTGCCCGCTCTCGAGGTGACGCTGGACTGGCTGCTCCCCGGCATCGCCGTGGCGGTGGCCGCGCCGCTGGCGGGCGCGGGCATCGCCGCCACCGGGCTCGCGAACCACGGGCTCAGGCTGCTCGCCGTCGCCGCGGCGGGCATCGCGCTGGCGGCCAGCCTCGGGGTCGCCGCGGCGTTGCACACGGTCCCGAACGCTCCCCTGGCATGGGGCGCGACGCTCGGCGGCGGCCGGCTGGTCTACGTCGACGGTCTCGGGGCCGCGCTGCTGGCCTACACCGCGTTGGTGTCTCTGACGATCGCGCTCGTGGCCCCGCGGCGCATGCTCGAGGCCGCCGCCGTCCGCCGGATGCTGCTGGGATTCGCGGCCACGCTCGCCCTGTTCGCGACCAGCCACCCGGTAGTGCTCATCGTGCTCTGGATCGTGACCGCACAGCCCACGTGGCGGTCGGTTCGCGTCACCCCCGGCGGCCGCCCAGCGGCCCGGGTGTACGCGATCTACATGACCGCCGCGGTGGCGTGCATGACGGCCGGCACCTCCATGCTCGTGGCGGACCCGCCGTGGGAACGGTCGAGCGGCCCGCTGGGCGCGGCCGGCGGGTGGCTCGTGGCCGTCGCCGTGATGATCCGCAAGGGGATCTTCCCCTTTCACTCATGGTATCCCGCCCTGTTCTCGGGGGCGGCGATGTCCACGGCGCTGCGGGCCACGCAGCCCCAGATCGCCGCCTACACGGCGGTGCGGCTGTTGGTCGGTCACGCCGACGGCCTACCCTGGGAACTCGAGGTGCTCTCGCTGCTCGCCCTCGTGACGGCGGTCTACGGCGGGGCGCTGGCGCTCGCCCAGCGCGACCTGCGCGGGTTCGTCGGCGCCCTGGCCATGAGCCAATCGGCCCTCGTGCTCGCGGGCCTCGCCGGCAGGCTCCCGATGGAGCTGACCGGTGCCTTTTGCGTGTGGATCTCGAGCGGGCTGGCGATCACCGGCATCGGTCTCGTGTCATGGTCCCTGGAGAGCCGGGCCGGCGCGATTTCGCTCGAGACGCTCCAGGGCCGATTCTGGGACGCCCCCGCGCTGGCCGCCTTCTTCCTCCTCTTCGGCATGGCCGCGATCGGCTTCCCCGGCACGCTGTCGTTCGTCGCCCACGACCTGATCGTGTCGGGCAGCCTGGAGGAGCACGTGGCCGCCGGGCTGTTGGTGATCGCGTCCACCGTGCTCTGCGGCATCGCCGTCATGCGGTGCTGGTTCCACGTCTTCGGCGGCCCCACGGGCGCCGACCACCCGCGGCACGAGATCCTGCTCCGCGAGCGGGTATCGTTCATCATCCTGCTCGCCGTGCTCGTCGGCCTCGGGCTCTGGCCCGGCCCGCTCGTGCGTGCCTTCGACCAAGCCGCGGAGCAGATCCTGCGCGTGCCGGCCGCCGCGCACTCGTCCGCTCAGGTTTCGTCTCCGGCCTCGTCTTCACCAGCCTCGTCCCCCTGACTGCGAAAGGCATCTCATGTTCACGCTCCCCGTCGCGACGCTCTGCGGTCAGATCCCGGCGGCCCTGGCCGTGCTCAGCACCGACCAATTCGCCCGCATTCTCGAATCGCTCGAGCGCAACCTGCTCACCCCGATCCCGCTGTGCTTCGTGCTCGGCATCGTCTGCACGCGGATTCACGGCGGCATCAAGATTCCGAAGGAGCTTTACCTCTCGATCGCCATCTTCCTGCTGATGTCGATCGGCTTCATCGGCGGCCACGAGCTGGCCCACGAATACCAGGAGCACGGCGTGGCCACGATCTGGAAGCCGGCCCTGGCGACGCTCCTGCTCGGCTGCGTGACACCGATCACGTCCTACCTCGTGCTCCGCTACCTGTGCCGCTTCTCGATCGCCGACTCCGCCGGCATCGCCGCCCACTACGGCAGCACCTCCGCCGTGACCTACGCCGTGGCCAACTCGTTCGTCGAGCAGACGCAGCACCCGGCCAACAGTTTCCTGCCCACGCTCGTCACGATCCTCGAGTGCCCGGGCATCGCGATCGCCCTCGTGCTCGGGGCGGCGCTCTCGGCCCGGGAACGGGCGGCGAAGGCGCGGGCGGCGGGCAAGCCTGTGCGGGAGTCGAAGCTCGGCGCGGCGCTGTACGAAGTGATGACCGGCCAGTCGATCATGCTCATGGCGGGCCTGCTCGTGATCGGCTTCGTCTCCACGCTGTTCATGGACCCCAAGGGCGTCCAGCCGTTCTACGACTTTTTCCAGAGCAAGGGCATGCTGTTCCGCGGCTGCCTGTGCATCTTCCTCCTGGAGATGGGCCTCGTGGCGGGCGAGCGGCTGGGCGACCTGGTGAAGGTCGGCCCCGCCCTCGTGGCCTTCGGCATCCTCATGCCGCTGGCCCACGGCTTCCTCGGCGTCTACCTCGGCCACCTCGCCGGACTCAACCTCGGCGGCTGCACGGTGCTCGGCGCGATCGTGGCCAGTGCCTCCTACATCGCCGCTCCGCCGGCCGTGCGGCTCACGCTGCCGGAGGCGAATCCCACGCTCTCCATCACCGCCGCCCTGGCCATCACCTTTCCCTTCAACATCGCCTTCGGGATTCCGATCTATTTCGAGATGGCGAAGTGGGTGGGGGCGACCTGACCTCCAATACGTAGAATCCGCTCCCCACATTACCCCTTTTCCCCCGCCCTCAGCCCAGGAGCCCCGGTCATGCAACTCTATCCGCTCAAACTCGTGACGGTGGTCGGTGAAACCGTGATCATGGACGACATCGCCCAGGACGGCGTCAGGCTCGGCGCCACCGGCTACACGCTCTCGGAGGTGGCGGGGCAGGGGTCCCGCGGCGCGCGGGCCGAGATCATCACCGGCGCCGCGAAGACCATGAAGTGCGAGTTCGTGGTGCCGATGGACGTGGCCGAGAAGATCCTCCGGCACGTGTCGCACGACTACTTCGAGCACTACGCCTGCATCGCCTGGCTTTCCGACGTGCAGGTGGTCCGCGGCCAGGCATACGTGAAGTCCTGAGGCGGGAGCACGGGCACCCCGGCCGCCACCGCAGCCCCCCGCCCGACGGGCCAGGGCGTCAGAAATACCCCTCGCGCTTCTTCTTTTCCATCGAGCCGGCCTCGTCCTTGTCGATGAGCCGGCCCTGCCGTTCGCTCGTCCGCGTGAGCAGCATCTCCTGGATGATCTCGGGCACGGTGACGGCGGATGACTCGTGGGCGGCGGTGAGCGGGTAGTCGCCCATCGTGCGGAACCGCACCCGCTTGACCACCGGCACCTCCCCCGGCAGCAGCCGGAAGCGGTCGTCGTCCACCATGATCAACTGCCCCTCGCGTTCGACGACGGGCCGCTCGGCGGCGAAATACAGCGGCACGAGCGGGATCCGCTCGCGGTGGATGTATTGCCAGATGTCGAACTCGGTCCAGTTCGAGAGCGGGAAGACGCGAATGTTCTCGCCGCGGTGCACACGGGCGTTGTACAGGTTCCAGAGTTCCGGCCGCTGGGCCTTCGGGTCCCAGCGATGGTGACTGTCGCGGAACGAGAAGACGCGCTCCTTGGCCCGCGACTTCTCCTCGTCGCGGCGGCCGCCGCCGAGGGCGGCGTCGAAGCGGTGCATCGTGAGCGCCTCCACGAGGGCGTGCGTGTTCATCGTCGGCGTGTAGATGCTGCTCGGGTAGTCGAAGGGATTCATGCCGGCCGCCAGGGCCTGTTCGTTGACATGGACGATGAGCCGGAAGCCGTGCTCCGCGCACCACCGGTCGCGGAACTCGATCATCTCCCGGAAGTTCCAGGTCGTGTCGATGTGCAGCAGCGGAAAGGGAACGGGCCCGGGCGCGAAGGCCTTGCGGGCGACGTGCAGCATGCACATCGAGTCCTTGCCGATCGAGTACAGCAGCACCGGGTTTTCAAACTCGGCGGCCACCTCGCGGATGACGTGGATCGCCTCCGCCTCCAGGGCGTCGAGATTCCGCAGCGAGTAGCTCATTCGTCGTCCCTCCACACTCAGTTGATGAACAGTCGGCGCTTCGCCTGATCGGCGATCAGGCGGACGGCAGGGTGGCTGATCCGCCGCTCCACCGAGATCGCGTAGAACCGCTCCCGGACCCGTTCCAGCTCGCCGATCCAGGCCACACGATAACGGCGGCAGATCTCCTTCCGCACCACGGTCGGGGCGGCGAGCGCCACGGCCGCGGCCTCGACCGTCGTCTGCGACTGGAGTCGCTCATTCTGTCCGACGGCGGCCGCGACGTCATCCCGCGGCCCCCGGACGGCCGGCCGAATGTGCTGCAACAGGCCCGCACTTCGTCCGGAGCGTCTACCACGGGTCATGAAAGCACGACTCGCCGCTAGATCCCTGCAGCGGCGAATCGTGTTTTGCCGATCCGTCAACAGGGGCTCGGTCCCGTCATCGGTCCAAGAAGCCCCGGGCGGGAGCCCGGTGACTCCGGTCACGACAACCCTCCCGCCGTCCATGCCGCATGAAGGCACGCGATGCGGCAATTCGAACCGGCATCGCATGGCACGAGGGATCGCATGCAACCCGGAGTCCCCCGGCTTCCGCCGGGGGCTTTTTGTGCCGTTCGCGCGTATCCAGCCGAGAGCAAGCCTGGAGACCAAGCACCATCAAAACTCGCGCCTCGGGCTTCCGGAGCACCGCGGCGGCACCACAGCGAACCGGATCCACCAACGACAGGCGAAATCCGGCCTGCGGTTCCACGACATGCAGTCGCAATCCTCAAGACCAGCGGCACGTGAAGCGGCGGCCGCCGTGGTATCCTCACCACATGCCGCGCTGGCTCGCCCACACGATCGTCGTCGCCCTGCTCATCGCGGGCATTTCCCTGGCCTTCGCCCGCGTCGGCTATGGATGGAACTGGGCCGGCGTGTGGGAATACCGCGGGCTGCTCATCCGCGGCTGGCTGACGACCGTCGGCGTGAGCCTCGCCGCCCTCGCGGCCAGCATCCTGGTCGGGGCCCTGGCGGCCGTGATGCTCCGCTCGGGGCGACCGCTCCTCGAGGCCGCCGCCCGCGTGTACGTCGAATTGATCCGCGGCACGCCGCTGCTCGTGCAGCTGCTCCTCGGCTTCTACGTCGTGGCCAGCGCCGTGGGCCTGGAGAACCGCTACGTGGCCGGGGTGCTCGTGCTCGCGCTGTTCGCCGGCGCCTACATGGCGGAGATCTTCCGCGGCGGCCTCGACGCGATTCCGCGGGCGCAGATCGACAGCGCCCGGGCGATCGGCCTCACGCCGGGCCAGTCGTTGCGGCTCGTCGTCCTGCCGCAGGCCGTGCGGCTCGTGCTGCCGGCCGTGGCCGGCCAGCTCGTTTCGCTCGTCAAGGATTCGTCGCTCCTCTCCGTGATCGCGATCTCCGAGTTCACGCTCGCCGCCCAGGAGGTGAACTCGTTCACCTACTCGACGCTCGAGAGTTACCTGCCCCTCGCCCTCGGCTACATGGCCCTCACGCTGCCGCTGTCGGCGCTGGCCCGCCTGCTGGAGCGGCGGTTTCGCTACGAGACGGCATGAACCTCGTCATCGCGGACCTCGTGCAGCGGTTCACCGACCCGCGGACGGGCCGCCTGGCCACGGTCCTCGACGGGCTCGCTCTGCGCACCGGCGAAATCGGTGCGCTGGTGCTGGTCGGGCCATCGGGGGGCGGCAAGTCGACCCTGCTGCGGATCCTGGCCGGGCTCGACGTGCCGACCGCGGGCAGCGTGGCCTTCGACGGCGTGCCGCTGCCCCGCGACGAGGCCGCC
Organism: uncultured Candidatus Kuenenia sp.; assembly: GCA_964545915.1. Taxonomy (GTDB): domain Bacteria; phylum Planctomycetota; class Planctomycetia; order Pirellulales; family UBA1268; genus QWPN01. Next base: position 8,809 of record CAZJHQ010000019.1, on the reverse strand, counting down.
CTCCGCGGTTACCGGCGGACCGTGGGCACGGTCTTCCAGGCATACAATCTGTTTCCGCATCTCACCGCCATGGAAAACCTCCTCCTGCCTCTGGTGCACGTGCACGGGCTCTCCCGCGGGCAGGCGGTCGAGCGGGTCCGCGAGCCGCTGGAGCGGTTCCAACTGGCCCCCCACGCGCACAAGCGGCCCGCGGAACTGTCGGGGGGCCAAAAGCAGCGGATCGCGATCCTCCGGGCCCTGGTCGTGCGGCCGCGCCGCCTGCTCCTCGACGAGCCCACCTCGGCTCTCGATCCCGACATGAAGGCGGAGGTGCTGGAAATGATCGGCGAACTGCGGGCCGCCGGCACGGAGTTCATCCTCGTGACCCACGAGATGGCCTTCGCCCGCCGCGCGGCCGACGAGATCGCCTTCATCGCCGACGGTCGGGTCGCCTTCCACGGCGGCCCCGCCGAGTTCTTCGCCGCCGCCGCCGACCCACGGGTCCGCGGCTTCCTCGCCCGGACGCTCGGCACATGACTCCGATCGCATCACATGCAAACGGCGCCCCCAGCCTGGCGGCCCTGCTCGGCAGCCTCGTCGCCGACGCCGTCGCCATGCCGGTCCACTGGTACTACGACCGGGCGGCCCTCGACCGCGACTATCCGGCCCTTGCCGACCCACGGGTGCCGCTCGGATATCTCGCGCCGCGCAGCCCGCATCCTGACAGCATTCTCTGGCGGTCGCAGTGGACGGCCCCCGACGCCAAGCACGACATCCTCCGCGACCAGGCGCGGTTCTGGGGCGTCCGCGGCGTCCACTACCACCAGTTCCTCGCCGCCGGGGAGAACACGCTCAACTTCCGCCTTGCGGCCGAACTCTTCGCCCTGCTGCGCCGCACGCGCGACTACGATCCCGAGCGCTGGCTGGAACGCTACGTCGCCTTCATGCTCGAGCCCGGCCGGCACCACGACACCTACGTGGAGGAATACCACCGCCACTTCTTCACGAACCTCGCGGCCGGCCGCAAGCCGATCAGCTGCGGTGTCCGCGACGTGCACATCGGGGGCCTGGCACACGTTCCGGCGCTGGTGGCCGGACTCGGCCCGCGGCATCCCGACCTGCGGAGGATCGTGCGGCTGCACGTGTCTCTGACGCACAAGGACGACGAGGTGCTCGCCGCCGCCGACGCGCTGGCCCGGATCCTGATCCGCATTACCCGCGACGACCGGCCGGATGCCGACCGCGACCTGCGCACCGCCATCCTCGACGAGGCAGGGGACTGGGTTTCGGGGGCGAAGGTCGCGGCCTGGGACGCGCGGGCCGCGGCGGGCCCGCTCCCCTGTCCCGACCGGGCGGTGGTGGGGGGCGTGTTGAGCCCCGCGTGCTACATCGAGGAGGCGTTTCCGGCGGCGCTCTTCCTGGCCTGGCGGCATGCCGGAGACTTCGCGGCGGGCATGCGGGCCAACGCCCTGTGCGGCGGCGACAACTGCCACCGCGGGGCCGTCGTCGGCAGCCTGCTGGCGGCGGGCTCATCGATTCCTCACCCATTGCTCGCGGGCCTCCGGGAGGGTGCTACGATTGCCGAGATTGCGAATCAGTAAGGCTTCGGTCCCCCGGGATTTCCACGTTCGATGCAGCCCACCGCCACTCGCTCCCCCCGCACCACGCAGCGTTTCGCCGATCTTGCCACGCCGCTGGCTCCCACCCGCACCGTCCTGCTCACGGCCGACCCGGCCGCGGCCGATCCCGTGGCCGCCAAGCGGGCCGAACTGCGCCGCTACTTCCATCAGACCTGTGAGATTTACGACCGGCTCTTCGCCCTGATCCGCGACGACGCCTCCTACTACGTCCGTCACGAGCCGCTCCGTCACCCGCTGATCTTCTACTTCGCCCATCCGGCGGTGTTCTACGTCAACAAACTGACGGCCGGTCGCCACATCCCCGCCCGGCTCGACGCCCGACTCGAGGCCATGATGGCCGTGGGCGTGGACGAGATGTCGTGGGACGACCTCAACACGGCCCATTACGAATGGCCGTCGGTCGCCACCGTGCGCCGCTACCGGGCCGCCGTGCGGGAACTCATCGACGATTTCATCCAGTCGATGCCCCTCGAACTGCCGATCGCCTGGAACTCGCCCGCCTGGGTGATCCTCATGGGGATCGAGCACGAGCGGATCCACCTCGAGACGTCGAGCGTGATCATGCGGCAGATGCCGCTCGACGAATTGCGGCACGGCGCCGAGCTGTCGGCCGAGGAGCTCCGGCTGTGGGGAGCCTGCCCCACGAGCGGCCCGGCCCCGGCGAACGAGTGGCTCCCGGTCGCCGCCGGCAAGATCCGCCTCGGGAAGCGGCCCGATGACCACACCTACGGCTGGGACAACGAGTACGGCATCGAGGAGCACGACCTGCCGGCATTCCGCGCCGGCCGGCGGCTCGTCTCGAACGCGGAGTTTCTCGGCTTCGTCGCGGCCGGTGGATACCGCGACGAGTCGCTCTGGACCGAAGAAGGCCGCGGCTGGCTGCACTACACCCGGGCCGAGCAGCCGAAGTTCTGGCTGCGCCGCGGCGGCGACATCTGGCAGCGGAACCTGCTCGACGAGCGGCCGCTGCCCCTCGACTGGCCGGTGGAGGTGAACTGCCTCGAGGCCCAGGCCTATTGCGCCTGGCTGGCGAAGACGACCGGCGAGAACGTGCTCCTGCCCACCGAAGCCCATTGGCACGTCCTGCGCGAGACTGTGCCCGGTGACCAGCCGACCTGGGACCGGGCGCCGGGCAACATCAACCTCGACCACTTCGCCTCGAGTTGCCCGGTGGACGCTTTCCCGCAGGGCGCGTTCTGCGACATCGTGGGCAACGTCTGGCAATGGACGCGGACACCGATCATGCCCTTCAAGGGCTTCGAGATCCACCCGGTGTACGACGACTTCTCGGTGCCGACGTTCGACGGCCGCCACAACCTGATCGTCGGCGGCTCCTGGATCTCCACGGGCAACGAGGCGCTGGCCAGCGCCCGCTACGCGTTCCGCCGCCACTTCTTCCAGCATGCGGGATTCCGGACGATCGTGGAGGAGCCGGGCAACGAGGCGGTGACGGCCGGCTCGCGGCTCTACGAGACCGATCAGCTGGTGACGCAGTACATCGAGTTCCACTACGGCGACGCCGTGCCCGGCGGCACGCCCCCCCTCGGCGTGCCGAACTTCCCCCGGGCCTGCGTCACGGCGACGATGCCGCACGTGCCGGCCGACCGGCGGCGCCGGTGCCTCGACATCGGCTGCTCCGTCGGCCGCTCCGCGCTGGAGTTCGCCCGGCACTTCGACCACGTCGATGCGATCGATTTCTCGGCCCGCTTCATCCAGGCGGGGGTGCGGCTGCAGCAGGGAGACGAGGTGCTCTACGAAATCCCGACCGAGGGCGATCTGACCGCGCCGCGGGCCGTTTCGCTCGACCGGCTGGGCCTCGCCGCAACCGCCGGCCGCGTGGTCTTCATGCAGGGGGACGCCTGCAATCTGAAGCCCCTGTTCACCGGCTACGACCTGGTGTCCGCCGGCAACCTCATCGACCGGCTCTACGACCCGGCCGCCTTCTTGCGCGACGTCGGCCGGCGGGTGCTGCCGGGCGGACTGCTCGTCCTGACATCCCCCTACACGTGGCTCGAGGAATACACGCCCAAGGACAAGTGGCTGGGCGGCCGCCGCGAGCACGGCGAGCCCCTGCCGACGCTCACCGGAATCACACGCGAACTGGCGGGCACGTTCACGCTCCTCCACCGGCAGGACATCCCGTTCGTGATCCGCGAGACCGCCCGCAAGCACCAGCACACCATCGCCGAGATGACCGTCTGGAGGCGCGCGGAAGCATCATCTGCTACGCTCGTCAATTGACGCGGGCCGGTGCCGAGGGAAGGACCGGTGGCCGCACTCCTCGTGAATCGACCTGCATGTCCGGCGGCATCGACTTCGATCCCAGTCGTGAATGGCTCGGTATCGCCGCCATCGATCTGGGCGATCCGGTTCGGGCCCTCGGCCTGACTGGCGACGTGTCCGATCCGGCCATCGTGACCGCGGCTGCGACACGACTCCTCGACAGACTTCGCGGCATCGACCCCGGGCCCTTCAAACTCGCCCACGAAGCCCTCGTGCAGCGGATCGAAACCTCGCGCGACGAGCTGCTCGCCATCATTGCCGCCCGCAGCCCGCGGGTCGTGCCACCGCCTCCACCGACCGAGGACGCGGCCTCCATCCTCGGGTCGGCGGTCGCGGCGCCCCCCGGCTCGCCGCCCCTGGTCGTGCCGGCGGCCACGAACGACGGCTCCTCCGCGGAACCTCCGGCCCATGCCCCGGCTCAGGCCGCCGAGCCCGAAGTCATCGTCGTCCGCCGCTCCGCACCGGTGCGGAGAGCGCAGCCGAGCGTCATGCCGGCCCTGCTGTCGCTCCTCGCCCTGATGCTGGTCGGCGTCGCTGTCTACCGGTTTTGGCCCCGGCCCGCCGGGCAACGGTCACCACGCGACGAACCGCGGGTGGCCGTCCTTCCTCGGCCGCCCCGACCGCCCACGAGCGACGTCACGGATCCACGACCGCCGATCGCCGTGAGTCCCGTGCCTGCGCCGCCCATCCTGCCGCCCGCCGCGAGCCCGCCGGCGCCGCCGTCGGGCGGCGCTGCACCGGCGCCCGCGTCGCCTTCCCAGCCGCCGGCAACCCCGCCAAGTCCACCGCCGCCGCCCGCGCCACCAGAGCCCGACCCGCAGGCGCGAGCCCGCGCCGCCGCACTCGTCGCAGACGCGCTGCGGGGCGCCTACGACGCGATCCGCGCGGACGACTTCAACACTGCCGATCGGCAGGTCGCCACCGCGGCCAGGCTCGCCGCCCAAGACGACGCCCTGACGCAGCGGGTCACATGCTGGCGGCAGTTCGCCCGCTATGCCCGCCAGGCTGCGGACTACCGCGAACAGGCACTCGACGCGGCCAACAGGGGCGGCGACTACGAGGTCGGGAACAAACGCATCGCGGTCATCGAGTCCACGCGCGAGCGGTTCGTGTATCGCAGGGAAGGCCGCAACGTGGCCTTCACGCCCCGCAGCGCGGCGCCGGATCCGGTGTTGACCGCGATCCTCCGGACATGGTTCGCCCGGGCCGATAAGCCGGGAAACTACGTATTCCTTGGGACGCACCTCCTCGCCCGCCGCGAGCCCAACCTGCGGCTCGCGGCCGCGGCCTGGGAGCGGGCCCGCGAGGGAGGCGAGGACGTTTCGCTGCTGGTGCCGCTGCTCACCGACGCCGTCATTCGCGCCGTGGCCACCGAGTGATGCCGGCCCGAGCCTGGTATTCCCGCGCCGTTGTCCGGCATGGATGGCAGAGTGGTTTCCCATCCCGGTGTCCCCGGGCTCCCGCCCGGGGCTTCTTGGAACGGCGACCGACACAAAAAGCCCCCGGCGGAAGCCGGGGGACTCCGCGTGGCATCCCGCCCCGCCTGCCATGTGAGATAAGTTTGAACCAGGTATTCCCGCGCCGCCGGGTCAGTACGCCGCTTCGAGGATCGGCAGCAGCCGCGCGGGATCGAGTGCGACGGGGTTGCCCCGCATGCTCGTGCCGCCCGAGTTCGCGGCCAGCCAGCCGAGGCGGTCGCGGGCGAGGCCGAGGTCGCGGAGTCGCCGCGGCACGGCCACGCGGTCGCAGAGCGCCTCGATGCGGGCGGCGAAGGCCGCCGCCGCGTCGCGATCGTCGCGGGCCGCATCGACGGCCACCGCCCGTTCGAGTGTGGCGAAGTCGCGTTCCGCGGCCACCAGGTTGACCCGCACCGCGACCGGCAGGAGCGTGGCACAGGCCAGGCCATGCGGCGTGCCGCATTCGATGCCCAGGGCCGCCGCCACGCCGTGGGCCATGCCCAGCCCGGAGTTCGCCAGCGCGATGCCCGATAGCAGCGCGGCATGGGCCATCGCGGCCCGAGCATCGCCGGCGGCGGGATGCTCGACCGCCTCGGGCAAGGCGGCCAACGCCCGCGGCAGCGCCTCCAGCGCGACCGCCCGCGGCACGGGCCGCGCGAATCGACACACGAACGACTCGACGAGCTGCGTGATCGCATCCAGCCCCGACGCGGCCGTCGTGCCGCGGTCGCAGGAATGCGTGAGCAGCGGGTCGACGATCACCGCCCGCGGCACCATGAGCGGGCTGCGCATGCTCTTCTTGAAGCCGCGGCGCGGGCAGGAGATGACGGCGTTGCGGGTCGCCTCGGCACCGGTGCCGGCCGTCGTGGGCACGGCGACCACCGGCAGCGGCGGCACGTCGATCGCGAGGCCGCGGCCCACGCCCTCCAGGCGATCGACCACCGCCGCGTCCAGGTCGGCGGTGTCGGGGGGAACGTTCGTGGCCAAGGCCGCCACCGCCTTCGCCAGGTCGATCGCGGCACCGCCCCCCACGGCGATGACGACGGCCTCCGCGCGGCCGGCGCGCGGCAGCGCGGCCACGGCGGCCGCGACCTGATCGACCGTGGGCTCGCCGTCGGTCGTGGCCACCAGCCGGGCAGCGAGGCCGACGCTTGCCAATTCCGCTTCCAGCCGCTGCAACAGGCCGGAGGCGACGAGGCTCCGGCGGCCGCCGACGAGCCACGCCGTCCGGCCGAGGCCGGCCGCCACCGGGGCGATCTCCGCCGCGCGGCCCGGACCGAAACGGATCGACGGCGGCACGACGAGGTCGTAGGCGGGTAGCGAGAGCTGCATGGTGGACTCGAGCATGGCTGGCCGCGAGGCGGGCTGGAGGCATGGACCGGCGGCGGCCGGTCGCCTACCTTGAGCGTACTGTCCCCGACCGACGGCCGGCCGCAAGCCATGCCGTGCCGCGCCGCCGATCCCATGCAGCCCGTCCACGATTCGATCCTCATTCCGACCTGCCCCGGCCCGGTGCGAGCCACGGTGCGGCCGCCGGGCTCGAAGAGCATTACCAACCGTGCCCTGGTATGCGCGGCGCTGGCCCGCGGCGACAGCCTGCTGACAGGCGTCCTCGACAGCCAGGACACGCGGGTCATGGCGGCCGGCCTGGCGGCGCTCGGCATTCGCCTCGAGCCCGACTGGCCCCGGGGCACGGTCCGCGTGACCGGCTGCGGCGGCACGCCGCCGGCCACGGCGGCGACGATCGACTGCGCGGCCAGCGGCACGACGATGCGGTTTCTGTCGGCGGTTTGTCCGCTGGGCCACGGCCGCTACCGGCTCGACGGCACCGCCCGGATGCGGCAGCGGCCGATCGGCGATCTGGTCGCGGCGCTCGCCGCGCTCGGCGTGGACGCGGTGGCCGAGAGCCCGGGCGGATGCCCGCCGGTGGAAATCCGGGCCACGGGCCTGCAGGGAGGCGCCACCCGCGTCCACGGCGGCACGTCGAGCCAGTTCGCCAGCGGCCTGGCGCTGGCGGCTCCCTGCACCCCGCGTGGGATGCGGATCGAGTTCGAGGGCGCGCTGGTGTCGCTGCCCTACCTGGCGATGACCCGCCGGGTGATCGAGAGCTTTGGCGGCCGCTGCGTTGCCGATGGCGACCGCGTCTGGACGATTGCCCCCACCGGATACATCGGCCGTGAATACGCGATCGAGCCCGATGCCTCCGCCGCGAGCTACTTCGTCGCGGCCGCGGCGATCACCGGGGGCAGCGTGCGGATCGACGGCCTGTCGCGGGCGAGCATGCAGGGAGACGTCGGCTTCTGCGACGCCCTGGAGCGGATGGGATGCACGGTGGACTGGCGGGAACCGACGGCCGGCGACGCGGGCTCGGTCACCGTCAGCGGCCGGGCCGCCCGCGGCATCGACATCGACATGAACGCGATCAGCGACACCGTGCCCACGCTCGCCGTGACGGCCCTCTTCGCCGCCGGCCCGACGTCGATCCGCAACGTGGCCCACATCCGCGACAAAGAGACCGACCGGATCGGCGATCTGGTCCGCGAGCTGCGAAAACTCGGCGCCGCGGTCCACGAGCACGCCGACGGGCTGACCATCGTTCCCGACGAGTTGCGGGCCGCGACGCTGGCGACCTACGACGACCACCGCATGGCGATGAGTCTCGCCCTGGCCGGCCTGCGGGTGCCGGGGGTGCGGATCGAGGACCCGGCCTGCGTCGGCAAGACGTTTCCCGACTATTGGGAGCGACTCGCGGCCGTCACCGCCACGACAAGTTGACGGGATTGCTACCGCGCGGCCTGCTCCAGCACGAGGGCCGCCTGTTCGAGAAGGCGGTCGACGGCCGCGTCGCGGGCGCCGCGTCCGGGAGCGTCGGTAGCCCGGCCGAGGGCCGGATCGGACGCCACGAAGCCGCCGCCGCAGTGCTGGCAATACACCTGCCGGCCGAGGAGCATGACCCCGATCCGCAGCGTGCGGCCGCAGACCGGGCAGGGCTGGTGATAGCAGACGTTTTCGACCATCAGAGCGGATCCTGGCCGGGGACCATTTCCACCCCGCGACGCGGTCAGTGTACGCAGCGCCCCGACGGCGGGCAATCGAGCCGCAAGCCGGGCGAAATATCGCCGCCGCCCGCGAGTGCCCCAAAAAGCCCCGGGTGGAAACCCGGGGACTCCGGGCATGAAAACCACCCCGCCATCCATGCCGGATGACCGCACGCAATTTCCCGGTTCAAACCCACATCGCATGGCACCTGGGAAGGCATGCGACCCGGAGTCCCCCGGCTTCCGCCGGGGGCTTTTTGTGGGAACTCCAGGCCCGGAGGGCCGGGTTGACTGTGAGCGGGCGGAGGCCCGCCAAGCGAACTGCAGCAGGATGCTGCAGGTTCGCGTGAATCATCCCCCCCGGCTTCCGCCGGGGGCTTCTTGTGCCGTTCGCGCGTGTCAAGCTGAGAGC
>CAZJHQ010000018.1:18335-55579 GCA_964545915.1 uncultured Candidatus Kuenenia sp. | reverse complement strand
GCCCGGAGTCCCCGGGTTTCCACCCGGGGCTTCTTGGACCGCGGCCGGCGGTCACGGGGCCGGCACGACACGATTCGCAGGCGGCCTGCCGTGTACCATGCTCCATGCCGTCGGGCTGGCCGCGGGTGCCGTGGACTTTCGTGCCGCGCACCAGTCGTGATTCAGGTGGATGTGATGCCGCTTTTCGGAATCGCTCTCGTCGTGCTGTTCATGACAGCATGTCAGCCCGCCCGCGGCGGCGACTGGCCGCAGATTCTCGGTCCTGACCGCACCGGCGTCGCCGCCGCCGATGAGCGGCTGGCCGACCGCTGGCCGGAGGCGGGGCCCCCCGTCCGCTGGCGGAAGGATGTCGGCGCGGGCTACGCCGGCGTCGCCGTCGTCGGCGACCGGGCCGTTCTCTTTCACCGCCGGGGCGACCGCGAGATCGTCGAGGCCATCGACGTGGCCACCGGCCGCTCCCTGTGGACGGCCGATGAGCCGACGACGTTCCAGCCTCAGGTCGGTGGCGGCGACGGGCCGCTGTGCGTGCCGCTGATCGACGCCGGGAGCGTGTTCACCTTCGGCGCCCAGGGCGGGCTTGCCTGTCGCGATCTGGCGACAGGCAAGACGATCTGGTCGCGGCGGACGCATCGCGAGTTCGCCGCGGCCGAGGGCTACTTCGGCGCCGGCTCCACGCCGCTGGCCGTCGGCGACCTCGTGATCGTGAACGTCGGCGGCCGCCCGGACGCCGGCATCGTGGCCTTCGACCGCCGCACCGGAACGACCGTTTGGCAGCGGACGGGCGAGTCTGCGAGCTACTCCGCCCCGGTCGCCGTGGCCGTCGCCGGGCGGCCCCACGTGCTGGCGGTGACGCGGGCCGCGTGCCTGCTCCTGGAGGCATCGCGCGGCGACGTGTGCTGGCAGTTTCCCTTCGGCAAGCGGGGGCCGACGGTCAACGCCGCCACGCCGGTGGTCCTGCCGGACGGCCGGCTGTTCGTCACGGCCGCCTACGGCGTGGGGGGCGTGTGTGCGGCGTTCGACGCCACGACGGTGCGGCCGCAGTGGCAGGGGGAGGAGCCGCTGGCGACGCAATACTGCACGCCGCTGCTCGTCGCCGGGCATCTCTACGGCATCGACGGCCGCGACGACGTGCCCCCCGCCGATCTCGTCTGTGCCGATCCGCAGACCGGCCGCGTCCTCTGGCGGGAGCGAAACTTCGGGTACGGCACGCTCCTCGCCGCCGACGGCAAGCTGCTCGCCACCAAGACCAACGGCGAGCTCCAGCTCCTGCAGGCCACGCCGGCCGGCGTGAAAGTGCTCGGCCGCTGCCGGCCGTTGCCGGGCTCGCTGCGGGCGTTGCCGGCGCTGGCCGCCGGTCGGCTCTATATTCGCGATGACGCGACGCTCATGTGCCTCGACCTGGCACCGTGATATCGGCGCCGAACAGGCCGCGCCGCCGCCGCCCTGGAGCCCAGCAACGGCGGCTACTTGTCGGTCTGCAGGGCCCGGGGCGCGGCCGCAGGCTTGAGCCGCCACTGGGCGTAGGGTAGGCCGTCGGGAATCGCCACCGCGGCCGGTCCCACCTCGAGGCTGACGCACGACGCCAGGTCCACGGCGACTTCGCCAAGGACGCCATTCCGCCCGAACAGCCTGTCGCCTTCGATCCGGTCGGCCGTGCATGTCACCCGCCGCGCCCCCTCGGGGCCGCTGAGCAGTGCCCGCACGGGGACGTCCTCCGGCTTCAGGCCGGCGGCGATGGCGGCGACAGCAGCGGCATCCGATCCGTCTCCTTCGACGCTCAGCCAGATCACCCGGGTCACGTCCGCCCGCCGCAGTTCCTTGGCTTCGGCTGCTCCCGCGACCTGGAACCTGACCACCTTGTCGTCAAGCGCCGTCAGCTTGCCGCGAATGTAATCCCCCTCCGCCAGGCGCAGCAGTTGGGTCGGCGGGTCGGCCTTCTGAAAGCGCGGGAGAAAGCGGAGCCTGTCGGCCTTGGTCTGCGCCACGGGCTGACCGGCCCCCGCCACGAGTTCGACAGCCCGCAGCGCCGCGCTCGGCACGAGCACCTCGGCACCGGCGTCGTTGCGAATCCGCACCCCCTGCGCGTCGGCGGAGAGCACCTGACAGAGGAACGCATCACCGGTCTTGATGTACAGGAGCGACTTCCCACCGGGGAATGGCGTCACTGGAGGATTCGCCGGGGCCGGGGGTTCCCCGGGACTATTCATCGGCATCGGCGGGTTCGGGGGCTTCTTGGCGCCAGACACGGCTTGCCTGGCCGCCGCGTCCTCGTGCGCTCGATACACGATCCGCAACGATCCCTTCGCCCCGGACAATGGATTGGCTGTCGCACCGCTGCGCGGCTGCCAGGCGATCCCTGCATCGGCGCCGTTGGCGAGCCAGCCCGGCAAATGCATGCCCGCCGCCTGGAGCGTGCCCATCCGACCGGCAGGCTTGGCGGCCGCGGGTGCGGCGAGGTTTTCCAGCACGGCGATCTGTTCGAGATCGCACGCCACCGGCTCAGCCACGCCGGCGAGATCAAGCCGAATCCTCGGCGGGTCAAGTTCGAGCACCCGGCCGCGGAGCATCGCGCCGCCATGGAACACCACCATCAGGCCTTCCGCGGGCCGCGGGCCCCGTTCCTCCTTCCGGAACGACAACTCGCTCACCTGCTGCACGGCGACCTGGCGGCTCTCGCCGGCGTCGTTGACCACGAAGACATCCCCCGCCTTGTCGAAGGACTCGAGCACGGCGTTCGGGCCGCCCAGGCCGCTGCTCTCGGCCAGCCTGGGCTCCTGTTCGTTCCACGGGCAGACACAGAGCCGTTCGATCCGCAGGCGGCCGCGCCGCAGCCGCACGCCAAAGCCCCCGGCCGGAGCCGGCTTCGCGGGCTGCAGGGCCTGATCAAAAACGCATTTTTCGCCCGCCTCACCGTCCCACAGCGTCAGTGCCAGCCGCCCGCTCTCCTGATCGACGAAGGCCCGGATCCAGAGCCGCCCGGCTTCGCTTGCGAGCGTTTCGGCGATGCCGATCCGCGCCTCCCGTCTCCCTTCCCGGACCGCGAGCAATTCGCCCGATCGCGCCGTTTCGATGCGGTAGGAATCGGCCACCCGGTTTTCGCTCCCGCCCGCCTTGAGTTGGGCGAGCGTTTCCTTGGCGGCAGCCAGGGCGATTTCGAAATCGGGCCGCTCGTCCCATGAGATCACGATTTCGATGCAGGCCCGGGCCGGGATGGCGATGTCGCGGCACAGGACGCCCCCCTCGCTGCTGCCCACGATTCGGCCGGCCTCCTCGCGCCAGGCCTTGCGGTCGGCGTCCCAGCCGGCGAGCGACCCAGGCACGAGAAGATTGGTGGCCGACCCCTCCCGCGCGAGCCGTATGACCGCGTCGCGCCGCAGGCGGAGCGGCGCGGTGTCGACGCCGGGGACCGTCATCGTCACGTGCTCGGCATCGATCGCCTCCAGCACGCCGACAACGCCGCTCCCGCCGCCGAGTTCGGCCCGCCACGCACCCGCGGGCAGCGCAGGCGGCTGGGCCGGCGGCATTCGGACCCGTGCGATGCCGTTCCAAGGGAATGTGAACGGCCGAGGAAACGGCGGTGCATTCCAGGCGAAATCGCGTTGCCCAGCGGCGGCCCCAGCCGGGGGCGGACCGAACTGGCCGACGGCGAAACCATCGGTCATTTCAAGTACCGCATGCGTCGCCGTCGGGTCCGGGGGAAGGGGAGCGGCAGCCGGCGTCCATCCCGCGGTCATGAACACGCCGACCGTCGCGCCGATGAGCCACCGGACCGCGGAATGCCCTCCCGATCGCCCCGTGCCGCTCATCGGTTCGCCGTCTCCAGCAGACCCTGCTGCTCGAGGCTTTGCCGCATCTGCCTGCCCGCTTGGGCAGCGCGGGACAGCACGGTCCACTGGCGGTCGTTGACCACCTTGCGGACCCGCTGTTCGCCGATGTCAGCCAACGCCATGCCGGCGAGCCAGGGGCTCATTTGGAAGTGCTGCGCCTGACCGCCGAGGCCGGCCAATCCGCCGCTGTTCATGCGAAGCGATGGACGATTCTCGAGCAGGAGCCGCTCGAGTTCTTCGAACTGCTGGCGATCGAGGCCGAGCACCTCGTCCCAGCGGCTCAACGCCACGTTCACGACCGCCTTCCAGCGATTGGCCAGCCGGGCCTCGGTCTCGGTGTCGGCCTTGGTCCGCTGCGGGGGCGTGAGCACCGAGCCCTGGGCCTTCCAGAACAGCCCGTCCTTGCCCGGATCGAACCGCTGGATCACCTGCCGGCAGCGCTGGACGTCCTGATGCAGTTGCTGCCATTTCTGCTGCCCGGCCGGATCCTGGAGATTCGCGGTCGCGCCGATGTACTTGCGGCGATCACGATCGACATCTTCGGCCACCCGCCTGACATCGGCCTCCAGGGCGAGTTGCAGCAGCCGGCGCTGCTCCGCCGACAGGTCGCAGACACGGTCGAGCCTCGCGAGTTGCGGTTCGATCGTCTTTCGCAGGCCGATCAGCACCGGCGATTCGGCCGAGTCATCCGCCGCCGGGGCGGCCTGGGGCTGTTGACCGTTGACGCCCATCTGCACCGCCCCGTTTCCGCCCACCACTACCTGGCCGCCGCCACGAATGACGCGGTTGCCGCGCAGGCGGATGTGTTGCTGAGCGTGGACAGGTCCGAAGAGGCCGAGGATGTTGGCGTCGAAATGGGTCTGCAGGTTCTGCACGTTGCCCGCGTTCCTCATGTGGGCCGCGGCCGATTTGAGTGCCGTCAGTTCGGCGTCGGCGACGATCCAATCGTCTTCCGCGCATCCGCATCGGGCGAGCAGGACGGTGATCGCGAGCGCGGCGCCGGCTGCGGCCAGGCCGCTCCGCCACGGCCCACGGCAGGGAAGCGATCCCCCGCGTTCGCTGTTCAGGGTGCCCACCATGGATCTGCCTTGAGTCCCGAAATGTCCAGGCCGTGCTGGCCCGGCCACACGACCATCGCCTGCATTCCAAACCGGCTCATGCCCGCCTGCTCGCACCAGGTCTTCCATTCGGCCTGCTGGCGTTCGTCGAGGTGCGGAACGATGCATTTGTCCGCGAAGTCGGGGGCCGCCAGCTGGTTGTTCATCATGGTGGTATTGGTGGCACCGCCCCAGCCGGGCTGCCACTGTTTCTGCAGGTCGGCGGCGATGGCGTCCCGCTGAGTCGCCGACAGGAGCAGACGGTCGTCGATGATCGTCAACGCCACCTGCTGCGCCGCCCTGTCAAGTCGGCCACGTCGTTCGGATTCTACCTCCGCGTAGGCCTGCAGTGCCTCGGGAGATGCGAACGGCTGGAGAGCCGCACGGACCGCCGCGCTGATCGACGCGGTCGCCACCCCGGGCTGCTGCGGGCGGCCTCCGAACTGCATCTCGGCGATCTGCCTGGCGGCGGCCGCGACGGCATTTTTGCCGGCGGCGGCGATCGTCCGTCGCGCCTCGGGGGACAGGTCCGGGCAGATGCGTTTCACGGTGTCGAGATGAGTCGAGAGCACGATCTGGAGTTTCGGCTCCCAATGCTGCTTCGCATGCTGCTCGATTCTCGGCGCTTCCAGCGCCAACGCGCGGCCGCCGGCCACGGGCAGGGCCAGCAGGGCCAGCAGGGCTGCGGCCTGGAGAACGCGTGCGGGAATGGACGTCATGGGTCACCTCGCGAGCCCAACTAGTATGCCACAACCGGCGGGCCGGGGCCCCCTGCCACGGCCCGCCGGTTCGTGCCGGGCGTGTCCCGCGTTCGTCTGCGACCGCATAATCGACGTTTCCGGCATGGGCGGCTGTTTGAAGACCGCAAAACACCCCCCGCAACCACCCCTGCATCGCCTTGGGTCGGCTCTCGGTTCGCGACGAAGCGGTGCTGATGGGCCTCGATCTGGCACCGTGATATCGGCCCGAACAGCCCCGGCCGACGGCCGTACAATGCTCCGCGAGGAGAACTCTGCATGGCCCGTGGGGATCGCCTGGAAGTCGAGCAGCGGATCGTCGGATCGACGGTCACCTACATGCACCACGGCATCGACGTCGGTGACGGCACCGTCGTGCATGCCCGGCCCGACGACTTTCGCAACCCGTTCGGCGGCGGGCGGGTCGTCCGCACGAGCCGGGAAGACTTCTCCGCCGGCCGGGCGGTGCGGCTCACGACCGATCCGCCGGCCGTGTTTCCCGCGGAGGAGGTCGTCTCGCGAGCGTTGGCCCACGTCGGCCGGGAGGGCTACTCGCCGCTGGTGGACAACTGCGAGCATTTCGCGACCTGGTGTGCGACCGGCCGGCGCATCAGCCGCCAGGTGGAGATCGTGCGGGCGCGGGTCGCCGCGGCCATGGCGCGGACGGCGCTGGGAGCGACCGTGCGGGTCGGCCTGCGGACGCTCGTGCCGGCGGCGATCGTCGCCGAGGCGGCGGCGCTCGCGGCCGAGTGGACCGCCCACCAGCGTGGCGCCGACGGGCAGGTGAGCCGTCGGGCCGGCGAGGCGGCGGGGCTGGCGACGAGCGCGGCCGTGTTCGCGCTGGCCGGCGTGTCCTCCGGGCCGATGGGAGTGCTGGCGGGATCGATCGCCGGCGCCACGATGTGGGTCGCCGGCTCGGCGACCGCGGCGGCCGCGACCGGCGCGGCACGACACGTCAAGAAGCGGGCCACGGGGGGCTCACGATCACGGATGGGTCAGCCGTAGTCGGACAGCGATCC
Organism: uncultured Candidatus Kuenenia sp.; assembly: GCA_964545915.1. GTDB lineage: Bacteria > Planctomycetota > Planctomycetia > Pirellulales > UBA1268 > QWPN01. The sequence goes on along the minus strand of CAZJHQ010000018.1, from coordinate 48,899 downwards.
TGTCCGCCACGACACCCGCAGCGCATTGAGCACCGCCGCCACGTCGATCGCCTCCTGCAGCAGGGCGCCCGCCGCCGGCGGCAGGTAGCCCGCGGCCGCGAAGCCCATGCCGACGAGGCTCGCGGCCATGCCGCCGACGGCGCTCTGCAGGGCCACCGACCGCATCCGGCGTCCGATGTGAAAGAGCTCGTCCACCCGTTCGAGCGCCGAGTCCATCACCACGGCGCCGGCGGCCTCGCTCGTCACGTCGCTGGCCGCGCCCATCGCGATCCCGACCGTGGCCGCGGCCAGCGCCGGCGCGTCGTTGATGCCGTCGCCGACGAACACCGTCGGCGCCTCGGCCGTGGCCGCCTCGACGATCTTCAGCTTGCCCTCCGGCTGGATGCCCGCATGCACCTCCTGGATGCCGACGATGTCGGCGAGCCACTGCACCTCGCTGGCCCGGTCGCCGGACACGAGCATCACGCGGGACAGGCCGTGGGCGGGGCCGAGGTGGCCGACGAACGAGCGGCCGTCGGCCCGCGGCGCGTCGCGAAAGCGGAGCACGGCCTCCGTGCGGCCATCCACGACGACCACGCACTCGAGCCCTCCCGCGACCGGCGGCAGCCGATCGAGGCCGGCAGGATCGACGGCCGCGAGCTTCTGCCGGCTGGTGATGGCGACGGCGTGCGCCTCGGTGCCGCCGTTGAGACGCTGGACGCGGCCGGTGAGCCCCTGCCCCGGCTTCTCGGCGAGCTCCTCGACCTCGAGGAGGCGGATCGAACGCTCCGCCGCCGCCTGCACGACCGCGGCGGCGAGCGGATGCTTCGAGTAGCCCTCCAGGCTCGCGGCCAGCGCCAGCACGTCGGCCTCGGACAGCGTGCCGACGAGCACCACGTCGGTGAGGTGCGGCGTGCCGTAGGTGAGCGTGCCGGTCTTGTCGAAGATCGCGGTCCGGCAGGTGTCGAGCCGTTCGAGGATCGCGGGGTCGCGGATCACGATCCCGCGCTTCGCCGCCAGGGAGACGGCGCCGATGATCGCCACGGGGATCGCGATCAGCAACGGGCACGGCGTGGCCACGACGAGCACGGCGAGGAACCGCGTGGCCGAGCCGCTGGCCCACCAGGCCGCCGCGGCGATGGCGACCGCCAGCGGCGTGTAGAGCGCCCCGAGCGAGTCGGCCAGGCGGCGCAGCTGCGGCCGCCGCTCCTCGCTCTCCTGGAGCACCGCCATGATCTTGGCGTAGCGGCTGTCGCCGGCCACGCGGTCGGCGCGGATCTCGAGCGCGGCCTGGCCGTTGATGGCGCCGGAGAGCACGGTCGAGCCCGGTGCCTTCGCCATCCGGTAGGGTTCGCCGGTGAGGTAGCTTTCGTCCATCGCCCCGCGGCCGGTGACCACGGTGCCGTCCACCGGACAGATCTCGTGCGGCAGGACGACGATCACGTCGCCCACGGCGACCGCCGCCAGCGGCACGTCGGTGAGGCCGGCGGCGGTCTTGCGATGGGCCAGGGTCGGCATCCGCCGGGCCAGGGCGTTGAGCACGTCGCCGGCCCGGCTCACGGCGCGGCTCTCGAGCGCCTCGCCGCCGGAGAGCATGAGCACCACGAGCACGCCGGCGAGATACTCCCCCAGCAGGATGCTCGTCACGATCGAAATCCCGGCGAGCAGGTCGGAGCCGAAGGTGCCCGCGAAGAGTTTGCGGGCCAGGCCCCAGACCAGCGGCAGGCCGCCGACGGCCAGCGCCGCGACGAGCGGGAGCTCGGCCAGCGTCAGGCTGCGATCGGGGAACCAACGGCCCGGGTCGAGCGGCCCGAGCGACACCGCTGTGGCCCCGCGGCCCGTCCACGTAAGCGTCCCCCAGGCGGCGAGCGCCGCCAGTGCCGCCAGGGCGATCGCCTCGTTGACGGGCCAGGTGCGGGTCGATGCCGAGGGGGCGGACATGGGGGCTCCAGAGACCAGGGCCAGACCGCTCGTCAGCTGTGCATCCGCGGCACGGGGTCACCGCGGTCAATGATCGCCGCCTCCTCGGCCGCCAGCCAGTGGAGCCGCTCCCGGACGGTCGGCTCGGGGGCGAATCCGCAGGCCAGCCGCACGTAGGTGGCGTGGTGCCGGGCCTCCGCCTCGAAGAGGCTGCGGTAGAAGTCGCGCAGTTCCGCATCGGTCACGTGGTCGGCGAGCACGGAAAACCGCTCGCAGCTGCGGGCCTCGATCAGGCCTGCCACCAGGAGCCGATCGACCGCCTTCGCGGGCTCCTCCTTGCGGATCCGCTCGTGCAGCCGCGGCCCGTAGCTGCTCGGCGACAGCTTCCGAAAGGGGATGCCGCGCCGTTCGAGGAGGTCGAGCACGAGCCGAAAGTGCTCCAGTTCCTCGTTGACGATCTCGGTCATCGCCCGGGCGAGAGGGGTGTGATCGACGTAGGAAAACAGCAGGTTCATCGCCACGCCCGCCGCCTTCTTCTCGCAGTGGGCGTGATCGACGAGGATCTCGTCGAGGCCGGCATCGACCTGGGCCAGCCAGCGGGCGGCGGTGGGAGTGTGCAGGCTGAGCATGGGCGATGAGGGGGGAAACTCGCGGTGTTGGCCGCCGGCGCAGGAGCCGTCATCATACCGGTGGTGGCCGGGGTTGCCCGTGCCATGACCGCCGGATGTTCGCCACCGTCAGGGGAAGCCACGCATGATCGCCTTCGACCGCCCGCCCCGTGACACCGACCGCAACGTCCGTGGCGGGCCGCTCGTCGCCTGCTCGCGGGAGCCGCTCACCGGCTTCTTCCGCGACGGCTGCTGCCGCACCGGCCCCGACGACGCCGGCGTGCACACCGTCTGCGCCGTGATGACGAAGGATTTTCTGGAGTTCACGGTGCAGGCGGGCAACGACCTGGTCACGCCGCAGCCGCAGTGGGGCTTTCCCGGCCTGGTGGTCGGCGACCGCTGGTGCCTGTGCGCGAGCCGCTGGCTGGAGGCGGCGCAGGCCGGCCGGGCGCCGCCGGTGGTGCTCGAAGCGACGCACGAGAAGACGCTCGCGATCGTGCCCCTCGCCCTGCTCGAAAAGCACGCCGTGACGCTGGCCTGACGGTCCCGTGCGGCGTCGTCCCGCCGCTCGCCGCCGCGGTGGCCATGCCGAAGCCACGCCTGTCTCTGACCCCAACCTGGAATGGCGGTCTCTGACCATTCTGTAGCGGCGGTCTCTGACCGTCGAATGCGGTCCCACGACGCGAGACACGACGGTCGGAGACCGCCGCTACAGGGGAAGGCAGAAGGGGACGACGGTCGGAGACCGCCGCTACAGAGGAAGAAGAATGCCAGACCGTAGCTGGCCATGACGGCCAGGCTCGGCAGCGGTTTCGAAAAGCCCTCCGTCGCCTTCAGAAAACTCGTGCCCACGACCTCGGCCACGATCGCGATCGCGAGAGTGTGCGCACAGCACAACCACCCCGTGGCCGCCGGCGTGATGCCGTAGCGGGGCCGATCCGGGGCTACTTCCGCGTTCCTCGGCGGCGGGCCCGTTTGGTCGCCTTGGCATCGGCCCGGGCGGCCCGCTCCTCCTGGCGGTACACACGAACCGCCTCAGGGTGGGACTCTTTCCACACGTCCGGCCGGAGCGTGAGGTAGTCGATCTCGCCGGCCAGCAACCGATCGAGCACGTCCTTCACGTAGACGAACACGTCGAGGTCGTTCCGCACGGCGCTACTGACGAGCGACAGCAAGTCGGCAGCGCGGTAGCCAGGCTCGACGTCACCGATGAAGAGCCAGTTTTTGCGGCCTATCGCCACCTGCTTCATCAACTGCTCGGTCTCGTTGTTGTCGATCGGCATGAGGCCGTCGTCGAGATAGACGAGCAGCGGATCAAACTGGTTCCTGAGGTAGGTGAGCGCCTGCCCGAACGTGTCCTTCGGCAGCACGTCCTGTACGGCGTCTCCGTTGATGTACTCGCGCATTCGTTCCCAGATCGGCTTGGCCTCAGCCTGGCGCAGGCCCTGCCGGTCAATGAGAGAGAACGTCTTCGCACGATCCTCGATATCGTAGAGCTGCTGGAACATCGACAGGAGCACCGCGGCGTGCGTCGGATGGTTCGACCGCGCATCGAACACCTTGCGTCTGGCATGCGCCACGCAGGCGGCGCGGACGATCCGCCCGTCGCTCGCCATCTCCACGGCGTCATAGCCCGAGTAGCAGTCGGCCATCAGCTTGCCTGTGAAGCCGTCCAGAAAGATCTCTGGACCGTCCCGGTGCCGGCTGACTGTGAAGTCGAAGACATTGATCGGCACCGTGATCCCTCGATAGGCCCACATGCGCGCGGTGATGCTCTTGCGCGCGTCGGCATGCGCGGCGGCGATCACCTCGCGGGTACGTGTGGACTTGGGATCGAGTGGGTCGAGCGGCGGCAGATCAGAGGGAGTCAGAAGCGTGACCGTGGTGTCGTCGGTGCCGATGATCGGCCCGGCCCGCACCACCTCCCGGAGGTGCGCGACAAAGACCGCAATGCATTCGGCCGCGGCTCGGAGGATGTTGAGGAGTGTGCTACGGGCTGGCGTCCAGCCGCAGGAGGCGAAGATGTCCTGCTGCCGGTAGATCGGCAGGTGGTAGCTGTACTTGTGCGTGATGATCTGGGCGGCCACGCTCGTGTCGTAGCAGTTGCCCTCGACCAGGCCGACAGGCCGCGGGGCTTCCACGACGCCGCACTCGTCGTATCCCTTGCAGACACACTTCGGGATACCCGTACGGACGACGACGAGCTTGGCGGGCACGATCTGGAGCGACTCCTGCCAGTCGAATCCAGTGACCGTCCGCTCGCCGTGCTCGGGGCAGAACCGCTGGTCCTCTGGGACAGGCAGCAGCACCTCGATCCGGGGCAGGTGAGCCGGGAGTTGTTCGTTCCGTGCCTTGACCGGCTTCTGCTTCCGCCGGTTGTAGCCTTCGACCGCCTCGAGAGCCGCATCGGCGATCCCCTCGGCGGCGTCTGCTACTTCGGGTGAATTGCCGAAGTCGATCTTCAACTGACTCGGGTCGGCCGTGTACCGCTCGATCTTCTTGCGGAAGGCAGCCTGGAGGGCGGCGTTGAGCCGCAGCTGCATCTCGACGAGCTTGTCCTTCTGCTCGACTAGCTGCTGGTTCTGCTGCGCGACGAGTGCGTCCTTGGCAGCGATCACCGTTCGGCACTCGGTGATGACGCACTCCTTCTCGACGAGCGCGATGCTCTGCTCGCGGAGCAGCCTGTGACAGGCCTCGACGTCGCTCGGAAACGTCATCGTCGTGCGCATGGCCGCATCATGCACACAACGACGAACAGTTCAAGAGCAAAACACGTCACGTGCAAAAATAATCGTGTGCCAAACACGATGCGACATCGATCAGCTCGCGCGACTGAATCGCTTGCGTCGGCGCGCCGTGTCGAGCCGCACGCCACCCAAGATCATCGCGAGCTGTGTTGCGTCGATGCGCACGCGCTTCGCGCCGTCCCGTGCGGGCACGACCTCGAACGATCCTTGCTCGAGTCGCTTGTACCAGAGCACAAAGCCGTCGCCGTCCCACCACAGCGCCTTGATACGGTCGCGGCGCTGGTTGACGAACAGAAACAGACTGCCGTCGGCCGGGTCGTCGCCGAATACGCCACGGATGAGCCCGCAGAGCCCTGTGAAGCTCTTGCGCATGTCGGTGGCGTCGGTGTGCAGGAAGATTGTCGGAGCCGGGGCAATGCTCAGCATGTCGCCACCTCCTGCTGCGCGGCCATCCGGTCGATCGCCAGCCTCACAAGATCCACGCGGTCGTCAGGGATCTCGAGCGTGGCGCCGCCCGGGAACCGCACGACGATCCAGCGGCGCTGGATCACCTCCACGGGCGCGAACACTGCGACCTGCGCAGCCCGCTTGGCGGGGCCGGGTGACCGCAGCGCCGCGAACTCTACCTGTCGCCGCCAGTACTTCAGGAGCGCGACGGACACCCGCTCGCGCTTGCAGAACTCCACGGCCGTCAGGCCCGTCCGCTCATAGCGAGATAGCCGCCGCTGCCACTCGGCCAGCTTCTTTCGATCCACACCACGTCCCATGAACTGCCTCCGTTGCCGATGGAAAAGGTCCACCGGCCGAGGCTATCAGGACGTTCAAGAGTGGTTGTGGTGTGCGCACACGATTGGCCGGCATTCCAGCGCTTGGCGCCGGAGAGAATCGCGCCACCGGCCAGGATCGTGCCTCCGGCGTAGACGGCCACGCCGACCGGCAGCATCACGACAGCACCGACCCCGATGGCGCCGCCCGCTAACCATGAAAAGCAGTTGCCAAGGTGCGAGGCTAACTACGTTGTTTTCCGACCGACTCGGATGAGGTCAGGCTAGAGTCTGAGCATATCACCAGAAACTCGGAACAATTGTCGGGCTCTCGCCACAGCTCATCAGCAGGAATGGCGTCGATGCGTCTAAGTTCAGCTCGAAGTGGTTTCTGTATTGGCCACTTATCCCATTTCAACTTGCATTCAGGCCGGCTGAGTAACTTTTTAAGCGAGTCAAAGGCGATCGAATGAATGGCGTCTTGTGCTTCTGGCCACATCCGGAGAATCCAAATGAACTCGTACAAGCCTACGGGGCCCGAATCCAAAAGTTGCTCAATTTCAGTTACCAGTCTTTTCCCCAGGTGTTCGGCTGAGCTTCGTGTAGTCATAGTGTTGGATTTCCTGCCAGCGGAACCTTGATGACCCGCCCGTTCTGAGAGACCACCGCGTACGGGCCCGCGACCACTGGATCAGGCCTCACGCCAGCGCCGTACCCAGTGGGGTCAATCCTGATCTGGCGGCCTCTGTTGTGCGGGTCAATTAAGCGGATTCCCCTGCCATTGCTGGAGGTTTCGGAAATCCAGTCAGAGGGTATGCGCGACTTTACTTCATCGACTGTGAGGCCGCGAAGTGATTGCGGATCAAAGTCGGCTGGGCCTTGGAGCAGTGGCCCCGGCCCGCTGGCCATCATAGCGACGATGCGTGTCGTGCCGGCGTACGCGGAGGCGATCGCAACCCCCTGATGGGAGACTTCGATCGCTCCCTCCGTCCAGGTGATGACCGGAACGCGGGCGGGGCTGGCAACCACTGTGTCACCCACGACTGAGAATGACTCAATGAACTGCACCGGCGCCTTGGGCACCCGAATCCGTGTCGTCGGGCCGCGGAGGCCGTTGGCAAATGGCATGCCCACGAGCATCGAGATGCTCGATGCGCCGACGATCAGTTCATAAGTGCCGGCCTCGGGCGTGAGTGCGACTTCCTGACCCGTCACGGGGTCTCTGCCCCAGAGGCCCAGCGAGAAGCTGGTGACGCCGGTCGTATCGGCGGCCGCGCCAGCCACGACATCGATCGTCGCCTGGCCATCATTCCAGCGCTTGGCCCCGGAGAGCACCAGCCCCCCACCGACGGCCCGGCCGACCGGCAGCATGGAGACCGTGCCGACCGCGATGGCGCCGCCCGCGAGCATGTCGCGGGTGGCAAGGGTGGCCGCCTGCCGCGCGTCTCAGGTTGTCACCGAGGCGGTGGAGCCTGGGCCGATCCGCGAGCGCTGCGTTCGGTTTCAGGTTTGATCTGGCTGGTTCTTGCTCGCAGACTGGGCAATACAGTCGGCCCACTCCAGGTACTTCTTCCGCATTTCGTGAGGATCGGATGGCTGGGCGGCAAAGCCTCTTAATCGCGTTTCCAACCCAGCAGGGTGAAGATGGTAGATGTATTCGTCAACAGCCTCGCAAACATGATAGATGTACAAATGACCCGCGAGCGGGTAGAGAGTGACCATCAGCAGGCAGCCCTCGTAGGGATAGCGTAATGCGAAGCCCCCCAGCGACGTCATTAACCGATCGACGCCCTCTTCCCGCTGGCCTGATTCCGGCGTGTGAAGATCGACAAGTTCGGCCACCACCGTTTCCGCCAGGCCCGCTTCCAAAATGGCTTTCGTGACGACCGGCTCACCACTGCCAGCCAGTTCGGCGGCGACGAGTCGCGCCCTCTCCAGATCATGTTGCATCGCTGTTGCCTCGCCTACCAGATAATAGGAATGTGGGTTGCGCTGCGGACGACAGACGGGTTGCCCAAGTCATCGAGGGTTGTTGCGAACGGCGGATCATAGTTTCCATTGACGACCTTCGCTGAGGGCACGATTTCCTTGTGGGCATGAGCCACCCGCCCAGCATAGCCTTGCGGAAGATTGATGTTCCCTTTGTCAATCCGCACCGCAGACGTAGTTCCGTCTGGGTGACTCTTGGTCCACACCCACCCATTTTTGGCGTTGTTCTCGACGGCAGTGTAACCGCGTTGTTGCAGCATGTTTTCAATCTCGGCCCTCGTTTTTCCCTGCAGCGTGCCGACGTCACGGAGTTCCGTCTGAGCGGCCGAGCCCACCAGGTTGGGGTTGTTTCCCGGCCCGCTGGCCATCATAGCGACGATGCGTGTCGTGCCGGCGTACGCGGTGGCGATCGCGACCCCTTGATGGGAGACTTCGATCGCTCCCTTCGTCCAGGTGATGGTTGGAAAGCGGACGGGACTGGCAACCAATGTGTCGCCTACGACCGAGAATGACTCGACCAACTGCACCTGCGCCTTGGGCACCGGAATACTCGTGGTCGGGCCACGGAGCCCTTTGGCAAACGGCATGCCCACGAGCATCGAGATGCTCGATGCGCCGACGATCAGTTCATAGGTGCCTTGCTCGGGCGTGAGGGGGACTTCCTGACCCGTCACGGGGTCTCTGCCCCAGAGACCCAGCGAGAAGCTGGTAACGCCGGTCGTATCGGCGGCCGCGCCAACCACGACATCGATCGTCGCCTGGCCATCATTCCAGCGCTTGGCCCCGGAGAGCACCAGGCTCCCAGCGACGGCCGCGCCTCCAGCGTAGACGGTTGCGACAGGCGCCCAAAAAGCAGCCGTGGCCGCGACGGCTCCGCCAGCCAGAACCACCTGGGTGGCACGGAGGCCGCCTGCCGCGCGGCCCAGGTTGTCCTCCAGGCGGCCGAGGCTCGCCCGGACACTGTCGAATGAGTCGGTCAACCCTTGCCATTGCTCGGGCATGATGTCGGCCTCCAAGCCGTCGATTCGCACGGGCAGCGCGAAGAACCGCTGCAGGAGGGCTTCGTCGCCGCCATCGACCCACGTCTGGTCCGCGAGAAAGTTCGCTTGCACCTTCTGCGCCACCTGAACGGCACGCAGGTATTCGTCGTGCGCGTACAAGGCCGATTCGACCGCCGAGAGATACTGTGCCGAAGTGTGCAGCGAAGGCTGCTGCCGCATGTTCGTCATGGCCGCGGCAGCGGCCCGGGCCGCTGCAAGCTTCCCTTCGGCTGCCGTCACGGCGTGCTGCAGGTCGGCGAAGGATTTGACGGTGCTGGCGACGGTGGGCGTGCTCAGGTGCCCGGCGAGCCAGGCAGCCCGCCGGGCTTGGAGTGCCGCCGAGTCCGCCGGCGTCAGCACGAGCATGCCGGTCTGATCGATCAGGGTGGGCGGCGGCAGGCTGTCTTCGAGTTCTTCGAGGGCGGTTTGCGTGTCGAAGTGGAAGAACAGGATGACTTCCGCCATTGCCGTCGCCCGAACGGTGTCTGAGAGAGTGATCGGGATACTGGATGTACCGAACGACTCCGTGAGCGTGAAGCGGATGTCGCCGACTTCATCGCTGGGACGAACGGCTCGGATCCACACCGCAGCAGGCCGCTGCCCGGCCGCCCAGCGGATGCCGTTTGCAGCATCGAGCCTGAGCCGCGTGCCCCCGGTCGGAGCATCCCACAACTCGACGTTGCCGGCGCCCGAATCGATTTGCAGCCGGGATGACGTGGGCTGCGCGAGATCGCGGGATGTCAGCCGCATTTCAACCCGCTTGCCTTTGGCAGGGAGCCGAACACCGGCCGTTTCCGGGTTGTTCTCGATTCGGTCGTCGGTGCCGGTCGAACTGTCGTCGGGATCGATGTGGCCGTCGTTGTTACTGTCGACGTCGAGATCCACGACCACCGCCGTGGCGCGGACAATGTCCCGGGCAGGGGGGCCGTTGGTATCGGCCGTGAGCGTGAAGGCGATGTCGCCCGCGGTCGTGCTTGGCGTGAGGGCCTCGACCCACAGTTGCCAGGTGTTGAGCGTACCGTTGGTGCTGGTTGGTTCCAGGAGCGAGAGGTCGAGCTTGGCCGGCGTGTTCGCTGTGGCGGGGCTGAACGTGAGCGGGGTGTTTTGCGTACGATCCTTGTCCTTGTGGACGCGGACCTTGTCGGCTGCTGCGGCGTCGATCTCGAGTGTGGCGCTTCGGCCGGCGGGCAGGGTGACGAGCATCTCGGCCCGTTCGCCACCCACAGGCACGATCATGCCGGGCAGGTCTGTGCGGTCTTCGATCGGGTCGTCGCTGCCTCGTCGGCCGTTGGTGATGTCGATTCCACCATCGTTGTTGGAGTCGACGTCGAGGTCGACCCAGGGGATGTGGGTGGCGATGACGTGGAACTGGACGGACGAGCCGCGGGGCGCCGGAGCGTTTCCGAACTGCATTGCCACCGTGCCTTCGAGCGTGACGCTGCCGCTGGGTGACGACTTGAAGTCGACGCCGGCGATGATGATTTCCTGGAAGACGGGCCCGAGGTCCTGCGAGACGTTGATCACCGTTCCGGGAAACACCGTTTCGCCGGTGACATCCGGCGTCTTGATCTTGAGGTCTTTGATCGTCACGCCGCTGCCCGTGGTGGTGGAGCGGGCCCAGATCTTGATGGCGTTTGGCTCGTAGCTGGCGATGTCGGTGTAGCTGGCTTTCACGTTCGAGCCGCCGATCGTGAAGTTCCCGGAGGTTGCGGCCGGTGACGTCAACGAGGCGGGTATCTTTGTGATCGCGAACGTGAACGGCTCCGCGCGTGTGCCCCGGCCGTCGCCCCAGGTCCGTTGGCTTTGTTGTTGGGGCGGTGCGCTGGTGTTGCTCGTGATCCCGAGCTCCCAGTCGCCGTTGAGGGCGTTGTTGCCGTAGCGGCCGTGCACAGTGAAGAGGCTGGTGGTCTTTCCGGCGAGGTCTTGTGGCAGCTCGGCAATGAACGGCGCGGCTGAGAGCATGGCCCGGGATTCGAGGGATTCGAGCCGGAGGGCGCGGTGGGCGGCGATTGATCGCGAGCGGCGGGGCGTGCGGCCGATTAGGGCCGGCGCAGACAGCAGGCGAGCGAAGCGAGCGAATGGCCCAGTCGGCCCGTGACGGCGGGGAGACATGGTGGAGATCCTGGTGGAGGCAGGGCGGATAGACGCGGGGTGCCCGCGCGCGTTGGAGTTGGCGGGCGGGAGGAGCGGACGGTACCTGGAGGGGGGGGGGGGGCGTCAAGGGCGTGCGGAATCGAAATGGGTGACCGGTCGAGAGAGCCGCTCGGCGACGGGCCGGTGCCGCTGGAAGTCCGGCCGCGGTGTGCGACCCAGCCTGTAGCGGCGGTCTCTGACCGTCGTGTCTCGCGTCGTGGGACCGCATTCGACGGTCGGAGACCGCCGCTCCAGGGGAAGGCAGGACACGCCGGGTCGCTCAGTGGGCCGCGGACTTGGAGAACAGGTTCAAGACCACGACGCCGGCGACGATCAGCCCCATGCCGCCGACGGCCGCGGCGTCGAGCTTCTGTCCGAGGAACAGCCAGCCGATCGCGGCTACCAGCGTCACCCCTACGCCCGACCAGACGGCGTAGGCCACGCCCACGGGGATCGCGTCGAGCGTGCGCGAGAGGAAGAAGAAGGCCAGGCCGTAACTGGCCACGACGGCCAGGCTCGGCAGCGGCTTCGTGAAGCCCGCCGTCGCCTTCAGGAAACTCGTGCCGATGACCTCGGCCACGATCGCGATCGCGAGATACAGCCAGTGGATGCTCATCCGATGGTGCCCTGCCGGAGGACGGATTGGCCGACTGTCCGGATCGCGACCGTGTCGAGCGGGATGCCGCACCGCCGAGCCGGCTCCGCGGAGCGATTCTACCCGCGCAGGCCCAGCCCGAGCAGCTCGCGGCAGTGGCGGATGCTGCGGGCCAGCTCGTCGAGCTGATAGCGGCGCGTGGCCTCGGCCTTGTCGCCGGCCTCCGGCGGCCGGAAGGGCTCGAGCGGCCGGCCGCGTTTCGCCAGGGCGAGGAAACCCGCGAAGTCTTCCGCGCGGGCGTCGGGATAGACCCGCCAGAAATCGCGATCGAAGCAGGCAAACGGCTTGGCAAAGCCGGAGATCGTCTCGATGTGGACGGTCACACCCGGGCAGCGGTTCTCGAAGAGGTCGAAGAACCCGCCGAGATCGGTGCAGCCTTCCCCCATCGCGGTCCACTGGGCGGTGACGCCGCCGGGAGTCTCCCAGAGCATCGTGTCGCGGAGGCTCGTGGTGACGATGTGCGGGGCGAGCCGTTCGAGGGCGGCGAGGGGATCCTCGAGCGTCAAGCAAGCGTTGCCCGAGTCGAAGTTCACGCCCACGAACTCCGGGCCCGCCTCTTCCACGAGCCGCACAAGCTCCCGCGACTGCATGTCGCCGGCATGATTCTCGACGGCGATCTTCACGCCCGCGTCGAGAGCCTGCGATCGCGCCGTCCGGAGCACGGCGATCGTGTCGGCGATCCGGGCGGTGATGCCGCCGGGGGTGCGCCGATCGGCGTGGGTGCCGAGGATCACGCGAAAGGCGGGCGACCCGAGGGCCTTGGCCATGCGGATGCCCAGCGCCAGGTGCTCCTCCGCCGTGCCCCAGTCGCGTTTGAACGTCGTCGCGGTCGGACAGATGCTCCACGATCCGAGCACGAGCTTCACGCCACGGTCGGCCGCATAGCGGCGCACCTCGCCGAGGGACGCATCGTCGTGCCGGCCCGCGAAGGGGGCGAAGTCGGTGATGAACACCGAGTCGCAGCCGAGATCCCCGGCATGGTCGACGAGCTGCCGGGCGTTCCATTGCATGGCCCGCACGGCGAAGTTGTCGTAGCCCAGCGGAATGCCGCGGCGGCGGACCGGGGCGGCGCCGGCGGAGGCTCCCGTCAGGCCGGCCGCGACCGCGGCTGCGGCGCCGAGGAACGAGCGGCGGCTGGTCGAGCCCATCGCCTGGCAACGCCCGTCTCGGTCGCGGATCGCCACGCGCTGTTCCTGTCGGGTGTGTGCGTTCAGCCCTGCGGCTTGGCCGGCCCGATCGGCGGCGGCAAGTCCGTGGCGGCCCGCGGCTCGGGCTTTTCCAAGCGGTAGACCGCCCCCTCCGTCCGCAGATAGATGGCCCGGCCGACCGCCGCCGGCGTGGCGAAGATGCCGCCGTCGAGTTCGTTGGTGGCGAGCACCTCGGCCTGCGGTCCGGGACGGAGGACATACGTCTTCCCTTCCCGGCTGCCCACGTAGATCCGGCCGTCGGCGAACAGCGGCGACGAGGAAAAGTTGCCTGCCAGTCGTTCCGCCCACACCGGCTTGCCCGTCCGCGCGTCGAGGCAGGTGGCGATTCCCTTCTCACTGATCATGTAGAGCTCGTCGCCCACGACCAGGGGCGACGGCATCGTGGGCGCCCCCTTCTTCTCGCGCCACGCGATCTCGGGCGCCGCCGTGCCGGCGTCGAGCCGCAGCGCCAAAATTTCCGGCTGCATGAAGGACGTGCTCATGAACAGCAGGCCATGGGCGAAGACCGGCCGGGGCACGATCGAGAAGCCGAGGCCGCCGTAGGACTGCTTCCACAGTTCCGCGCCCGTCGCCGGGTCGTAGCCGTAGAGCCAGTCGGCGGCGGGCGAGACGACGACGTCGCGGCCACCGAGCGGCAGGATGAGCGGCGTGCCGTAGGCCTTCTTGAGCTGCGGATCGGCGCGGAGCGTGCCGCTGCGAGGCGTTTTCCAGGCGACCGCGCCGGTCGCGGCGTCGAAGGCGGCGATGGCCTGCGTGTCGCTGCCGTCGACGTGGACGATGAGTCGGTCTTTCCAGAGCACGGGCGTGCTGCCCGGGCCGTTCTCGTGATTGAGCCGGAGTTCACGGCTCGTCCACACGACCCGCGCGGTCGTGGTGTCGAGGCAGGCGGTGCCGAAGTCGCCGAAGTGGCAATACAGCCGGTTGCCGGCGAGCACCGGCGACGGTGATGCGAAGGAGTTGAGGGCGTGGATCGGCTGCGGCTCGGCCACGGTGAGCAGTTCCACGTCGTGCACGAGCCGGCCCGACTCCGCGTCCACGCCGAGGGCCCGCAAGCTCACCGGTCCGGCGACGGTGAGCGGCTGGTTGCTCGCCTTGCCTTCCAGCCGGCGTTTCCGCTCCGCCTCCGTGCCCGGCTGCTCCACGGCCGTGGTCATCCACACCAGGCCGCCGCCGATCACCGGCGACGACCAGCCGCGGCCCGGCAGCGGCGTTTTCCAGCGGACGTGTTCCTGCTCGCTCCAGGTGACCGGCAGGTCGTGGGCCGCGGCGGCGTGCCCCTGTCCATCCGGACCGCGCCACTGCGGCCACGGGTCGGCGGCCACCGCCACGTGGGCCGCGACGGCGACGCAGGCCGCGGTCACGAGGCCCAAGGTGGAGCGGAATGTGAAGTGGCAATCGGCCATGACGGAGGCCTCGTGCGGGAGAACCTCACGAGCATATCAGACCGCCTCGGGCCGCTCCCGGAGCCGCCTCCCGCCGCCGCGCCGCCGCGCCGTCGCGGCGGCGTGTTCCCACCGCCCGCTCGAGCGCCGCCACGACGTCGCGGAGCGCCCCGGCCTGGGCCGTCAGTTCGTCGGCCGCCGCGGATCCCTCCTCCGCACCAGCCGCCGCGTGCTGGGTGACGTCCTCGATCTGCTCCAGCGCCGTGCCAATCCGCTCCAGGGCCCGCAGTTGCTCGCGACTGCCGAGCTGCACGTCGTCGACGAGCGTGCGAACCGCCGAGGACTGCTCGGCGAGGGAGCGGATCGCCGTCGCCACGTCGTCCACCTTCTTCTTGCCCGAGTGCGACCGGGTGATCGACTCCTCGATCAGTTCCGCGGTCTCGCGGGCCGCCCCGGCGCACCGCTGGGCCAGGTTGCGGACCTCGTCGGCCACGACCGCGAAGCCGAGCCCGGCCTCGCCCGCCCGCGCCGCCTCGACCGCCGCGTTGAGCGCCAGGATGTTGGTCTGGAAGGCGATCTCGTCGATGACCTTGATGATCCGCGAAATCCGCCCCGCCGCGGTGTCGATGTCATCCATGGCGGTCACCATCTCGCCGAGCAGGCAGCCGGCACTCCGAAACTGATCCTGCTCACGACCGACCAGCTCGCCGGCGGCACTCGTCTTCTGGGCGTTGACCGTCGCCATGGCGCTCGACTCGCGGGCCGAAGCCGCGATGTCCTCCACCGCCGCCACCTGTTCCGACGCCCCTTCGGCGAGCGAGCGGCTCGCCGAGGCCACCTGCGCCGCGCCGCTGGCCACGTACTCCGACGTGCTCGACAGGTCTTCGATGGCCCGCCGCAGGCTGCGAGCGTGGCGGCGGATGCTCAGCCAGGCAAGGACCGCGGAGAGGGCCGCGACGCCGATCACGAGCAGCATGAGCCGATCGCCGCGGGCCTGCGCGGTCGCCACGGCGGCTTCCGTGCGGCGGTCGAGCAGTTCCTCGAAATCACCGATCGGATCCATGATCGACATCTTGTCGGCATGGTACTTCTCGTCGTGCATGATCCGCCGGGCCAGTTCGCCATCGGGCTCGCCCTTTCGCGTGTAGCCCCCCTGCCCGTCGGCGAACTCCCCTTTGATGGCATGCATGGCGACCATCTCGGTGTTCACCAGCGCGTTGGAGTTGTCCTCGGCCTGCCTGAGCTTCGCGAACTCGTCGGCGGTGAATCCCTGTTGCTCCATCAGCCGCCGGAGGGGCACGGTGCGGCCGTCGGGCCGCGGTTTCACGCCGTTGCGGACGTCGAGGATTCGCCAGTAGGCCTGTTCGTAGGCCGGATCACCCGTGACCACGTAGGTGCGGGCCATGCGTGTCAGTTCGTCGGAGCTGGCACGCAGCTCCTGGGCGAGCCGGTGGGACTCGTAGCGGTTCGTGTGCGCCCGCTGCAGCGCGTTGTGATTCAGGAAAGCCAGCACCGACAGGCCCACGAGTCCGAAGACCGGACCCAGCGTCGTCAACTGAAGCCGCTGCAGCGTGTTCATGGACTGTTCTCGTGCCGGACATCGATCTCGGCCCGCGGTTCCGGTCCCCGGGGCATCCTGGAGCGAGTGTAGTTCGCCCCCGGCGGGACGGCGGCCCGGGCCGGATAGCCGTCATAACCGGTGTCCGCGGCACGCTTCCGGCGGGTGGCGGGCGGGGGATGGCTCGCGACCGGAGCTAGGATTGGTACACGCCGGCCGCTGCCCTGCCATCCGGCACGTCTCCTTCGTGACACCCGATGACCGCCGATCCCGTCGCCGTGACCGCCGCAAGCCGTCTGCTCCAGCAGATCGCCCTCGAGCTCGCCTTCGTGGACCCGCGCGGCACGAGCGATGCCGCCGCCCTGCGTGAGCTGATCCGGCAGCTCGGCGACGCCCTCGACGCGGCCGCGCCGGCGCTCGCCGACTCGGCACGGCGCGTCCTCGGGTGGTTGGGCGATGCGGCGCGGCTCGACCCCGCCGTCATCGAGCGGTGCAACGCCTGGCAGCCGTGGATGGTGGAGGCTGTCACCGCCTGGGACCGCGACCGTCCGCTGCCGCCGCTCCCACCGCCGTCAGCCGTCGCGACCGTGAGCCGCCCCGCTCCGCCCGCCGGGGGCGAGCCGGTGCAGATTCTCGCCCCCGGCCACGATCCCGAGATGATGCGGATGTTCTGCGACGATGCCGGCGACCTGCTGCGCGACGTCGAACAGGGCGTGCTGGTGCTCGAGACCAGGCCGGACGACCGCGAGACGCTGGCCACGGTGTTTCGCGCGTTCCACACGTTCAAAGGCAACGCCGGCCTGTTGAAGCTCGCGGCCCCGCAGCGGCTCGCCCACGAACTGGAGTCGCTGCTTGACGCCGCGCGGCAGGGAATGGTGGCGCTCGACCGCGACGCCATCGACGTGATCCTCGCCGGTGCCGACGCGTTCGCGCGGTTCGTCTCCGAGGCGGCAGCCCAGCTCGACGGCATCGAGACCGGCCGCACGCTCCTGCTGCCGATCAACGCCGTCGTGGAGCAGGTCCGCAACCTGCTGGCCCGTGCCGCGCAGGGGACGGCCCCGGCTTCCGCCGCGGTACCGACGCCAGTGACGGCCGAATCAGCGGCCGCTGCGCCGCCGGCGCCGCCGGGCGCCGCGGAGATGGCGTCGGACCGGGCCGAGCCGGCCGCCGCGCCGGGGTTGAGGCCGGCCGCGCCGCGTGCGGCGTCCGCCGCCGGCAGTGTCCGCGTGGACACCGCGAAGCTCGACGGGCTCGTCGATCTCGTGGGCGAGCTGGTGATCGCGCAGTCGATGGTGGTGCAGCATGGCGTGGCGACCGCGGCCGCCGACGACCAGCTCGCGCGGGCCCTGGGCAGGCTCCGTGGCATCACCAAGGACATCCAGCGGACGACCATGTCGCTGCGCATGGTGCCCATCCGCGGCACGTTCCAGAAGATGGCGCGGCTCGTCCGCGACGTCGCCGGGCAGCTCGGCAAGGACATCCGCCTCGTGCTCGAAGGGGAGGAGACCGAACTCGACCGCACCGTGATCGAGGAGATCGCCGATCCGCTCGTGCACATGATCCGCAACGCGGCCGACCACGGGATCGAGCCGCCGGCGGCCCGCCTGGCGGCCGGCAAGCCGCCGACCGGCACGATTACGCTGCGGGCGTGCCACCAGGGCGGCTGCGTGGTCATTCGCGTCGCTGACGACGGCCGCGGACTCGATCCGGAGCGGATCCGTGCGATCGCCGCAGCCCGCGGGATCGTGTCGCGGGCGACGCCGCTCGAGCGGCGGGAGGTGCTGGAGCTCATTTTCGCGCCGGGCTTCTCCACGGCCGCGGCGGTCACCGATCTTTCGGGCCGCGGCGTGGGCATGGACGTGGTCCGGCGGAACATCGAGAAGCTCCGCGGCAAGATCGAGATCGAGTCGAGCCCGGGCCGTGGCACTACGTTCACGGTTTCCATCCCGCTCACGCTGGCGATCATCGAGGGGCTGCTGGTGGCGGTGGGCGACCAGCGGTACGTGATTCCCACGCTCGCGGTGGTGGAGTCGTTTCGCCCCGCGGCCGGCGCGGTGTCCGTGGTGCATGGACGCGGCGAACTGGTCGAGGTGCGAGGGCGGCAGGTGCCGCTCCTGCGGCTGGGGCCGCACCTCGGCGTTCCCGGCGCGGTCGCTGATCCCGCCCGCGGCATCGTGGTGGTCGTCGAATCCGGGAGCGAGAGCCGCTGCCTGCTGGTCGACGACCTGATCGGCCGCCAGGAGGTGGTGATCAAGAGCCTCGGCGCGATGTTTCCGCCCCGCGCCGGGTTCGCCGGGGCGGCGATCCTCGGGGATGGCCGCGTGGGGCTGATCCTCGACACCAACCAGCTCGTGCGCCTGAAACCGAAGACTCATCCGGAGGCCGCGGCCTGAACGGCCGGCGGAAACGCCATGCCCGCCACTCGAGCCCCGCGCGACGCCGACCCGCAGTCCGCGGAGGCGCAGCCGGGAAAGTATCTCACCTTCCGGCTCGCCGGCGTGGTCTATGGCGTGCCGGTGCTCTCCGTGCGCGAGATCATCCGGCTGCTGCCGGTGACGCCGGTGGCTTCCATGCCGGCCCACGTGCGGGGCGTGATCAACCTGCGTGGGAAGGTGATCCCGCTGGTTGACCTGCGCACCCGGTTCGGTCTGGCGGCGACGCCCGACGACGACCGCACCTGCATCGTCGTCGCGCAGGTGGCGGCCGGGGGCGGCAGCCGTGCCTATGGCGTGGTCGTGGAAGCGGTCGAGGAAGTGGTCACCTTGAAGGCCGACGACATCCAACCCACTCCCGACTTCGGCGGGGCCGTCGATGTCCGCTTCATCACGGGGATCGCCGTGTCGGCACCCCGGCTGACGACGTTGCTCGACCTCGACAGGATTGCGGCCGCCGATTTCAGTTCCGCCGACTCCTCCGCAGCCGAGCCCGTCGCATGACTCAGACGCCCCTTGCCCGCCGCCTGGTCATGGGCTTCACGGCGCTGGCCGCCGCGGCGCTGGCGGTCGCCACGATCGCCGCGTGGTCGATCGAGGCGTTCGCGGCCACGGCCGCGCCGGCGTGGGGGGAGACGCTCGGCCGGCTGAATGTCTGCCTGGCGCTGCTCACGGTTGCGGCTCTCGGACTCGCCATGGCGGTCGTCCGGGCAGCCGCGGCGTCCGGCCGCGAGACAGCCGCCGCGGTGGAGGCCTCCGCCGCCCGCACCTTGAACGCCGCGGTCGAACTGGCCGCGGCGGGCCGCGCGGTGGCGGTGGGCTGCGGAGCCCAGGGCTCGTCGGTCACCGGGACTGCCGCCGCGCTGGAGCAGATGTCGGCGATGATCCGCAGCACGGCCGACAACGCCGCCCGCGCCAAGGAGTTCGCCGCCGAAGCCCGGGCGGCCGCGGCCGTCGGCGCGGCGACCATGGCGGAAATGAACGGCGCCATGCAGGCGATCGAAAGGTCGAGCGGTGAGGTCGCGAAGATCGTCAAGCACATCGACGAGATCGCCTTCCAGACCAACATCCTCGCCCTGAATGCGGCCGTCGAGGCGGCCCGGGCCGGGGAGGCGGGGGCCGGGTTTGCCGTCGTGGCCGACGAGGTCCGATCGTTGGCCCAGCGGAGCGCGGCGGCGGCCCATGAGACGGCCACGAAGATCGCCGCCGCCATCGCGAGCAGCCGGCAGGGCGCCGTGAGCTGCGGCCGCGTGGGGCAGTCGCTCGGGGAGATCGTCGCCACGGTGACCGCCGCCGATGGGCTCGTGGCGGAGATCGCCACGGCGGCTCGCGAGCAGGCGCAGGGCATCCGTGAGATCGGGACGGCCGTGGCCCGGATCGATGCGGCGACGCAGGAGACGGCGGCGACGGCGGACCGCGTCGTCGTCGCCGCCGCGCGGCTCACGGCGGAGGCGGAGGCCTTTCGCGGCCATGCCGTCGGCGGCTGCGGGAACTGTGCACCGACACCGGTGCCGGGTGCGGTCCGCCCCGCGTCGGCCGCCGCGCCGCCGCGGCCTTCCCGCCCCGCGGCCCGCCGGCAGTCCGCCCGGGGCCGGGGGCCGCTGATCCCCATGCCCGGTGATCCGGTCACGGAATCCGTCGCGACCCCCGATGCGGAGGAGCGACACTTCCGCGACTTCTGAATGAGCCGCGGAGGATGCCAGTGGCGCGTCCCACAATGCCCTTCCCCGAACCAGCCCTCTCTCCCCGAGACTTCGCCTTCTTGTCGCAGCTGGTCTACGACCGCAGCCGGATCTGCCTCGGCCCGGAGCATCGGCCGCTCGTGGCGAGCCGCTTGACGCGGCATCTGCGATCGCTGGGCTGCTCCGGCTTCAGCGACTACTGCGCGCTCCTCGACGCACCGACCGGCGCCGACGAGATCGAGTTGCTGATCGACATGATCACGACCAACCACACGCATTTCTTCCGGGAGCGGGCGCACTTCGAGCTGCTCGCGGCGCAGCTGCTCCCGACCCTCGGGCCGCGGGCCGCGACGGCCGGCCGGCCCCTGCGGATCTGGTCGGCGGCGGCCGCGTCGGGAGAAGAGCCCTATTCGCTGGCGATCGTGATGGCCGAGTTCGCGCGGAGGCATCCACTGCCCGCCTGGCGGGTCTTCGCGTCCGACATCTCGCAGCGGATGGTCCAACGCTGCCGGCTGGGGATCTACGAGGCCGGCAAGGTGGCCCTGCCCACGGCCGACCTGCTGCCCCGGTATTTCCGCCGGGGCTTCGGCCCCCGCGAGGGATACTACCGTGTCAGGCCCGAGATCCGCCGGGCGGTGACGGTCGAGGCCGTGAACCTGTTTCAGGACCCGTATCCGGTGCCCGAGGCCCTCGACGTCGTGTTCTGTCGAAACGTGATGATCTATTTCGACGCCCCCTCGCGGGCGCAGCTCGTGGGCCGGCTGTTCGAGCAGCTCGCGCCCGGCGGCTACCTTGTCATCGGGCACACCGAGAGCCTGCTCGACCTGCGGCACCCCTTCAGGCAGCTGTCTCCGAGCGTCTACACGCGGCCCTGCTGACCCACTTCCATCCTCTCCCATGACGCTCCGTCCCGACCGCAGGCTCCGTGTGCTCGTCATCGACGATTCGGCGCTCGTCCGCCGGGCGATCACCGAAGCCCTGGCGGCCGATCCGGAGATCGAGGTGGTGGGCTCCGCCTGCGACGCCTTCGTGGCCCGCGAGAAGATCGCCCGGCTCGAGCCCGACGTGCTCACGCTCGACCTCGAGATGCCGCGGATGGACGGCCTGACGTTCCTCCGGATCCTGATGCGGCACCATCCCCTGCCGGTGGTGGTGGTCAGTTCGCTGGCGCAGGCCGGCTCGCAGGCGGCACTCGACGCCCTCGAGGCCGGTGCTGTCGACGTGCTGGCGAAGCCCGACGGGACGATGTCGATCGGCATGCTCGGCGAGCGGCTGGCCTTTCACATCAAGGCGGCGGCCCAGTCGGTCCGGTTCCGCCAGCGGCGGCCGGAGGGTGCGGTCACGGGGCCCGTGACGCCGGCGGTGACCCCCGCCGTGCGGGCCGGCGGCCGCCAGCTGATCGTGATCGGCGCCTCCACCGGAGGCATCGAGGCTTTGCGGACCGTGCTGCCGCGGTTTCCGCGCGAGTTCCCGCCGATCGCCGTCGTGCAGCACATCTCGGCCGCCTTCTCGCGGGCCGTGGCGGAGCGGCTCGACGCGCTGTGCAGCCTCGATGTCCGCGAGGCGGCGGAGGGGGACGTGCTCCGGCCGGGCATGTGCCTGATCGCGCCGGGCGACACCCATCTGGCCGTCGAGTTCGTGGCGGGAGCGTATCGTGCCCGGCTCCTCAAGACGCCGCCCCTGCACCACTGTCGGCCTGCGGTCGACGTCCTTTTCCGGTCCGCAGCCGAGGCGGGCGGCGCGCAGGTCGTGGCCGCGCTGCTGACCGGCATGGGCAGCGACGGCGCGTTGGGCATGCGGGCGATTCATGCCGCGGGCGGCGCCACCATGGCGGAGCATGAGTCGACCTGTGTCGTGTATGGCATGCCGCGGGCCGCGATCGAGGCCGGGGTGGTCGAGCGGGTGCTGCCGTTGCCGACGATCGCCGACGCGATCATCGACACCGTCGTCCACCGATCACGGCGGGAGCGTCCCGGCTGACCACGTCCCGCGGCCGCGGCCATGGGGCATGTCCGTCTTACGGCGGGTAGCGTCGGCATGATCGCGGCCGCCGGGGCCGGCTGGGCCGGCGGTGACGATCGTGACGCCGGTCGGTGCGGACTGCGCGGTGACGGGCCCTCCCGCCCGTCGCCGCCTGCGGCCATTCGTGACCTACGGTTGCGGCACGTGGCATGCGCGGGAGATGTGGCGGTGCTGGTGTTCGACCGAATCGCGGTGGTGCTCGTGGCGGCCTGGTTCGTGGCCGGGCTGTGGCTCGTCGTCCGGGCTGTGTTCCCTCCAGGACGGCTGGCCCCCGGCCGCGACGGCGTGCGCAGGTGAGCGGATTTTCGGGCTGTAGGCGGCCGTAAGGCCGTCTTGGGACCAGGGGGCCGATCTGCTAGCCTCCCCGCCGAAGCCGCCAGCTTCGTGCCAGCCGACTGTTCGCCGGCCGACCTCGCCGCCACGATCGAATCGGCCGCGGGCCGGCCGATCACGGCCGACTGCCGCACCGCAATCCTGGCGGCCCGCCCCCCGGAAGCCTGCACCGACCGGATCGCCGCAATCCTGGCAGCTGCCCCGCAACCGCGACGCCAGGTCGCCCGCCCGTCCGCGGCGGCGCTCGTCGCCTGACCGACCTCCTGCAACCGCTCCTTCGCTTCGCTCCGATGACCCCGACCCAGCTCGCCATCGCGTCGCTTCACGCCCCGGATCGGTGGCTCGACCCGCCCGCGCTCGCCTCGCTGGCACCTGCCACCCAGGTGCGGGTCACCGTCACGCTCGCCTGCCGCGACAGCGATCCGATCCCCAAGGTCCGCGACGCCGGCCGCATGTTCGAGCTCGACGGCGAGCGGGTGCAGGTGATGCACGACGGCACGCTCGTGCTGGCCGACAGCTACTGCGGCGCGTGGATGTCGCGGATCATCGCCGGCCTCCACGGCCACCACGAGCCGCAGGAGGAGCTGCTCTTCCACGCGCTTCTGGCCCACGTGCGGCCGGGGACACTGGTCGTCGAGCTCGGCGCCTACTGGGCCTTCTACACGAACTGGTATCTCGGCGCCGTGCCGGGCTCACGGGCGGTCTGCATCGAGCCCGAGCCGGCACACCTCGAGATCGGCCGCCGCAACCTGGCGGTCAATGGCCGCGAGGCGCGGCTGATCCGGGCGGTCGTGGGGGAGGTGCGGCGTCCCGCCGGCGACGACGGCCTCGAGTGCCTCGACATGCCCGCACTCGAGGAGCGGATCGACCACGAACCGATCGAGCTCTTGCACATGGACGTGCAGGGGGCCGAGACGGGCTTCATCCGCTCGCTGCGACGGGCCGCGGCGGCCGAACGCATCCGCTTCCTCGTAGTCTCCACCCATCACGAGTCGATCAGCGGATCGGCATCGACCCACGACGACTGCCTGGATGAGCTGCGGGCGCAGGGAGCGGTGGTCCTGGCCGAGCACTCGGTCTCGGAGTCGTTCAGTGGCGACGGGCTGATCGTGGCCAGCTTCGACGCTCAGGATCGTTGGCTGCGGCTGCCGCCGATGAGTCGCGCCCCCGGTGAACTGAGCGACCTGCTCTGGGAGTCGGCCGGGCTCGCCGCCGCGGCGCCCGCCCCCGGTGAGGCGGCCTGTCTCCAGAAACAGGCCGACAAGCTTCGCCGCTCGTGGACCAGGCGGATGGAGCAGCTCGGAATCCGCAGGCGGGCCTCGTAGCGGCCGGCAGGCATCGGCCACGGCCGGTCAACCCCGCAGCATCACCCGCACGCCCTCGTCGTAATACCAGGCGAATTGCCGCCGCACGTCGGCGACGAGGCCGCCGGCTTGTTCGCGGTAGGGCCCGAGATCGCGGCCGGGACGCGGGCCCGCGTTGCGGCGGCCGAGCGACTCCACCGGCGCCGTCACGCCGAACTCGCGGCACACGCGGGCGAGGGCCGGCTCGAGCGATTCGAAGGCCAGCAGCCTCGTCGTGGGCCAGGCGGGGCCGCCGACGTCGAAGAACTCGCGATAGCTCCGCACCGGCTGCTCGCCCACGGCCAGCGCGAGGAACTCGGAAAACGGCCGCTCGCGGGCGGCGCGGATGAGCGGTGGCTTGGGTGGTTCGGGGTAGTCGTAGGTCCGCCAGTATTCATAGAGCGAGACGAGCATCTCGAAGGGCTCGCGGAGGACACCGATGATCCTCAGGCCGCCGGCAGCCGGCGGGATGGCCGGGCCGCCGAGCCAGCGGGGCAGGCGTTGCCGCCAGGTGCCGGAGGCCGAGCGGCGCGTCGGCCGCGCCAGCCCGAGCCGCTCGAGCGACTCGCGGACGGCGAAGTGGCTGATCGTGTAGACGGCCGGCGGATCGACGAACGCGGCGTCCGGAAACGTCTCGCGAAACCAGGCCACGAGCGAATGGCCGGCCGTCTTCGGGTAGTGCGCGAAGGCGATGTTGGCGGATCGGCTGTAGAGCATGGCCCGTCGGCTCGCGGCCCGCCGGCCCTGGATCATGATCTCGGCCGCCTCGTCGCAATACCAAAGAATAGCCCGGCCACTAGCACTTCCACAACGGTCTCCGGGTTGACGAGCGGCTCGTGAATCTGGTGTGAATCTGGAGTTGCCCGTGTGGCCTCGTTTTTGACCCGGAAGCAGCGGCTCGGAACGCCTGCCTTCGCCCCTTGTGGCGGCGGATTTTCGGGCTGCAGGCGGCCGTAAGGCCGTCTTGGGGCCAGGGGGCCGATCTGCTAGCCTCCCCGCCCCAGTCTGCGAAGCGGGAGGCCAGAGCCATGCCGACGCGTGCCGTGTTTGTGTTCTTCGTGTGGAGCCCGCTGATCGTCGCACTCGGGGCGGCCGGCGCCGCGGCGGCGCCGGATGACGGTCCGGATCGCGGCTTCGAACTGCGGGTCGAGAGTGAGCTCTTCGCCGATGGAGCCGCCGCGCCGGTGGCCCGCAGCCTGACGCTGTTTCGCGCGGGCGTCGCCTGGGACTTCCTGGAGCTTTCCGCGCCCGCCGGTGACGACCGCCCCGACATGCACCTCGCAGAGATCGTGCTCCACGACCCGGCCCGCGAGCGGGTGGTCGTGATCGACCCGAACCGTGACGTGAAGACGGAGGTGGAGTCGATTCGGCTCGAGCGCTTGAGCGTGTCGCTGGCCAAGTGGGCGCGAAGCGCCGACGATCGGCTCGTGCGCTGGGCGGGTGGCCCCGACTTCGGCGACGGCATCACCGAGAAGCAAGACGCACTCGAACTTGTCGGGCCGCGGGTCCGATACGCCGTGGCCTACGGGGCGGCGCCCTCCACCGAGGCGGCCGTCGCCTATCGGCGGTTCGCCGACACGGCGATCCTCCTCAAGGCCCTCATGCAGCCGGGCGGCATTCCACCCTTCCCGCGGCTGGCGCTCAACCGGCGGATCGAGGCCGCCGGCGCCATCCCCGCCGAGGTGTCACTGGAGATCGATCCGAAGCTGGCGCTGGTGGCCGGGAGGCCGAGCCGGCTGAAGTGCGTGCACAAGTCGCACCCGCGGCTGCTCACCAGCGATGTCGCGCGGCTCGAGCAGGCCGAGGCCCACATCGCCTCGGCGCAGGCAGTGGACGTGGCCTCCTTCGTCGCCACCGACAAGGAACCGGCCACGCCCCAGCGCTAGCTTCCCGTGGACAAAGCTCTCCATGGCCTTTGGCCACTTGGCCGACCGGTGGAAACGCCGAGGGTTTCCCCGGTCGGCAGTCCTCGCATCCTGCTCGGGCAGACTTGTTGCGAGGGGGGGCGGCACTTTCCAGCGCGACCGGCATAACACGCGCTGCCGGCGCCGCTTCGCACGGCGGCAAGAAAGTCTGCCCGACCGGACGATGTTTCCCCTGGCTCACATCTTTCCCAATCCGTCGTCTCGCGACGCACGGGCCGCTCGAGGAGGCGGCGACGGATGGGACGGAGGCCGCTCGGGGGCGGTCGGGGCCGACGGCGACCGCTCGCGACGAAGGCCGCGGCGGTCACGTTGACGGATGTACACGTTCCCCGCTACATTCATTCCACGCCCTATCATCCAACAGGAACGGAGGCTTTCGATGCTGGTGCTTTCCCGGAAACAGAACGAACGGATTCGGGTCGGGGACTCGGTGGTCGTGACCGTGGTCCGCGTCAGCGGCGACAAGGTGCGGATCGGGATCGAGGCGCCGGCGAACGTGCGCGTGCTGCGGGACGAACTCGAGGCGGACAGCCTGGGCGCCGTGACGCTCGAGCCCACGGCGGAGCTGCCGATCCCCAGGCTGTTCGGGTTCGTGGGCTGATGCGTGGCACGACCAGGCGACACACACCCTGAAATCCCGACCGCGGAGCCGGTGCAGCCATGTTCCCGCCGGCGGCTGTGGCGGCTTGGGCTGTGGGGTGGGGCGGCGCTGGCGTGTGCCGTGGCGGTGGTTGGGCTGCTCGTGCGGCACGAGCCGGCCTTCTACCGTAGTCGTGCTCCGGCGGCGGCTCTCGACGGGGAGCCGCCGCCCGGTCAGGCGACGCTGGGGCGCCGGCTGATGACGAAGCTCTCCGCCCTGAACGCCGACTTGGGGCGGCCGGGGCCATGGGGAGCGGCGATCACGGAGGGGGAGATCAACGCCTGGCTGGCCACCGATCTGCCCCGCAACCATGCGCGGCTGCTGCCGGCGGGCGTTTCCGATCCGCGGGTGGCGATCGCTTCGCGGCGGCTGCGTGTGGGGGCCCGGGTCGGCGGAATGATGCTCGGGGGTGTCGTCATGCTCGACATCGAGGTCGTGCTCCGGGCCGCCAATCAGATCGGCATCGTCGTGGCCGATGCCCGTCTCGGCCGCCTGCCGCTGCCGCGCGGGCCGGTGACCCACGAGATCGCGCGGCGGATCGACTCCCTCGGCATGGCCACCGAACTGCGGCGGCTGGATGGCCGCACGCTGCTTGTGGTCTATATTCCATCGACGCACGACGCCGGCGCGACGAGCCACTGGCTCGAGTCGTTCGCCCTCGAGAACGGTGAAGTTCTCGTGTCGGGCGTGACGCGGGCCGCGGCACCGGGGACCGGACAACGCTGAATGGCCGCGCAGGCAGGAGACAGGCGAACATGGCACGGTTGAGATTTCTGGGGGCCGCGGGCGTCGTCTCGGGGTCGCGTCATCTTGTGGAGTCGGGAGGCCGGCGGGTACTCGTGGACTGCGGCCTCTTCCAGGGAGAGAAAGAACTGCGGGAGCGGAACTGGGAGCGGTTCCCCGTGCCCCCCGACACGATCGACGCCGTCGTGCTCACCCACGGCCACATCGATCACTCAGGCTGGCTGCCGCGTCTGGTCCGCGACGGCTTTCGAGGGCGGATCTGGACGTCGCCGGCGACGGTCGATCTCCTCGGCATCCTGCTGTACGACGCCGCGAAGTGCCAGGCGGAGGATGCCCTGTACGCCAATCGCAAGGGCTACGCGAAGCACCGGCCGGCGCTGCCCCTCTACGAGGAGCGCGACGTCGACCGCGTGCTGCGGCTGCTCCAGGCGGTGCCGCGGGATGAATGGTTCGACCCCGCGGTCGGCTTTCGCTGCCGGTTCCACGAGGCGGGGCACATGCTGGGCAGCTCGTTCCTGGAGGTGGAGGTGGCGGCCGACGCTCCCGGCCGCACGGCACCCCACCGCGTCATCTTCTCCGGCGACGTGGGCCGGTTCGATGCCCCGCTCTACAAGGATCCCGTGTCGCCGCCGGCCTGCGATTACCTGGTCTGCGAGAGCACCTATGGAGACCGGGACCACACGCCGAGCCGGCCGCTCGACGAGCTGGAGGCGGCGACCAAGGAGGCGATCGCCCGCGGCGGCATGATGCTCGTGGCCTCGTTCGCGATCGGCCGGGCGCAGCAGCTGGTCTACCTCCTGCGGACGCTGATGGCGGCCGGTCGCCTGCCGGAGGTGCCTGTGTGGGTCGATTCGCCGATGGCGGTCGATGCCATGGAGGTGTTTCGCAAGCATGGCCGCGAGCACGATTTCACCGAGGCCAAGATGCAGGGCGTGGCCGAGTCGCTCGCCAGCCCGTTCGTGCGGATGGCGAAGAACGCCGCCGAGTCGAAGGCGATCAACGCCCACGACGGTCCGGGCATCGTGATCGCATCGAGCGGCATGATGAACGGCGGCCGCATCCTCCATCACCTCGCCCGGCGGCTGCCCGACCCGCGGACCACCGTGCTCGTCGCCGGCTTCCAGGCGATCGGCACCCGCGGCCGGAGCCTGATCGACGGGGCCCGGTTCCTCAAGATTCATGGCCGCGACATTCCCGTGAAGGCCGCGGTGCGGCGGGTCGACGCCCTGTCGGGCCATGCCGACCGCCGCGAAATCGACCGCTGGTTGGGCGGCATGCCGGCGCCGCGGCGGACGTTCCTCGTCCATGGCGAACCGCCGGCGGCCCGGGGGATGGCCGCGTTTCTGGCGGAACGACGCGGCTGGCAGGTGCAGGTGCCGGCGATCGGCGATACGTTCGAAATGGAATCCTGACGGCATCCGGATCGATGACACGCGAGCAAGAGGAGCGATCGATGGCCAAGAAGGCGAAGACGAACGCAGGCGGCGGTCCCGGCGCGGGTGCGCCCAAGGCCTGCAACATCCTGCCCGACACGGTGCTCGGCGACGACGTCGCCCTCGTGGCCGAGAACATGGAGCGGATCTTGAGCGCACCGAGCTACAGCCTCGCGCAGGAGGATCACGCCCTCTTGCAGCGGGTCGAGATGCGCGGCGTGCGGATGCTCCTCGAGCTCGAGAAGCCGGAACTGGC
This sequence comes from uncultured Candidatus Kuenenia sp., assembly GCA_964545915.1. Lineage (GTDB taxonomy): Bacteria > Planctomycetota > Planctomycetia > Pirellulales > UBA1268 > QWPN01. The sequence goes on along the minus strand of CAZJHQ010000018.1, from coordinate 20,106 downwards.
CCTCCAGGCCGACAACATCGAATCGACGGTGATCGTGTTCGGTGGCACGCAGATCGTGGAGCGGCACGCGGCCGAGCGGCGGCTGTCGGAAGCCCGGCGGGCGGCGCAGGCGGCACCGGGCAACCGGCGGCTGAACCGGGAGATCGAGCGCAGCACGCGGCTGCTCGACTTCTGCCGCTACTACGACGACGCCCGCGAGTTCGCCCGGATCGTGTCGATCGACAACCAGTGCGAGGACAAGCGCGACTACGTGGTCGTCACCGGCGGCGGGCCGGGCATCATGGAGGCCGCCAATCGCGGCGCCTTCGACGTGGGCTGCAAGTCGATCGGGCTCAACATCAAGCTGCCCGCCGAGCAGCAGCCCAACCCGTTCATCACGCCGGAGCTGTGCTTTCAGTTCAAGTATTTCGCGCTGCGGAAGTTCCACTTCATCCTCCGCGCGGCAGCCGTGGTCCTGTTCCCGGGCGGGTTCGGCACGCTCGACGAGATGTTCGAGACGCTCACGCTGCGGCAGACGCACCGCATGCAGCCGGTGCCGATCATCCTCTACGGCCGGGACTACTGGGCGAAGGTGATCGACTTCCAGTACCTCGCCGATTGCGGGGTGATCGCCGACCATCACCTCGACCTGTTCACCTACGCCGAGACGCCGGCCGAGGCCTGGCAGCAGATCCTCGACTTCCACGCCCGCACGCCGGCGGCGGTCGAATAGCCGTCGGCCCAGGATGTCGCCCGCTCCGCTCATTCCCCTGTCGCCACCGGCCCCCGCGGCCCGCCCCGCGGCCCTCGTGATCGGCGGCACGGGGCGGATCGGGCGGGCGGTCGTGGCGGCGGTCGCCGCCCGCGGTTGCGACGTGGCGGTGCACTGCCATGCGGCGCTTCCCGCCGCCCGTGAACTGGCCGCGGCCATCGGCGGCCGCAGCCTCGCCGTGACGGCCGATCTGCGGGAAGAGGGGGCGGTGCGGGCGGTGGTGCACCGCGTGATCGATCACTTCGGCCGGCTCGATGCGGTGGTGCTGTGCGCCCGGCGCCGCGTGCCGACGCCGCTCGACGAGGCGACAGGGTCCGACCTGCGCATGCACCTCGACGTCAACGTGGTGGGCGGGTTTATCGTCGCCCAGGAGGCCGGTGCGGTGATGATGCACCAGGCCGGGGGCGGGGCGATCGTGTTCGTGGCCGGCCCGTTTGCCGAGCCGGACCTGCCGGGCGACACGCCCTCCATCGCGAGCGGGGCAGCGATCCCTGGCCTCGCCCGCGGGCTGCAGGCTGATTTCGCGGCCCATGGCCCGCTGGTGCGGGTGTCGTGCGTGGAGGCCGGTGACGCCGACCCCGCCGCGATCGCCGCCGCCGTCGTCGCCCGGCTCGACGCGGGCTGAACGGGCGTCGGGAGTTTCGCCGTCGAGGCTCGGCCGGTGCCGGCGATCCGTGGTTGCGTGCCTTGCCCTTGAAGCCCGAGGCGTGAGCCGAGGGAATGTGGATGGCTTCGGGTGAAGCGAGGCGTATTCCCTCAGCTTACGATTCGGGCTTCCTGGCAGCCGGGCACGACTCCGCGGAATCACCGCTTCACACCTGTCGCGCATGGCACACGGGATGGCATGTGACCCGGAGTCCCCCGGCTTCCGCCGGGGGCTTTTTGTGTGGGTGGCGCGCCGCCCGAGAAGCCCCGGGTGGAAACCCGGGGACACCGGGTGCGAGAACCACCCCGCCGTCGATGCCGCACGACTCCGCGGAATCACCGCTTCACACCTGTCGCGCATGGCACACGGGATGG
>CAZJHQ010000018.1:0-18235 GCA_964545915.1 uncultured Candidatus Kuenenia sp. | reverse complement strand
GCCGCACGACTCCGCGGAATCACCGCTTCACACCTGTCGCGCATGGCACACGGGACGGCATGCGACCCGGAGTCCCCCGGCTTCCGCCGGGGGCTTTTTGTGTGGGTGGCGCGCCGCCCGAGAAGCCCCGGGTGGAAACCCGGGGACACCGGGTGCGAGAACCACCCCGCCGTCGATGCCGCACGACTCCGCGGAATCACCGCTTCACACCTGTCGCGCATGGCACACGGGACGGCATGCGACCCGGAGTCCCCCGGCTTCCGCCGGGGGCTTTTTGTGTGGGTGGCGTGCCGCCCGAGAAGCCCCGGGTGGAGGATTCAACGGTCATCCACCGCCGCGTTTGGGAGGCGGAGCGTGAACGTCGTGCCCACGCCCGGCGTGCTCTCCACGGCCACCGTGCCGCCGTGCGCCTGCACGATGTGCTTGACGATCGCCAGCCCCAGACCGGTTCCACCCTGCTGGCGGCTGCGGGCCTTGTCCACCCGGTAGAACCGCTCGAAGAGCCGCGGCAGGTGCTCGGCCGCGATCCCGCAGCCCTCGTCGCGGACGCGAATCAGGCCGCCGCCGTCGCGGCTGGCCGACAGCCAGACCGTCTTCCCCGGCTCGCTGCACTTGATGGCATTGTCGACGAGGTTGATCACCGCCTGCTCGAGCAACGGGCCGTTGACGGTGGCGGTGAGATCCGGCGGGCACTCGACGTCGAGCCGGATCGATCGCTCGATCGCCCGCGGCCGGCAGTCTTCGGCCGCTGCCTCCAGGATCGCCAGGAGCGGTCGGGGCTCCATCGGCAGGGTGCCGGAGCCCTCGCTCTGCTCGATTCGCGACAGCGCCAGGAGATCTTCGATGATCGCCGCCAGCCGGTCCGCCTGACGGGCGACGATCTCGAGGAAGCGACGGCTGTCGGCCGGGTCGTCCGCCGCCCCGTCGAGGAGCGTCTCCACGAAGCCCTTGATCGACGCGACGGGCGTCTTCAGTTCATGCGACACGTTGGCGACGAAGTCGCGGCGGACGTTCTCCAGCCGCTGCATGTCGGTGACGTCGTTGAGGACGATCACCGCCCCCCCTTCGCCCGACGCGTCGCGCAGGGCCGTGCCGCGGAGCCGGATCGTGCGGTCGCGCACCCCGTGGAGAACGAGATCGTCCTCCACCGGCTCGCGGCAGTCGATCGCCCGCAGCGCGAAGCGGCGGAGGTCCGGATTGCGGATCACCTCCTGCAGGGGGCGGCCGATGATCCGCTCCAAGTTGACGTCGAGCAGGTCGGCGGCCGCCCGGTTGATGCCCAGTACCCGCTGGTGGGCGTCGATCGCCACCACGCCCTCGATCATGCTGCCGAGGACGGCCTGCTGCTGGGTGCCCTGGCGGCCGATCGTCAGGCCGCTCTCGACGAGCTGCTCGCGGAGCAGGCCGAATGCGGCGGCGATGTCGGCGAGCTCCACCAGGTCGGTGGCCGGGAGCGGAGCGTCGCCGTGGCCGGAGGCGAGCTGCACCGCGGCCTGCCGCAGTTCGGTCACCGGCCGCACCGTGCGGCGGGCGACGATCGCGCCGCCCAGCGCGGCCCCCAGGCCGCAGGCCAAGTGGCCGAGCAGGAGGCGGCGCTGCGCCGCCTTCAATGCCGCATCCGCGGCGGACGTGTCGGCCGTGAGGGTCACGATCGCCACCGGCGCGGCGGGAGGGCCGTGGGGCACCGCCATCACCAGGGCGCGGCGGCCCGAGGCGACGTCGAAGCGAGTGGCCAGCGCGGCCCGGCCCGTGTGGGCCTGTTTCAGCAGGGCCTCGTCGGTCGCGCGGGGCGCGGTGCGCGGCAGGCCGCCGTCGGCTTCGGTCAGCCGGCCACCGGCCGGGTCGAGCACGTCCACGACGATGCCCGTCGCCCCCCGCATCCCGGCGGTGGTGGCGGCGAAGGCCCGGGGATCGGTCGGCCGGCCATCGGCGCCGAGGAGCGCGGTGACGGCGGTCGCGGCATCGGCCAGCCGCCGCCGCTGTCCGCCGTCGGCGAACTCGGCCAGCCGCACGCTCGACAGCCAGAAGCAGGCGACGAGCACGCCGCTGACGAGCACGCACCAGCCCGCGAACAGATGCCAGACGAGCCGGGTGCGAGGCATGGGACGTACGGGCGCCGGCGGCAGGAACCGATCACGCCCGGAACCGGTAGCCTACGCCGCGGACCGTCTCGATGTAGGAACCGTGGGATCCGAGCTTCTTCCGCAGGCCGGCGACCTGCACGTCGACCGACCGCTCCGTGACAGGATAATCCTCCCCCTTCACCGCGTCGACGATCTGGGATCGGGTGAAGGCCCAGCCGGGCCGTTTGGCGAGAAATTGCAGCAGGGCGAACTCGGTGTAGGTGAGGTCGACGGGCTTTCCCGCGAGCGTGACTTCGTGGCGACCGGGATGAATCGACAGCTCGTGGACGTCGATGGTGGCCTCGAGTTCGGCCTGCCGCTGCGACTCGCGGCGGCGCAGCAGCGCCTTGACCCGCGCGGAGAGGACCCGCGGACTGAAGGGCTTCGTGATGTAGTCGTCGGCGCCCCGTTCGAGGCCCGCAATCATGTCGCTCTCCTCGCTCTTGGCGGTGAGCATGATGATCGGCACGTCCCGGGTGCGGCCTTCCGCCTTGAGCCGTCGGCAGACCTCCAGCCCGTCCACCGCCGGCAGCATCAGGTCGAGAACGATCAGATCGGGGGGCTGGCGGCGGGCCGCCTTGAGCGCGAGCTCGCCGCTGGCGACGCACTCGACCCGGTAGCCTTCCTTGGTGAGGTTGTAGCGGACCAGTTCGAGCAGATCTTCCTCGTCGTCGACGACGAGCACATGCGGCGGGGACTGGTCGGCTCCGCTCTTCGATCGCGAAGAAAGATGATTCACGTGCTCGTCGGCCTCCAGGGTGCCACTCGCCATCGTCGACCGTGCGCCTCGCATGCTGGGGCGCGGGGCCTGGTGTTCCCCGCGTACCCGCCGATTATGTCGTTCCGCCCATCCGCGGGCGGCGTTAGTTTTCCGTGAGCGCGATTCGTCAGGACAGCAGCAGCTCCACGTCCTCGGCCGTAAGGCTGGCGATCATGCTCTCGTCGGCCCGGACGATCGATTCGGCCAGCTCCCGCTTGCGGTCCTGGAGGGCGACGATCTTCTCCTCCACCGTGTCGCGGGCGATGAGCCGGTAGGCGAACACCCGCCGGGTCTGGCCGATGCGATGGGCCCGGTCGACCGCCTGGGCCTCGACGGCCGGGTTCCACCACGGATCGAGAATGTAGATGTAGTCGGCGGCCGTGAGGTTGAGGCCTTGGCCGCCGGCCTTGAGGCTGACGAGGAACAGCCGGCAGTCGGCGTCCTCCTGGAAGCGGGTCACCCGGGCCTGGCGGTCGGTCGTCCGCCCGTCGAGGTATTCATAGACCAGGCCCCGGTCGTCGAGCTGCTTGCGGAGGATCGCCAGGAAGCTCGTGAACTGGCTGAACACGAGCACCTTGTGGCCCTCGTCGAGCACCTCGTCGAGCTGCTCGAGCAGCGCCTCGAGCTTCGCCCCCGGCTCGTCGAGGCGGGCGGGATCGACGAGGCCGGGATGGCAGGCCGTCTGCCGCAGCCGCAGCAGCGCCTCGAGCACGGCGATCCGCGAGCGGCCGATGCCCATCCGGCCGATCTTGCCGGCGAGCTCCTGGCGGAAGTGGTCCCGCAGGTCGTCGTAGGCCTTGCGTTGCGATTCGCCGAGCTCGACGAACAGCGTCTGCTCCGTCTTCTCCGGGAGGTCGGAGAGCACCTGGGTCTTGGTGCGGCGCAGGAGGTAGGGGCGGACGGCCCGGGCGACGACCTCGGTGCTGCCGCGGCCGTCGGCGAGGAACTTTCGCAGTCGGGTGGCACTGCCGAGCTGGCCGGGGTTGAGGAACTCGAAGATGCTCCACAGCTCGCCGATGTGGTTCTCCACCGGCGTGCCCGTGAGGGCCAGACGGTGGCGGGACCGGAGCAGCCGGCAGGCCTTGGCCGCCTGGCTGGCCGCGTTCTTGATCGACTGCGCCTCGTCGAGAACCACGTAGTCGAACTCCGTCTCGCGATGGGTCACGATGTCGCGGCGCAGCGTGCCGTAGGTCGTGATCACGATGTCATGATCGGTCAGCGTCCCCGCCTCCGTGCGGGCGTTGCCGGTGTGATTGAGCACCCGCAGTTCGGGAGCGAACCGCCGCGCCTCCTCGATCCAGTTGAAGACGAGGCTCTTGGGCACGACCACCAGCGACGGCCGGTGGACGACGCCGGATTCCCGCATCACCGCCTGGCGGCGGACGAACATGGCGAGCACCTGGATCGTCTTGCCCAGGCCCATGTCGTCGGCGAGGCAGCCGCCGAGGCCCATCCGCTCCAGGAACGTCAGCCAGCCCAGCCCTTCCCGCTGGTAATGCCGCAGCGTGCCCTGAAAACCCTCCGGCTCGTTCTCGGCCTCGGGCCGCTCGCCGCGGGCGAGCTCTTCGCGGATTCGCTCGAAGGCCTCGTCGACGTGCGACTGCGGCTGGCCGGCGAGCAGGGCGTCGAGCAGGGCCACCTGGATGCGGCCGTATCGCAGCCGGCCGTCGTGTTTCTGGGCCAAGGCCAGCATCGGCTCCAGTTGCGCCGCGAACGAATCGGGCAGGATGCCGAGCGAGCCGTCGGGCAGCTCGACCGAGCGGCTGCCCCGGGCCAGGGCCTCCAGGAGCGCGGGCAGTTCTGCAGAGACGCCGCCGAAGTCGACGGCCGCGGAGAGCTCGAACCAGTCGATGCCGCTGGTCACGTTCCAGGACACGCTGCCCGCCGGGCGGTAGCGGCGGCCCGCCACCTCGACCGCCCATCCGGAAGCGGCGAGCTGGGAGACCGAGGCGTCGAGGCGGTTGCGGGCGATCTCCACGTGATGCAGCACGTCCGGGCCGTCGAGCGCGGCGCCGCGGGCGGCGGAGGCGCCGTGGCGGGGCAGAATGCCGAGCGCCTCCCGCTCCGCGGCCCGATCCCGGCGCACCAGCACGCGGCGGGTGGTGTCGGCCGCACCGCCGGCCGGATCGTCGGCGGCGATCTGGATCCCCGCGTAGTCGAACCAGACCGTGCCCGCCATCTGCACGCGGGGCTGGGGCCGCCGCCGGGGTGGTCTGCCGCCCGCCGCGGGCTCCTCTTCCGAATCCACCGCGATCGCCGGCGAGTCGTCGAGCACGAGCCGGGGCCGCGGCGCTCCCGATTCGATCTGCCAGCCGGTCCAGGCCGGGAGCACCACCCGCGGCACGTCGGCCAGCGTCGCCAGCCGTTCGATGAGGCCGTCGATCTGGCCGCCCGCCACTTCGATCGGCCCGCGGCGCTCGAACTGGTCGATCCAGCCGATCGCCGTGCCGCCGTTCTCCGGCAGCGCGAGCATGGCGATCCGGTCGGCGAAGACCACGAGGCCCGACTTGAGGATCGCCTTGGGCTCCTGCAGATCCTTCCGTTGGCTGCCGCGCACGAGCATGCCGCGCAGGGTGGCCTTGGAGGGCCGCGGCGGCGGTGCGTCGTCATCGAGCGGGTCGCGGCGGCGGGCGGGCCGCAGGTCGTCGTCGTCGGGCTCGACCACGAAGGCGAACTCCCATGCCCGGCCGCCATCCCAGACCAGCGGGACCACGTGCTCCGGGGCGCGGCGCGGCTCCGGCTGCATGATCAGCCGGCCGGTTTCGCACAGCGCCGCCAGGTGCGCGGCCGCCGCCCGCGGACTGACGACGATGCGGGCGATGGCCCGCCGTTCGAGCGGCTCCGCGGAGGTGTTTTCCGCCACGGCGGTGGCGCCGACGAGTTGCTCCACCAGCCGGCGCTCCTGGGCGTCGAGCGCATCGAGCTCGACGTCGCCGGGACCGATGACGAACGGTCGCGGCCGCCCGGTGGCGTTGCCGGCCACGTCGAGCTGCATCCGGCAGGGGACGAGCACCGCGGCCCGGGAGTCGGTCGATGCGGAGAGATCGAGCAGGAACACCAGCGCCCCGCCGGTGCGGCGGACGTCTGGAATCTCCAGGCCCGCCGACCGAATCGCCGGCTCCACGAGCCGGCGGCGTTCGTCGAGCTCGGCGGCCCAGGCGGGCAGCCGCTGGCTGCCGCGCCGGCTCGCCGGTTCGGTCGTCGCCATGGGGATGTCGCGCGGCCGCGGCCCCCGCGCGGGTGCGGGCGGGTCCTCCTCCGCGGCGGCATCCTCCGCCGTGATCGTGTTCCCATCCTCCGCCACGATGTCGAGTGCCACGGGCGTTTGGTCGTGGATGCCGGCGAGCAGGCCGCGCCGGTCCACTTCCAGCAGCACCGCGGCGAGGATCGCGCACGGCTGGCCCGCGCGGCCGGCCACGGTCGAGCAGCGGGTCTCGAGGGTCATGCCGCCGCGGCGATGTGCCGAGAGCTCGAGAAAGACTTCGTGCTCGTCGTCGCCTTCGGTGACGGTGGCCCGCACCTGGCCCACCCGCGGGCAGGCCACGCTGGCCGGCACGATGCCGCGGGCCTTGGCCACGTCGGCAGGAGCGAAGAGATGAAACAGCCGCTTTTCGAGGGTCTTCATGCTGCCGGGTCGCGCGGATGGATCGTGAGGCTGCGCGCGAGGCCGGCGCCGGAAGGCGGCGTCAGGGCGCAACACGCTGTTGTACACGGCCGAGTGCCGTCGTGGCGAGGGGTGGCCGGGGGTCGGCGACTCATCGCGACTTCACGGCCGCCACGAGCTCGAGCACGTTCTCCACCGGCGTCTGCGGGAGGATGCCGTGACCGAGGTTGAAGATGTGGCCTGGCCGCCCCCCCGCGCGGTCGAGCACCTCGTGCACGCGGCGGCGGACGGTGTCGCGGTCGGCCAGGAGGACGGCCGGTTCGAGATTGCCCTGCACCGCCCGGTCGTGGCCGACGGCCGCCCAGGCGGCGTCGAGGTCGATCCGCCAGTCGATGCCGATCACCGAACCGCCCGCCTCCCGGAGCAGGGGCAGGAGGGCCGGGTTTCCCGTGGCGAAGTGGATCACCGGCGCCCGGCGGGCCGCCTCCGCGATCGCGGCGCGGCTGTGGGGCAGGACGTAGCGGCGGTAGTCGTCGGGGCCGAGACAGCCCACCCAGCTGTCGAACAGCTGCACGATTTGTGCGCCGGCGTCGAGCTGGGCCACGAGGTAGCGGCTCACGGCCCGGGCCAGCCGGCCCATGAGGTCGTGCCAGGCCGACTCATGGCGGTACATCAGCGACTTCGTATGCAGCCAGGCCCGGCTCGTGCCCCCTTCGATGCAGTAGCTGGCCAGCGTGAACGGCGCGCCGGCGAACCCGATCACCGGAAGCGAGGCGTCGAGGCCGGCCCGCGTGGCCCGCACCACGTCCATCACATAGCCGAGGCGGTCGACGTCGGCGAGCTCGCGAACCCGGGCCAGGTCGCCTGGCCCACGGACCGGGTTGTGGATCACCGGTCCCTCGCCCGCCGCGAACTCCAGGTCGAAGCCCATCGGTTCGAGGATCGGGAGCAGATCGCTGAAAATGATCGCCGCATCGACGCCGATCCGTTCCACGGTGGCGAGCATCACCTCGGCGCACAGCCGCGGATTCTTGCAGAGCTCGAGGAAGCCGACTTTTTCGCGGACGGCCCGGTACTCGGGCAGATAGCGGCCCGCCTGCCGCATCAGCCACACGGGTGTGCGTTCCACCGGTTCGAGGCGGCAGGCCCGCATCATCAGCGAGCGGCTGTGGGCGTCCTGGGGCTGGCCGGGGGGGATCGACTGCACGGGCTGCTCGACAGGGTGTGAGGGGACGGCGCGGCGGCGGCACCGGACTTCGAGAGTATACGGTGCCGGGGCCATCGGCATGGCCGCGGCGGCCACTACACTGTTGGGACGGAGAGGCACCCGTCCCGGCGGTCTCGATTCCGTCCGAGATTCCAGCGCCCGCATGCATCGATGACCACGTTTCTCTCCGGCATCTCCGTCGTCTGCTTCGTCGCCAGCTACGCCGTGGCGCTGGCCTGTGAGGCGTCGCGACTGGTGTTCCGTTCCGGCGTCCGCGGGGCGGTGATGGTCGCCTTCGCCGCGGCCGGCCTCCTCGCCCACACGCTGTTCCTCGGGTGGCGGGCGGTCAACGAGGCTGCGATGCCGCTCTCGAGCCCGTACGACTGGTACCTGCTGGCGGCCTGGCTGCTGGCCGCGGGCTATCTCTACCTCACGGTCGCCAATCCGCGGACGCCGGTGGGTTTGTTCGTGCTGCCGGTGGTCCTGGCCCTGATCGGCGCGGCGCAGGTGTCGAGCCGGGCGGCGTTTCCGCAGAGCCCGGCCACGCAGGTCTGGGGTGCGATCCATGGGAGCTTCAATCTCGCCGCCAGCGTGGCGGTGGCGCTGGGGGCGATCGCGGGACTGATGTGGCTCATCCAGGCCGGCCGCCTGGCCCGCAAGCAGGCGCCGCTGGCGGGCTTTCGCATGCCGAGCCTGGAGCGGCTCGCCGCCGTCACGGCCCGCACGCCCTCGATCGCGGCCTGGACGGCGGCGGCGGGCTTCGTCTCCGGCATCGTGCTCAACGCCGTCAACCGCCGGCGCGGACTGATGGAGACGGTGCCCTGGACCGACCCGGTGGTGCTGCGGATGGGGGCGCTGGTGGCCTGGCTCGTGGTCGCCGACGCGCTGGCCGCCGCCGCCCGCCGCCGGCCCGACGGGCCGCGAACCGGCGCCCGCCTGGCGATCGTGAGCCTCGCGGCGTTGACGCTCTCGATCCTCTGGGGCCTGCTCGCACCCACGAAGCACGGCCAGCCGCCGGTCGCTGCCGCCAGCCACGAGGCCGCCCCATGACGCTGGCCCTCGTCGGCGGCACGCACCGCACGGTGCCGCTCGATCTTCGTGAGCGGCTCGCCTTCTCCGCCGAGCAGGTCGCCGAGGCCCTGAACCGGTTTCGGGACCGCTTTCCCGGCCGCGAGGGCGTGCTCCTCTCCACCTGCAACCGCGTCGAGTTCTACGCGGCCGGCGCGGAGGCCGCGCCGCCGGCGGAGCAGATCGTCTCGTTTCTCGCCGAGTGCCGCGGCATCGACGCCGGCCTGCTGACTCCGGTGCTGGCCCGGGAACAGGACGAGGCGGTCGTGCGGCACCTGTTCGGCGTCGCCTCGGGCCTCGACAGCATGGTGCTCGGCGAACCGCAGATCCTCGCCCAGGTGAAGCAGGCCTGGGCGCTGGCCCAGGAGAACCGCACGAGCGGTCCGCTCATCGGGGGCATGTTCCAGGCGGCCCTGCGAACGGCCAAGCGGGTGGCGACCGAAACGGCCCTGGGCCGCGAGCGGACCTCGATCCCCAGCGTGGCCGTGGCCGACTTCGCCAGCGGCGTGTTCGAGCGGTTCGACGACAAGCGAATCCTGCTCGTGGGCGCCGGCAAGATGGCGGCCGAGACGCTCCGCTACCTGCGGGAGGCCGGCGGCCGCGACGTGACGATCGTCAATCGCACCGCCAGTCGCGCGGTGGAACTCGCGGCCCGGCTCGGGGCCCGGCCGGGCGACTTCGCCGCCCTGGAGGCCGAGCTGGCGGCGGCCGACCTGGTGGTGAGCACGACCGGGGCGACGGAGCCCGTCGTGTCGAGCGACCTCTTCGCGCGGGTCGAGGCCCGCCGTGACGGGCGGCCGCTGGTCGTCCTCGACCTCGCCGTGCCGCGCGACTTCGACCCGCGGATCGGGGACCGGCCGGGCGTGTGGCTGTATTGCGTGGACGACCTGGCGGCAGCCTGCGAGGCCAACCGCAAGAGCCGCCAGCGGGAGCTGCCCGCGGCGCTGGCGATCGTGGACGAGGAGACGCGGCGGTTCATGGGAGACCTGCACCACCGGGCGACGACGCCGGTGATCGAGCAGCTGCGGGCCGGCTGGAGCGAGACTGGCGACGCGGAACTCGAGCGGCTCTTCCGCCGCCTGCCGGGCCTCGGCGACACGGAGCGGGCGGAGATCCGCCAGGCCTTCGAGCGGTACGCGGCCAAGCTGCTCCATCCGCCGCTGGCGTCGCTGCGCGATGAAAGCCGCGCGGGACCGCCGCACGGCCTGCTCGACGCCCTGCGCCGGCTCTTCGACCTGAAGGACTGATTCGCGGACGGAGCGGCGGCGGGATCGGCCGGCTACAGGCGAGGAGAACGCATGGAGTTCCACGGCTTCACGACCGGGCTGGCGATCATCCTCGGCGGCGTCGTCGCGGCCATCGGCCTGGTGGCCGGGGTGCGGAAGATGTTCGCCAAGGACATCCTTCGGCAGGCGCACGACATCACCGGCAACCTGCTGTCGGTGGTGGGCACGCTGTACGCCGTGCTGCTCGGCCTGGTCGTGGTCGATGCCCTCGTCCGCTTCGAGCAGGCGATCGACGTCGTCCAGCAGGAGTCGAACTCCCTGGCCGACATCTTCCTCCTGGCCGAGCGGCTCCCCGCGGCCCAGCGGGAGCGGATCCAGGCGGCCTGTCGCACCTATGCCCGGCAGGTGGTCGAGGACGAGTGGCCGGCGATGGCCCGGGGCCGTGCCAGCCCGGAGGCGCGGCAGACGGCCTTCGCGTTGGCCCGCAGTCTCGACGGCTACGAGCCCGTCACGGAGAGCCAGAAGGCGGTGTTCCCCATGCTCCTCGAGCAGATCCGCGAGCTGTGGGACTTCCGCCGCGAGCGGATCGGCACCGCCGAGTTCGGCATTCCGGCCGTCGAGTGGTTCGTGCTCCTCGTCGGCGGCGCGGTGACGGTGCTGTTCGCGGGGTTGTTTCGCGCGGAGAGCGTGAGCCTGCAGCGGTTCCTGACGGCGTTGGCGGCCGTCGTGATGGGGCTCAACCTGTATCTGGTCGCGCTGTTCGGCTACCCGTTCTCGGGTGAACTGACGGTGTCGAGCCGCCCGTTCCAGACCGACATCGAGATCTTCGCGGGCCGGACCGCCGCTGCCGACCCACCGGCGGCCGTGCCGGCCGACTGAGCCGGTCCGGCCGCGGTTGCGGCCTCACTTCGGCAGGCAGTAGGACAGGGCCAGCAGGGCGTAGCTGGTGACGAGGTTTGGGTTGTCCTCCATCCAGCGGTCGGTGGCGTTCACCCACGAGCCGTCGGGCTTCTGACGGGCGAGGATCTCGTCGGAAAGCTCGGCCCGCCAGGAGTGCTCCTTGCCCGCGGCGTCGGTGAACGTTTCCGCGCCGAGGACGTCGAGCGACTTGGCCGCGGTGTGGAAGTAGTAGTAGATCCCCGCCTGGCCCATGCCGGGGTTTTCCTTGAAGGTGTAGTGGCGGCCGAGCCACTTGAGCGCCGCCTTGACGCGGTAGTCGTCCTTCGTGAGCCCGGCGAAGATCATGCTCTTCAGACCCGCGTAGGTCATCGAGCCGTAGCTCCGCAGGCCCCCCTCGGGCGAGCCGCCGGCCTGGCTCTCACCACCGGCCGCGGGCGTGTAGTAGAAGCCCCCCTCGTCGGCGGAGTTCGTGTTCTTCTCGGCGAATGGCGCCGTGTTCTCCGGCCCGACGAGGTTTTGGGTGCGCGACACGAAGACCAGCGCCTTCTGGATGGCCGGATCGTTCTCGCTGGCGCCGATCGTCCGCAGCGCCTCGATCATGAACTGCGTGTTGGAGAGGTCGGGCCGGCCCTTCCGGCCGTAGCCAGCGCCGCCGTAGGCCGGATCGGCCTTGCCCTTGCCCTCGCCGTCATCCCACTGCAGCCCCTTGATGTAGGCCTCGCAGCCCTTGATCTCCTTGGCGTAGCGGCCGTCCGCGTTGCAGGCGGCCAGCGCCACCATCGTGATCGCCGATTCGTAGTTGCTCACCGGCGACTCGGGGGCGTAGATGCCGCCGTCGGATCGCTTGAACGTGAGCAAATGGGCCAGGCCCTTCTGCACGACCGGCGCGTCGACGGGCGAGCCCGAACGGACCAGGGCGTTGACCGCCAGGGCCGTGACTGCCGGGCCGACCTCGGCGGAGAAACTGCCGTCGGCGGCTTGGTGCTTCTCGAGGAACGCCGTCGCCTTGGCGATCGCGGCGCGGATGGCGGCAGCATCGGCAGCGCGGGCGGTCGTCGGCACGACGGTGGCGGCGAGGACGAGAACCAGCGGCAGTGCAAGTCGATTCACGGGGCACCTCTGGGAGTTACGGTGGCGGGACCCGATGCAAGAATATGCCGGTCCAGGCCGCCGCTCAAAGCGGTCCGGCCGGCGCTGGGAAAGATTCCCCGCGCCGGCAAAACCTTCACCGGCCCGACGATGCATGGCACGGGGGTTGGTTTTCACGCCCGGAGTCCCCCGGCTTCCGCCGGGGGCTTCTTGGGCCACAGGCGTCACGCACACAAGAAGCCCCGGGTGGAAACCCGGGGACACCGGGTACGAGAACCATCCCGGCGTCCATGCCGGACAACGGCATGTGATGCTCCGGGTCCATCCCACATCGCATGGCGCGGGGGTTGGTTTTCACGCCCGGAGTCCCCCGGCTCCCGCCGGGGGCTTCTTGGGCCGTTCGCGGGTGTCGAGGCGAAAGAAAAATGTGAAAACGCGCACCATCAAAACCCGGGACCGGGGATTCACACCGGTGCCGTCGGCAGGGCCCGGGGATACGGCGGCACCTCGCGGGGGGGCGGATCGCGGCCCTCCTCGAGCCGCCAGGTCTCCCGCTCCTCGTCGCTGGCGTAGAAGGTCAGCCAGATGGTCGGGTCGTCGCCGGCGGTCGCGCTGCAGTCCCAGTGGAAGTAGTTGTCGGGCAGATCGACGTGCTTCACGGTCGCCGGGAGGATGTCGCGGCGGATGACCGCGTACAGCTCCCGGTCGGACAGATGGTCGGTGAAGTCGAGCACGATCCGCTTTGCATACAGCTGCTCGATGATCCCCCACAGCCGCTCACGGACCTGCTCGTCGTCGAGCGTGCAGGCGGGCTGCAGGGCCAGCGGCGGATCGAACCAGCGGGCGATCGGCACCAGCGGCGCCAATTCCCAGGCCAGCATCGACTCGAGAAACCGGTTCTCGACGGGCGTGGGCAGTCCGCGGAAGTCGATCTCCCAGATCGACTCGTCCAGGTATGGCTCGATGGCGGTTCGCAACTCGCCGTTGCGAATCAGGCACTCGACTTCTTCCGGATCGGGGTGGTGGGCGAGGGGCATGCCGGCGGGTTCCAGGCGGCTGGAGATGCGCCGTGCCGACCCGTGCCGGACCGCCGCATCTCCGTCTGTCCAGGACCGACGATAGCAACGCGGCCAGGCGATTCAACGATTTGGGCCGCCTTTTTCCCGGGCCTGCCCGGGGCCGTGGCGATACGACCGCTACGATGCGACGACTCCCCGCGGCCCGCCGCGCCACCCCGGCTTGCCCGGGTTCAGCATTTCGGCTCGAGCGCCGTGATTTTGGCCACCCGGCGGGCGTGCCGCCCACCTTCGAAAGGCGATGTCAGCCATGTGCGGATGATCTTGTCCTGCACCTCGGCGCCGATCATTTCCGCGGACAGGCAGAGGACGTTGAGATCGTTGTGCCGCCGGCTCATCTCGGCCGTCACCTCGTCGTGACAGGTGGCGGCCCGGACGCCTGGCAGCTTGTTGGCGGCGATCGCCATGCCCACGCCCGTGCAGCACAGGAGGATGCCGCGGTCGACGGAACCGTCGCTCACACGGCGGGCGACGTCGGCGGCGATGTCCGGATAATCGACCGCTTCCTCGCCGTGCGAGCCGCAGTCGATGGCCTCATGACCAAGCCGTTCCAGCAGGCCAACGACGCGCTTCCGCGCGGCCAGGCCCCGATGATCGCTCCCGATGGCAATCCGCATGAATCCGCGCGCTCCTGAAACCACATTCTGCCGGCGGGTCAGCCGCCCACCGGGTCGATTCCGAGTGTATCCAACCGGGCGGCCAGATGCCCGTGGATCTGTCTGGCACAGCGGCGGTAGATGTCCAGGCTGCCACCGATCGGGTCCAGGACGTCCTGCCGGTCCGGCGACAGCATCGTCACGCGGCCGCCCGCCTCGGGAAACTGGGCAAGGATTGCGGCGCGATGCGCGGCCGTCATCGTCAGGATCACGTCCGCCTGCCGCACCAGGTCCTCGGTCAGGGGCTGGCTCTCGTGGCCCCCCAGATCGCCCCCCATCTCTGCCATCACGTCGACGGCGCCGGGGCTGGCGCGGGTGCCGGCCCAGGCGGAGATGCCGGCGCTGGCGACCACCACACCGTGCCGTTCGATCTCTTCGGGGCGGCATCCGAGCCGCTCGGCTGCCAGCCGGCGAAACAGCGCCTCTGCCATCGGGCTGCGGCAGGTGTTGCCGGTGCACACGAACAGCACCATCAGGCTGGAGAGCCGTCGGAGCGTCTCGTCCGACACGATCCCCGGCCGCACGATCCGGAACGATCCCGGAGCGAGCTCGATGGTGGAAACCGGCTGCGCGTACCGCGCCCGCCCGTCGTCGATCGCCATCGCCACGGCCTGCCCGACGCGGTCGAGCAGGTCCGCCGCGGTGACCGCGGGAGTCTCCGCACCCGGCTCGGCGAGGGCCACGGGCCCGGCGAGCATCCGCATGCAGTCGGCGAGCATCGGATGTCCCGGCACGCGCAGCCGCAGCCTGCCCTCCCCTACCAGCGCCGTCCTGGCCGTCTCGGGCAGACGATGCACGAGGCTCTCCGGATGGTCGTCGGGCACGATCATCGCCACGGGTCCGGGCCAGCACCGCCGCGCGATCCGCCGGCCGATCGGCGGCATCCGCGGCGCCCAGTCGAGGGCCTCGTCGGCACTCTTGAGCGCCAGCGTGAGGCGGGGCTCCGCGGCCCGTTGCGGGGAAAGCTCGCGCAGTGCCGCGATGGCATCCGGTTCGCGGGCGCTCGCCGCCACCACGTAGTCGGTCTCGGTCGGAAAGGCCACGAGCCGGCCTTCGGCCAGCGACTGCACGGCCCGGTGCACGACGTCGCGGGCGTCTTCGGTGCGGCGGAGATCGATCACCGTCGTCGGCATGGGATGGGCCGGCGGCGTCGCGCGGCCGTGGACCGGGGGAGCCGATCCGGAGCTGAAGGGTGAACGGCTGGCAAGCGGATCGAACCCGAAAAAGTACCGCGATTTGCGGGGTCCAGTCAAGGATCATCGACTGGGCAAGCCCATGTTTCCCGCCCTGGCAGGCCCGTTCCGCCGGCGGACACTTTTCGGCTTGTGACGCCGGCGGGTCTGTCGCTATTCCCTCCCCCGCTTCCGCAGCCGCCTCCCCCGCATCGGCACCCTTGATGGCCTCGCGCGCAGTGCTCCTCCGAACCCCGGCCCGACCGTGGCCGCTCGCCGCGGCCCTCGCCTGCGCCGCGGGGCTGGCGGCCGCGCAGGAGCCGCTGCCGCCGCCCGTGTCCGCGCTGCCGCCGGTGGCCCCCGCCGCTGCCGACGAGGCCAACCGGATCGTGGAGGTGCGGATCGAGGGCAATCACGCCACCGAGGTTTCGAAGCTCCCGCAGCTCGTCACGCGGGCCGGGCAGATCTTCGATCCCCAGGCCGTCGAGCAGGACGTGCGCACCCTGCACCGGACGCGGAAGTTCGTCGACGTGCACCCGAAGTACGTCCGCGTCCAGGAGGGCGTCGTCGTCATCTTTCAGGTGGTGGAGCGGCCCATGCTCCGCTACGTGAAGTACGTCGGCAACAAGCACGTCACCACGCGGACGCTCCGCAAGAAGAGCGAGATCGACGTCGGCGACTCGATGGATCCATACGTCGTCGAAGAGGCCCGGCGGCGGATCGAGTCGTACTACCACGAGAAGGGCTACGACGCAGCCCGGGTCACGACCGTCGAGGGCAGCAAGCCGGGCGACAAGGGGGCCGTGTTCCTCATCGACGAGGGGCGGAGCCGCAAGGTCGCCTGGACGGGGTTCGTGGGCAACACGATCGCCAGCGACGCCCGGCTGCTCACGCAGATCAAGTCGAAGCCGGGCATCCTCTGGGTGTTCGGCGGCGACGTCGATCGCTCCGTGGTCGACGACGACGTCGAGAAGCTGACCGCCTACTACCGCAGCCTCGGTTTTTTCCAGGCCAAGGTGAGCCGCGAGGTGCAGGTCGTCCACGAGGGCCGCAAGGATTGGACGTACCTCACCTTCGTGATCAACGAGGGCCCGCGGTACAAGGTCCGCAACGTGTCGTTCATGGGCAACAGCAAGTTCAAGACGGAGTTCCTCGAGCGCGACCTCAAGCTCAAGAGCGGCGAGCACTTCAATCAGGCCAAGATGGACGGGGATTTGAACATGATCCGCGACATCTACGGCGGCCGGGGCTTCGTATTCGCCGACATCAAGGCCGACCCCCGGTTCCTCGAGCAGCCCGGCGAACTCGACCTGGTGTACAGCGTCGAGGAGGGGCAGCGGTATCGCGTCGGCAAGATCAACGTGCGGATCCGGGGCGAGAATCCGCACACCCGGCACAGCACCGTGCTCAACCGGCTCTCGCTGCGGCCGGGCGACATTCTCGACATCCGCAAGCTCCGCGACGACGAGCGGCGGCTGAAGTCGAGCAGCCTGTTCCTCGCCAACGCCGCCAAGGGAGAGGGGCCGAAGATCGTGTTCTCGAAGCCCGAGGACGATGGCAAGCGGCTGGCAAAAGAGCCCGGCCGGCCGGGCTTCCGTGGCCAGAGCCCCGACGAGGCCGAGGGGGAGGCGGTGATCGATCTCGTCGTCGACGGCACCTGGAACGACGCCGTCCAGCCACAGCCGGCGCCGCCGAGCGGGACCGCGCCGGCCGTGCCGCGGCCGGCCCAGATCGCCGAACAGCCGGTGTGGCGCGGCCAGAGCCCGCAGCCGCTGCCTCCCGTGTTCGTCCAGCAGCCGGGAGTGCCGCAGCCGGCGCCGCAGCCAGTGCCGCAGTTCACTCCCCCGCAGCCGTTCGCGCCGCAGCCGGCCATGCAGCCGCCCGCCGGCTGGGGCGTCGCGCCATCGGTGGCAGCCGGCGGCCCCGCTCCGGTCTACACCGTGCAGCAGCAGTTCACGCCGGCGCGGAGTCCCGCGGTCGGCCAGCCGGGCATGATGCAGCCGGGCATGATGCAGCCGGGCATGATGCAGCCGGGCATGATGCAGCCGGCGGTGGCGGGGGGCGGGCCGTTCGCCCCCCAGCCCGTGGGCCAGTTCGACCCCAACCAGCCGCCTGGCTTTCAGCCTTCTGCACTGCCTGATTTCGGGGGCGGCGGAGCGTTGCCCGTCTTTCCGGGCAACGAGCCTTACGTGATCGTGGACGTGGACGCCGAAGAGACGCAGACCGGCCGCCTCATGATCGGTGCCGGCGTCAACTCCAACGCCGGCCTGGTGGGCAACATCGTCGTCGATGAGCAGAACTTCGACATCCTGCGACTGCCGCGGAGCTGGGACGACATCAAGAACGGCACGGCCTTCCGCGGTGCCGGCCAGCGGTTCCGGCTCGAGGCCGCGCCCGGCACGCAGTTGCAGCGGTACATGGCCACCTTCCAGGAGCCCTATCTCTTCGACACGCGGGTCGGACTGTCGCTGTCGGCGTCGTACTACACGCGGTTCTTCTTCGACTGGGCGGAGGCCCGTACCGGCGGCCGGATCGGCCTCGGCTACCAGTTCGCCTTCGCTCCCGACCTGTCGGTGAACGCCGGCTTCCGTGGCGAGAGCGTGGACATCTTCAATCCCCGCACCCCGGGCGTGCCCGCCATCGACAACATGCTCGGCACCAACGCGCTGTACGGTTTCTCGGCTGGCATCATCCACGACACCCGGGACAGCCCCTTCCTGCCCACGCAGGGCCATCTGGCGACCTTCGAGTTCGAGCAGGTGATCGGCACCTTCATCTATCCGCGCGGCATCGCCGAGGCGCGGCAATACTTTCTCCTCAATGAGCGGCCCGACGGCTCGGGCCGCCACGTGCTCTCCATCGGTTCAGTGCTCGGCATCTCCGGACCCGACACGCCCGCCTACGACAACTTCTTCGCCGGTGGCTACAACACGATCCGCGGCTTCACGTTCCGTGGGGCGAGCCCGCGGCAGGCCGGCTCAAACGGCCAGTTGGCGATCATCGGCGGTCCCTTCCAGTGGCTCAACACCGTCGAGTACATGTATCCGATCACCGCCGACGACACGCTCCGCGGCGTGTTGTTCACCGACTTCGGCACCGTGGAGTCGAACGTCTCGATCGACAACATGCGGGTCGCGCCCGGCTTCGGTTTCCGAATCACGCTCCCGGCGATGGGGCCGGCGCCGATCGCGTTGGACTTCGCCTTCCCGGTGGTCTACGCCCCGTACGACAATCGGCAGATCTTCAGCTTCTTCGTGGGATTTGCGCGGTAGTTTTCACGCCTGCGGGGCCATCCATGGCCCCCGCAGGCTTGGCCCGTCGTGGTCGCAGCCGAGGTGCGACCAGCCGGGCGAT
>CAZJHQ010000017.1:53373-55938 GCA_964545915.1 uncultured Candidatus Kuenenia sp. | reverse complement strand
GGGCGCAGGCCCGCCAAGCGAACCGCGGCACGACGCCGCGGGTTCGCGTGCAGCACGCTCCCGGGTTTCCACCCGGGGCTTCTTGTGTGCGTGCCAGGCCCGGAGGGCCGGGTTGATTCCAAGCGGGCGCAGGCCCGCCAAGCGAACCGCGGCACGAGCGTTCAGCCGGGAGGGGCTGCCCGTGCCCTGAGAGCCGGCGTAGATGGCCAGCGGAGGCATGGATGCCGCAGCGCAGGCATCTTCGAGCGAACGGAGCCCAGGATGGGCGCAGTGAGCGTCCGGCGACGGGGCACGGGCAGCCCCGACCCTCTCAAGACGTGGCGAGCACCTCCGGCAACCCTTGTGCCGAACGGGATTGCCTCCATGGCCTTTGTCCACTTGGCCGACCGGTGGAAACGCCGAGGGTTTCCACGGTCGGCATTCCTCGCATCCTGCTCGGGCAGACTTGTTCCACAGTCTGCTACCGCGGCAGGTTCGCCGGCACCGGCGGTCGCGGGCCCGCGGGAGTCGCGGCCTGCGGGCCGGCCGGCACCTCTTCCAGGATGTACTTGTAGCCGAAGGGCGTCGTCGGCCTGGCGAAGTCACGAAACATGTCGAGCCCCTTGTCGATGAGGTTCGTGTTTTGGTCGAACTGGTAGACGTCCTGATCGCGACCGCCCGGCTTGAAGATCTGGATCGCGAACGGCATTAGGTCACGGGAGCGGAGGATCAGCTCGACCTTGGAGAAGTTGGCCGCGTCGGCCTGGAACCGCGGCAAGGCCTCCAGCCAGATGTGGTCCGTCGCGTTCGGCGGCGTGATGATCCGCATCCAATACCGCTTCTTGAGCGTCTCGGCCTTGGCGCCGAACACGAAGGGAAGCGGCCCGTCGCTGATCGCCTTGCCGCGCATCTCGGGCGGCAGCTTCGTCTCCCGCAGTTGCCGATCGGTGTGGCGAAACTCGTAGATGCTCTCGCCGTTGCACACCCAGTGCTCGCCCGACTCACCACCGCGAACCTCATACCGCCGCGTCTGCGGGTTCCACTGCTTCGATTCCTTGATCCGGAACAGCCCCTTGTCGGGGGCGGCGTACTTGAGCTCGCCCGTGCTCTCGGCGAACGCCAGCCGCTCCCCTTTCGCGTCGGCCGGGCTCCAGGCGTTGTATTCCCATTTCCGGAACGTGCATGACCATGTCTTCACGGCGGCGCTGCGGGCCTCCCAGGCGGCGAGCAGCTGGTCGAGGGCGGCCTGCTCCTGGGGCGCGAGAGTGGGCGGCTGCCGCGGGGCGGGGGGCTGGGCGGCGACCTGCGGCTGGGGAGCGACGGCCTGTCCGCGGACGGCACCGCCCCAGGCGGCGACGACGAGCGTCGCGACGAGGGCCCGAACGAAGGCGAGGCGCGGGGGCATGGCGGGGCACGGCTCCGGGGAGGCGGGGCGTGACTGTAGCAGGGCCCGGGCGAACGGGCGAGGCCGGTTCCGGCTACGATACCGGCGGAAATCCGCTGTTTTCACCCTCCCGGAGACCGGCCCGTGCGCGTCGCCGCCTTCTCGATTCAGCCCTATGACCGCGAGTCGCTGGCCGCGGCATCGGCCGGTCTGCCGTTGGAGTGGACGTGGCTCGAGCCCCGCCTCGACGCCCGCACCGCACGCTTGGCCCAGGGCGCGACGGCCGTGAACTGCTTCGTGAACGACGACCTCGACGCCGCCGCACTCGAGGCGCTCGCCGCGGCGGGCGTGCGGCTGGTGACGCTGCGCTGCGCCGGCTTCAACCAGGTCGACCTCGCCGCCGCCGCCCGCCTCGGGCTGCCCGTGACCCGCGTCCCCGAATACTCACCGCACGCGGTCGCCGAGCACACCGTCGGCCTGATCCTGATGCTCGACCGCAAGCTGCACAAGGCCTACAACCGAGTCCGCGAGGGCAACTTCGCGCTCGACGGGCTGCTGGGCTTCGATCTTCACGGCCGCACGACCGGGATCGTCGGCACGGGCCGGATCGGCCGGCGGGTCGCCGAGATCCTCCTCGGCTTCGGCTGCCGCGTGCTGGCCCACGACCCCCATCCGCCCGCCGACCTCGTCGCCCGCGGCGTGGCCTTCGTGCCCCTCGACGAGCTGTTCGCGTCATCCGACGTGATCACCCTCCACTGCCCGCTCTCGCCGGCCAGCCATCACATGATCGACGCCCGGGCGCTCGAGCTGATGAAGCCGGGCGTGATGCTCGTCAACACCAGCCGGGGCGGCCTCGTCGACACCCGGGCGGTGATCCACGGACTGAAGAGCGGCCGGGTCGGCCACCTCGGCCTCGACGTCTACGAGGAAGAGGCGGATCTGTTCTTCGCCGACCACAGCAACTCCATCATCCACGACGACACCTTCACGCGGCTGCTCACCTTCCCCAACGTCGTGGTCACGGCGCACCAGGCCTTCTTCACGAAAAACGCCCTCGACGCGATCGCGGCCCAGACCGTCCGCAACCTCATGCACTTCCAGCGCGGCACGCCGCTCGAGGCCACGGTGACGCAACCGCCGCCCACGTGAGCCGCAGGCGTACCGTCGGCGGGGGCGCCCGCCGGCGTGCGGCATGGATGACG
>CAZJHQ010000017.1:0-53273 GCA_964545915.1 uncultured Candidatus Kuenenia sp. | reverse complement strand
GGATGGCCTTCATGCCCGGTGTCCCCGGGTTTCCACCCGGGGCTTCTTGGGACGGGCACGTTCCGCACAAAAAGCCCCCGGCGGAAGCCGGGGGACTCCGGGTCGTCTCACATCCCACGCACCATGCACTGCCGATTCGAACCGGACAGGCGCCCGCCGGCGTGCGGCATGGATGACGGGATGGCCTTCATGCCCGGTGTCCCCGGGTTTCCACCCGGGGCTTCTTGGGACGGTGACGCGACCGATTCACCGACCAAACGGGGCGCCGCGGTCAGATTCCTGCAACAGCCGCGCGGAGGGCGGCGAGTTCGCGGGCGTAGCCGCCGGAGAGGATCGGGAACCGGCACCAGGTCTTGGGGTCGAGATTCTCGTCGTCGAGGTGGAAGGAGGGCGCATATCGCTCCCGCTTCCACTGGTTGCGGCTCCAGAGCGTGAAGAACCGCTCCGTCCAGTGGGCCAGTTGCAGGGGGTCGTGGCCGGGAAAGTCGCCCCGCAGCCGCCGCCAGACGGCGACGGGGTCGAGCCGGTCGCGCACGGCGTAGCGTTCCGCCCGGTCGAGCACGTCGTAGGGCATGAGGTCGGCCTCGTCGGTCTGCCCCGCCGCCGCCGGCCGCAGTTCCGCCGTGGGCGCCTGCACGTTCACGGCCGCGAGCGCCGGGATCGGGCCGACGCCCGCCGGTCCGCATGTCTCCAGCCACACCAGCCACCGCCGCAGGTAGGCCTTGTCGATGCCAGCCAGAGGCGCGATGCCCCCCGAGGTGTCGCCATCCATCGTCGCATAGCCGACGGCGGCCTCGGAGCGGTTGCTGGTCGACACGAGCAGCGCGCCGGTGAGGTTCGCCAGCATCCACACCCCCGGCGAGCGGGCGCGGGCCTGGACGTTCTGCCGGGCGACGTCGTCGCGGTCCCAGGCAAGCGGCCGGCCGATGGACCGCGACACGATCGCCTCGTAGCCGCGGACGAGCGGCTCGACGTCGAACTCGTAAAACGCGGCCCCGAGGGCCGCGGCCAGGCCCTGGGCGGCCGCCCGCGTCACCGCTCCGGAGTTGGCGGTCGCCTGGTAGACGCAGGTCAGCGTCGCGCCGATCAGCCCACGGACCGCGTCTTCACCGGAGCCGGTCGGGGCCGCCATCCCGAGGCGGGCCGCTGCGACCGGCAGCGTCAACTCCCCGGCGGCCAGCCGCACGGCGATCGCAGCCAGGCAGGCCACCGCCGACGAGTCGGCCCCGCCGCTCGCCGAGACGACGAAGCCCCGGGAGCGGCTCTTGCGGGCGTAGTCGAACAGCCCCAGGGCGACGGCCCGCGTGAACTCTTCCTCCTTCACGTGCCCACCGTGCTCCCACGCCTCGCGGCGGTCGCCGCCATCCGCCGGGGCCGCCGGCGCCGGGAGGGGCCCGAAGGCAACCGGCACGACGTCCCCTTCGACCGCGTCGGGCACGGGCTCGACCGCGAGCCGCGCCTGTGCCCCCCGCAGTTCGTCCACGTCGATGTCGGCGACGGTCAGCGACCGGTCGGCGAACGAGAACCGGCGGCCCGCGGCCAGAATCCGGCCGGCGGCGGCGATCGTCACACTGCCGTCGTAGATGGCGCGGCCCGCCTCGTTGCCCACGAGATTGGCGTAGACATAGCCGGCGGCGAAGGCCCGTGAGCCGTCTTGCACGAGGCGGCGGCGAATCTCGTCCTTGCCGAAGGCGAAGTGGCTCGCGGACGGATTGAGGATCAGATCGACGCCGCGGGCCGCCAGGGCGGCACCGGGCCGGTCGGCCACCCAGGCATCTTCGCAGATTTCGAACCCGATCCGCAGGCCGCCGCAGTCGAACCGCAGGTCGCCGACAGGGACGGCGCGGCCGGCGACGACGACGGCGGACCGCTGCCCGCGGCGCCAGGGCCGAAACCAGCGCGGCTCGTAGTGGATGCCGTCACCCGCGAGGTGCTGCTTGCAGACGATCCCCGCCAGCCGGCCGTCGGCCACCAGAGCCGCCGCGTCGTAGAGGCCGCTTTCGAACCGCAGGGGCAGCCCGACGGCCGCGACGATCCCGCCGGTGTGCGGCACGATCTCGGCGAGCACGTCGACCGCCATCCGCTGCACGGCCGGCGAATAGAAGGCATCCTCGCAGCCGTACCCGGTGATGCACAGCTCCGGCAGGCAGAGGACCGCGACCCCCGCGGCCCGGGCCTCCGCGATCGCCGCCAGGATGCGATCGCGATTGCCGTCCCAGTCGAGCGGCGTCTGGTTGACCGCCGCCCCGCCGACCCGAATGACGTTCATGGCAGAAGCTTCAATCGGATTGCCAAGCCCAGTCATGCGAAGGGCTCCGTGCGTTGATCGCCAACAAGCCCCCGACGGCAGCCGGGGGACTCCGGGTGGCGGCTATCGTCCCGCGTACCATGCGGTGCGGGGTTGAAGCGGAGAAGCGCGAGAAGTCGTGCGGCATGGACGGCGGGGTGGTTTTTGTGCCCGGTGTCCCCGGGCTTCCGCCCGGGGCTTCTTGGAACCGACACGGGATCACTTCCAGCATCGACGCTGCCACTCCACCGCGCGGCGCCCCATGCAAAACTCAACCCTGCGACGGCTCTTCCAGGTATGTGTAGCCACCGAGGCCCTCCTCGTAAAACTTGAGGAATCGGCCCGCCTGCCCGTCGCAGATCCGCCCCTCGCGGACCGCCTGCTCGATGGCGTCGCGGAGCTTCTGCACCAGGTGGTTAGCGTCGAACTCCACGTAGTCGAGCACCTCGCGGACCGTGTCCCCCTTGATCACCGCGTCCACGACCACCTCGCCGCGGTCGTCGAGGCTGACGTGCACGGCGTTGGTGTCGCCGAACAGGTTGTGCAGATCGCCGAGGATCTCCTGGTAGGCGCCGATGAGGAACGCCCCGAGGTAGTAGGGCTCGTGCTGCCAGGTGTGCAGGGGAAGCGTCCGCTTCACGTCGCGACGATCGATGAACTGGTCGATCTTGCCGTCGGAGTCGCAGGTCACGTCGCCGAGCACGGCGGCCCGCGTCGGCCGCTCGTTGAGCCGATGGATCGGCATCACCGGAAAGAGCTGCTTGATCGCCCAGCTGTCCGGGATCGACTGAAAGAGCGAGAAGTTGCAGAAGTAGGTGTCGGAGAGCGAAGCCTGCAGGCCCTCGAGCTCCTCGGGCACGTACTCCAGGGTCTTGGTGAGCTTGAAGATCTTCCGGCAGATGGCCCAGTAGAGGTTTTCCACGGCCGACCGCTGGTCGAGCGGCAGGTACCCGCTGGCGAACAGGTTCATCGCGGTGTCGAGCGCCTGCTGGGCATCGTGGTAGCTCTCCAGGAGATTGCGGACGTTGATCCCCTGGTAGGTCTCCATCAGGTCGTGGAGCGGCTGCTCGGCATCGGCGGGCGGCTCCGCGACTTCCGCCATGCCCCCCTGCTCCGACACGCCCAGGACCCCGAAGATCAGCATGCTGTGGTAGGCCACCACCGCCCGCCCGCTCTCCGAGACGATCGTCGGATGCGGGACCCCCGCCTCGTCGCAGGCATTCTGCACGTGGTAGACGACGTCGTTGGCGTATTCCTGCAGGCTGTAGTTGACGCTCGATTCGAAATTGGTCTGCGAGCCGTCGTAGTCCACCCCCAGGCCGCCGCCCACGTCGAGGTAGCGGAGCCCGGCGCCGCGATTGACGAGCTCCGTGTAGATCCGCGAAGCCTCGTTGAGGGCGGCCTTGATGTGCCGGATGTTGGTGATCTGGCTGCCCTGGTGGAAGTGGAGCAGCTGCAGGCAGTCCTCCATGCCCCGGGCGGCGAGCAGCTCGAGGCCCTTCACCAGCTCGCTCGCCGTGAGGCCGAACTTGCTGCGGAAGCCGCCCGACGACTGCCAGCGACCGCTGCCGCGGGTGGCGAGCTTGACCCGCATCCCGATCCGCGGCCGCACGCCGAGCTTCTCGGCGTACTCCAGGATCAGGTGCAGTTCCGAGAACCGCTCCACGACCGGGATCACGTGGCGGCCGATCTTCTGGGCCAGCATCGCCGTCTCGATGAACTCGGCGTCCTTGAAGCCGTTGCAGATGATCGGCGTGTCGTTGTCGGCCAGCGCGATCACCGCCAGCAGTTCCGGCTTGCTGCCCGCCTCCAGGCCGAAGCGATACGGTTTGCCGAATCGCAGCACCTCCTCGACCACCTGCCGCTGCTGGTTGACCTTCACCGGATAGACGCAGCAATAGTCGCCGCGATACCCGCTGTCCTTCATGGCCGCGGCGAAGGCGCCGTGAATCTCTCCCAGCCGGTGCTGAAGAATCCCGGCGAACCGCAGCAGGATCGGGAGGTCGATGCCGCGCACCTGGAGCCGGTCGACGAGCGCCTTGAGGTCGATGCTCTTGGTGGGATCCTTGTCGGGATGCACGAGCATGTGCCCGCCCGGGCTCACCGAAAAATAGCCGTTGCCCCAGCGGGCCACTTCGTAGAGGTCGGCCGCATCGGCGGTGCTCCAGTGCTCGACTTCGAGATCGACGGCTGCCATCCACGGCCCTCGCTGGCGAAACGACCGGTATCCGCCGATCGCTGCATGCGTTCCAGAGTGTAGCGTGGCCGGCAGGTGAGACCATGCCAGTCGGCAGGAGCGAGCGGTCAGACGGCGACCCGCGACCAGCGGATTCGTGAGAAGATGACGAGCATCGCCAGGCCCCGCGCCGTCAGGTCGGCGGCCATCGCCACCCAGGCGCCCACGGCTCCCCAGCCGGCGGCGTGCAGCGTGCCCAAACCGCCGGGCAGGGTGACGTCGGGCCAGGCGAGCAGGATCGCCAGCGGCAGCCGGATCACGAGCAGCCCCAGGAAGTTGACCACAAGTGGCGGCCGGGTGGCCCCGCCGCCCCGGAGGCCGCCGGAGAGCACCATCAGCAGGGCCAGCGGCGGCTGGGCGAAGGCCACGATGCGCACGAGCCTGGCCGTGAGAGACGCCACCTCGGGCTGGCTCCCGGGACCGCCCGTGAACCAGGCGGCCAGCAGGTCGGCTGACCAGAGAAACCCGGCCGCTGCGCAGGTCATGAACGTCAAACAGGCGACCGCCGCCAGCCAGACACTTCCCCGGGCCCGACGCTCGTCCTGGGCGCCCAGGAATTGCCCGGCGAGAGTCGCGGCAGCCACCTGGAAGGCCGTGCCCGGCAGAAAGGCGAGGGATTCGATGGTGACGGCCACGGAGTGGGCCGCGGCCGCCACGTCTCCCAGCCGGTTCACGATGGAGAGAAACGCGAGGTGGCAGGCGGCATTGGCGAGGGCGTCGCCCCCCGCGGGCAGGCCCACACCGACGATCCGCCGCAGCATCGCCCTGTCGGGCCGCCAGTCGGCCGCCCGGGGGGCGAGCCGCCGGGCGAGGAGGGCTGCCACGCATAGCGCGCCGGCCAGATACCCCGCCGCCGTGCCCCAGGCCAGTCCCTCCCAGCCGAGTCGCGGCAGCCCGCCGAAGCCGGTCGCGAGGGCGAAACTCGCCCCGGCGTTAACCAGATTCACGACGGTCATGCCCACCAATCCCGCCACCATGGCGCCGGCGCCGCGGAGCGCGGCCATGCCCACGTGGATCAGCATCATCGCCGGCAGCACCGGCAGGACGATGGCGAGGTACCGCCCCGCGAGCGCCGTACTGCCCGCGGGCAGGCCGAGCCATCCCAGCAACGTGCCGCCGCCGAGCACGAGCAGAACGGCCGCTCCGGCGACGATCGCCATGCCGACCAGCAGGGCCTGGGCCGCCGCCCGCCGCGCTGCCGCCCCATCACCGGCCCCCACGGCCCGGGCGACCAGCGCCGTCGCCGCGACCGCCGGGACGGCGAACGGCACGGGCAGAAAGGCCAGGCAGTAGGCCACCAGGCCGACCGCCGCCAGCGGCTCCGCGTCGGCGAACAGGTTGCCGGCCAGCCACTTGTCGGTGAAGCCGACCGTCAGCGCGAGGAACTGCTCGAGCAGCACGGGCAGAACGAGACGCAGGACAGGACGGACGGTGCCCGTGAGGCCCGTGATGCCCCGCATCGCGGTTGGATCGTCACGTGTCAGCGTCGTGGTCCGTCGTTGGCCTTGTTCAGTGGCGACATGGTACCCATGCGACCTCAATTGGGCGTAACTCGCACATCTCCCCCGCAGTTCCGCCAGACTGCCTTGTGTGCCCGGCGATGATTTTCTGGTTTGTCGAGCTTGGCTATCCCGTTCCTTGAAGCCCGAGGCGTGAGCCGAGCGGAATGGGGGCCGGTTTCTGGTGAAGCGACGCGTATTCCCTCAGCTTACGCTTCGGGCTCCCGGCAGCGGCGATGGCGTGGCCGCAGCGCAGCGGACATGCAGAACGCCGAGGCCGGGAGGGCGATCCTGTTCGGCGCCGGAGCAGTTGCAGACCCGAGCCGGGCTTCGCCCGGCGAGCGTAAGCCGGAGCCGACGCCGGGACGGCGGCGACGGCGCGAAAGCCAGTGTGTCCGCAGCGAACGTCCGGCGGCGGGGCATGGGCAGCCCCGAGCCGGCGTCAGGCGAACAGTTCCTTGATCACTTTGCCGGAGTTGGCGATCTTCATCGGCCGGCCGTTCTTGGCCGTGAAGGTCGTTTCCAGCGAGATGCCCAGGGACTTGAGCACGCTGGCCATCACGTCCTGCGACGTGTAGGGCTCCGTCACGACCTCCTTGCCGTCGGAACTGGTCTCGCCCACGGCCACGCCGCGCTTGAAGCCGCCGCCCCCCACGGCCACGCTCCAGCTGCGGGCCCAGTGGTCACGGCCGCCGCCGCCGTTGATGTTCGGCGTGCGGGAGAACTCGCCCATCCAGACGATCGCCGTGTCGTCGAGCATGCCGCGGTCGGCCAGGTCGGAAACCAGCGCCGCCATCGCCTTGTCGAGCTCCGGCAGCTTCGTGTCGGCGAGCGTCGGGAAGATGTTGGCATGGTTGTCCCAGCCGCCGAGATCGACCTCGACGAACGGCACGCCCATCTCAACGAGCCGGCGGGCCATGAGGCAGCCCCGCCCGAAGCCCGTGGTGCCGTAGCGGTCCTGCATCTCCTTGGGCTCCTTCATGACCTTGAAGGCCTCCATCTGGCTGCTGGTCATCAGCTTCACCGTCTTTTGGATGACCTTGGCGTGATCGTCCGCCGACCCACCCCGCTTCTCGCCGATGAAGCCCTTCTCGATCGTGGACAGCATCTCCAGCCGCTGGGCGAGACGGGCGGGATCGATGCCCATGTCGAGATTGCGGACGTTGCCGTTGGAGTCCACCACGAAGGGCGCCCAGGTCATCCCGAGGAAGCCCGGCCCGACGCTGCCGCTGCCCACCGACACGAACGGCGGGATCTCCAGGTCGGGCACCTGATCGGCCAGTTCGTGGGCGATGACCGAGCCGTAGCTGGGGTGCTCCACGTTGGGGTTCGGCACGTAGCCGGTGTGCATGTAGTAGCGGCCGCGCATGTGGTCGGCCTCACGGGTGCTCATCGACCGCACGATCGCCATGTGGTGCATCTGCTGGGCCATGAGCGGCATGTGCTCGCAGATCTGCACGCCATCGGCCGAGGTGGCGATCGGCTTGAACGGCCCCCCCGTCGCCGCACCGGGCTTCAGGTCCCAGATGTCCATGGTGCTCGGGCCGCCGCCCATCCAGAGCATGATGCAGGCCTTGTGCCGCTTCCGCAGGTCGGCGGCGTTGGCGAGGATCGAGTTGGTAAAGGCGGTCGCCGGGGCGGCCAGCGCCGCGGCCCCGGCCAGATGGCTCATGAAGTGCCGGCGGCTCATCCCGGCGGGCAGAACCTCGAAACTGGCCATGTCAGGGCTCCTCGGAGGGGGTGCAAGACGCGAACTGGGGATTCACTTCAAAGTGTAGTTCGTCACGAGGCTCGCCAGTTATTGCTGTGTCATCCGCATGCCTCCCGGCGACGCTCGCCGGAAGCGAGTCGCCCAGCCGCAGCCCCGCTGCGGCCACGGCCGCCCGGAGGTGCGGCCGCTCGGACGTCCGGGGAAACCTTGGCTTTCCCCGCGACGTCCCAGCCTGCCGGGGCCATGGATGGCCCGGCAGGCGCCCATCAATGATTGATGATGAACTCATTGGAATTGAGGACGGCCCACCAGATGTCTTGGAGGGCCCCGACCACGTCACCGCCGCGGGCCTTGAGAATCGCATTCGCCGTCGCCACCTCCTTGGCCGACGGCTTCCGGGCCAGCGCGGCGACGTACAGGGTGTCGATCTTGGCCTTGGCGGACGCCCCGCTCGTGGCGACGGCATCGAGAAACCCGCCCTTGCCGGTGCTCGTGGCCTGCTTGATCAGGTCGCCGTTGAACATCATCAGCACCTGGGGGATCGAGCCGTTGAACGTCGTCGCATCGTCCCCCTCGTCCGTGCCGAAGGCGATCACGAACTGCGACAGCCATTGGTCCTTCTTCTTCGCCGCCTCCTCTGCCCGCTGGGTCTTGTCGGCCTGCGTCGCCGTGAGCAGCGACTCGTAAAGCTGCTCGGCCTGCATCTGCCGCAGGTAAAAGTGCGAGAACTTCGGCTTTTCGCCGAGCGCCGGGTCGTCCTTCGCATTCCCGGCCACCGTGCGGCTCGACAGCGCGTAGGGGCGCGAGAGCACGATCCAGCGCACCAGTTCCTTGAAGTCGAAACTCTGCTCCCGGAACCGCTCGGCGAGGCCGTCCAGCAGCTCCGGGTGGGACGGCGGGTTGTGCTCGCCGAGATCGTCCACCGGCTTGGTGAACCCGTAACCGAGGAAGTGGCTCCAGACCCGATTGACGATCGCCTTGGGAAAGTAGGGGCTCGCCTTGATCAGCTTGGCCAGTTCCCTGCGGCGATGCACCCCATATGGAGTGCCGTCTTCCATCGTGCCCGGCAGATACCCGCTCTTGGAAATCTCGGTCCCGTCGACGAACACGGGATAGGCCACCTTCATGAGCCCGTTCCGCAACTCGTAGTACAGCTCGGCCTCTTCGGGATTGCCCCCCTCGCCGGCCCAGTCCTCGTCGACAAGCTCCACCCATTGCACGTCCCGCGAGCCGTCGAACCGACGCAAGGCCCGGGTCTGCCGAAAGAACGCGTTCATCTCCCAGAACTGATTCTGCTTCCCCTTATTGAAGGGATGGTTGTGGCACTGCGTGCACTGCACCTGGAGACCGAGGAAAATCTGCGCCGTCTTGGCCGTCGCTTGGACGGCATTCTCGACCCCCATCTCCTCCAGCTTGCCGCTCAAGAAGTTGGTGGCGCCGTTGAAGCCGTCAATGTCCTTGCGGTTCGCCGTCGCCCCGGTGGCCGTGACGAGCTCCTCCATGAACCGGTCGTAGGGCTTGTTCTTGGAGAACGCCCGGCGGAGATACTGCCGCATACCAGGCCGATTGACCCGCTCGTTGGCGACGTCGCGACCGATGAGCACGGTGGTCCAGACGTCGGTCCAGTTGCGGGCATACTCGTCGACGTATTCGTCACCGAGCAGCCGGGCGACGAGTTCAGGCCGCTTGGAGGGGGACGTGTTGGCCAGAAAGCCCTGCAACTCCTCGGACGTCGGAATGCGACCGATGACGTCGAGGTGGAGCCGCCGACACCACTCCCCATCGGTGGCGGCCGCGGAAGGCCGGAGGCCAGCATCCTCCCAGCCGGCCGCAATCTGCTCGTTGATGTACTTGACCTGCGGAATGCCGAAGTGATCGTCGGCGGCAGCCGGGATCAGGGAGGGGGAACCACCGGCGGCGGCCAGCACCGCAACGAGAACAACGGAGCGAATCACGCTCCCAGCCAAGCGGGCCCGATACCAGCGAATCATGACGACCTCAAACCCGGAAACCGAGCGGTGCATGCTTCGACCGGATTGTATTCGCAGGCCGAGCGACCGACTATTCCCGGACGGAGGACGGGCGATTCAGGTGCGGGCCGGACGGGCTTCGACCCGTGGCGCCGGCGCCCGGGCCGCCCCCACATCAGCCCCCACAAACTCCAGGATCGCCCGCGGACCCGCATCACCCAGCCGTGGAGTCGCAAGCTTCAGGATCCGCGTGTAGCCGCCGGGACGATCGGTGAACCGCGGCGCGATCCGCTCGAAGAGAATCCGCGCCGCCTGCTTGTCCCCCAGCAACTGCACCACCCGCCGCCGAGCCTTGACGGCCGGGGCGGCGGCCCGCGCCCATTGCGCCCAGGACTCGCTCTCCCGCCACTGCTTCCACTCCGCCGAGTCACGGGCGGCCGTGGTGGCGAACTCACGGGCCTTGCCGGAGGCCTCGAGGCCCCGCTTGGCGATCGTCACGCACCGCTCGACGAGCGGCCGCACTTCCTTCGCCTTGGCGAGCGTCGTGACGATCCGGCCCGCAACTTTGGGTGCGCCGGCCTCTCCAGCCTCCGCCTCACGCTCCGTGAGCATCAGGGCGGAGGCCAAGTTCCGCAGCAGGGCCCGCTGATGAGAAGGGCTGCGACCCAGGACTCGACCCTTGCGACGATGACGCATGACGCTCTCTCCTTGTGAACCCGTGCAGTGAACCGTGCGCGACTCGCACCCGACCTGTCGGTCAGGCACCGGCCCCGGCAGGCAATGACATTCCCAACTCCAAACCCAACTCCCGGAGCTTCGCCTCGATCTCTTGGAGCGTGGTGTCTCCGAAGTTGCGCACTTCGAGCAACTCCTCCCGCGACCGCGACACGAGGTCCTTCAGCGTCTCGATCCCGGCCTCATGCAGGCAATTGTTGGCCCGCAGCGAAAGCCGCAGATCCGACACGAGCATGCCGAGTCGGCTCTCGAGCGGGGCTTCGACGGCAAACAGCGCGGCCGCCGCCGGCAGACTGACGGCCGGCCCGGGACGGGTGTACGAGACGAACGGATTGAGGTGCTTCCGCAGGATCTTGGCCGCCTCGACGAGCGCCATCTCCGGCGTCACCGTGCCATTGGTCCAGATCTCCATCGTCAGCTTGTCATAGTTGGTCTTCTGGCCGACGCGGGTCTCCTCGACCTCGTACTTCACGCGGGTCACAGGGCTGAACACGGCGTCGACGGGAATGATGCCGATCTCCTGAGAGGCCTGGCTGTGCTCGCTCGACGGCACATAGCCACGGCCGTTCTCCACCACCATCTCCAGTTCGAACGGCACGTCGTCCGTCAGCGTGGCCAGGACGAGATCCTTGTTGACGATCTCCACCGCATCGTCGGTCTGGACGTCGGCACCGGTCACCGGCCCCTTCGTGCTCTTCTCGACCCGCACCACGCGCGTGGATTCACTGTGGTTCTTGACGACCAGACTCTTCACCGCGAGGACGATGTCGGTGACGTCCTCGAGCACGCCCTTGATGGTCGTGAACTCGTGCAGGGCGCCGGCCAGTTTGATTTGCGTGACGGCACTTCCCTCCAAACTGGAGAGGAGCACGCGCCGCAGGCTGTTGCCCACGGTGGTGCCGAAGCCGCGCTCGAACGGCTCCGCCACGAACTTGCCGTAGGTGGGCGTCAGGGTCTTCTGGTCGACGACGACCGAGCCCGGCAACTCCAGGCCACGCCAGCGGATATGCATCAGGGATTCCTCCATTCAGGGCCGGGGCGAATGCGCCCCAAAGCCGACTCGTTGACCGAAATTCAACCGGCCGTCACCCGGGCACTACTTGGAGCACAGCTCGATGATCAGGTTGGCCTGAACCGGAATCGAAACGTCGTCCGAACCGGGCAGCCGGTCGACACGACCCTCGGGAATCGGGCTCTCGGCTCGGGACAGAAAGTCGGGAACGTCGCGCCGACTTTCCGCCAGCGCCGCGTGCACCAACTGCAGACTCTTGGCCCGGTTCTTGACACGAACCAGATCGCCGGCCTTGACCAGATAACTCGGCACGTCGAGCCGACCGCCGTTCACGGTGATGTGACCGTGCATCACCATCTGGCGGGCCGCGGCCCGCGAGGCAGCGAACCCGAGGCGGTGGACCACGTTGTCGAGCCGCCGCTCGAGAAGCGACATCAGAACCTCACCCGTGTTGCCCTTGCCGCGCTCGGCTCGGGCGAAATAGGTGCGAAACTGACGCTCCAGCACGCCGTAATAATGCTTGACCTTCTGCTTCTCGCGCAGATGAAGGCCGTAGTCGGTCGGCTTGCCGCGCCGCTTCTGCACCATGCCCGGCGGAGTGGACCGACGCTCGAAGGCACACTTCGGCGTGTCGCACCGACTGCCCTTGAGAAACAACTTCAGCCCGTCGCGGCGACACAGCCGACAAACCGGCCCGGTGATACGTCCCATGATTCGACCCTGCCTTCTAATCCCGAACGAATGACTGGTGGTACAGAAGCCTTACACGCGCCGCTTCTTCGGCGGCCGACAACCGTTGTGCGGCAGCGGCGTGATGTCCTCGATGCTCTTGACGTTCATGCCGGCCGCCTGCAACGCCGTGATCGCACTCTCGCGGCCACTGCCCGGCCCCTTGACCCGCACTTCCAGGTCCTTGACGCCGTATTTCGCCGCCTTCTCGGCAGCCTGCTGGGCGGCACACTGGCCCGCGAACGGCGTGCCCTTGCGACTGCCCTTGAAGCCACAGGTGCCACCGCTCGCCCAGCAGAGCGTGTCGCCCCGCGTGTCGGTGATGGTCACCGTCGTGTTGTTGAAACTGGCGTGGATGAAGGCGATGCCCGCCGTCACCGTCTTCTTCTTCGTCTTGGCAACCTTCGACATGAGTTCGTTCCGTGTGTTCCTGCTGATGCCCGTGGGACCGCGTTGCGAAAGCGGACTACTTGAGATCCTTCACGCCCTTCTTGCCGGCCACCGTCTTCTTCGGCCCCTTGCGAGTCCGGGCATTGGTCCGCGTCCGCTGGCCGCGAACCGGCAGACCGCGGCGATGCCGCAGGCCGCGGTAACTGCCGATGTCCTTGAGCCGGGAGATGTTTTGGGCCACCTGCCGCCGCAACTGCCCTTCCACGGTGTAGTCCTTGTCGAGCAGCGCGGCGAGCCGGGCCAACTCATCCTCGTGAAGGTCGCGGGCCTTACCCATCGGATCGACGCCCGCCTTGTGGCAGAGCTCGCGGGCGACCCGCTGGCCGACACCGTACAGGTACTGCAACGAGAAGACCGTCTTCTTCTCGGAAGGAATGTCGACACCCATCAAACGTGGCATGGATTATGTCTCTCGAACCGAACTGAACCGAACGCTGCCCGCGATGCGAAACCAACCCGCGCCGCTGCGCCGCGAATGCGGCCTCTGGACGGCTGCGCGATCCGCGGCGGGCACCGGCCGCCGCGAACCCCGATCTTCCCCCGCCGTCACCCCTGCCGCTGCTTGTGGCGGGGATCCGCGCAGACCACGAACACGACGCCGCGGCGCCTGACGATCTTGCACTTCTCACACATCCGGCGGACGCTGGCGCGAACCTTCATGATGGACAAGCTCGTGGCGGCGACCGACCACGCCTTCGACGGGAACGGAGGGGTATTTACGGGAGTCCCAAACTATAAGATCGCCGCCGACCGATCACAAGGGGGTGCTTTTCTGCCCGTCGCCCGCTGTTGGATCGGGCGACAGGGCCGCAAAATCCAAGTCGGTCGCCGCCAGCCGCTTCAGGCCGCGGAGCCGGCATTTCCCACCGTCTCGCCGGCCATCGGCTGAGCGGTGAGGACCACCGGCCCCCCCTCGGTGATCGCCACGGTGTGCTCGAAGTGCGCGCTTGGCAGGCCGTCGACGGTCGACTGGGTCCAGTGGTCGGACAGGGCCCGCACCTTCTTGGTGCCCATGTTCACCATCGGCTCGATCGCGATCACCAGCCCGGGTTCGATCTCGAAATCGTGGTTTTTCCGGAACGCCGGCGTGCAGAAGTTCGGCACCTGGGGATCCTCGTGCATGCTCCGTCCGATTCCATGGCCGACGAAGTTTTCCACCACGGAGAACCCATGGTCGCGAACGTACTTCGCCATCTCCGTCGCCACGTCGCTCCACCGGCTCCGCGATGCCAAGAGGCGGATGGCCAGCGCGAGCACGCCGGACGTACAGTCCAGCAACCGCTGCACTTCCGGCGTGACCTGACCCACCGGATGCGTGATCGCCGAATCGCCGCACCAGCCACCGACGCTGCAGCCGGTGTCGATGCTGATCACGTCGCCCGACCGCAGCACCCGCGGGCCCGGTATGCCGTGCACCACCTCGTCGTTCACCGAGATGCAACAGGCGGCCGGAAACGGCACCTTGCCGGGCACACCCTTGAACAGCGGCACGGCGCCGTTCTCCAAGAAAAACCTCTCGACCGCCGCGTCGATCTCACCGGTCGTCACCCCCGGCCGAACCATTCCGGCCGCGAGCTGGTGCGCGCCCCAGACGACGAGCCCTGCACGGCGCATGAGGGCGATTTCACGCGGAGATCGCAGGGTAACCACGGCAGGTTCTCGGGGCGGCGAAAAATGAAAACAACGCTATCCGGAGTATACCTCCGGCCACTCCGCCTGCACGGCCCGGCGTCAACGTCGGCGGACTCCCCGCTCGAATCGCCCCACCGCCGCCTGCACGCGGCTAAAGATCTCGTCAGCCGTGCCCAGGCCGTCGATGCTGGCGAGCTTCCCTTGCCGCGCATAGTAGTCGAGCAGGGGGGCAGTCTGGATCTCAAAGCTCGTGATCCGCTTGGCGAACACCTCGGGATCGTCGTCCTCCCGCTTGCGGGCCAGCATCCGCCGCACCAGCTCGTCCCGCGGCACCGCCAGTTCGATCACGCCGTCGACGCTCATCGCCCGACGCTCCAGCAGTTCGTCGAGCGTGGCAGCTTGTGGGAGGGTGCGTGGAAAGCCGTCCAACAGACAGCCGTTGCGGCAGTCCTCCATCTCGAGCCGCCGACTGACCATGCCGACGATGATCGGGTCGGGCACCAGCTGCCCGCGGGTCATGTATTCCGCCGCCTGGAGCCCCTCCGGCGTGCCCGCCCGGACCGCCCCCCGGAGCATCTCGCCGGTCGACAGGTGGGGCACGTGGAGCAGGTCCACGAGCCGCTGGCACTGCGTCCCCTTCCCCGCTCCGGGTGGTCCGATGAGGATGATCCGCATGGCATGTCCGCGGGGCGGCATGGGGGAAACGGCAGGAGCCTCCCGGCGAGCCTGGGGGGCGGATCAGGACTTTTCGAGCAGGCCGCCGTAATTTCGCATTACCAGGTGGCTGTCGATCTTTTGCACCAGGTCGAAGGCGACACTCACCGCGATCAGCAGCCCCGTGCCCCCGTAGAAGCCCGCGATCTGAGCGCCGGTGTTGAGATAGCCGCCCACGATGGTGGGAATCACGGCGACCAGCGCCAGGAAGCCGGCGCCCACGTATGTGATCCGCTCCATCACGCGCTCGAGATAGTCGGCCGTGCGTTTGCCGGGCCGATAACCCGGAATGAAGGCCCCGAAGTTCTTCAGGTTGTCGGCCATCTCCTTGGGATTGAAGGTGATGGCGGTCCAGAAGTAGCAGAAGAAGTAGATCAGCGCGATGTAGCAGACGTTGTACAGATACGACTGGCCGCGCTGGAACGAGTCGTGGAGCGCCGAGAGGACGGCGTTGCCCGGATAGGCGGCGGACAGCCACTGGAACAGCATCTGCGGAAACAGCAGCAGCGAGCTGGCGAAGATGATGGGCATCACGCCGGCCTGGTTGACCCGCAGCGGCAGGTACTGCCGCGTGCCGCCGTACACCCGCCGCCCGCGGACGTGCTTGGCGCTCTGGGTCGGAATGCGACGCTGTCCTTGGGTCATGAACACCACGCCCGCCACGACGCCGACGAACAGCGCCGCCAGCATGAGGAGCGTCTCGATGCCCATCTTTCCGCCTCCGCCGCCGAGCTCCCAGCTCGTCTCGCTGCCGAGTTGCATTAACGCGCTCGGCATGCCCGCCAGGATGCCCGCCATGATCAGGAGGCTGATCCCGTTGCCGATGCCGAACTCGTCGATCTGCTCGCCGAGCCACATCAGAAAGATCGTCCCGGCCGTCATCGTCATCACGGCCACGAACTGCCAGACCAGCGGCAGGCGGCCGTCCACGAGGAAGCCGGGCTGGATCAACGACTGCTCGCCGACGCGCTGGCCGGAGAGAAACGCCACATACGCCCAGCTCTGCAGGATGCAGATCAGGACCGTGGCATAGCGGGTGTATTCGTTGATCTTCTTCCGGCCCGCCTCCCCCTCCTTCGTGAGCCGCTCCAGCGGCGGCCAGACGGTTCCCAGCAACTGAAAGATGATCGAGGCCGAGATGTACGGCATGATGCCGAGCCCGAAGATCGTGGCCTGCGACAACTGGCTCGCCGAGAACACGGCGACGGTGCGGAGCAGGTCACCGATGCCCCCCGTCTGCTGGGCGAACGCCGTCATCGCCTGGGGATCGACGATCGGCAGCGGCACCTGCCAGCCGACCCGGTAGATCGCCAGCAGCCCGAGCGTGAGCAGGATCTTTTGCCGCAGTTCCGGGATCGTGAAGATGATGCGGAGTTTTTCGAGCACGGGGTCTGGCTCCTCGACGTGTCGGGCAGGGCGGGCCCACGGCCCACAGGCGCCTTACGCTAACCGCCGGCGGGCTTTTTCCGCGACACCTTTTTCACCTTCCGAACGACCGGCGCCGGTCCGGGCAGTTCGGTCACGGTGCCACCGGCGGCGGAGATTTTCTCCCGGGCCTGGGCACTGAAGTGATGGGCCGACACCTTCAGGGCGTGCTTGAGCTCGCCATTGCCGAGGATCTTGATTTCATCCCAGATGCCCTTGGCGAGGCCCGATTCCCGCAGGGCCTGGGGCGTCACCTCGCTGCCGGCCGCGAACACATCCTGCAGCGCGCCCACGTTCACTCCCTTGACGATCCGGCCGTGGGAATTGTGGAAGCCACGCTTCGGGATGCGACGGATGAGAGGCGTGCCGCCTCCCTCGAAAATCAGCGGGGCGGCCCAGCCGGCCAGCTGGCCTTGGCCCTTGTTCCCGCGGCCGGCATAGCGACCGCGGCCGGAGCCCGGACCGCGGCCGACCCGCAGCCGCTTGGTGTTCTTGTGAATGCCCTTGTTGACGTCGTTGAGTTTCATGGGAGGGTGGCCGGCCCACGGGGCCGAAAGGTTGTGAATGCGTTGATCAGGAGAGCGAAACGCCGCGCAGCCGCTCGACTTCGGCCTTGGTGCGCAGCTGCTTCAGGGCATCGAGGGCGGCCTTGACCAGGTTTACGGGATTTGTCGAGCCATGGGCCTTCGAGAGCACGTCACGAATGCCGGCCGACTCGCACACCGCCCGGACGGCCGCGCCAGCGATGATGCCCGTGCCCGGTCCGGCCGGCAGCAGCACGACCTTCGCGGTCTCATACCGCCCCTCGACACGATGCGGAATCGTGCCTGATTCGACGGGCACCTCGATCAGGTTCTTCATGCCGTCCTTGATGGCCTTCTCGACGGCAGGCGGCACCTCATTGGCCTTGGCGTAGCCACAGCCCACCTTGCCCCGGCCGTTTCCGACCACGACCAGGCCCGCAAAACTGAACCGCCGGCCGCCCTTGACGACCGTTGCACAGCGCCGCACCTTCACGACCTTCTCTGCGAACTCGCCGGTGCGGGATTCTTTGCCTGTCGACACGGTTCATTGCCTCCAAAACTGGTCTAGAACTCGAGCCCCGCAGCCCGCGCCGCATCCGCCAGCGCGGCCACGCGGCCGTGATACCGAAACTCGCCGCGATCGAAGCACACCTTCGTCACGCCGGCCGCCTTGGCCCGCTCCGCCACCGCCTTGCCGATCGCCTCGGCGGCGTCCTTATTGCCGCCGAACGTGATGCCCGAGCGGATCTGCTTGTCCATCGAGCTCGCGGAAGCCAGCGTCCGCCCCGACACATCGTCGATCACCTGGGCGTAGATGTGCTTGTGGGTGCGAAACACCGAGAGCCGCGGACGCTCGGCCGTGCCCCGAATGAACCGGCGCACGCGGTGCCGACGCCGGAGCCGCTGCCGGAGAATCGAGCGGGAATGGTCCATGGTGGGTCCTCTGTCTCTTACTTCGTGACGGCCTTGCCGGCCTTGCGCCGAACCTGCTCGTTCTCGTACCGGATGCCCTTGCCCTTGTAGGGCTCCGGCTTCCGCAGGGCACGCACCTCGGCGGCGAACTGCCCCACGAGCTGCTTGTCGATGCCCTTGATCTGGATGTGGGTCTGATCCGGGCAGGCGACCGTAAGGCCGGCCGGAATCGGCACCTGCAGCTCATTGGCGAAGCCGACACGCAGCTGCAGGGTGTTCTTCTGAATCGCGGCGAGGTAGCCCACGCCGACGATCTCGAGCTTCTTCTCGTAGCCCTTGGAAACACCCTCGACCATGTTGGCCGCGAGGGCCCGGGTCAGCCCGTGCACGGACCGGGCGACACGGTGATCGCCGTTGCGGGAGACGCGGATTTCCCCGGCGGCGGCGTCGACCTGCACCGACACGGCGGGATGAATGGCATGCTCGAGTTTGCCGAGCGGGCCCTCAACCTTGAGGCTGCCCCCTTCGACTGACGCCTTCACGCCCTTGGGGACCGAGACGGGTGACTTGCCGATGCGCGACATCGCTGGATGACCTTTCGACCTGTGACGATTCCGATTACCACAACTCGCAGAGCACTTCGCCGCCCAGCTTCTTCTGCCGGGCCTCACGGTCGCTCACGACGCCGCTCGACGTGGAGAGGATCGAAATCCCCAGGCCACCCAGCACCGGCCGGAGCCGTGCCGACCGACTGTACACCCGCCGCCCCGGAGAACTGACCCGCCGGATGTGCCGGATGAGCCGCTCGCCGTTGGGCCCATACTTGAGATCAAGCTGGAGATGAGGCACCGGGGCGGCTTCCACCTCGCGCCAATCCCAGATGAATCCCTCGCGCTTCAGCACTTCCGCCAAGCCACGCTTCACCTTCGAACTGGGCACCTCGACGGTCGAGCGCTCGACGCGGACCGCGTTACGGATGCGGGTGAGCATGTCGGCGATGGGATCGGTCATCATGTCTGCAGAACCCTCTTGTGATTTCCCGTTTCTCGCGGATCCCGTCCTACCAACTGGCCTTCTTCACGCCGGGGATGCAGCCCTGATCGGCGAGTTTCCGGAAACAGATGCGGCAGATGCCGAACTTGCGGTACACGGCCCGCGGACGGCCACACAACATGCACCGCCGCACCGCCCGCGTCTTGAACTTCGGCGGCCTCTTGGCGGCGGCGATCTTCGATTTGCTTGCCATGGATGATCCAGTCAGCCTGTTGGTCCAGCCCTGCGGTTCGACGCCGGCGGCGCCGATCCCGTGCCGCTACGCCGCGGCGTCTCCTTCCCCGTCCTTCTTCAATGGCATCCCCATCGCCCGCAGGAACTCCCGGGCCTCGTCGTCGGAATCCGCCGACGTGACCAACGTGATGTTCATGCCCTGCGGCCGCGTGAACTTGTCCGGATTGATCTCGGGAAACACCATCTGCTCCGAAAGCCCGAGGCTGTAGTTGCCCTGGCCGTCGAACGCGGTGCTCGACAGGCCGCGGAAGTCGCGGACCCGCGGCAGGGCGACCGACACCAGCCGGTCGAGAAACTCGTACATCCGCCGACCGCGGAGCGTCACCTTGCAGCCGATCGGCAGGTTCTCACGCAACTTGAACCCCGAGACCGCCGCCTTGGAGAGCGTCGCGACGGGCTTCTGGCCGGTGATCAGCGCCATGGCGTTGATCGCTTCCTCGAGATACTTCTTCTCGCTCACAGCCACGCCCACGCCCATGTTCACCACGATCTTCTCGAGCCGTGGGATGGCGTGCGGGTTCGTGCGGTCGAGGGACTTGCCCAGTTGCGGCCGCACCGTATTCATGTAATGCGCGAGCATTCGCGGCACCCCTGCCGGGGCTGCCGTTTCCGCCGCTGCTTTCGTCTTCTTCGCCATCGAAACGATCCTTTGATTCCCGATCCGAGTTCCGGTCGTTCAGCCTGCCGCCGCGCCAGCAATTCCTAAAACTGTCAGCCCTTCGCCGCCGTCGCCCGCGGCCGTCGCAGCACGCCCTGCTCCGCTCCGCACTTCCGGCAAAACCGCACCTTGCCCCCGTCAGCCGTGACACGGGCACCAAGCCGCGTCGCCTTACCGCAGGCGCCGCAGACGAACAGCACGTTCGATCCGTCGATGGGCATCTCCTTGCTGAGCCGCCCACCCTGCGGGTTCTTCTGGCTCCGCTTCAGGTGCCGATACACACGGTTCACTCCCTCGACGACCAGCTTCGAGTCGCCGCCTGCGCCGGGGCGCACCGAGAGCACCTTGGCCCGCGTGCCCTTGGCGTTGCCGGTCCGCACTTCGACGAGATCGCCTGCCTTGATCAACATCACACCACCTCGCTCGCCAGACTGACGATCTTCATGAAGTTCCGCTCCCGCAGCTCCCGGGCCACGGCCCCGAAGATGCGCGTGCCCTTCGGGTTCTTGTCGTTGTCGATGATCACGCAGGCGTTGGTGTCGAACCGCACGTAGCTCCCGTCCTCGCGCCGCGCGGGCTTCTTGCACCGGACGATGACCGCCTTGACGACGGCCTTCTTCTTCACGTCGCTGCCGGGAATCACGCTCTTCACACTGCACACGATGATGTCCCCCAGGCTGGCGGTCCGCTTGCGGCTGCCGCCCAGCACCTTGAAGCACATCACTTCCTTGGCGCCCGTGTTGTCCGCGACGACCAGTCGCGTCTGCATCTGGATCATGTGGACTTTCCTTCCGTCGTCTCGACGCCGGCAGCGGCAGCCGCTTCAGCCCGCGCCGCCGTCTCCCGCAGCGACGTCGCCCGAGCACCGCTGCGCAGCGAGGCCACGTCGACCGCCGTGCTCTTGGCAACCACCCGCACCAATTCCCACCGCTTCAGCCGGCTGCGCGGCCGGCACTCAACGATCTCCACGAGATCGCCGAGCTGCGACTCCTCGGCCTCGTCGTGCACATGGCACACGGTCCGCCGATGGAGGATTCGGCCGTATTTAGGGTGCCGGACGACCCGTGGAATCTCCACCCGCCGCGTCTTGCTCGCGGCAGCACTCGTCACGGTCCCGGTCTCCACTCGCTTGGGCATCTCGTCGGCTCCTCGTTACTTTCCGCTCTGCGTCCGCTTGCGGAACGTCCGCCGCGAGGCCACGCCCCCCTTGCCGGGAGCCTGCACCTTCGCGCGGCCGCTGGCCCGGCGACGCTTCGCATGTTTTTCGTGCTGGGGCGAATCCTCTCCCGCCGCGCCCGGAGCAACGGCCACCAGCGACACGCCCCGCTGGGTGAGGATCGTCTGGCACCGCGCGATCGTGCGGCGATGCTTCTTCACCTCCGAAGGAGCCGCGAGCTTCTCCGTCTGCGCCTGGAGCCGGAGCCGAAACAGCGTCTCGGCCGCGTCCTTCCAGACGAGACGAATCTGCTCGTCGGCCATCTCCCTGAGTTCGTTTACCTTGGTCATGGCACTGGTTCCTTACATCGCCCGCCGCTTCACGAACCGCACGCGAATCGGCATCTTGTGCGCCAACCGCGCCATGCAGACCCGGGCCGCCTCCTCCGTCACGCCGCCGATCTCGTACAGCACCATGCCGGGCTTGATGACCGCGGCCCAATACTCCGGCTCACCCTTGCCCTTACCCATACGGGTTTCGAGCGGGATCGACGTGATCGACTTGTGGG
This sequence comes from uncultured Candidatus Kuenenia sp., assembly GCA_964545915.1. GTDB lineage: Bacteria > Planctomycetota > Planctomycetia > Pirellulales > UBA1268 > QWPN01. Next base: position 31,768 of record CAZJHQ010000017.1, on the reverse strand, counting down.
GGAACACGCGCACGAACAGCCGCCCCTCCGCGCGGAGGTACTGCTGGGCCGCAATGCGGCCGGCCTCGATGGTCGCCGCGGGGAGCCATCCCGGCTGCTCGGCCTGGAGGCCGAAGTCGCCGAAGACGACGCGATTCCCGCGAGAGGCGTCACCTCTTATACGACCTCTTTGGCTTTTTCGGTGCTTCACCCGCTTGGGCATCAGCGCCATCGCCAGTCTCCTCGTACATGCCTTGGTTGACCCACACCTGAATCCCGATGTTGCCCTGCGCCGTGGGAGCCTCGCAGAACCCGTAATCGATTTTTGCCCGCAGCGTCGACAGCGGCATGGAGCCGGCGATCGCCTTCTCGCACCGGGACATTTCCGCTCCGCCGAGCCGCCCGGCGAGCTGGATCTTCACGCCCTTGGCACCAGCGTCCATCGTCGTGTCGAGGGCCCGCTTCAACGTGCGGCGAAAGGCGGCCCGCTTCACAAGCTGGTCGGCGATGTCCTCGGCAATGAGCTGGGCCTGAATCTCCGGCCGACCGACCTCCTCAACCTTGAGATTGACCCGCCGGCCCAGCAGCTCCTGAAGCTCACCCTGCAGCCGATCGACCTCCTGACCCTTCCGTCCGATGATCACGCCCGGCCGTGCCGAGTGGAGGATGACCTTGACTTCGTCGCGCGTCCGCTCGATCTCGACCTTCGGGATCGCCGCGGCGCGGTACTTCGTCTTGAGGAACTTCCGCACCTTCACGTCTTCCATGAGGAGGTCGCGAAAATCCTTCTTGGAGGCGTACCAGCGGCTCTTCCACGGCTCGGTAATGCCGGTGCGGAAGCCCGTGGGATGAACTTTTTGGCCCATGTCTCTGCCCTTACTCCGTATCCACGGCGGCGACCGCGTCGAGCGCCACCTTGATGTGCGACATCCGCCGTTTGATCCCGAACGCCATGCCGCGAGCCCGAGGCCGAATCCGCTTGAACATCGGCCCCTCGTCCACCCGGGCATCGACGACGACGAGGTCGTCGACCCCAGTGGCCTGCTGGTGCTCGGCATTGCCGAGAGCGCTCTTGATTACCTTCTCGAGCATCCGCGCGCCCCGGTGCGGCTGAAACCGCAGAATGTCGAGTGCTTCGTCGGCGAACTTGCCGCGGACGAGGTCGGCCAGCGCCCGCACTTTGCGGGCACTGATCCGGGCGTACTTGTGGCTGGCTGTGTAGGCCATGAATCACCTTCGCTCATTCGCGGCCGCAGCCGCGCACGGGTCGCTCACTTCGCCGCCGGGGCGGCCGCTTCCTTCACCTTGCCGCCGTGACCGCGGAACGTCCGCGTCGGCGCGAACTCACCGAGTTTGTGGCCGACCATATCCTCGGTCACGAACACCTTCAGGTGCTGCTTTCCGTTGTGAACCATGAACGTCAGCCCGATAAACTCCGGCACGATCGTGCACGACCGCGACCAGGTCTTGATCGGATCGCGCTTGCCGGAGGCCAGCTGCGCTTCGACCTTTTCGAAGACCCGGGGGTCGATGTACGGACCTTTTTTCGCACTGCGTCCCATGAATCACCTCAGCTTCAACTGGCCGTAACGACGACTCTTCCGCCGGCGGATGATCGCCGTGCTCGAAGGCTTCCGCGGCTTGCGGGTGCCGCCACCCTTGGCGCTCTTGCCGGTGGGGCTCACCGGATGACGACCACCCTTCGTGCGACCTTCACCACCACCGTGCGGATGGTCGATCGGGTTCATCGCGGTGCCGCGCACGTGCGGGCGTATGCCCATCCAACGCGAACGACCAGCCTTTCCGAGCCGCACATTCATGTGGTCGGCGTTGCCGATGGCACCAATCGTCGCCCTACAGGCAGCGGGTACACGGCGAATCTCCCCCGAGGGGAGCGTGAGTTGCGCCCACTGGGCCTCGCGGGCCACAAGCACCGCCGACGAACCAGCAGAGCGACACAGTCGACCGCCGCGGCCGGCCTGAAGCTCAATGTTGTGAACCTGCATGCCCAGCGGGATGACAGCCAGCGGCAGGCAATTGCCAACCTCGGGCGGAGCCGCAGCGCCGCTCTGCACGGCGGCACCGACCTTCAGCCCATCGGGAGCGAGGATGAATCGCTTCTCGCCGTCGGCGTAATGCACAAGAGCCACGCGGCAGGTGCGATTGGGGTCATACTGGATCGAGTGCACCGTGCCCGGAACGCCGTCTTTATTTCGACGGAAGTCGATGAGCCGATAGTGCTGCTTGTGCCCACCGCCCCGATGCCGGGCCGTGATCTTGCCCTGATTGTTGCGCCCCCCCGTCTTCCGCTTGCGGAACCGGAGACCCTTGGGCACATCCGCGCCCGGCGTCAGGTCGGCAAAATCCGAAACGCTCGCACCGCGGCGTCCAGGACTGGTCGGATTGTAGACGCGAATTCCCATGGGCTACTCGATTTCGTTTTGTTTTCGATTTCAGTGCGACTGGCCTTCGGAGCGCCTCGGGCTCAGAAGAGGTTGATCTTGAAGTCGGGCTTGAGCTTGACGACGGCCTTCTTCCAGGCCTTCGCACTGGTCCGCCGCACCCGGCTCCGCCGGGCCTTGCCCACACGGTTCTGCACGGCGACCTTGTCGACCTTGACGCTGAACAACTCCTCTACAGCCCGCCGAATGTCGGCCTTGGTGGCTTCGGCAACCACCTCGAACGAATAGGCGCTGTGGCGATTGGCCCGATGCATGCCTTTCTCGGTGACGAGCGGCCGCAGAATGACCTGGTGCGGCGCGAGACCGGGCGTGAATGCGGGAGCCGGGGGAACAGGCACAGGCATGAGTTACTTCGCCTCCTTTTTGGCCGCCCGCTTGGCGACAGGGCGTTTCGCAGCAGCCTTGCCAGCGGCAGCCGGCTTCGACTTTTCCTTCGCGGCAGCCCGAAAGGCGTCGATGGCAGCCGTGGTCATCACGATCGAACCAGGCCGAAGAATCGACCAGGCGTTCAACTCGGCCACCGGGGCGACCGACAGACCGGCAATATTTCGGGCACTCTTCCAGACGTTCGCATCATGCTTTTCGGGAGCGAGCAGCACCGTCGCATCGCCCAGCCCCATTCCCGCGAGCATCTTGGCGACCGTCGCGGTCTTCGGGGCCGAGATCGACAGGGCGTCGACGAGCTTCACCTCGTCGTCGGCAATCCGCGAGGCGAGCGCCATCCGCGTGGCAGTCTGCAGCGCCTTTCGCGGCATCCGCCAGCCGAAGTCGCGCGGCCGCTTGGCGAAGATGTGACCGCCGCCGCGCCGCGTGCCACTGCGACGAGCACCGGCACGGGCGTTGCCCGTGCCCTTCTGGCGATAGAGCTTGCGAGTCGAACCCGCGACCTCGCCGCGAGTCTTCGTCTTCTGCGTGCCCTGCCGCTGATTCGCCTGGTACATGACCACGGCGTCGTGCAGCAACTGCTTGCTGACGGAGGGAGCCAGCTCGGCCGGATCGATCTCGTACGAGCCGACCTTCTTGCCCGAAATGTCGTAGACGGCGAGGTTCACTTCGCACCAGCCTTCTTCTTGGCACCGCCGCCGGTCGGACCGGCAGCCTTCTTCAACTTGTTGGTCTGCAGCACCGTGACGTAGGCGCCATTGGGCCCGGGCACGGCACCCCGGAGAAGCAGCAGATTGCCCTCCTTGTCGACCCCGACGAGCTTCACGTTTCGCATCGTGGACCGCTCGTTGCCATAACGGCCCGCCATCCGCTTGCCCTTGAACACACGGGCCGGGGACGTGTTCATGCTCGTGCCGCCCTGATGGCGGTGCACCTTCTTGACGCCGTGACTGGCCCGCTGGCCTTTGAAGCCATGCCGCTTCATTACGCCCGCAGTACCCCGCCCCTTGGTGAGGCCGGTGACGTCGACGAACTCGACGCCCTCAAACACGTCCACAGTGAGCACCTGCCCGACCGCCACGCCCTCGTAGACCCCGCGGAACTCACGAACGAACCGCTTCGGCTCACAGTCGGCCTTGGCGACAACCTCGACCCCGGCCGCCGCAATTCGCTTCGAACGGCGACTGTCGAGTTTCGCCACCTGGCCGCGAACCGCACGGCTTGCCAGCCGCCGGGGCCTGTCGAGGAACCCGATCTGAATGGCAGCGTAGCCGTCGCGCTCGGGCGACCGGACCATCGTCACGGGACACGGACCGGCTTCGATGACAGTGACAGGCACCACGGCACCATTCGCATCGAAGATCTGGGTCATGCCGACCTTGCGACCCAGCAGGCCCTTGCGGCCGACACGCTCGGCCACAACCTTGCGGCCGACCTTCGCCAAACTCTTCTTCGTTGCAGCCATGATGTTCATCGCCGTCGAGACGAGCACTCCTGCAGGCGGCGGCCTTGCGGCTTTCGCCCGGTGGCAAGTCTCTCGATCACGCTCGAAGCCGTCGGCTACGGGAGCGTTCGGAGCAATCCCCGAACCTTACCCGCAACGCCTTCCAAGCATGCCGTGTCGTGCGCTCCTGTTGGTTCTATGACTGGATCAAAGGATGGAATGAATTAGCGAGACGAGGCCTTGATCTTGATGTCGACGCCGGCCGGAAGGCTCAACTTGTTGAGCGCCTCGATCGTCTTGGCCGTGGCCTGCACGATGTCGATCACGCGCTTGTGCGTCCGAATCTCGTACTGCTGGCGGGCCTTTTTGTCGATGTGCGGACTGGAGAGGACGGTGTATCGCTCGACCCGCGTGGGCAGCGGAATCGGGCCGTGGACCTCGGAGTTGGTCCGCTTGGCGGTATCCACGATCTCGGCAGCGCTCTGATCGAGCACGACGTGGTCGTAGGCCTCCATGCGGATGCGGATGATCTCTTGTGTCGGACCGGCCACGGGGCAACTCCAGTCAATCCTGCGGACAACAACCTATGCGAACACCGAACCTCGGGACCCGGAGACAGGGACCTCTCCGCCGACAGTCGGCCGGCAGGGCCGGAAGGCCCGCGGCACTCGAAAAGCCCCCGGGGAGGGGCTCTTCGCGACGCCCTCCCACGGCCGGGGGGCCGGAAGCGTCACGACGGTCGAGTCACGGAATCTAAGGTGGCCTGCCGAGCCTGTCAACGCCCTGCAATTTTCGCGGCTTCTCCCATGATTTCGGTCGCGACGCGACTCACACGAAGGCCTCGGCCGTCTCGGCTGAAGCCGGACCGTACTTCAGTGGTGCCATCGTGAAGCTCGCCCTCCCCTGACTCACGCTCCGCACGGCCGCGGAATAGCCAAACATGCTGGCCAGCGGAGCCTCCGCAGTGAGCACGTTGACTCCGCCGCGGAGTTCCGTGTTGGTGATGATCGCCCGCCGCTGCTGGAGATCGTTGATCACGTCGCCAAGGTGCTCCTCCGGCACGCTCACCTCGACCCGCATAACCGGCTCCAGCAGCACCGTTCCGGCCGCCTCCAGCAGCCGATCGACGGCCTCCGCCGCCGCCATCCGCACCGCCACGTCGCTGGGCGGCGGCTCGGGAATCGGGCTCTCCAAAACCACGATCCGCGTCGCCCACAGCGGGCAGCCCTTGAGGCCGCCCCGTTCGGCGCTCTCGCGGACCGACTGCGTCATGAGGGCGGCCAGACTGGCCAGCGCGTCCCCCTCGGGGAACCAGCCCTGCTCCACCGTCACGCCCCCCTGCTCCGCCACCGGCTCCGCCCGCAGTGTGACCGTGGCGGCGAGCGTCTGCCCGGCCACCTGGCGATTGATGCTCCCGGCGACCTCGACCGGCCGGCCGATCGTCTCCTTGTACGAAACCCGTGGCTTGTGCACGCGGCACTTGAGGTTGAAGTCCCGCTCCAGGCGGTGGCGGATGACCTCCAGGTGCAGCTCTCCCATTCCCGAGATCAGCGTCTGGCCCGTCTCCTCGCTCTCCAGGGCGCGAAAGGTCGGATCCTGCCGCTTCATCATCTCCAGCGTCTCGGCGAGTTTCTTGCGGTCGAGGCTCGTTTCCGGCTCGATCGCCATCGAAATCACCGTCTCGGGGAACTGGATTGTTTCCAGGAGGATCGGCGCGGCGGCGTCGCAGAGCGTGTCGCCGGTGACGGCCGCCCGCGGGCCGATCACGCCCACGATGTCGCCGGCAAAGGCCTCCGGAATCTGTTCGCGGCGGTCGGCCTGCACGTGCCACAGTTGGGCGATGTTTTCCTTCTTCTGCTGGGCCGGATTCCAGGCCCGGCTCCCCGCCTTGAGCGTGCCGGAATAGACGCGGACGAAGTACAGATCGCCGTGTTTTTCCGCGATGATCTTGAACACCAGACCGCAAAACGGCTCCTTGGGGTCGGCCTTGCGCACGATCGTCGCGGGCACTTTCTTGGCCGGATCGAGGCCCTCGACCGGCGGCACGTCGGCGGGGCTCGGCAGATACCAGGCGACGGCGTCGAGCACCGGCTGGACGCCGATGCAGTCGAGGGCCGAGCCGGCCAGCACGGGCACCACCCGCCGCTCGATCGTCGCCTGCCGGATCGCCTTCCGCATCAGCTCCGGCGGGATCGGGGCCTCCTGCATGGCCAATTCCGCGATCTCGTCGGAGAAGTCAAAGAGCGTGGAGACGAGCTGCTCGCGGTACAGCGCCGCCTCGTCGGCCAGGTCGTCCGGGATCGGGGCGACGGTCACCCGCGTCAGCGCCTCGCCGCCGGCGAGGGCCTCGTCCTTGGGCGGAAACGTGAGCAACTTCATCTCCACCAGGTCGACGAGGCCCCGGAACGGATCCTTCACATGCGGCGGCCCGAGCCCCTGCGGCAGGTGGAGCACCAGCGGCTTGGCCCCCAGGCGGTCCGCGATCTGCTTGACCGTGCCGTGGAAGTCGGCCCCCTCGCGGTCGAGCTTGTTGACCAGGGCGATCCGCGGCACGCCGTATTTGTCGGCCTGCCGCCACACGGTCTCGCTCTGGGCCTCGACCCCCTCGCGGGCCGAAAACACGACCACCGCGCCGTCGAGCACCCGGAGGCTGCGTTCCACCTCGGCGGTGAAGTCCACGTGCCCGGGCGTGTCGATGAGGTTCACCGTCACGTCCCGCCAGCGGAACGAGACGGCCGCCGAGTAGATCGTGATCCCCCGCTCCTGCTCCTCCGGGTCGAAGTCGGTGATCGTGGTGCCGCGATCGACCTCGCCGAGCCGGTGGCTGGTCTTCGTGAAAAACAGCATCCGCTCGGTGAGCGTGGTCTTGCCGGCATCGATGTGGGCGACGATGCCGATGTTGCGAATCGTGTCGAGCTGGCGGCTCATGGGGCGTCCCCGAGGGTGTGGAGACCGGAGATCATTCCTGCGGCGCGGCTGGTTGTCCACCCGACGAATTCAGCCGGCGAACACCTCGAGCCGGCCGCCCCCGCGGCCCACAGCCGCGGCCCGGGCCGAGAGTTCGGCGAGGGCCTGGGCCCCGGTCGCACCGAGGTCGAGGGTCCAGTCGTTCACGTAGAGATCGACGTGCTGCATGAGCACGTGGTCGTCGAACTCCTGCGCATGCTGCCGCATCGTCGGCAGCGGGGCCGCGCGATCGCGCCATGCAAGCAGGAGCGAATCGTGGATCACCCCCTGCACCGCCGCGATCGTCGCGGGGGGCAGCCGGCGGCGGGCCAGGATGCCGCCAAGCGGCAGCGGCGCGCCGGTCTCCGTCTCCCACCGCGTGCCGAGGTCCTCGACGAGCGCCAGGCCCTGCGTCTGCCAGGTGAACCGCCCCTCGTGGATGCAGACGCCGAAGTCCGCCGTGCGGGCCTGGAGCCGCGGCATGATCGCGGAAAAGACGACGTGCTCGACGCGGGAGCTCCGCGGATAAAACAGGTCGAAGAGGAGCGCGGCCGTCGTGTGCCGGCCCGGGCAGAGCGTGCGCTGGCCGGGGTGCGTCGGCCGCGTGCCCGGCTCCGCCGCGAGCAGAAGCGGGCCGACGCCGAAGCCGAGGGCCGACCCGGTCGGCAATACGACGACGTCGGCGGCCGCCAGCAGGGCGGCATGGAAGCTCGCCTTGCAGACGTCAAAGTCGCCGGCCAGCAGCCGCTCGTTGAGCGTCTCGACGTCGAGCAGCTCGACCTGAAAGTCGAGCCCCCGCCAATCGACGGCCCGCGTCAGCAGGCCGTGGAAGGCGAACGTGTCGTTCGGGCAGGTGGAGATGCCGAGCCGGATGGGCTGCGTCACGGCCGGCCTCCGAGGAGCGTCGCGGCCAGTTCGGCGGCCGCGCGGCAGGCGGCTTCGATCTGCCACCGCGAGGTGTCACGATCGCCCGCCGTATTGGAAATGCCGCGGACGACGTCGAGCGGCACGCCGGCCAGCCGGCAGGCGGCGGCGACCGCGAAACCCTCCATGTCTTCGGCGGCGGCCTCGGGATGGAGCCTGAGGCGCGACCGCACATCGTCCGCCCCAGCGGCGGCCGCGCAGGCGGAAAGCAGGAGGCCGGCCCGGGCCGAAGCCGCCACCGCGGGCAGCCGGCCGCTTGTGCAGTCCAGCACATCGCCGATCTCCGCGGCCGCACCGTCCGCATCGCCCGGCCACTGCATCCATCCCATCGCGGCCGCCGGCACGAACGCCGCGCCGCACCCCGCCCCGATGCCGTGGCAGGCCACCCGCTCGAAGGCGTAGGCCCGGCCGACCTCCAGGCGGTCGGCATAGCGGCCGGCGATGCCGACGAGCAGGGCCCGCTCCGGGCGGTGTCCGGCGAGGAGCCCGGCGGTGCGGGCGGCGGCGACCACGGGACCGAAGCCGGCCAGTTCAATCCGGATCGCGGCGCCGCAGGCGGCCGTCAGCACCGGCGCGACGAAACCGCGCTCCATCTCCGTGGGCACGAGAACGAGTGGCAGCTGCATGCCGGGCACCGACGAGCACTTCGGCCGCCGCGACGCGGACGGCTCCCCGGACATCATAGGCTCTGTGCAGGGAGCGGCGGGCACCGGCCGCCGGTGAACGAAGGCCTACATCCGCTCGGGAACCTGGATGCCGAGCAGTTCGAGACCTTTGCGGAGCACCCGCCCCGTGAGATCGCACAAGGCCAGCCGCACGGTGCGTTCCGCCCCCTCGGCCTTGAGCACGGGCAACGCGTCGTAGAACGTCGAGTAGGCCCCCGCGACGTCGAACAGATACGTCGTGAGCACGTTGGGGCGGTAGTCGGCCTCGACATCCTCGAGCGCCTCGCCGAAGCGGAGCAGCTCCAGGGCCAGAGCCCGCTCGCGGGGGTCCGACAAGAGCACGCCGTCAGCAGCCGTTTGCCGCAGCCCGGCGCTGGCGGCCGTCCGCAGCGCGGCCCGATCGACGCCCCCTTTGGCGAAGATGCCTTCGACACGGGCCACGGCATACTGCATGTAGGCGGCCGTGTTGCCCTTGAGCTCGAGCATCTTGTCGAAGCTGAACACGTAGTCGGTGGTCCGGTTTTGGCACAGGTCGGCGTACTTGACGGCGCCGATCCCCACCGTCTCCGCGATCCGCTGCCGCTCCGCGGCCGGCATCCCGGTGCCACGTTCGGCGTCGGCCGCCGTGACCACGCCGTACGCCCGCTCCACGCCCTCGTCGAGCAGGGCCTCCAGGCCCACGGTGTCGCCGGCACGGGTCTTGAACGGCCGGCCGTCCTCGCCGAGCACGGTGCCGAAGCCGACGTGGACGAGCTGCACGCCGCCGATCCCGTCCAGCCCCCAGCGGCGGGCCGTGGCGAACACCTGCTCGAAGTGCCCGCTCTGGCGGTGGTCCACCACGTACAGGATCCGATCGGGCCGCCACTGCTCGAGCCGCCAGCGGATCGTGGCCAGGTCGGTGGTGGCGTAGAGGAACGCGCCGTCGGCCTTGCGGATCAACAGCGGCGGGGCGTCGTCGCCGCCCAGAAACACGCCGATCGCGCCGCGGCTCTCCTGGGCGATCCCCCGGGCCACGAGATCGTCGACCGTCGCCGCCAGCATGGGCTGGAAGAAACTCTCGCCGAGCCAATGATCGAACGTCACGTGCAGCCGCCCGTAGATGCGGTCAATCTCGCCGCGGCAGACCGGCATGAACCGCTCCCACAGCCCGCGGTTCTCGGGATCGCCTTCGTGGAGCTTCGCCGTCTCGGCGAGCACCGCGCGGCCGGCGTCCGGGAACCGGGCGGCCAGCGTTGCCGCCTCGGGATCGGCGGCCAGTTCCTCGGGCTTGGCGTCGGCCACCTTGCGGACGAGCCGGTAGAGCCGGCCGAGCTCGGCGGTGGGATCGGCCGCGAAGGCCGCGTCGTCGCGGCAGTGCTTCCAGCCCCAGAGGATCATGCCGAATTGCGTGCCCCAGTCGCCGAGGTGGTTGTCGGTGATGACGCGGTGGCCGCGGAACCGCAGGATCCGCGCCAGGGCATCGCCGATCACCGTCGAGCGGATGTGGCCGACGTGCATCGGCTTGGCGACGTTGGGCGAGCTGAAGTCGACGACGATCGTCTCGGGAGCGGCGACGGGGGCGACGCCCAGCCGGTCGTCGGCGCCGGCCGCCGCCACGGCCGCGGCCAACGCCTCGTCGCGGACGCGGACGTTGATGAAGCCCGGGCCCACGGGATCGCCCGGCGGCGCGAACAGGTCGGCATAGGCCGGCGCTTCCGCCAGACGGGTGGCGATCGCGGCGGCCACCTCGCGCGGCTTCCGCCCGGCCCGCTTCGCGAGGCCCATCGCCATCGTGCCGGAGTAGTCGCCGAACTTGGCGTCGGCCGTCTCCCGCACCTGCTCGAGCAGGCCCGGCATCTCGGCCGGGTCGATCGCGACCACGCCGTCGGCCGTGAGCCGCTCGAGCGCCACGCGGAAGGCGTGCCGCAGCGCGGCACGAGGACTCACGCGGCCCAGCCCCACGGCGCCGCTCATCGGGCCGCCCCGGCCGGGAGCGGCACCGCCTTCGCGCCGCTCCACAGCTGCTCGATGTCCCAATACTCGCGGGCCTCGGCGTCGAAGAGGTGCACCATCACGTCGCCGTAATCGAGCACGATCCAGCGGCCCTCCTCGTAGCCTTCGCTGCCGCGTTTGCGGTCGTGGAGCTCCGCCTTGACCACCTTCTCGATCTCGTCGGCGATGGCGTGCAACTGCCGGCGGCTGGAGCCCGTGGCCACCACGAAATAGTCGAACACCTCGGTGAGCCCGCGGAGGTCGAGCACCCGCACGTCGCTGGCCCGGGTCTCGTCGGCGACGCGGGCCGCCGTCAGCGCCAGCCGCCGCGCGGCATCGTCGCGGTCGGACCGCTTGTCGGAAGTCTGGCGGGAGGTGGTCACTGCTGGCCGGGGTTCCTGGTTAGGGTGGGCGAGAATAGGAATAGGGTGGGGGAGTTTGCGACGATTCTAACCCAAGTTGCGCACCGGGCGACCGCCGGCCCCATGGGCATGGATTTGGCACCCCGCCATCCATGCCGCACGATGACACGCGATTCCCCAGTGCAAACCCGCGGTGCATGGTGAGCGGGGAGGCGCGTGACCCGGAGTCCCCCGGCTTCCGCCGGGGGCTTTTTGTGGGCGCGGCGCGCTGAACCGAGAAGCCCCGGGTGGAAACCCGGGGGACTCCGGGCATGAAAACCACCCCGCCACCCAGGCCGACACGGGTGGAGCACGCCCGCACGGCGTGCCGCATGGCTCCGCGGCAATCGCGCGGGCGTAGCGGCCAGCACATGCCGGACATCAGCGACTACTTCAGGCTCGCGCGGCGGCCAGCGCGATGCCGGCGAGGACGAGGTCGGGCAGTTCGACCGCGCCCGGCAGGCAGTCGCGGACGATGCCGGCCGAACCGCCGGTGAGGAACACCTGGGCCGCGCCGGCGAACGGCCGCTGCGCCTCCGCCATCAGCCGTTCGACGGCGCCGCGAATGCCCCAGCCGATGCCCGCGGCGATCGCGGCCTGAGTGGATCGGCCCGGCAGCGGCGGGGGGGGAGCATGGTCGAGGGCCGCCACCTCCGGGAGCCGGCTCGTGCCCTCCGCCAGGCTACGGGCCATGAGCGCCGGGCCGGGGAGGATCGCCCCGCCGAGAAAGTCGCCGGCGGCCGAGACGAGGTTCACGGTCGTCGCCGTGCCGCAGTCGACCACGATCGCCGGCCGCGCCGGATCCTTCACGACCGCCGCCGCCGCCGCCGCCGCGACCCGGTCGATGCCCACCCGATGCGGCTCATCGACGAGCACCGTCAGCGGCAGGTCCGCGTGGCCGATCCGCCGCTGGCGCACGGCGCGGTGCCGCGTCGCGGAGACCTCGGCCACCGCCGCCTCCAGCCGCACGGCGGCGGCTTCGTGGACGCTGGCGACCAGGAGCACCGCCGGCCCGGGAGCGACGCCCGCCAGCCAGGCCTCCAGGTTCGTCGGCCGGAAGTCGCGACTCATGAGGTCCTGACGGCGGGCGATCCGCGGCAGCCGCCGACCGTCGGCGCCGTCCCCGTGGTCCTCGACCACGGCCAGCTTGATCCGCGTGTTGCCCACGTCGGCGAGCAGCACGGTGTCGCCGCGGCGGATCGACGGGCCGCTGGAGGCGTTCATGCGGCGCTGCTCCGGCGGTCGAGTTCCGCCACGACCGCCCGCAGCAGGGCGTCGAGCCCCGCGCCGGTCACCGCGCTCACCCCGAGCACCTCGCGGCCGATCGCGGCGGCGAGGGCGGCGCGGATGGCATCGGCCCCGGGCAGTTCGGACTTACTCACGATCACGATCTCCGGCCGCTCGGCCAGCGGCGCGTCGTAGCGCACAAGCTCGTCGCGGATGGCCCGATAGTTGGCCAGCGGCTCGGTGCCGTCGGCTGGAAAGGGCTCGACCACGTGCACGAGGATGCCCGCCCGCTCGACGTGCCGCAGGAACTCGTGCCCGAGCCCCACGCCCGCATGGGCGCCCTCGATCAGCCCCGGCAGGTCGGCGAGGACGAAGCTCCGGTCCCGGGACACGGCCACGATTCCCAGGATCGGCACCTTCGTCGTGAAGGCGTAATCGGCGATCTCGGGACGGGCCCGGGAGAGCCGGGAGAGGAGCGTGCTCTTGCCGGCATTCGGCTTGCCGACGAGGCCGACGTCGGCGATCACCTTGAGCTCGAGGAGCAGCCGCCGCACCTCCCCCTGCTCGCCGGACGTGGTCTGCCGCGGCGCGCGGTTGGTGGACGACTTGAAGTGCATGTTGCCCCAGCCGCCGGCGCCCCCCTTGGCGGCGACGATCGATTCGCCCGCCGCGGCCAGGTCCTTGAGCACGAGCCCCGACGCCTCGTCGATGACGATCGTGCCCGGCGGCACGAGGAGCGTGAGGTCCTGCGCGTTGCGGCCCTGGCAGTTCGCCGGGCCGCCGGACGCGCCGTGCTCGGCCCGCCACTGGCGACGATGGGCGAGGGCGGCCAGCGAATCGACGCCGGCCCGGGCCTCGAGGATCACGCTGCCGCCATGGCCCCCGTCACCGCCGTCGGGCCCCCCCTTCGGCACGTATTTCTCGCGCCGGAAGCTGCACATGCCGCGGCCGCCATTGCCGGCTGCCACCTCGATCTGAACGCGATCCACAAACACGCCGGCACCTCGCGGGCTGGGCCCGCACCGGCATCAGGCCGACGGGCCGGAGACGACGTTCACCCGCCGTCCCTCGCGGTCGAACATCACCACGCCTTCGGACAACGCGAAGAGGGTGTAGTCGGTCCCCATGCCGACGTTCGCGCCGGCATGAAACTTCGTGCCCACCTGCCGGACGAGGATGTTGCCGGCCAGCACCTGCTCGCCGGCGAACTTCTTCACGCCGCGCCGCTGGGCGTTCGAATCACGGCCGTTGCGGCTGGAACCCTGACCTTTTTTATGAGCCATTTTGAATCACTCCGCGGCGGAATCGCGAGGCAACGGTCGCATGCCTGCGGCCGAAAATCAAGGACCGGAACTGTCTTGGTCGTACCGGAAAACCCACTCGTGGTCAATTCCCTCGTGGACCGCCGCCGCGGCCGCATACAACTGCGGCCCCCGGGGCCCGAACAGGGCCGCAAGCATGGGGCCGCGCTGCTCCGCCGCGGGGTGCGATTCGAGGAGCCGCTGGAGGGCCACGAAGGTCGCCGCCGCGTCCCCCTGCCCCACGTCTCCCCGGCGGGCCTCGAGGTCCTCGAGCACGGCCACGGCGCGGGCCGCGGCCAGATCCTTCGCCAACTGTTCCACCCGGCGGCCCGCCGGGCCAAAGACCGCTGCCGCCGCCCGCCGACGGGCATCAGGCGTGGCCGCCGACTCGAGCGCCCGCACGACCTGGGCGAGCGACTCCAGCGGCTGCGCCGCCACCTTTTCCGGCGCGATCCCGATCCGCTGCAGCGCCCCCCGCCGGGCCGCGTCGCGATCGGCGTCTACCGGTCCGGCCAAAGCCCGCGTCAGGTCCTCGATCGCCGGAATGCCGAGGTCGCCGAACACGTCCCGCACGGCCGCCGCTCGGGCTGCCGGTTCGGGCAGGGCGGCGAGTTTCCGCAGGGCGGTTTCCAGCGGCAGGAGGCTGGCCATGCCGCTGCCCCCCACGTCGGGCTCGAGCAGATCGGACCACTTCAGCCCCAGCGACTCGAGGCCGGGGCCCGGCCGTGCCTTGGTCAATTCGGGCCTGCTGACGGCCTCCAGCAGCCGCCCGCCCAAGGTCATGCGCTCGAACAGGCCCCGATGACCGACGCTGAACTCCACCTCGCTGGGGTCGCGATCGTCACCTTGACGCCAGAAGTCGAGCCGCAGCGATTCGAGGGCATGCTCGACGTGAATCCCGGGCGGGTCCTTCGGGCCGATCGTGGAGCCGGGGATCTGCCGCCAGCGCATGGCATTGGTGAGCCCGCGGACGTAGATCGAAAAGTAGTCGATCCGCGGATCGACACCTTCCCAGACCGCGACGCCCCACCGCTCCGCGCCCGGCGGAATATCGGTCTCCGACATCGACGCGCTGTCGAAAAGTTTTCCCGGGGGCTGCTCCCGCGCCCGGATCGCTTGCACCGCGGCGGGAACGATGCGGTCGAGGTAGGCACGATAGGCCGTTGCCCCCTCGGCTTCCTCCAGTGGTTCGAGGCTCTCGAGGACGAAGTGCGGCAGAAATCGCACCGGCGTCTCGAACTGCTCCGTGCCCCGCTTCGTCGGGTCGGCGGCATCGACCACCATGCGACGCCCGCCGGTGTTCTTCACCCGATACAGCAGATACCAGACCCGCTTGCGGAGCATTCTGCCGTCGGCCGCCGGAACATCGACGTCGATCATTCGCGGCAACTTGAAGGCGAACTCCAGGCACCACACGCCGCCAACGAACTCGCGGCCCTTCGCCCGTTCGACGAACGTTGTGTTCGCGGCCGCGCGTTTGGGAGTCCATTGGCGATCGGCACGGCCGGCGGTGATTTCGAGCAGGTCGCCCCGCTGCCGGGCGTCGTCCGCCGAGCGATCGGGCGGGATGACCGTCAGGGTGCCCGGCGCGAGCGTGCGGAATCCCGCGGGTGGAGCCGCGGCAGCGGCCGTGGCGAAAGCGGCCGCGGCCGCCGCCACCACGGTCGATCGCAGCCGCCAACGTCCCCTGACCAGGAATCCCATGGAGTTTCTCCGTCGAGATACTACAAAATCGCCTTTTTTTGCGAAGAAAATCGGCTCAACTTCGCCAAACGATTCAACTTTCCTTGCTTGCCTATCTTTCCCAGGCAACAATTTCGGCTGTTCTCGATCTTTGGCCGGGAATTGGTCTACGCCTGCGGCGGCGGCCGAAAGACACTCCTGGCCGATCCAAGCCGCACGGTATTCCGGGCCCGACGGGCTTCCAAGAACGGTCGCTTCATCATGCTGCAGCGTAACCCCCTTCAGCCGCCCCGTCCCTTCGTGCCGCCAGCAGCCGCCGCCGAAGCACGCCCTCCCAGGGCGTGCGGATTCTTGTCGGCCGAGGATTTCGACGCCACGGGCGTGCTCCCCGGCGTCGATCCCTGTGAGTCGCGGTATTGGTGGATGCCGGAACTCTACGGTCCGGAATCCGCCGCGGGCACCGAGACGGCGGGCCGCGATCAGGCGACGCGACGCTCGGCATCCCGCGTTACGGCAGCCGCCTGATCGACCTCCCCGGCCAGGGCGGCGTAATCCTGGGCGCCGTGTGACTCGGGGGCATAGTCGAAGATCGATTGCCCGAAGCTCGGCGCCTCGGCGAGGCGGATGTTGCGGCGAATCCGGGTCTCGAACAAACGGCCCGTCGCCCACGACGCGTGCGCGGCATCGCCCCCCGCGAAGAAGCCGGCCACGTCACGGCCGATCTCGTTGGCCAGCCGGGTGCCCGCTTCATACATGCAGAGCACGACGCCGAGCAGCCGGAGCCGGGGATTGACCCGCTCGGACACCAGTTCGATCGTCTCCAACAGCTTGCTCAATCCATGCAGCGCGAGGAAGTGCGGCTGCAATGGCAGGAGCACTTCGTCGACGGCGGCCATCGCGTTCAGCGAGAGCAGGCCCAGTGACGGCGGGCAGTCGATGACGAGGTAGTCGAAGTTCTCCGCGGCCGTAGCGCCGCCCACGCAGCGGGGATCGGCTGCGATCCGCTGCCGCAGAATCGACTCCCGCCCTGGCGTGCCCGCCAGGGCCATCTCGACGGCCGACAAGTCGATGTGCGATGGCACGACGCACAGGCCGTCACCGGCCGCGACGCCCGCGGCCGCGAGCGGCTGCCCGCCGACGAGCACGTCGAAGGCCGAGAGCGGCTGGCTGCCGGGCATGACGCCGAGGTGCAGCGTGGCGTGGGCCTGCGGATCGAGATCGACGAGACACACGCGGCGGCCCTGCCGTGCCAGGGCCACGGCGAGGTTCACCGACGTCGTCGTCTTCCCGACTCCGCCTTTTTGATTGGCGACGGCGATCGATCGCATGGCAGCCTGTCCTCGCGGCGCGGGGCACCGGACGGGCACGTCCGTCCGCCGGCGGCCCGATCCAGGGAGCGGGGAGGATAGGCCGCCCCCGGCCGCGCCAAAAGCCCGGTTTCACCGCCGCACTTCGGCCGCGGCGCTGCTTTCGGGCCGGGGGCAGGTCGCCTCGACCCAGGTGCGGAGGCCGCGCTCGAGCCGGCCGAGGCCGACGCGGCCGGGCCGGCCCACGACGCACAAAGCGGCCGCGTCCGGCCCGAACCCGATCGCGAGCGTCACGTCGGGCCGGGCGCCGGGCGCCGCCGAGAAGACCAGGGCCGCGGTCCACGCCCCCGACGGCAGCCGCCGGGAAGCGGGCGGCCCCCAGGCGAAGTTCGCGTCTTCCACGAGCCCGCGGCGCAGATGCACGAGCCCCGGCGCCCGGGAAACGTCGCACCGTCCGGTGGCGACGAGGCGCCCGGCCGCGGCACCGTCCGCGAGGTGCCAGAGTTCCACGTGCGGGGCGGTGGTGATCGCCCGGGCCACATCGCTGCCGTAGAAAGCCAAGCAGTCGTCCGTCTGTCGCCATTGAAAGACCAGGGCGAATGCCGCCAGGGCGATTCCCAGGCCCAGGAGGCAGACGACGATGCGGCTCCCGGAAGAGCGGCCGGACGGAGGCAGAGGGGGGTGCGAGACGGACGGCGGCATCGCGATGTTCCCGACAGCTGCGCGGCCCGCCGCGCTGGGCATGGAATGTATACTCTTCCCCCGACCGCCCCGCAGGAGTGCCCGCATGCCCAACACATTCGACCCCTATCGCGAAGCCCTCGTCGTCGAGAGCCACACGGTCTGGCCGGCCGAATACGAAGACTGGTCGGCCGCCGACAAGGCCCGGGCCGAAGCGCTGCTCCACGCAGCCCCGCAGGAGGCGGCGGAACTCGACTACGTCCGCCAGCACACGGGCTTCGCCCGGGTGATCACGGTGACGGCGGCCGACCTGGACCGCGTGAGCGGCCGGTGACCGTGGCCACCATCCGCGTTCATCTGCCGACATCCGCCCCATCCGCGATCGACCGGTCTTACGACATCACGGTGGGCCGCGGGCTGCTCCCGACCGTCGGTGCGGCCGTCCAGGCTGCCGGTGGCCGGCGGGCCGTCGTCATCGCCGACGCGGCGATCGCCGCCACGCACGCCGCCGCGGTTGAAACCGGGCTGCAAGCCGCCGGCATCGAGGCCATGCCCCTGATCGTGAGGCCCGGGGAAGGTTCGAAGTCGATCACCGAGGCGGGCCGTCTGTGGGATGCCCTGGCCGAGCGGGCCGTGGACCGCCGCACGCACGTCGTCGCCGTGGGGGGGGGGGTGATCGGCGATCTGGCCGGATTCGTGGCCGCGACATTCGGCCGCGGCCTCGCCTTCTGGCAGGTGCCGACCACCGTGGTCGCCCAGGTGGACAGCGCCATCGGCGGCAAGACCGGCATCAACCTCTCGGCCGGGAAAAACCTGGTCGGGGCGTTCTGGCAGCCACACGGCGTCATCGCCGACATCGACACGCTCGCCACGCTGCCCGCCCGGGAGTTCGTCAGCGGCTTCGCCGAGGTGGTGAAATACGGCATGATCCTCGACGCGGCGTTTTTCCATTGGCTGGAGGACAACGTCGGGCCGCTCCTGGCCCGGGATCCGGCCGCCCTGGCCCATGCCGTGGAGCGTTCCGCGGCCCTGAAAGCCGCCGTCGTCGAGCAAGACGAGCGGGAACTGACCGGCCTGCGGGCCGTGCTGAATTACGGCCACACCTTCGCCCATGCCTATGAGACTGCGGCGGGCTATGGCACGCTCCTGCACGGCGAGGCGGTGGCCATCGGGATGGCTCGGGCGGCGCGGCTGGCCCGGGATCTGGGGCGGGTTTCCGACGATCTCATCGCCCGACAGGACCGGCTCCTTCTCGGGCTCGGGCTGCCGGTCGATCCCCCCCACGGGGCGAACCTGCCGGTGGCGGCCCTGCTGGAGGTCATGGCCCGCGACAAGAAGGCCGTTGGCGGCGAACTGCGGTTCGTGCTTCCGGCCCGGATCGGGCACGTCGAGCTGGTCGAAGGCGTCTCCACCTCCCTCGTTCGTCGCGCCCTGGTCGGATAGCACCAGCACTGGAGCGATTCGCTCCACCCCCGGTCGCTGGCGACCGCACCACCTGGGGCGATTCGCTCCAGCGCTCCCCCGCCCCCCGGCATCCGGGATGACTGCCGCGACTCCCGTCATCCGCTCCAAACACGGGTTTTTCCAGCCTTTTCGCAAGACTGCAGATTTTTCGGAGTCTCCGCTGCGGTTCGGCACGCCACGTGCAACTCCCCTTCTGGCACAGGCGGTCGTGCGATCCCCCTTGTCCGGGCACCGTGCCCGACGGACGAGGTCCGCACGTGCAGCATTGATTTCCCGAGTGCGAGAAGGAGTCCGCTCATGAACGTTTCCACAGCCACCGGCGACGGCGGCTGGTCCCTGACCAAAGCCGACATGCTTTTGTGCATCGTCCCCATCGCGTTGTTCCTGTCGATCGTGTCGTTCGTGTGAACGGCAAGCGAATCGGCCTCTGAAACCTGGCTCCAACTGATCCGTCACATTGAAGGTAATTCAAATGTCTTGTTTTCGTGTCTCGTCTCTGCGCCCCGCAGTGCGTGCCATCTCGTCGCTGTTCGTCAGCTGCCTGCTCGCCGTATTGGCCGTCACCGTAGTGGTCGTGAGCTAAAGCTTCGGCAGTCGTTGCCATCGTTCCTGCTTCATCGATCGCAAGGTCGTTGCAGCCGCCCCCGCCGTGACTCTTTCCTGCCTGCGAAACCAATCCCTCCCGCCATGCCCTGGATGCCGTCATGAACACTCGCAACTTCAATCCCGATGCAACGCCCTTTGCTTCGCCATCGCTGCGCGATGCGGGCATTCACGAGATCGTGATCGTCGATGCCACGTGTGATCGGTACGCCGATTTCGTCGAGGCCGCCCAGGCCGGCGAGGTGGGGCTGCACTTCTGCGTCGACGGCCGGTCGGCCATCCGCCTCGCGCGACGGTTCCGTGCGGATGCGTGGCTCGTCAGCACGGACATGCCCGACATGTCCGGCTTCGACCTGCTCTCCATGCTCTCGCCGAGCATTCTCCAGGGCGAGGTCGATCCGCTGATGGAGGGCTCACGGGTTTCGCTCGACAAGGTCGGCGAAGGCATGCGGCCCGGCGTTTTTCTGGTGTCCGACACCTACTCGCTCGAGGAGGAGCAGCGGTCGCTGACCTCCGGAGTCGCCGGCTACCTGGTGCGGCCCGTCACCCTCGACGTGATCCGGGCCAGCCGTGCCCCGCACAGCGCCGGCAAGGAAGTCGCCGGCTGAACCGCCGACCTGCTTTCACCCGAACCTTCTCACTGCTCAACCACCTCTTTTCCGTCCTCTTATCCCGGCCCGCATTCAAGGATTCGCTCATGTCGCTGCGAAGCCCCGAGATCCTGGAGTCGTCCGTTCCCAGCGTGGTCGTGGTCGACCCGCGGTTCGACGCCTACAAGGCCCTGGCGGCCAGTGCGCGGCTCGGAAAGATCTCGCTTCACTTCCGGGCCAGCGGTGCGGAGGCGGTGAAACTCGCCCGCCGGCTGCGGGTCGACGCCTGGCTGATCGCGGCCGAGCTCGACGACATGTCGGGGCACGACCTCGTACCGCTCCTGCAATCGCAACTCGCCGCCCAGGGCCGCGGCGACACGAAACTGGCGGTGATCGCAGCGGCCACGCCGGGATCGCGGCCGTGGGGCATCGCCGCGGGCGACGCCCGCGCGGCCGGTGCCGATTCGCCGCTGTCGCGTCCGATCGCGTTCCGGGACCTCGAGGCCCTGCTGGGACTGCCGACGGCCGAGCGGTCCGAGATCGTGCCCGCGGGCGGCCTCGCACAGGCCTTCTTCACGCTCCCGATGGGCGTGGGCTCGGCGGCGATCGCGATCGCCCTGCTGTTGATGAACTGAACGGGCGGCGTCGCGGCCGGACCACGAACGACCGGCGGCGGTCGGAACTCACCACGTCGCCTGAACGGCGGCGCCGCCCATGTCGGCCATCGGCAACGGCACGATCGTCAGGTCCATGCCGGCAAAGCGGGTTTCGGTCCCGCTCACGGCCCGGGCGCTGGCCCAGGCGAGATACCAGCCGAGGAACACCTGCGACGGGTAGTGGGCGTTGTCGGTCATGCGTGAAAAGCCGACGAACGTCGAGCAGACGTAGAGCGTGCCCTTGAGCAGCGGGCTTTCCACCATCTCGGCCGCGGCCAGGAACGGCAGCGCCCCGACGAAGGCGTGACCGCTCACCCCGTTGTTGTCGTTGAGCATGTGCCAGCGACTGCCGGCCGTCCCCTCGTCAGGCCGCGAAGCGCCCGTGACCCACTGCATCGCGTAGAGCGGAGGCGCTCCGACCACGAACATTCGCAGCGATCGCGAACCCCACTCGCCCACGACGTCACCCGCCGGATTGCCTTCGAAGATCAGTCCGGTCGCCGCCGCCGCGCCGAAGATCGGGAGCACGTAGCGGCCCTCACCGAGATCCTTGACGCCGGAAAAGAACGTCCCCAGGTCCGTCGGCTCGACACCCCGCAGCCAGGCATCCTGCATGGTGACGTCGAAGCCCGTATTGGCCATGATCGCCCCGGCTCCGAAGGCCGCGGTGAGGCAGACGAGGCTGTCGCAGGAGTAAAAGTTGCGGTAGTCCTCCGCCACCTTGAAGCCCGCCCGGGCGAGCCGCGGATAGCGGCTGCGGGCCCATGGCGGCTCCGGCGCCGCGGGCGCGGCGAACACCTCCCGATCGAGCGGCGGCAGGCTGCTGACCACACCCCCGGTGGCTGGAAAGTTCGCCGCCAGGCTGGCCGTGAGCCGGTCGGGCGCCGCTCCCGGTTCGTCCCGCCAATCGCCCACCAGTTCGATGCCGTTGCCGTCGGCCGCCTGCCCTGCCAAAGACTGCGTCTCCACCGTGGCGTCGACCCACGCCCCGCCGGCCGCGGGCGCCACTTTCACGACCACCCGTTGGCGCCGCGGCGGCCAGGCCTGAACGGCCCCGCCCGGCGGCTCCACCCAGGCCGATTCGATCAGGCCGTCGCGCGGCGGAGTTGCCCGGAAGTCGGGGGCGACGACGCGGACCACCGGCCAGTCGGCCGCCACCGTGTCGAGTGTCTGCCGCCACAGGGCGGCACCGTCGGCTGCCGGCAGGAAGATGCCGGCGGCGGGCAGGGACGTCGGCAACGCGAACACCGCGGCGCAGCATGCGGCTGCGATGCGGACACGTGCTCGCCCGGAGATCGGCACGATGAAACGAGGGCGCTGCGGGATCATGGCGCGGACTCTCCCAGCCCCGCCGCCTGCGGACAAGGCGGATTTCCGGTCTTCCCAAAGCCCCGCGGTTATCTGCCCGTGGAAAAAGCCCTCCATGGCCTTTTTCCACTTGATCGACCGCAGGCAACGCCAAGGGTTTCCTGGGTCGATGGCCAGCGCATCCTGCGCTGGATGCCCGTGGAAAAAGCCCTCCATGGCCGTCTTATTCGACAGCCTGCTACCGGCTGGCGGCGTCGATGTACACGTCGACCTGCTGGCCGACGAACAGCGGCGGCCGGCCGACGGGGTCGAACTCGTAGATCACCTGCAGCACCCGGGTATCGACCCGCTCGGTCGTGTCCCCCGTCAGCGACTTCTTCGGGACCACGAACGGCTCCACGCGGACGAACTCCAAGGGGTAGCGCTGCTGGAGGCTGCCCCGCGGGACGGCCGTGGCGGACGCCGCCGGGTCGAACCGGGCGATGTCGTACTCGTCCACATCCACCCGCACGTGCAGCTTGTCGATGTTTCCCAACACCACCAGCGGCTGGTTCGGCGGGGCGCCCACGAACTCGCCCGGCCGCACATTCACCTGCAGGACGCGGCCGGCGACCAGCGCCCGGACGACGAGGCGGTCGAGCGCCGTCTCGGTCTGCTCGGCCTCGGCCTCGGCCCGCTTCACCGCCGCGCGGCTGACGTCCAGGTCGTAGAGCCACGAGCCGGCCTCCAGCAGGTCGAGGTCGGCCTGGGCCCGGCCGACGCTCGCCTCCGCGAACCGCACCGCCTGCTGCTTGGCGATCAGATCCTCCTCGGTGGTGACGCGCTGCGCGAAAGTCTCGCGGGCCCGCTTGAGCGCGTCCTGCTCACGGGCCAGCAGCGCCTGGGCCTCGCGGACCGCCGCCGCCTGAACGGGAATCTTCTCCGGCCGCGGCTCCGCCTCGAGCCGCACCAGGTCGGTCTTCGCCCGCTCGACCTCCGCCTTCCGCACCGCGAGTTCGGCCCGCAGGTCGCGGTCGTCGAGGCGGAACAGCGGCCGGCCGGCCGACACGTCGTCTCCCACCTTGACCAGCACCTCCACCACGACGCCCGGGGTCGCCGAGCCGACGGCGATGTTCTCGGTCTGGGCCTCGACGATGCCCGCGGCCGCGAGCGCCGCGGCGTAGGGGTTCACGGCCGGGGCGATCGGCGGCGGCGGATCGCCGGCCACGGGCCGGGTGCGCCACACGAACCAGCCGGCGAAGCCCAGGAGGCCGAGGGCGACCAGCGGCAGGAGCCACTGGGTGACGAGATCGCCGATCGTGCGCCGCCGTTCAAGCCGGCGGGGCGCCGACACGGCATCGACGGCGGCAGATTCGCGGGACGCGGTGGACATACCGGCCAACCTCTAGTGAACTGGGCGTAACGCGCACATCTCGCCCCACAGTTTAGCCAGTCTGCCTCTTGGGACGGGTGTTGCGTTTCCGGTCTGTCGGGCTTGGCGGTCCCGTTCCTTGAAGCCCGCGGCGCGAGTTTAGATGGTGCGCGTTCCCCAGTCTTGCTCTCAACTTGTCGCGCGCGAACGGCACAAGAAGCCCCCGGCGGAAGCCGGGGAGGAAGGTTCACGCGAACCTGCGGCATCGTGCCGCAGTTCGCTTAGCGGGCCTCCGCCCGCTCATAATCAACCCGGCCCTCCGGGCCTGGAGTTCCCACAAGAAGCCCCCGGCGGAAGCCGGGGGACTCCGGGTCGCATGCCTTCCCTGGTGCCATGCGATGTGGGTTTGAACCGGGAATTTCCCGCCGTCATCCGGCATGGACGGCGGGGTGGTTTTCATGCCCGGAGTCCCCGGGTTTCCACCCGGGGCTTCTTGGACGACCGATTCCCGATTCAAAGGATCTGCAAAACAACGGTCGCAAGCGGATTCGCTCATCTGACGATTCGGGCTTCCCGGCAGCGGCGCTGGCGTGGCCACCGTGTTGCTGAAAACGGTAGGCGAGGGGGTCGGCGAACGCTCGACGAGCGTGTGGCCGCCGCGGCCACAGCGAGGAGACTTTTGCCGCCCCCGAAGCCGGCGATACACCAAAGTCGTTTGCGATCCAAGCCTACCCCCTCGCCGCACCGTGGTGCGGTCCGGCTTCCACGGCCTCGATGCGGCCGTCTTCCATCGAGGCGATGCGGTCGGCGAACGAATAGACCCGGGAATCGTGCGTCACGACGATCACGGCCCGGCCCGGCTGGACCGCGAGCCGCTCGATCAGTTCCATGGTGATCCGGCCATTTTCCGCATCCAGGGCGCTGGTCGGCTCGTCGCAGACGAGCAGCCGGGGCTCGTGGACCAGGGCCCGAGCGATCGCCACCCGCTGCTGCTGCCCCCCCGAAAGTTCGGTCGGCAGGTTCGCCAGCCGGTCGCCGAGGCCGAGCGCGTCGAGCACGTCGGCCGCCTTCTCGACCGCCTCCCGCCGCCGCCAGCCGGCGATCAACAGCGGCACCGCCGCATTCTCCGCGGCCGTCAGGGCGGGCAGCAGGTTGTAGGCCTGGAAGACGAAGCCCACGTGCTCCCGACGGAAGCGGACCTTGGCCCCGTTCGTCATGGCGACCAGATCATGGCCGAGCACGACGACATCGCCGGTCGTGGGCGCGAGCGTGCCGGCGATGATCGACACGAGCGTCGTCTTGCCGCAGCCGCTGGGGCCGACGAGCATCAGCATCTCGCCGTAGGGGACGTCGAGATCGACACCCCGCAGGGCCCGGGCCACGGCCCCGCCGCTGCCGAACTCCTTGGTGACGCCGCGGACGCGGATCGCCAGGTCGGCCGTGGCGGCGTCGTGCGGAGGACCAGTTGTCGCCATCGGAACCCTCCGGTCAACCGCGAAACACGATGGCAGGATCGACGATCAGCACCTTGCGGATCGACAGCAGGCTCGCCAGCAGCACGATCACGAACACCGCCACGCCGGTGATCGCCAGCACCTGCCACGGCATGAAGAACGAGAGCCGCGAGGCTCCCTTGACGACCTGCCCGAAGATCGCGGCCAGCCCGACGCCCACGCCGTAGCCGATCAGGCCCACCTGCAGGGCCTGGGCCAGCACCATGCCCAGGATCGTCCAGTTGCTCGTGCCCATCGCCTTGAGCGCCCCGAACTGGCGGATGTTCTCCACGGTGAACAGGTAGAACGTCTGGCCGGCGATCGCCGTGCCCACCAGGAACCCGAGCAGCACCGTGACCGCGAAGTTCACGGGGATGCCGGTCTTGGCGAGGTAGTAGCGGATCGTCTTGCGGAAGAACTGGGCCCGCGTCAGGGCCTGGAGCCCCGTTTGGGCCGCGATCCGCCGGCAGACCTCCTCCGGGGCGACGCCCGGCTCGGCGTCCACGAGCACGAACGAGAGCACCTTGCGCTCCGGAGGCGCGAACGCCACGGCCTGGCTGTACCGCGTGTAGACGATGGGGAAGCTCGTGAAGCTCCGGCTCGCCTTCGTCACGCCCACCAGCACGGCCCGCCGGTCGTTCATCTCGAACACTCTGCCGAGCTGGTACGGCTCACCCGGCCAGATCCGCTTGTAGCCCGCGTCGTCCATGATCACGGCATCGGGCTTGCGCAGGTCGGCGATGGAGCCGAGCACCACCCGTTCCGGCGCGCCGATGAGCGTGGCATCGTCGAGCCCGAGGAGCATCATCTGCTCGTAGCTGCCCTCCGCGAGCCGAGCCCGGGCCGTGCCCTTGTAGAACCGCACCGCCCAGGCCACGCCCGGCACCCCCTTGACCCGAAAGAGCTCGGTGTCGGCGAGCGGCTTGATGTCGTCGACGTACTGAACCTTGGCGTCCATGACCCAGATGTCGGGCCCCTGGACGTCGCGGATCTGGCTGACGGTGAGCGACATCAGCCCGCAGAAGATCGACGCCTGCTGGGCGATGAGCAGCGCGGCGAACACGACCCCGAACACGATGCCGAGGTATTTCACCCGGTTGCCGATCAGCATTTTCCACGCGATCCACAGCATCGCCGCCGAGTCTACACGCGCGGCGGCGGCCTCTGGTAAGGTGCTGGGCCAACGGTGGACCAGGTCTGCCGCCGGAGCCATTGCCCCGTGTCCTCGCCGACAGCCACCCGCGACGCAGCCGAGGACCCCGGTCCCCCCGCCGACCCGCGGATCGCGGAAGTGCTCTCCCGCTGGTGGGGCTTCGACACGCTCCGCCCCCTGCAGGCCGACGCGATCGCCGCGGCGCTCGCCGGCCGCGACTCGCTCGTCGTGATGCCGACCGGCGGCGGCAAGAGCCTCTGCTACCAGGTGCCGCCGCTGGTCGGCGAGACGACCGACGTCGTGGTCTCGCCACTGGTCGCCCTGATGAAGGATCAGGTCGATGCCCTCGAGGCGATCGGCTATCCCGCGGCCGCGCTGCACGGCGGGATGTCGCCGGAGGAGCGGGCGGCCGTCCGCGACCGGCTCGCCGCCGGCGAGCTGCGGCTCCTGTTCACGGCGCCGGAGCGGCTGGTGAACACCGGCCTGCTCGACCTGCTGGCCCGGGTCGGCGTGAAGCGGTTCGCGATCGACGAGGCCCACTGCATCAGCCAGTGGGGCCACGACTTCCGCCCCGAATACCGGCAGCTGGCCCTGCTCCGCGACCGGTTTCCGGCCGCCAGCATCCACGCCTTCACGGCCACCGCCACGCCGCGGGTGCGCGACGACATCGCCCGCCAGCTTGCGCTCCGTTCCCCGGCGACGCTGATCGGCACCTTCGACCGGCCGAACCTCGTGTATCGGGTCGTGCCCCGCGCCGACCGGGTCGCCCAGGTGCTGAAGATTCTCGGCCGCCATCGGGGCGAGGCTTCGATCGTGTACTGCCTCTCGCGGAAGGAGACCGAGCGGCTCGCCGCCCGGCTCGCGGCCGAGGGCCTGCTCGCCCGGCCCTACCATGCCGGCCTCGACGCCCGCGAGCGGCACGCGACCCAGGAGGCCTTCGCGGCCGAGACGATCGACGTCGTCGTGGCGACGGTGGCCTTCGGGATGGGCATCGACCGTTCCGACGTCCGCCTCGTGCTCCACACGTCGCTGCCCAAGAGCCTGGAGGCCTACCAGCAGGAGACCGGGCGGGCGGGCCGCGACGGCCTGGCGGCCGAATGCGTGCTCCTCTACTCGTCGGCCGACGTCTTCAGCTGGGAATCGCTGGTCCGCAAGAGCGCCGCGGAGTCGGAGCTCGACGCCGCCGAGCAGGAGAAGCTCTGCGCCGCGCAGGCCGAGCATCTGCACGCGATGCGGCGCTACGCACAGGCCGCCCGCTGCCGCCACGCCACCCTGTCGGAGTATTTCGGCCAGGCCTACCCGGCCGCCTCCTGCGGCGCCTGCGACGTGTGCCTCGGTGAGACCAACAGCCTGCCGGATGCGACGGTCACCGCCCAGAAGATCCTCTCCTGCGTGGCCCGTGTGGGCGAGCGGTTCGGCGTCCGGCACGTGTGCGAGGTGCTCCGCGGCGCGAAGACCGAAGGCGTGCTGCGGCACGGCCACGACCGGCTGTCGACGTTCGGCCTGCTCGCGCACCTGGAGCAGCGGACGGCTGAGAACCTCGTGCACCAGCTGCTCGACCAGGAGCTGCTGGCCCGCACCCCCGGCGACCGCCCCGTCGTCACGCTCAACGACCGGTCGTGGGAGGTGCTCCGCGGCAGCCGCGAGGTCGTGCTCCTCGAGCCCCGAGCGGGGAAGGCCCGGACGACGCAGGCCGATGCCGACGACTGGGAGGGCGTGGACCGCGATCTCTTCGAGCGGCTGCGGAAGTGGCGGCGGCGGGTGGCCGAGGCCCGCGGCAAGCCGGCCTGGACGATCCTCGACGACAAGGCCCTGCGGGCGATCGCCCGCCAGAAACCGGCCTCGCCGGCGGCTCTGCTCCGCTGCAAGGGGATCGGCGAGAAGCGGCTGGCCGACTTTGGCACCGCGATCCTCGACCTCGTCGCCGGCAAGGAGCCGGAACCATAATGATCGATGGCTTGCCGGCCCATATCCGTTCCACTCCCTGCGCCCGCCACTCTTCCGGAGATCACCTCCCGATGCCGACCCCGACCGCAGCCCTCCACGACCTCGGCACGAGCCTGTGGCTCGACAACATCACCCGCACGCTGCTCGACGATGGCACGCTCGCGCGTTACATCCGCGACCTGTCCGTCACCGGGCTGACGAGCAACCCCACGATCTTCAACCTGGCGGTGAAGAACTCGGCCGCCTACGACGCCACGATCGCCGACCAGGCCCGCCGCGGCCGCACGCCCGAGGAGATCTTCTTCACGCTGGCGCTCGAGGACCTGACCCGGGCCGCCGACCTGTTCCGGCCGGCCCATGACCGGACCGGCGGCCTCGACGGCTGGGTGTCGCTCGAAGTGTCACCGCGGCTGGCCTATGACACCGCCAGCACGCTGGCGGCCGCCCGCGACCTCCATGCCCGGGCCGCCCGGCCGAACCTGTTCATCAAGATTCCCGGCACCGGCGCGGGCCTGACGGCGATCGAGGAAGCGACGGCGGCCGGGGTGCCGGTGAACGTCACGCTGCTCTTCACCCCCGCGCAGTATCTGGCCGCCGCCGAGGCCTGGATGCGGGGCGTGGAGCGGCGGATCGCGGCCGGCCTCGATCCCCGCGTCTGCTCGGTGGCGTCGCTGTTCATCAGCCGCTGGGACGCGGCCACGGCGAGTCGGCTGCCAACGCATCTCGCCCACCGACTCGGGATCGCGATCGGGGCGGACGCCTACGCGGCGTACCGCCGGCTGCTGGCGGGTGACCGCTGGCAGCGCCTGGCGAACTTCGGCGTGCCGCCGCAGCGGCTGCTGATGGCGAGCACGGGCACGAAAGATCCGACCCTTTCGGACCATCTTTATGTCCGCGAACTGGCGGCGCCGCTCACGGTCAACACCATGCCGGAGGCGACGCTCCTGGCCTTCGCCGACCACGGCACGCTCGGCCCGCCGCTATCGGCCGATGGCGGGGACCGCGGCCGGACGCTCGCCGAGATCACGGCCGCCGGCATCGACGTGGCCGCGCTCGGCGCCGACCTGCAGGCTCAGGGCGCCGCCGCCTTCGTCAAGAGTTGGGACGAGTTGCTCGCGGTGATCACCGACAAGGCCAGGCAGGCCGGCAACGCGTGACCGCGGCGGTGGGACGCGATCGGCTCCCCGGCCGGACGCGGCGCCTACTCCGCCGGCTTCGGGATGCCGGCTGCATCGAGGACGACGGCCCGGGTCGAAAGATCGACCGGCTTGCCCTTCGTGAAGGTGAGGGTCGCCACCCAACCGGTCCACTCGGGCGGATCGACGGGGTAGTAGTCGAACACGAAGTTGCCGAGGCTGTAGACGATCGGGGCGCCTCGGTGGGTGTCGACCGTCTGCGTGACGTGGGGGTGGGCACCGATCACGGCGGCGGCCCCGGCCTCCACCATCTTCCGTGCCAGCGGCTGCTGCCAGGCCCGGGGCTGCGGCGTGTTCTCCGGCCCCCAGTGCACGAACGGCACCACGAAGTCGGCCCGCTTCCGGGCCGCCGCGATGTCCGCCAGCAGTTCGACCTCCCGCAGCGGGTTGACGCCCGGCGTGTCCGGCCCCGCCGCGTTGGCCTCGGCCTGGAAGGCGTTGCAGCCGATGATCGCCACGGTCACCCCGTTGCGCTCGAGCACGAGCGGCGCCCGGGCCTCCGCCGCCGTGCGGCCTCCACCGAACTGCGGGATGCCCGCGCGAGCGAGCACGGCCAGGCTCTCGGCAAACCCGTCGCGGTCGTAATCGAGTGAATGGTTGTTGGCCGTGCCCAACGCGGTGAAGTAGGGCTTGAGGAATCGCTCGGCCTCGGGAGCCGCACGGAACACGTAGGGCTTGAGCACCTGCCTGCCGCCGCGACCGAGCACGCACTCCAGGTTCCCGATCGTGACGTCGCCGTCGAGCAGCAGGCCGGCGCAGGCGGCGAAGGGATCGCGGCCCGCGGCGATCGCGTGCCCGGGGCCGTTGTCGAGCATCACGTCCCCCACGAAGACGATCGACATCGTGCCGGCCGGTGACGTCGGCCGGGCGGGCAGCGACTCGGCGGCCACGCGGAACCCGAGGTTCACGCAGCGGCTCGCGGGCGTGTTCCAGTTGCGGAAGCTCGCACGGGTCCAGAGGGGGTAGGAATTCCAGCCGCCGCCGCGCCGGACGCGCCGGATCCCTGCGGCGGGACCGGCCGGGTCGACGGCGGAGCCGGTCGCGTAGGCGTCGGCGGCGTACCAGTCCGCCACCCACTCCCAGACGTTGCCGTGCATGTCGTGGAGGCCGAACCCATTCGGCGCGTAGGAACCGACCGGCACCGTGCACGGAACCGCCGCATCGCCGGCGACGGGAACGTCCTGCACGTGCAGCCGGACGTTGCGCCCCGCCGGATCGAGGATCCGGGCGGCCTTGACGACGGCCGCGGAATCGTCGCCCCCGGCGTACCGGCCGGCGCCACCGGCGCGACAGGCGTATTCCCACTCCGCCTCGGTCGGCAGCCGATAACGCCGCCCCTCGCGTTTCGACAGCCACTCGCAGAAAGCGACGGCGTCGCCCCAGGTCACGTTCAGCACCGGGTGCCGGGGGGACTGCTCGAAGCCCGGGTCGCGCCAGGAGAATCGCGGGTCGCGGCCGGTGCAGCGGCCGAGGCTGCGGTCGTAACCCCACCCGCCGGTGCCGTCGCGCTCCGCTTCGGTGCGATACTCGGCCGCCTCGACGAAGGCCCGGAAGTCGCCGACGGTCACCTCATGCACGCCGAGCAGGAACGGCCGCGAGATCTTCACGCGGCGCCGCGGCAACTCGTCGGCAAAGTCCTCCGGCCGGCGGCCATACTCCGGAAAGGCGGCGACGAGTTCGTCGCCGTCCTCGCCGCTGCCCATGAGAAACTCCCCGGCAGGAATCTCGACGAGCCGCATGCCGATCGAGTTCTCGACCAGCCGTGGCGGCGACGCCCTCCGCCCCGCAGCCGGCTCCTCCGCCACGGCGGCGACGCCCACGACGATCCACACCGCACACGCCGCACACCACGCCTTGCAGGCCATCGCGGACCTCCGCCGAAAAAAGCCGCCAGCCACCAAACTCGGGCAATGTATTGGGCTGCGGATGGTGGCTTCAAGGGTCTCCGGGGCGCGTGTCAGCCTGGCGGAAGCAGCACCGGAGCGGTCGCTGTCCATGCCGGGTCTCATGCATCGCCGAGGTAGGCGTCGCGGACGCGGCGGTCGGCGGCGAGCTCCGCGCCCGAGCCGGTGAGCGTGACGCGGCCGGTCTCCAACACCCAGCCGCGGGACGCGAGCTTGAGTGCGGCACGGGCATTTTGCTCCACCAGGAGCACGCCGATGCCGCGGGCGGAAAGCGCCTTGATCACCTCGAACACCTTGGCCACGACCAGCGGCGCCAGGCCCAGCGACGGCTCGTCGAGGAGGAGCAGCCGGGGGCGGCCCACCAGCGCCCGGGCGATCGCCAGCATCTGCTGCTCGCCGCCGGACAACGTGCCGCCGAGCTGCGTCATCCGCTCGCCGAGCACGGGAAACAGGCCGCAGGCCTCGTCGATGTCGCGGGCCACCTGACCGCGGTCGTCCCGCGCGAAGCCGCCGAGTTCCAGATTCTCCCGGACCGTGAGCCGGGGAAAGATCCGGCGGCCCTCCGGCGCGTGGCCGATCCCGGCCCGCATGATCTCATGCGGCGGCAGGCCGGCCAGCGACCGCCCCGCGAAGCGGATCGCGCCCGCCCGCGGCGGCACCACGCCGGAGATCGCCATCAGGAGCGTCGTCTTGCCGGCGCCGTTGGCGCCGATGATCGCCACGAGCTC
>CAZJHQ010000016.1:0-57576 GCA_964545915.1 uncultured Candidatus Kuenenia sp. | reverse complement strand
CCCCGAGCAGCGGGTTCGCACCTGCTCGTACCAGGTGTGCCGCATGGTGCCGGAGGTCCAGGTGAAGACCTGCACCTACCAGGTGTGCAAGATGGTGCCCGAGCAGCGGGTCCGCACCTACCAGGTGTGCAAGATGGTGCCGGAGCAGCGGGTCCGCACCTGCAGCTACAAGGTCTGCCGGATGGTGCCCGAGGAGCAGGTTCGCACCTGCACCTACCGGGTCTGCCACATGGTGGCCGAGCAGCGGGTGAAGACCTGCACCTCGAAGGTCTGCAAGATGGTCCGCGAGGAGTGCTCCCGCGAGGAGTGCTACAAGGTGTGCACGATGGTCAAGGAGACCCGCACCAAGCAGGTGCCGGTCTGCACGACCCGCCCGGTCCACTACACCAAGACGGTGGACGTGGTGCGGATGGTGCCCAAGCAGGTCGCCTACACGGTGACCCGCTGCGTGCCGAAGACGGTGTACCGCGAGGTGCCGTGCTGCGAGTGATCGCAGGACTGCCGATGCTTCTGACCCGCCCCCACGCAGGGCGGTGAGAATCGACTGGGAACGGCGGCGGCCCGGGCTGAAAAGCCCGGGCCGCTTGCTTTTCCGGTCCATCCGGGTTTTGCATGGGTCGGGGGTGCCCGCGCCCCGTCGCCGGACGTTCGCTTCGGCCTTCCGGGCCTCCGCTCTCTCGAGGCTGCCTGCGCTTCGGCATCCATGCCTGCGCTGGTCAGCCACGCCGGCTCCTGGGGCGTGGGCACCCCCTTCCGCATCACCGCACCCGGGAAATTCTCGAAAGGACCGCTTTTCCTGACAGGCTACGCCGGCTCGGGCTCGATCGAGGCCCACATCGAGCCCTTGGAGCGGGCGATGAGCCGGTCGGCACCGAATGCGTGGATCTGGTCGCGCTTCAGTTCCGCGTGCTCCTTCGTCGTCGTGAGCACGATCACGCGGCCCCGCGTGTCGACCTCCGCGGCCATCTTGAAGGCCGTCTCCGCGGTGTGGCCGAAGAGCCGCCGCAGCATCGCGATCACGTAGTCGTAGGTGTGGTCGTCGTCGTTCCAGAGGACGACGTGATACCGCGGCTGGCGACGCGGTTTTTCCGCGGTCATGGGCCGCGGGCGGCGGACGGGAACGACGGCCTCCGCGGCGGGAACTTCGTGAACGGCACTGGCGGAGTCAGGCATCGGTCTGGCACACTCCGAAACCCCGGGGCCGGCACCGCCCGGGTGGAACATCATTATAGAGAGGGTGCCCCGGGCAGCCGCCAGTGGCCCGCGCCCCATCGCCATCATTTTGGAGTTCATCGTGCTCGACCGCCGCTTCGTCGCCGACAACGTCGATCTCGTCGCCGCCAACTGCCGCGCCCGCGGCTCGGCGGCCGACGTCGCGAAGTTCGCCGCCCTGGATCGGCTCCGCCGCCAGCTCCAGGCCGACATCGATCGGCTCAACCAGCAGGCCGGCCAGGTGAGCAAGTCGATCGGCAAGGCGGCCGATGCGGCCGAGCGGGAGGCCAAGAAGGCCGAAGGACGGCGGCTCCGCGAGGAGGTCGCGGCCCTGGAAACGAAGGCGGCGGAGATCGTCGCCGAGAGCGACGCCATCCTCCGGGCGATCCCCAACCTCACGCATCCCGCGGCCCCGGTCGGCGGCGAGGATGCCGCCGTCGAGATCCGCCGCGGGGCGACGCCGGTGCCGAGCTTCTCCTTCAAGCCGCGTGACCACGTGGATCTCGGCGCCGCGCTCGACCTGTTCGACTTCGAGGCCGGCGCCACCGTGGCCGGCCACGGCTTCTACTTCCTCAAGAACGACGCCGTGCTCCTCGAACTGGCCCTGCAGCGGTACGCCGTCGACCTGCTGCAGCGGGAAGGGTTCACGGTCATGACCACGCCCGACCTGGCCCGCGACACGATCCTCGAAGGCACCGGCTTCATGCCGCGTGGGCCCGAAACGCAGATCTACTCGATCACCGGCTCCGACCTGTCGCTCGTGGCCACGGCCGAGATCACGCTCGGCGGTGCCTTTCACGAGCGGATCTTCGAGGCCGAGGAGCTGCCGCTGAAGCTCTGTGGCATCAGCCACTGCTTCCGCACCGAGGCCGGGGCCCACGGCCGGGCCACCCGCGGCCTGTACCGCGTGCACCAGTTCACGAAGGTCGAGATGTTCGCCTTCACGGCGCCGGAGCAGAGCGCGGCGATGCACGACCTGCTGCTCGATCTGGAGTGCCGGCTGTTCGACGGCCTGGGCATCCCCTTCCGGGTCATCGACACGGCCTCCGGCGACCTCGGCGGCCCCGCCTACCGGAAGTTCGACCTCGAGGCCTGGATGCCGGGCCGCGGGGAGGCGGGTGAGTGGGGCGAGGTGACGAGCACCTCGAACTGCACCGACTACCAGTCGCGGCGGCTCGGCCTCCGCTACCGCAAGCCGGGCGAGAAGGGAACGCAGTTCGTCCACACGCTCAACGGCACGGCGGTCGCGATCAGCCGGGCGTTGATCGCGATCCTGGAAAACCACCAGAACGCCGATGGCACCGTGACCGTGCCGGAGCCGCTGGTCGCCTGGATGGGCAAGCGGACGATCGCGCCACCGCAGCGGTAGACCGGATTCGACTTGGGTGTGTCTCGCACATCTCGCCCCGTCGTTGAGCCAGTCTTTCTCTTGGGAATGGTGTTGCGTTTCCGGTCTGTCCGGTTCGGTGGTCCCGTTCCTTGAAGCCCGAGGCGTGAGTTTTGGTGTTGCGCGTTCTCCAGTCATGCGCTCGGCTTGACATGCGCGAACGGCACAAAAAGCCCCCGGCGGGAGCCGGGGGACTCCGGGTTGCATCTCATCCCGGGTGCCATGCGATGTGGGTTTGAACCGGGAAATCACGTTGAGTGATGCGGCATGGACGGCGGGATGGTTTTCACACCCGGAGTCCCCGGGTTGCCACCCGGGGCTTCTTGGGCCGGCGACGGGACCGATCGCCTGTGTACGGGTGGTCAAAACACGATTCGCCGCCGGATCCCTGCAGCGGCGCCGCTCTGTTGAACTCCTCCGCGCAACAGCAAAAGGCGTGAGCCGAGGGAATGCGGATGGCCTCCGGTGGAGCGACGCGGATTCCCTCACCTTACGGTTCGGGCTTCCCGGCAGCGGGGGCGGCACAAGTCGCCGCTGCGCGGTCTTGCAGATTCTCGCTGTGGCCGCGGCGGCCACACGCCGCCGAAACTGTCCGCACGTCGTCGGGCCCGGCATTCAGCGGGCGCGAGCGATTTTTGTCGCCGCCGCCATCGCGGGCTGCGATCAATCAGCCGACGGATCGCGTGGTGGACGAGACGCAGGGCCGACCGCAATGGCGCGAGCCCGGCGAACCGTAAGCCGCCGAGAAACCCGGCCCGCAGGGCCGCGGATTCTGGGCGGCTTTTTTGTTGCATGGATGTGAATCCGCATCCCAGCATCACCGGAGGCCAGCGTCATGTCCGCTTCCCGCATTTCACGTGCCCGCCTCGACCACCGCCGCAGCCGCAGTCGCCGGCAACGCCTGCATTCGGCGCTCGAGCGGCTCGAGTCGCGGACCGTGCTCGCGGCCGTTCCGGTGGGGGGGCAGTTTCTGGTGGATGAGGCGTTGTCGCCCCCGGAAAACACCGCCGTGGCGGCGATCCTCGACACGACACCCGGCACCGGCGGCCGCTTTGTGGCCGTCTGGCAGACCTATGGCGCCGACGGGTTCGACATTGTCGCTCGGGTCTACGATCGCGACGGCACGGCGCTCGGCAGCGGACCGTTCGCGGTCAACGAACCTGTGCTCGTGCCCTCCGGTGACGGCAACCAGATCGCCGCCACCGTGGCGAGCGACGGCAATGGCCGGTTCGTGGTCGCCTGGCAGTCGGAAGACACCGTCGCCGGCGGCTATGACGTGTACTACCGCATGGGCACGGTCGACGTCGCCGGCGTGGTGACGCTCTCGGCGCAGGCCCGTGCCAACACGCTCGCGACGCTGGGCGATCAGGCCGCGCCGTCGGTGGCGATGGCGGCTGACGGCGATTTCGTGCTCGCCTGGCAGGGGGATGCGGCCGACGGAACGGACGTGTTCTACAAGCGGGGCACCGCCGCGGGCCTCGCGGCGGGCGACGAGGTCGTGGCGAGCACGTACACGATCGGCGACCAGACGAGCCCGGAGGCGGCGATCGATGCGGCCACCGGCGACTTCGTGCTCGCCTGGCGCGGGCCGGATCCGACGGCCGACGGCGAAGAGGGCGAGGTCGCGGGGGGCGTGTTCTTCAAGGCCTTCAACGCCGACACGCTCGCCGACACGGGCGATGTCCGGGCCAATGCCGCCACCTACAACGACATCGTCGCGCCGGCCGTCGCGATGAACACCGCGGGCGGGATCGTCGTGGCCTGGCAGGTGGAGGGATCCGAGGGCAGCGGTTCCGATGTCTATGGCCGGCGGTTCACGTTCAGTCGCGGTCCGGCGCAAGCCACGCCGCTGGCGACCGCCGGGGCCGGCACGGGCGACTTCGCCTGGAACACCACGACGGCGAAGCCGCAGCGGGCGCCGACGGTGGGCATCGACGCCGATGGCGACATTTTCGCGGCCTGGCAGAGCCAGCAGCAGGATGGCTTCAGCTGGGGCATCTACGGCCGGCGGTACGCGGCTGCCGCCGACGCCTTCAGCGCCGAAACGCTCGTCAACACGGGCATCCAGTCGGGGCCGCAGGTGGCGCCGCGGATCGCGATGGACGGAGGCGGCCGGACGGTGGCGGTGTGGGTCGGACCGCTCGTGCCCGAGATCGAGGAAGGGGGCCGGCAGCCGTCGATTCGCGCCCAGATCTATGACGACGCGGGGGGCACGGCCGGCGGCGGCGAACTCAGCCTGGCCACCTATGTCGGCCTGGAGGACCAGCCGGCGGCGGTCGCCACCGACGCCGCCGGAAACTTCGTCGTCGTCTGGCAGAGTTGGGAAGACACGGGCGACGGCAGCGACTTCGGCATCTACGCGAAGCTCTTCCAGGCCAACGGCGTGCCGATCGACCTCGACGAAAACGGCATCGACGACGACACGCTGCTGGTCAACACGCTGACGGTGGGCGGCCAGTCGAGCCCGGCCGTGGCGATGGACGCCGCCGGCAACTTCGTGGTCGTCTGGCAGTCGACCCAGGGCGACGGATCGGGAACGTCGATCCGCGGGCGGCGGTACGACGCATCCTTCAAGGGCTGGGCCAACGACGCGGACTTCCTCGTGAATCAGATCACCACCGGCGATCAGGTCGCTCCCGCGGTGGCGATGGACGCCGCCGGCAACTTCATGGTCGTGTGGGTCGGCTCCGACGAGGATCCCGACACTGCGGACGTGGAAGGCACCGGCATCCGGGCCCGCCGGTTCGCCGCCGATGGCACGCCGCAGCCGGGGGGCGAGTTCCTCGTCAACGCCGAGCGGCGGACTTCCCAATCCGGACCGGCGATCGCCATGAACGCGGCGGGCGAGACGGCGATCGCCTGGGTCAGCGACCACAACGTGCTCACCGATCCGGAAGACACGGAGAAGAGCATTTTCGTCGCCTGGTATGCCGCCGACGGCGCCCGCCTGGGCTCGGACGACCTGCTCGCCCACACCTACACGAAGGACGCCCAGGAAAGCCCCGCCGTGGGCATCGATGCCGCGGGCGACTTCACGCTCGTTTGGCAGAGCATCAACCAGGAACTGAACGTCGATGGCGAGGGCTCGAGCTGGGGCGTCTACGCCCGGCAGTTCGTCGTCGACGAGGCGGCGGGAACGATCTCGTCGCCGCAGACGCAGGAGTTCCGCGTCAACCAGACGGTCGCGGAGTCGCAGCGGTTTCCGGCGGTCGGGGTGGACGCCGCCGGCCGCTTCGCCATCGCCTGGCAGACCATCGGCCAGGACGCCGCCAGCTGGGGCATCTACGCGCGGCAGTACGCCGCCGACGGGCTGCCAGTCGGCTCCGAGACGCGGGTCAACACGGCGCAGACAGGGCCCCAGATCCTGCCCGCCGTGGCCCAGCGGGTCACCGGTGATTTCAACATCTTCTGGTCGGGTCAGGGCCTCGATCGCACGGAGGGCACTTCGGGTCAGCGGTATCGGTTCATCGCCGACGACTTCAATCGAGGCAACCAGGCGTCGCTCGGGCCGGCCTGGACGACCCAAGTCGGGTCCTACGACATCGAGGGTGACGT
Source organism: uncultured Candidatus Kuenenia sp. (assembly GCA_964545915.1). GTDB lineage: Bacteria > Planctomycetota > Planctomycetia > Pirellulales > UBA1268 > QWPN01. The sequence goes on along the minus strand of CAZJHQ010000016.1, from coordinate 51,422 downwards.
GGCGGCGGTGCGGACCCCGTTGGGAGTCGCCACGTTCGACGGCGCAAGCCTGGCCGATGTCGCGGTGGAGGCGCGGATCACGCTCGGCGGGCCGGCCTATACCTACGGCGGCGTGGTGGCCCGCTACGGCGGCGCCGGCGACAGGAACATGTACTGGGGCGGGATCAAGCGGCTCGACGGGAAGTTCAGCGCCGAGATCTGGAAGAACGTCGGCGGCACCTGGTCGCTGGTGGGCACGCGGGCCATCTCCGCCGGCGCCGGGGTCGTGCGACTGGAGGTGATCGGCGACGCGCTGCAGCTGTTCTTCAACGACGAACTCGTCGTGTTCGCCAACGATCGCTCCATCGCCGGGCCGGGCGGGGTGGGCATCCGCGGGTCGGCCGAGACGACGGGCGACGACTTCCGGTTCGTGGCCCTGCAAAATGCCGGCGGCACCTACACCTTCCGCGACTTCTTCAACCTCTCGACCGGGTCGCAGCCGAGCCGCTTCTGGGTGGACCGGGCCGGCGACTTTACGATCCGCGGGAACGAGGCGGTGGGCGCTGGGGCGGTGAACAACTTCACGCTGAATGCCCCGGCTGGGGCCGACGGCACGGTGCGGGCGACGGTGGTCGCCGACGTGGCGGGCGGCTACGCGGGCGTGAGCGGTCGCTACACGGGCTTCGGCGATCGCGATCTGTATTGGGCGGGCCTGGCGAATCGGGGCGACGTGCTGTTCGCCGAGATCTGGCGGATCCAAAATGGGGGCTATTTCCTCCTCGCCTCCACCCGTCTGCCGGCGGCCGTCCCCACGGCGGCGCACGACGTGCGGTTCGATCTGGCCGGCACCGCGCTGCGGCTGTCGATCGATGGCACGCTGGTGACGACCGCCCAGGATGCGGCCCTGCCCGGCCCGGGTTCCTTCGGCATCCGCAGCGGAGCGGGGGGCGTGGTCCGAGAAGTGGTGGTCGAGGCTCCACAGTCCGTGAGCCTGCCGTATTCGACCTCCTTCCCGGCGCAGGAGGACGGCACGCTCGGCCCGGGATGGACGACCCGGATCGGCGGGTTCTCGACCGCGACCTCGGCGGCCGTCGCCCTGGCGCCACTCAACCTGGCCACACTGAACACCGCCCCGTTGGCCGACCTGTCCGCCACGGCCGCGCTGCTGGTCGACGGCGACGCTGAATATGCCGGCTTCGCGATGCGCTATGTCGGTCCCGGCGACACCAACATGGTGTGGGGCGGGCTGGCGAACCGCGGCGGCACCCTGTTCGCAGAGTTCTGGCGCAACCAGGGCGCCGGCTGGAGCCGCGTCGCGACCTCGACGCTCGCGGGCATGCCGGCGGCCGTCGCCCACGTGGTCCGCATGGATGCCGAGGGCACGGCCCTCCGGCTGTTCGTGGACGGCCAGCTGCGGACGTTCGCCAACGACAACGGCGTCGCCGCCGCCGGACTGTTCGCCTTGCGGTCGTCCGGAGGAGTGACCTTCGACGACCTCGCGGTCGCGCCGCTGTCGGCCACGCCGGCGGGGCTGCCCTTCGCGACCGGCTTCGACGCGACTCCCGACGGTCTGCTCTCCAGCCAGTGGACCGAGCCGGTGGGCTGGTTCTCCACGGCCTCGTCCGCCGCGGTGGGGCAGACCGAGCTGAATCTCGCGCTGCTCAACGGGGTCGCTGTGCTCGACGCCGACATGCAGGCCCTGATCGGCGTGCCTGTGGCGGGCAGTTACGCCGGGTTCGCCAGCCGGGCCGCCGGTGGCGGCGACCGCAACCTGCTCTGGGGCGGGATCGTCAACCGCGGCGGCGGCATCTCGGCCGAACTGTGGGCGAATCAGGGGGGCGTTTGGCAGCTGCTCGGGGCCGCCGCCGCCCCGGGGGACGTGGCCATCCCGCACACCGTGCGGATGGTGGCCAACGGGTCTGCGCTGCAGTTGGCCGTCGACGGCGTGACGCTGCTCACCCGCACCACCGGCCTGGTGACCGCGGGGGGCGTGGGCATTCGCGGCTCCGCCGGCGCGCGCGTCGATAACCTGGCCATCGCCGCCGGTGGGGCCTGATGCCGTGAAAAATTGGGCTTTTCCCGGGCCGACTGCCGAACTATAGACACCCCCACGAAGGTGGCACGCCCGCACGAGGGGGTGCCTGGTGTGGGTGCCATGAACGCGGCGGGCGGGAGGCCTGATGGCGATGTACCGAGAAGTCAGCCGGTGCCGCATCTGCGGTGGCGGGAGTTTGCGGCCGATCCTCGACCTGGGCATGCAGGCGCTCACCGGAGTGTTTCCGGCGGCGGCCGCGGAGCCCGTTCCGGCTGCGCCGTTGGAACTGGTGCTGTGCGACGACGTCGCCGGCTGCGGCCTGGTGCAACTGCGGCACTCGCATGCCCCGGAGCAGATGTACGGCGCCGGCTACGGATACCGGTCCGGATTGAACGCCTCGATGGTGGATCACCTGGTCCACCGCGGGCACGTGGCACGGTGGCAGGTGGACCTCGGTCCCGGCGACATCGTGCTCGACATCGGCAGCAACGACGGCACGCTCCTCAACTCCCTGGTCGCTACCGGCGCCCGTCTCGTGGGCATCGATCCCGCCGCCGACGTGCTCGCGTCGCACCACCATCGGGCAATCGAGCGGATTCCCGAGTTCTTCAGTCGCGACACGGTCCGGCGGCATTTGGGCGGTCGGCGGGCGACGCTGATCACCGCCATCGCCATGTTCTACGACCTGGAGGATCCGCTGGGCTTTCTCCGGGACGTGCACGACCTGCTGGATGACGACGGAATCTGCGTCCTCGAGCAGAGCTATCTGCCGCTGATGATCGAGCGGGATGCATATGACACGGTGTGCCACGAGCACCTGACCTACTTCGCCCTGCGGCAGGTCTGCTGGATGGCGGAGCGGGCCGGGCTCGTCGTGCTCGACGTCGAGATCAACGACGTCAACGGGGGCAGTTTCGCCACGACGCTGGCACGCCGCGGCTCCCGCCACACGGCCGACGACCGCCGGGTCGAGAGCCTGCTGGAGTGGGAGGAACGCATGGGACATGGCGGGCACCTCGTGTACGCGGCCTTCCGGCACCGCGTCGAGAGGCACCGCGATCAGCTCCGCGGCCGGCTGCTCGACCTGGCGGCCGCTGGCAAGCGGGTGTACGGCTATGGCGCCTCGACCAAGGGCAACGTCGTGCTGCAGTACTGCGGCCTGACGCCCCGCGACCTGCCGGCGATCGCCGAGGTCAACCCCACCAAGTTCGGCTGCGTGACGCCCGGTACCGGCATTCCGATCCTGCCGGAGCACGAGGTGCATGCCATGCGGCCCGACGTGCTGCTGGTGCTGCCGTGGCACTTCCGGCAGGCGATCGTCGCCCGGGAGCAGCTGCACCTGCAACGCGGCGGCAGGCTGCTGTTTCCCCTGCCCCGCATCGAGATGCTCGGCCGCGAGGGGCTGCGACGGGCAGCTTGAACCCACGAACAGGAGGATCGCCATGACCATTCCAGCGCTCCACGATCTGGCACGCCGCTTCGAGCGCCGCTGCCTGCGTCCCCTGCTGCGGAGAGGCAGACGGCGGAGGGAAGCGGGCGGCCGCGACGATTTCGTGGCCCGGATCGAGGCTCGTCTCGACCTCTTGGAGCGGCTGCTCCGGGAGAGCCTCGGGCTGCAGTGCGTGGCCCTCCGTGAGGCCAGTGAACCGCAGCCCAGTGCGGTCCCGCGCGGACCGGCAACCGCCCCGAGAAGGACATCCGCATCATGCGACGCATCTCCACCCTGCTGATCGATCTCCGGGCCGCGCAGACGAATCCCGAGCGGGGCATCGCCACCTATTCCCAGGCGCTCGTCGAGCACCTGTGCCGCGCCATGCCGGAGACACGGTGCCTGTTCCTGCACGACAGGGACCAGCCGTTGCCGGTCCGGCACGCCGAACTTTCGCGGCTCGGCACATGGCACGACGAGCAGGCCCTCGCCGCCGGTGTCGGCGGCCGCATCGACGCGGTGTTCACGGCCTGTTTCTTCGTCTGGCTCCACGGTCGCGGCGCGGAGTATCTCCTGCCCCGGTGGCTGCGGCCCCACGCACCGCTGCGGCTCGGGATCGTGTACGACCTGATCCCGTATCTGTTCCCGGAGGCCTACCTCGCCGACCCGACCGCCCGCTGCAACTACATGACGGCGTTCGACGCCATGCGGTCGTATGACGCCCTGTTTGCCATCAGCGAGACGACGCGACGCGACGCGATCCGGCTGGCGGGCATCGCCGGTCGGCGGATCGTCACGATCGACGGCGACATCGACGAAGGCAAACGCCGGTTGCTGGCCGCGGCCGCGGATCCGCTGGCTCCTCTGCGGCACGGCCTCGACGGCCCCTACTTCCTGTACATCGGCGGCGGCGATTGGCGCAAGAACCTGACGGGCATGGTTCGCGGCTTCGCCGCCCATCACCGGCTCGACCCGCACGGCAAGCTCGCGATCACGTGCCGCCTGTCGGAGTCGCAACGGGGGGAACTCGCGGCCCTGGCCGCGGCCGAAGGGCTCGCGCCGGGGACGGTCGTATGCACGGGATACGTCAGCGACGCCGACCTGCTGCAGCTGGTCCGGCATGCCGAGGCCTCCGTGTTTCCATCCTTCTACGAAGGGCTCGGTCTGCCGATCCTCGAGGCGTATGCGGCCGGGACACCGGTCCTCGGCGCCGACAATTCCGCGATCCGGGAGCTCGTGCTGCCGGATCTGCTGTTCGATGCCGCCGATCCGGCTGCGATCGGGGGGGCGCTCCGACGGCTGCGGGCGGACCCGGGGCTGCGTGACCGGTCGCTGGCCTTCGGCCGGCGGGTGCTGCGCCGGCTCGGCTGGCCGGCGGCGGCCGACCGGATCGCCTCGTGCCTCCGGGCGGCGGGCCGTTCATCGGATAGCCCGCCACCGAACCGCGTCGCCGTCATCGCCGCTCACGACAGGGATGCACGGTTCACCGCCGGCCCGTGGGCGGCCGGGTGCGCCGTCGATCTTTTTCTGCCGATGGAGGCCTGCGGCATGTCGGCACCCGGCCACCTGGCCGGCGTGTTCCCGCTCGAGATCGTGCGCACCGTCCTCACGGGCAGCCGGTATCGGCGGGCGATATTCATGCTCGATGCGGCGGCGGAGCGCCACGACCCCTTCGACCACATCCTCGCCACCCGCATCGGCTGCGACGTCGAACGTTGGGTCTACGTGCCGGGTTCGACCCCCGCGAGCCTGCTCGCCACGCCGCTCGGCAGCCGGTGCTCCGACCCGGCCGCCGCCCTGCGGTGGCTCGTTGACACGGGCGAGATCACGGGCTTCCTGGTCGATGAGGTCGTGTGTCGCGACCACATCATCGCCGCGCTCGGCGGTCGGGCCGCGGCCGTGCGCATCGAGGTCGGGCGGCCGGTCGCGGCTGCGGCCGCCTGATTCATGGGGGCGGTCGAGCCCCGAAACCCACGGAGCGCCTCGCATGCAGCGGACCGTCCTGTTCGTCACGCATCCGCAACGGGCCTGCGGCGTGCATCAATTCGGCCTGCAGATCCTCGAGATCCTGTCATGCTCGGGCCGCTACCGGTTCGTTCCGGCCGAAGTCACCACCGTGGGAGACCTGGAGGGGGCGATCGCCGCCGCCCGGCCGGAAGCCATGCTCGTCAACTGGCATCCGATCACGTTTCCCGCCGTGCCGCCGCGGGCCTTCCGGGCCACGGGACTGCCGATCGCGGCCCTGATGCACGAGATCACGGATGCCATGGTGCAGGATTCGGAGGTCCTGCCGTTCGACCACTGCATCGACCACGATCCGAGCGGTCGGCGGGACAATCCGCGGTTCGTGCGGAGTTGTCGTCCGCTGCCGGCCTATACGAATCCCTTCGCCCCGCCGCCGCTGCCGACGATCGGAACCTTTGGATTCGCCGGGCCCACGAAGGGCCTCGAGGAGCTGGTGCTCCGGGTGCAGGAGGAGTTCGACGAGTGCCTGATCCGCATGGCGCTGCCGTTCAACGCGTTCGGCGATCCGGACGGCACGGCGTCGCGGGCACTGGCCCGGCGGTGTCGCACGCTGATCACCAAGCCCGGCGTCCGGCTCGAGGTGTCGCACGAGTTTCGCAGCATCCCCCGCGTGCTCGACTTCCTGGCCCGCAACTCGCTCAACGCGTTCTTCTACGTCGAGCAGGAGGCGCGCGGCATCTCCAGCGCGGTCGATCTGGCGATCGCCGCCGGCCGTCCCGTGGCCGTGCGGCGGACGAGCATGTTTCGGCATGTCGTCGCGGCCACGCCCTCGATCTGCGTGGAGGAACGGTCGCTGCAGGACATCCTTGCGGCCGGCACCGCCCCGCTGGAGCCGTTTCGGGCCGCCTGGACGCACGACCGCATTCGGGCCGACTACGAGATGCTGCTCGACGACGTGCTTGCCGAGCGGCCGTCGGCGGCGCCGGCACCGGTGCCAACGCCAGTGCCGCCTCGGCGGTGGTGGCGCCGCCTGCGGCTCACCACTTGAGGCCGAACTTAGCCCCCTGCGACTCGCCTCCGAGCCCACCCTTGAGCGGGCCGGAACGCTTCTTCACGACGGGCGGCGGGGCCGGCTCTTCAGCCGCCGGCTCCTCCGGCTCCGCGGCTTCCTTGGCCACCGGCGTCGGCGCCAGGGCCTTGATCGACAGCGACATCCGCTGCTCGTCCGGATCGACGGCGAGCACGCGGCACTCGACCGTCTGCCCCTCCTTGAGCACATCGCCCACGCTGCGGATGTGCCGCGTGGCGAGCTCGGAGATATGAACGAGCCCCTCGACGCCCGGCTCGAGCCGCACGAACGCGCCGAACTGGGCGATCCGGCTGACGGCGCCCCTCACGGTGGCGCCCACGTGATACTTCTCGGCGGCCCGCTTCCACGGGCTCTCCACGAGGTCGCGGGCGGAGAGGCCGATCTTGCCGGTCTGGCGATCGATCTTCTTGACGATGACGCGAACTTTCTGGCCCGCCTGGAGGACGTCGGCGGCGTTCGCCACCCGTTCCCAGGACAGCTCGCTGACATGCACGAGTCCCTCGACGCCGTTGCCGATGTCGACGAACGCGCCGAAATCGCGGACGCTGCGGACGATGCCGTCGAGCTCATCCCCGGGCTCGAGCGTCTCGAGCAGCTTCGCCTTGGCGTCGGCGGCCTGCTTCTCGATCACCGCCCGGCGCGAGAGCACGAGCCGTCGGGCCTCGGGCACGAGTTCCGTGACCAGGCTTTCGAGCGTCTGCCCCACCAGCTCCTCGAGATTTTCGATCCGCCAAGTGCTCACCAGGCTCGCGGGCATGAAGCCGCGCAGGCCGCCCACCTCGCACTCCAGGCCCCCCTTGTTGGCCGCCTTGACGTGCGCCTCGACGATCATCCCCGCCTGGAGCTGCGTCCAGTCTTCGACGGCCACGGCCCGGTTCGCCGGGGCGACGTCGTAGAGGCCGTCCTCCTGGTTGCGTGAGCCGACGGAGACCTCGACCGATTCGCCGACGGCCGGCAGATCGGCTCCCGCCTCCAACAGTCCCGCCAGCCGCATCGCCCCCTGCCGCCGGGCACCGAGGTCGATGAACGCGGTGTCGGGGCCGACTGCGAGCACGGTGCCCACGAGCCGCGTGCCCGGCTCGAGGGGTGCATCGGCCTTGGCGCCGACCTCGGCCGTGAGCAGGTCGTCCACCGCCATGCCGCCGAGCGCCGCCTCGAAGTCGGCTTCCAGGTCGTCGTCGAGAGCGGCCCGGAGATTCGGCACGGCGACCCGCTTCGCGGGCGGCAGCACATCGGCGAACGGCGACTTCGTGCCGCTCTCGCGCCGCCGATCACGGCGTCCACCGCGCCCCGCCGAGCGATCGCCAGCCGGCGGTGGTGGCGAAGCGGTAGCTGGCGCGGCAGCCGGTGCGGGCTCGGACGGGGAGGGCACCGCAGGTGCTGCCGCAGGGGGTGCGACGGTCGCAGAGGGTGCGATGGTCGCAGCCGGTGCCGGGGCCGGCGCGGAACCAGTGACGTACTGCACCTTCGGCGCCAGCGACGGCGGCTTCACGCCGGGCCGCTGCGTGCCGATCGGGATCCGTCGCGACGGCTGCTCACCCTCGGATGCGTCCGCGGGCGAAGAATCGGGAGTCTCGTTCATCGTGGAGCGGCGATCGGAGCGGGCCGTCGAACTTCAAATGCGGGAAACAGGACTTGAACCTGCACGGTATTACTACCACCAGGCCCTCAACCTGGCGCGTCTGCCAATTCCGCCATTCCCGCGGCGATGCAAGGCATTCTCAACCGGTTCGGCCGCCAGTCAAGCCATCAGGGGTTCAACGGCCCCGCGAGACGGGGGCCGGATGCCAGCGGCGGGCGAGCAGATCGTCGGCAGCGGCGAAGGCCACGATCCCGGCGAACAGAACCAGGCTCCAGGCCACGTCACCGAGGGGCCGGAAGTGGGCCAGTGCTGCCACGTAGCACTCGACGACACCCGCCATCGTGCGCGGGTAACCGCCGATGAAGAACCAGTGGGCCAGGTTCGTGGTCAGGAAAAACACTACCGCGCTCGCCGCCGCACCACCGACCACCGCCGCCCAGCGGCCGCGGTTCACGAGCCGGCCAATGAGCGCCGGCCAGGCGGAGGCTGCGTACACCACGGCAGCAATTGCCAAATTGCCATACCCTGGCTCGAACAGGTTGCTGATGGCGAGCGCGGCGAGCGGCACCGAGGCCGCCACCAGGCGTCGCGGAAACAGCGCCCCCGCGGCGAGGGCCACGGCGGCCAGCGGGGTCACGTTCCACAGCGGCCCGCCGTTCCACTCCGGCCGCCACATCCTCCCTACGACGGCGACGGCCACGAGCACGAACCAGACCGCTGCCATGGCCAGGCCGCTGCGGCCGCGCAGGCTGCACCAGTCGCCCGCCGCTGTCTCGGCACCGCTGGATGTCTTCGTCTGCATGGGCGGGCGACCTCCGGGTGTGCGCTCGAGACCAGTTCCGGGCGGCACGATTCCCGCCCTGGGGAACGGCCGATCAGCCGATACACTAGCGATTTTCACGCCCAGGGCAAGCGAAACCCGAGAAATCACCGTCATGCCCGCGGCATCCCCCCAACCCGTCACGCTCTCGTTCGAGCACGCCGAAGATGGCTTCGTGACGCTCTCGTTTTTGGTTCCCGACCACCGCCAGAACGTGCTCACGCCGGGCGTGCTTGCCGACCTGGCCGCCGCCCTCGACGACCTCGAGAACCGCCCGCCACGGCGCCGGCCACGGGGCCTCGTGCTCCGCTCCGCTCGCGCCGGATCCTTCTTCGCCGGTGCCGACGTGGCGCGGCTCGACGAGGTTCGCCGCCTGCCCGAGGCGGAGATCGCGCGGCTGTGCGATGCGGGCAGGGCGCTCTTCGCCCGGCTGTCGCGGCTACCCTGGCCCTCGGTGGCGGTCATCGACGGCGTCTGTCTCGGCGGCGGGTTGGAGTTGGCACTGGCCTGCGACCTCCGGGTGGCCACCGATGCCGAACACACGCTCCTCGGCTTTCCCGAGGTCAAGCTCGGTCTGCTGCCCGGCTGGGGGGGCACGGTGCGGCTGCCGCGGCTGATCGGTCCCGGCCCCGCGGTGGAACTGGCGGCGTCGGGCGAGAACGTCGCTGCGGCGGCCGCGGCGCGGATCGGGCTGGTCGATGCCTGCGTGCCCGCCGAGCAGGCGATCGAGACGGCCCACCGGCTCATCGATGCCCACGGGCAGAGCGGCGTGGTCGCCGCCCGCCGCCGCCGGCAGGCGTCGGCCGTCGAACTGGATCCACTGGAACGCGAGTTTCTGGAGGCGACGTCGTCGGCCGTGATCCTCGGGCGGACCGGAGGCCACTATCCCGCGCCCCCGGCGATCCTGCGGACGATCCTCGCGGGGGCGGCGGTCGATGCCGATGCGGCCGGGGCGATCGAGTCGGCGGCGTTCGCGAAACTGGCTCGCTCGCCCGTGGCCGGCCAGCTGCTTCGCGTGTTCCGCGGCGGCGAGCGCAACCGCCGCGATCCGGGCATCGGCAGTGGCGATGCCGCCGCCGAGCCGTCCGCCGCGGCCGCACCGGTCGCCGCGCCAGCCGTGATCGGGGCGGGCATCATGGGGGCGGGAATCGCCGCGGCGCATCTCCGCACGGGATGTGTCGCAACGCTCATCGACGTCTCCGCCGCCGCCCTCGCGGCCGCCGTGCCGGGGCTGCTCGAAGAGGCCGCCTGGGACCGGGCCACGAAGCGCTCCGATCCCGCACGGGCGCTGGCGCTTGCCGGCCGGCTCCGCACCGCCACGCAGCTCGCGGCCGTCGCCGACGCCGACCTCGTGATCGAGAGCGTCACCGAGCGGACCGACGTCAAGCAGCAGGTGCTCGCCGACATCGAGCGGCTCGTCGGCCCCGCCACCATCATCGCCACCAACACCTCCACCAATCCGATCGCCCGGCTGGCCGCCGACCTGGCCGACCCGGCGCGGTTCTGCGGGATGCACTTCTTCAATCCCGTGCGCCGGATGACGCTCGTCGAGGTGGTCCGCGGGCCGGCGACCAGCGACGCCACCGTCGCCGCGGTCGTCGCCCACGCCAAGCGGCTCGGCAAGTGCCCGGTCGTCGTCCGCGACAGCCCGGGCTTTCTCGTCAACCGCGTCCTCATGCCCTACCTCCACGAGGCCGTGGAGATGGCCCGCGAGGGTGTGGAGTGCGGGCGGATCGATCGCGTGGCGCGGGGCTTCGGGATGCCGATGGGCCCGATCGAGCTCTACGACATGATCGGCCTCGACACCGCGTTCTACGCGGGGCTCGTGTTGAGCGCGGCCTACGGCGATCGCATCGAGGCTTCGCCGGTGATCCCGGCGCTGGTCAAGTCGGGGCGGCTGGGCCGCAAGAGCGGCTGCGGCTTCTACCGCTACGCGGCTGCGGCCAGCAAGCCGCGGATGCTCGGCCCCGACGCCGGGGCCGCGGAGTTGATCCGCCGCTATGCGCTGCCCCCCCGCGACACGAGCGACCGCACGATCGCCGACCGGCTGCTCCTGCCGATGCTGCTCGAGGCGGTCCGCGCCCTCGACGAGGGGCTCGTGCGCGACGGTCGCGACATCGACCTCGCCGTGATCCACGCCCTCGGGTTCCCCCCCTTCCGCGGCGGCCTGCTCGCCTGGGCCGACACGCTCGGGCCGGCCGAGGTCGTGAGGCGGCTCGAGCCGCTGGCCGACCTCGGGCCGCGGATGGTGCCCACCGATCGTCTGCTCGGGATGGCCCGCGACGGCCTGGCGTTCACGGCATGAAGCGAGGACGAACTGCATGACCCCCGGCGCCTCACGTGATCCCGCGACCACCCCCGTCGTCGTCGCCTGCTGCCGCACGGCGATCGGCCGCGCGCACCCCGACCGCGGCATCTTCCGCCACGTCCGCGGCGACGAGCTGGCGGCCGCGGTGATCGCGGCCGTCGTGGACCGCTCCGGCGTCGAGCCGGCCACGATCGAGGACGTGGTCCTCGGGGTCACGCAGCAGCGGGGCGAACTCGGCGGCAACGCGGGGCGGTGCGCGGGGCTGATGGCGGGGCTGCCGTTGTCCACCGCCGGCACGACGGTCAACCGGCTCTGCGGCTCGTCGCTGCAGGCCCTGGCCCAGGCCTGCCACGCGATCGCGGCCGGCGCCGAGAACGTGCAGGTGGTCGCCGGCGTCGAGCACATGCACCACCTGCCGATGGACTCCGCCGTCGACATCCATCCGCGGGTCCTCGCCCGCTCGAGCCGCGGCATGCTCTCGATGGGGCTGACGGCGGAGCAGCTCGCGGCGGTCCACGGCATCTCGCGCCGGCGGCAGGAGGAATACGCCCTCGAAAGCCATGCCCGCGCAACGCGGGCCGGCGACGCGGGCCTGTTCGACGACGAGATCGTGCCCGTGTTCGGCCACGACGAGAGCGGCGCCGCGGCCGAGATGCTGCACGACCAGTCGATCCGTCGCGACACGAGCCTGGAGGCGATGGCGACGCTCGAGCCGGTGTTCCTGCCGCAGCTGGGCACGATCACCGCGGCCACGAGCGCCCCGGTGAGCGACGGCGCCGCGGCGGTGCTCGTGATGTCGGAGGCGGAGGCGGCCCGACAGCAGCTCGAGCCCTGGGCGCGGGTCGTGGCCACGGCCGTCGTCGGCGTGCCGCCGGCCGCCATGGGCATCGGGCCGATCGCGGCCACCCAGAAACTGCTGGCGCGGGTCGCGGGCCGCGGCATCGGCCGCGGCGACATCGGCCTGGTGGAACTCAACGAGGCCTTCGCCGCGCAGGCGATCCACTGCATCGACGAGCTCGGCTTCGACCCCGCCCGGGTCAACGTGCGCGGCGGCGCGCTCGCGATCGGCCATCCGCTCGGCGCCTCCGGCGCGCGGATCACCACCACGCTCCTGCACGCGATGCGCGATGGCGCGGTGTCCCTGGGCCTGGCCACGATGTGCATCGGCTTCGGCCAGGGCATCGCGGTGCTGTTCGAGCGGTGCGAATGACGGGAGATGCGATGGCCACGGTCGTGCCACAGGAGCGGGGGCCGGCTGCGGTGATGCCGCATGCTTCCGCCGAGTCGCTCGTCGCCCTGCTCCACGATCGCGTCGTCGCCGGCGGCGACCGCCCGGCGATCGTCGACGGTCTGGCTTCTGGAGCGGCGGTCTCTGACCGTCGAAATCGGCCTGAGGCTCCACCACCCGGATTCGCAAGCCTGGAGGCTTGCGCCACGGGAGCGGCCTGGACCTGGGCGGAGCTCGCCGCGCAGGCGCTGGCGTTGGCCGAGGCGATCGAGTCCGCGGGCGTGCGGCGCGGCGACCGTCTGGCCCACCTGGGGCCGCACGGGCCCGACTGGATCGTGGTCGATCTGGCCTGCCTGCTCGCCGGCGTGGTGCATGTCGCGTTGCACGACGATCCCGGCGACCACGGCCCGCTCGCGTGGCTCGGGCTTCGGGGCTCGATCGTCAGCGGCGGTGGCCGTCGCGTGGCGGGCGTGGCCGGACCGTGCCTCGACCTGGCGTCGGGTGCCTGTGCCGCAGCCATGCGGCCGCCGGCCGTCGATCGCGAAGCGGTGCTCGACGCGCTCGGCCGCCGGGCGCGGGCTTGCGATCCCGACGCCCCCTGCACGATCGTGCTCTCCTCGGGCACGACCGGCGCCCCGCACGGCGTGCTCCATTCGCAGCGGGCGCTGGCGGCCAATGCGCTCGCCGCCGCCGACATGTTTCTCGACGATCCGCGCGACGTCCGGCTCGCCTGGCTGCCGATGAGCCACGCCCTGGCCCGCACGGGCGACCTCTACACGGCATTGGTCCGTGGCGGCTGCCTGAACGTCGTCCGCGACCGCACCCGCGTGCTCGATGCCTGCGCCGCCCTGCCTCCCACCGTGGTGCTCGGTGTGCCCGCGTTCTTCGAGCGGCTCGAGGCGGCGGCCCGGGCCGGGAGAATCGTCGATCTGCGGACTGCGCTCGGAGGCGAGGTGCGGGTGTGCGTGTCGGGGGGCGCGGCGCTGCGGCGGCGGACCGCCGAGTTCTTCGCGGCGGCGGGCGTGCCGCTGGTGGAGGGCTACGGCCTCGCCGAAGCCGGTCCCGTGGTGACGCTCTCCAACCCGCGGATCGCGCGGCCGGGCACGGTGGGGCCGCCGCTGGCCGGCGTGGAACTGCGGATCGACGACCACGCGGACGGGGAACTCTTCGTGCGGACGCCGAGCCGGGCGCTGGGGATCGTGCGGCCCCTGCGGCAGGAAGAACCGCGGCAGCCCGCGGCGGCTGCGGCGATCGAGCCCGTGCCCGAGTGGCTGCCCACGGGCGACCGCGGCGCGATCGATGCGGCCGGCCATCTGCGGATCACCGGGAGACTTTCGGAAAGGCTCGTGCTCTCGACCGGCCTCAAGGTGCCGCCCGCCGAGGTCGAGCAGGTGCTCGCCGAGGATCCGGCGGTGGCGCAGGTGTGCGTCGTGGGCGACGGTCTGCGGTGGCCGGTGGCGCTGGTCGTGCCGGAGCCGGGGATGGTCCGCGGCCTGGTGCGGCGGCTGCGGCTGCCCGTGTTCAGTCGCCGGGGCGCGGTGCGCCACCCTCGCATCGTGGCCTGGATGGCGCGACGCATCGCCCGCCGGCAGCGGCGGCTGCCGAGCGCGTGGCAGGTGCGGCGGGTCGTGCTCGTGGGGCGGCCGTTCGACGCCGGTCACGGTGAGGCGACGCCGTCCTTCAAGCTCAAGCGGCCCGCGATCGCCGCGCACTTCGCCGCCTCGATCGCGGCGGCCGCCGCCGCGCGGCCGCCACGGTGGGTCGGCGTGGTGCCGATCGCCGTGGGACACGAGGAGCATGCAGCGAGGGGCGACATGACGCAGCGATCGTGGCTGGCGGGATGCCTGTGGACGGGTGGCCGCGGGGACCAGGCCGATGGTTTCGCCGCGGCGGCGGCCGCCGCGCCGCTGCGGCCCGTGGTGGCCGACGTGCTCGTGCGGACGACCGCCGGGCTGGCGCAGCTGCGGGCGGAGGGGCGACTCTACGACGCGGTCGAGGGTGCGAGCCCTCTGCCGCGGCCGCCGCTGGCCGACCCTCCCGAACCGCCGGCCGGCCGGTTTTCCAGTCGTGCCGAAGAAGTCCTGGGGGGTGCGGGCCTGTGGGGCCTGGCCGTGCCGACGCGGTTCGGCGGCGCGGAGGCGTCGCTCGCGGAACTCGCCCGGGCGATCACGCACGTCGCCGCCGACTGCCCCACGGCCGCCGGCATGCTCGCCGTGCACTCGTCGATCGGCGCCGTCTCCGCCCTGGCGGCATTCGGCAGCGAGTCGCAGCAGGCCCGCCATCTGCCCGGCCTCGCGGCGGGCCGGCCGCTCTCGATCTTCGGCGGCACGGAGCCGGAGGTGGGCTGCGACCTGGCCGCGGTGCAGGCGGTGCTCGACCGGCATGCCGATGGTCTCGTGCTCACCGGCACGAAGATGTTCATCACCAACGCCGTGCATGGTCGCCTCGTGAAGGTGCTCGCGCGGCTCGACGGCCGGCCGGCGGTGGCCGTCGTCCGCCTGCCCGCCGCCGACGGGCCGACGTTCCGGTTGCGGCATTACGCCCTCCATCCGCTCAAGCACGCCCACAACGCGGCGCTGGAGTTCGACCGCTTTCCCGTCGTCGCGGATGATCTGCTGGCGGCGCCCGCGGGCCGCGACGGCATGGCGATCGTCTGGCACGGTCTCAACCGGGGCCGCGTGACGCTCGCCGCGCAGGCGGGCGGCACCCTGCGCTGCCTGCTGCGACATGCCGTCGACCATGCCCGCCGGCGGACCACCTGGGGCCGCCCGATCGCCGCCCGCGAGCTCGTGCAGGGACGGCTGGCGCGGATCGCCGCCGGCATCGTCGCCTGCGACGCGCTGGCCGCCTGGGCGGCCGCGGCGATCGACGCGGGGCAGACCGGCGAACTGGAGGCGATCGCGGCGAAGATCGTCGCCAGCACCTGTGTTCGCGAGGCGGCGATCGACGCGCTGGGCATTCACGGCGGCCGGGCCTTCCTCGTCGGCCATCCCTTGGGCGACTCGTTCCACGATCACTTCGCCGTCACGGTCTACGAGGGGGAGAGCGACCTGCTCGGCCTGGCGCTCTTCAAGGGACTGGCGAAGGCCCATCCGCTGGCGGCGGCGGCCGACGCGGCGGGACTGCGGCGGGCCGGTGACTGGCTCGCCTGGCGGGTATCACGGCTGGCGGCCGGCCGCGCGGCCGAGGACGCGGCCATCGTCGACCCGCGGCTCCGCGGTCATGCGGCGCAGGCGCGGCGGCTGATGGCCGCGGCCGCTGCCCGCATCGACCGCGCGATCCGCCGGCACGGTCGGCAGCTTGCGGAGCGGCAGTTGGAGGTGGCGGCACTGGCGGCCGAGGTCCGGGAACTCGTGAGCGTGCTCGCGGTCGCGCATCATGCCGCCGCGGCCGACGCCCGCACCGTGGCCGCGGCCGACTGTTGGTGTCGTCTGGCGACCGCCCGCGTCCGCGGCGGCCGGCTCACGGCCGCCGATCACGCGGGCCTGGCGGCGCTCGGTCGCATGGTCGTGGAGTGACGGCGGCTGGCTGGCTGTCGGCAAAACATCGCATCGTGCGATTTTTGCCTGGCGGGCCTCCGCCCGCTGGTGTCAACCCGGCCCTCCGGGCCTGGCGCCGTGGGAGGCTCCGCTCTCTCCCTTGCTTGTCGGTCTGCGACGGTGTGCCCGGTTGCTGGGAAGCCCGAATCGCAAGATGAGGGATTACGCGTCGCTTCACGTGCGGCCATCCGCATTCCCTCGGCTCACGCCTCGGGCTTCCAAGCACGGACCGTCGCGCTCACTGGAGCGGCGATGGCTGGCCGTCGTGCCCGGTTGCTGGGAAGCCCGAATCGCAAGATGAGGGAATCCGCGTCGATTCATCGGAAAGCGATCCGCACTCCCTCGGCTCACGCCTCGGGCTTCACGGCAGCGGCGGCGCACGCCTTCCGGCCGCGGCCGCAGCTCGATTCCACGAGGTGCCGGGGTTTCCTGCGTGCCCGGCCCGCATCACTCGCCGGCGGCGACCAGGGCCGGCCACCAGCTGCACAGGTACCAGCCGCGGGGCGTGGTCAGCTCCGCGAAGGCCTCGAGCGAGACTCGGCCTCCCGCGCCGGCGTCGCCGCCGAGGACCTCGTCGAGCAGCCCCTTCGGCTTGGAGTATTTCACCACGCGGGCCGTCGTGTCGGTGAGGCCGGCGAGTTCGACGGCCCGGGCCACGGCGTCCTCGAGGAAGCCGATCCGATCCACGAGCCCGGCCTCCTTGGCCTGCTGGGCGGTGAAGATCTGCCCGGTGGCCACCTTGTCGACCGCCTCCGCATCGAGCTTCGGCCGGCCCTGCCGGACGATTTCCTTGAACCGCGTGAACATGTCCTCCACCAGCCCCTTGAGGAGCCGCCGCTCGCGGTCGGCCAGCTCGGGCGTGCGATCCTTGGTCGGGCTGAGCATCTCCTTGAGCGGGCCGCTGGCGACGGAGTCGTCGCGGACGTCGAACCGCTTGAGCATCTTCGAGACGTCGAAGCGGGGAATGATCACGCCGATGGAACCCGTGAGCGTCGCCGGCTCGGCGAAGATCACGTCGTCACGGCCGCCGTTGGCCATGGCCACGTAATAGCCGCCGCTGGCAGCGATCCCCCCCATGCTCACCACCACCGGCAGATCGCGCTTGGCGGCAAGCTGGCCGAGCCGGTGGTGGATCTCGTCGCTGCCGCTCACCGTGCCGCCCGGCGAGTCCACCCGGAGCACGATCGCCTTCACGCTCTCGTCCTCCGCGACGTGGTCGAGCTGGGAGCGGATGAAGCCGTCGCCCCCCATGATCGCGCCGGCGAGCGTCACGATCGCCACCTTGGCCGGCGCCGACTTCGAGAGCGAGTGATACTTCTCCACCACGCGGCCGTCGCGCTGGAAATACTGGGCGCACGCGCCGGCGCTCCCGAGGGCGGCCAGCACCGCGATGCCCGCCACCGTCCAGGCGATCCGCGTGCCCCATCGTCCCCAGGGGCTCGCGTGCTCGAGGATCACGCGGGTCGGCGGCTGGTGGCGTTCGATATCCATCGTCTGGGCTCCTGCGGCACGGGGGCGTTGCGGGGGGACCTGCTCCCAGTGTACGCCGTCTCTCCCGCCGCCGCCGTGCGGTTGCCACGCCGAGCCTGCTGCGGCTACCCTGACCGGGCTCGCGGTCGCTTCGCACCGTTCCCGTCAGGAGTCACGCCACGTGTTCGTCTGTGTCAGCACGGAATGTTTTCCCCACCTGCCGCTCGCCCAGGCGATGGAGCGGCTGGCGGAACTCGAGTTCACCGCGGTGGAGCTCGACGTGCACGAGCAGGGCGGCCACCTCCAGCCGGCGCAGGTCGCGGCCGACCCCGAAGCCGCGATCGCGGCCTGCAGCGACCTGCAGCGACTGCGGCCCGTGGCCGTGTCCTTCGCGGCTCCCGAGTCGCCGGAGCTGTACGATCGCTTTCTGGCCTGCTGCCGTCTCGCCAAGGCCCTGGGGGTGGTGACCCTGGTCGTGGATTCGTCGGAGCTGGGGACGCCCTTCAACGGGGAGATCGAGAGGCTGCGGAAAATGGTGGCGATCGCCGCCGGCCTCGGCGTCGTGGTGGGCGTGAAGACCGAGGCGGGGCGGATGACGCAGGACGCCGAAACGACCGCCTCGCTGTGTCGCAACGTGCCCGGCCTGGGCGTGACCCTCGATCCCAGTCACTTCATCTTCGGCCACAAGAAACCGGCGTCCTGGGAGGCGATCCTCAAGTACGTCTGCCACGTGCACCTGCGGGACACGCAGCCCGACGCCTTCCAGGTGCGGATCGGCCAGGGCAACGTCGAGTACGGCAAGCTCGTGGCCCAGCTGGAGCGGGTCGGTTACAAGCGGGCGCTGTGCGCCCACCTGCCGCCGCTCGAGGGCGTGGATCAGGTGGCCGAACTCCGCAAGATGCGGCTGCTGCTCGAGAGCATGCTGTGAACGGACGTCGAAAAAGCCATGCCTGGCTTTTTCGACTTGGCCGGCCGGTGGAAACGCCAAGAGTTTCCACGGCCGGCGTTCGCTGCATCGTGCGGCGGTGGCTGCCGGTTGTCGAATCCGGCCTGGGGCTCCATGACCCGCATTCGCGAGCCTGGAGGCTTGCGCCACGGGGGCGGCCGTCTCGGTCCGTCGTGCCCGATTGCCGGGAAGCCCGAAGCGTAAGCTGAGGGAATACGCGACGCTCTACCCGCGGCCACCCGCATTCCCTCGGCTCACGCCTCGGGCTTCCAGGGCACGGAGGCAAAACCAAGAAGCAATGCCGATCCGCATGCCCTCGGCTCGCTCGCTGCCCTACCGGAGCGTGCTGCCCGAGGCTTCGGCGCGGCTGGCCATCTCGGCGTAGGTTTGCGATCGCTCGTCGTCGCCCTCCTCCGCGTACATCGTCGAGAGGTTGCCGTAGGCGACGGCCAGCGACCGCTCCTCCAACTGGCTCTTGTCCACGGCGGCGACCATCAGGTCGACGCCACGGCGGCTCAAGGCGAGGGCGTCCTCGCGGCGATCCACCTGCCAGTACGAGATGGCCATGCTCACGTACGACTCGCCGAGGCGGCCCAGGTCGCCGTCACGGTCGAAGTTGCCGTTGCCCTCCCAGAGGGGCACGGTGCGGTCGAACCAGGTCACGGCGGTGGCGTGATCGCCACGCTGCAGGCTGTGCATGATGCCGATGCGGAACATCAGCTCGCCCATCTTCTTCCGCTCGGTCGCGGTGAGTTCCCGCTGCTCGCCGCCGCGCTCCAGGTAGGCCGCCGTGAGCGTCGCGTTGTCGAGCAGGTCGGCGGCATCGCCGCGCTTCTGGGCCGCGGCGAGGGCGTCGGCGAGCCCTTGCCCCGTCTCCCAGTCGATCTGCCGGCGCCGCCAGGGGTCGGCGACGGTCTGCCCCATCCGGTCCCGCACCTCCAGCATCCGTTTCACCCAGGGGAGCGGCTCGATCGCTTCCGCCGAGCCGGCGGAAGCCGCCAGGGCGCCGCGACACAGCTGCAGCTCGAGGACTTGCCGTTCGGCGTCGGTCCCTTGGAACTCGGTGACGATCGTCTCGCTGCGCGAGATCCACTTGGGGATCACCCGGCCCTTTTGCTGCCAGGTGCCGCGGGCGATGGCCAGGGCGGTGCCGAGGTGGGCGTCGAGCAGCACCTCGCGGGCGGCCGTCTGCACCGCGGGAGCCCGCTTGACGAGCAGCGGCGAGGCGCGGCGAATCGCTTCGGCGAAGTGCTCCACGGCCGCCTGGTGGTCGGGCGAGCCGCCGGCCAGGGCGACGCGGCCGAGGAGCCGCTCGGCCTGGGCCACCACCAGCGGCGACGGGTTCTCGCGGGCCTTCACGGCCATGAGGACGGCCCGGGCCTCCGCGGGACGATCGAGTGCCAGCAGCGCCGACGCATACTTGAGCTGGGTCCAGGCGTCGGCGGGATCGAGCCGCGTGGCGGTTTCGGCGAGCTTGATCGCCTGCGTCCACTTGCCCTGCTCGGTGGTCATGCCGAGCAGCAGCCGATGCGCCCGCACGTGCCGGGGGTCGATCTGGATGGCGCACTGCAGGTCGGCGACGGCGTAGGCGGAGCAGGATTCGATTTCGCTCTCGGCGCGGAGCACGAACGATTCGGGGTCGAGAGGCTCGATCATGATCGCCGTGGCCGACTGCGTGCCGGGCTTCACGCTCAAGATCACGCCGCGCTCGGGATACACCTCGCCGATGGAAACCCCCTGATCATCGAAGATCGTGACGGTGCGGATGTCGGCGATCTCGAGCTGGCGGGCGAGTTCGGTCACCGGCACCGGCTCGGCGAGCTTCACGAGGATCGTGGCCACGGTGTCGTCGTTGACCGCCACCTCGACCCGCTCGAAGGGCTCGATCTTCCACGCGAAGCCGGTCGTTCCATCGCCGCTGGCGAGGGCCTCGCCGGCGCCCCATGACGCCAGCAGTTCATCACGGGTCGTCTTGCCGGGATTGACGCCGCGAAAACTGGCCGGGTCGATGGACAGGGTCGGCATCTCGTCGGGTGTCGCGGCCACGGGGGCCGTCACCTTGGGGGCGGCCTCCTTGGGGGCGGCCGTCGTCGCCGGTTCGGCCTTCGCGGCCGGCGCCGGAGTGTCCTCCGGCTTGGCGACGAGCCCCGTTGGCTTGGGCAGTTGGGCGACGCGGTCGTTGATCCAGCGTTTCAGCGAGCGTGTTTCCGGGCCCTGGGGCGGCTTCGGTGCCGCCGGGGGGGCTGGCCGCGTGCCGGGCGGACCGTCGGCGGCCGCGACCGGCACGAGTTCGGTCCACGGCGTGCCGCTCCCCTGGCCGACGGCGTTGGTCACCGGTGTGGATGCGGTGTCGACCAGCGGCGCCGGCGCGGCGCTGCGACCGGCCGGCTTGTCGGTCGGAGGTGCCGATTCGCCGGCGGAGTCAACCCAGCCCGGCAGCCGCATCAGCGTCCGTGGAGGCGACTGCGGCTCCGCTGCGTTGGCGACGGCTGCCGCACCGCAGACGGCGAGCAGAAAGGCGTGCAATGTCGGCGACGAATGGCTCCGCAGCATGGCCACGACAAGTTCCTCCGAGAACGTAGCACCGGGCATCCGGCCCGATCGCGGCGGGGACGGTAGGCTTCCCACCGTCTCTGGTCCAGAGCAGACTGCGGCGGGAAACGACGGCCGCTCATTCTTCCCAGTTTTCGCAGCCTGCGGCCGCGGCTGCGGTAGACTTCCGCCAGACGGATCATCGCGGGGCGCGATGGCCCTTCCTTTTCCCTGCGACACGACGATGCGGCATGTAGTTGTGATCGGCGGCGGCATGGCCGGCCTCGCCGCAGCGGAGGCGATCGTCGCCACCGCGGCGTGTCGCGTCTCCGTCGTCGAGTCCACCGGCAGGCCGGGGGGCGTGATCGCGACCGTGCGGCGCGACGGATGGCTCGTGGAGCGGTCGGCCGACAGTTTCCTCGCCGTTCGTCCCGAGGGAATGGAGCTCGTGCACCGGCTCGGCCTCGCGGCCGAACTCGTAGGCGTCGATCCGCGGGTGCGACGGGCGCTCATCTGGCACGCGGGGCGGGCCGTCCCGGCACCAACCGGCTTCCGTCTACTGGCCCCGGGCCGCGCCGACGGCATCCTCGGCACCCCGCTCTTGTCGCCGGTCGGCCGGCTACGGCTGCTGGCGGAACCGCTCGTGCCCGCGCGCAATCCCGCGGCCACGGACGAATCGCTGGAGTCGTTCGCTCTGCGGCGGCTGGGCCGGCAGGCGTTCGAGCGGCTGGTGCAGCCCTTGGCCGCCGGCATTTGGACGGCCGACCCGGCCCGCTTGAGCATGGCGGCGGCCTGTCCCGATTTTTTCGCGATGGAACGGACGCACGGCAGCCTGTGGGCGGGCGAACGTGCCCGGTTGCGGCAGGCCGGCGCCGGCCCCGCGGCGGCGGGCGCCCGCTACGGCCAGTTCGTCACGCTCGCCGACGGCATGGAGGTGCTGCCCCGGCGGCTGGCGGCGGTGCTCGCCGACCGCGGCGTGGCGTTCATCACGGCAGCCGCCGGCCCGCTCGCCCGTGACGCATCCGGCCGGTGGCTGATCCCCCTGGTCGACGCGGGCACGCCCCTGCCGCCGCTCGCAGACCGTGGCACAAGTCTGTCCGAGCAGGATGTGAGGAATGCCGACCGTGGCAACCCTTGGCGTTTCCACCGGTCGGCCGAGTGGACAAAGGCCATGGAGGGCTTTGTCCACGGACAGCTCGAGGCCGACGCGGTCGTCGTCGCGGTGCCGGCTCCGGTGGCGGCGGGACTCTTCGGGAGCGTCGATGCCGCGCTCGCGGCCGATCTGGCGGCGATCGAATATGCGGGCTCGGCGGTCGTGTCCCTCGGCTTCCCGCGCGATCGCGTCGCGCATCCTCTCAACGCGGCCGGCATGGTGGTGCCCCGGGCCGCAGGCCGGCGGGCGTTGGCGGTGAGCTTTTCGAGCGCGAAGTTTCCCGGCCGGGCGCCGCCGGGCTGCGTGCTCGTGCGGGTGTTCGTCGGCGGGGCGCTCGACCCGGCAACCGCCCGGCTGCCGGATGCCGACCTGATGACGTTGGCCCGCGAGGAGGCTGCGACCCTGATCGGCGCCACGGGGCAGCCGCTCCTCGAGCAGATCGACCGCTGGCAGGGGGCGATGCCGCAGTACCACGTCGGTCATCTGGACCGTGTGGCGAGAATCGACGACCGCGTCCGCGCGATCGGCGGCTGTGCGGTCGCCGGGGCCGCCTATCGTGGCGTCGGCATCCCGCAGGTGATCGCCTCGGGCCAGGCGGCTGCAGCGGCGATTCTTGCCGCGCAAGCCGCTGGCTGACCATCCGCTGCCAGCCAGGATCGGCGACGGGCCGGACTACTTCTTCTTGGCCCCTGCGGCCGGCTTCGCGGCAGCGGCGCCCTCGGCCCCCTCTTCCTTGGCCTTCTTCTTTTTCTTCATCGCCATCTTCATGACGCGGACCTTCGGGAGGCCGAGGGGGCTGCGGCCTTCGGTCCACCGCTCCTGCTCCTTCAGCCGGGCGATCCGCTCGGCGCGAGTCAGCACGCCGCGGGCGCTCGAGGCGCCCTTCCGCACCCGCAGGCTCTTGTCCATCGTCATGGCAGGCGATCCTTCAGTCAGTGGTCAGTGGTGGCAAGGGGGCGAGCAGCCAACGGGCTGCCGCGGAAACCCCAAGGTACGAACGCCGTGGTCACGGTTCAAGGGAGCCTTTCGTGGTCCGCCGGCTGCGGGGTTTTCAGGCGGTGGTGGCGGGCAATTTCGCGATCATGCCCAGAAAACGGTCCATGGTGGGCGGACGCTTGTCGGGATCGGCCGCCAGGCAGGCGGTGATCGCGGCTGCCAGGGGCTCGGGAATCTCGGGCCAATGCCGGTGGATGTCCTCGGGCGGCTGGTCGTGCGCCAGGGCCACGTGGCCGCTCGTGCCACGGGGCCAGGGGGAGTGGAGCGTGCAGATCTCGTAGGCGGTGGCCCCGAACGAGAAGACGTCGAGCCGCTTGTCGGACTGGCGGCGGCGGACGACTTCCGGGGCCATGTAGTTCGGCGTCCCGATGCGGTTGCCCGGCTGGAGAAACACTGGCTTGTCGGGCACGGTGAGCCCGAAATCGAAGAGCACCAGGCGGCCGTCGGGCCGGAGCATGAAGTTGCGGGGACAGATGTCACGGTGGACGAAGCCGGCCGCGTGGACGGCGGCGACCGCCGCGGCGGCCTGCCGCACGAGGTCGATCCGCCGGCCCGGCGGCAGCGGCCGCTGGGCCGACAGCAGCACGTGGAGCAGCGTGCCCTCGATGAACTCGGTGACGACGAACGGCTCGCCGGCGGTGGACTCCCCCCATTCCAGCGTGCGCACGATGTTCGGCCCCGTGATCTTGCTGCCGATCTCGCCCTCGGTCGGCTTGCCGAGGCCCTTGTACCGCGACTCGACCGGAGCCGCCTTCGCCTTGTCGACGATCTTCAGGCCGAGAACGGTGCCGCTGCGGATATCCTTCACCTTGTAGAAGGCGGACATCGTGCCGGAGTTGCTCTCCCGCAGCCGCTCGAACCGCTTCCACAGGTCGACTCGCGAGGAGCCGGCGAACAGGTTCGACAGGAAGCCCATGACAGCCGCGTACCGGGGTGCGAACCATCCATGGCCTGCGGCACACGCCGCCGATGTCGGCTCGTTCCGTTAGGATATCGTGAGCTTGGGGCACTGCCGACCGGTGGCGGGCCCGCGCGGCGTCACCCGCGTTCGATGCGAGTGTGGCCAACAACGCCGTGCCTGGGACGCTCCGACCGATGCAGGGTTTCGTTCCCGCCGTCCCGCACCCGAGTTGCGTCAGGGCTGCGACGTGAGTGGGAAATCGTAGTGGTTCGATCCCGGCTCGACGGACGCCGTCAGTTGCGACTTCGCATGGTATCGCCGCGGGAGCCGCTCCTTGCCGCCGTTGTCGTCGGTGGCGGTCGTGATCCGCACCGTATGACGGCCCAGGTCTGCCCCCTTGATGTCCCGCAGGTAGTTGAGCGAATAGCGTCCAGCGGAGTCGGTGATGCCGATCGAGGTGCGGCCCGGGCCCGCCGGCGTGAAGAGGACCGCGGCCGCCGCCAGCGGCTTTCCGTCGAGCGTCACGCAGCCCTCGACCGACCCGAGGGGCGGCTGCTTGGAGCCGGAGCAGCCGATCAACGTCGCGACTGCGATCGCGACGCACGGCACGAGCCCGGGGCCGCTGCGGACTGCGGGCCGCACGGCAGAACGGCCGCTGGTCGATACGGTTGTCATGGAAACGCTCCGGCGCGTGGATGCGATCGACCGCAATGGTGTCGCGTCAGGGGATGCCAGCGAGGTCGGTGACCGCGCCGTCCCGCATCGAGCCGAGGAGCGGGAAGACGGAGTCGTTGTTGGCCGAGTCGATGAACTCGTCGATCCAGCGGACCGAGCCGTCGGCCATCGCGAAGAAGGCGCCGCCGAAGTGCTCGCTCCCTGGCGACTGGAAGAATCGGTTGTTGAGACCGCCCGGGTTGTCGGCCGGGCTCGTGGACGTGACGAAGAGGGTCGCGGCCCCGCCGACGGCCCACCCGTCCTGGCTCTGCCGATGCGCCGTGTCGACCAGCGACGTGCCTCCGGGAAGCGGCCGCAGTCGCTGCAGCTCGCCGAGCATGATCGTGTTGGACTGACCGTCTAGAATCGCGGCCAGCGGGACGGCGACGTTCGGCTTGAAGACGCCCTCCCGCCGGTGCGTGCTGCCGGTGGCGTCGGCCTGCGGAAGAAACGGCCGGCCGCTCGCGACCGTCGCTTCGAAGCCGTCGAACCGACCGTGGCATCCGCCGTAGTCGGTGCCTCCTCCGGTCCAGCTTTCGACGAGCAGGTTGCGGTGATCATCGTCGGCCCTGCGGATGCCGCTCCGGCGGCTCGGGCAGTAGAACCCCGTGACGTCGGTCTGCGCGAGCGCCGCGTTTCCCGCCACGTTCGTCAGGCGGTTCCAGGTGTTCGCGATCGCCGGCTCGTCGATCTGCGGCATGATCTCGAGCATCCAGCTCGTGCCTTGTTCGCCGCTGCCGGTGACGCTTGCCTGCGCCTCGTTCCAGGGGTTGAAGCAGTCGACGCACGGAGCCGCTGGCGGCGTTTTCGCGACGGCGGCCATCGGTAGCCGGCTGTTGCCGTGCTCGTAGAGGAGGATCGCCGTGGCGATCTGCTTGAGGTTGTTCGCGCACTGAATCCGGCGGGCCGACTCGCGGGCCGCCTGCACAGCCGGCAGGAGCAGGCCGACGAGCAGGCCGACGATCGCGATCACGACGAGCAGTTCGCTGAGGCTGAAGCCGCGGCGTCGGGGGCAGGAGGCGGGATTGAAACCCGCGAACGACGGACTGACGAAACGCATGGGTGCAGAGCGAACCTCGAGCCCTCGCGGGCGCTTCGGCCGATCATCTCCGTGGTTGTCGCACTGTCCGGACAGCCCGTGAGGCCAGCGGTCTGGCGACCGCGATCGACCGGGGATGTCGATGAATCCTCGGCTAACTGGCTGGCGAAGCGCCCGTGCCTTTCGATGGCGGCGGGCGGTCGAAGTCAGTCGGCGGTCGGATCCGACCGGCAGTGCGTTTTGTGGTGGGCTGAATCAGGCGGGGGTCGAAAGGAACACTGTCGTGTCATCGGCATCGGGCGATGCCTCCTTCGACGAGCAGAAGACTAGCAGCGGTTCGTGAGATTAAGATGAAAGATCCGACGCCATGTGAGCGTTGTGTGAGGGGGCGAAAAAGCCCGCGGTTCGCCCGCCTGGTGGCGTCGGCACATTCCGGCGGTTTGCGGCCGAAGGCCTCTCGATGTTCGGCACCCAATCGGCGCGTGCCGCCGGGCCCGCGGGTCAGCCCTTCTTCAGCGCAGCCAGTTCGGCATGGGCCGCGGCGAGCTCTTTCTCCAGCCGCGGCACCTCGGCCGGGTCATCGGGCTGCTTCTTCGCGCCCGCCAGGAGCTGCTGCAGCTTCGCGATCCGCTGCTGAAGCACCTCCATCCGCTTCTTGTCTTTCTTGTCCATCGGCATCCTCCCGTGCAGCGCTGTCCAAGGGGCGTTCGCGGCGGTCGATCCGCACGCCGCTGTCCACGGCGAGGTTCGGCCCGGTGTGCAGCTGCCGCATCCACCCCGAGAGCAGGACGACCGCCAGCATGGTGCCGAGCGTGACCGACAGCCACTTGGCCCGGTCGTTCCGCACCCACTGCGTGCCCTCGCCGCGGCCCACGAGGGCGCTGGCGAAATAGAAGGCCACCATTGCGAGGAGGAACTTGGCCCCGAAGAGGGCGTGGTAGCTCGTCTGCCGCATCCATGCGCCGTCGGCCCAGCCCTCCGCCTTCACGCGGCCGTTGAAGAGCAGGAAGTTGGCCAGGCCGCTGGCCAGGAGCACCGTGATCGCCCCGATCACCCAGGGCAGCCAGCGGCGGCGGATGGAGTCGTGGATCCGGTCGCGGGTCGCGGCGTCGAAGTCGCCGAGCGCGGGAAGGAGACCGAAGCGGGCAAAGACCAGGGCCCCCATGGCGACGATCGCGGCCAGGATGTGCGCCCAGCGGAGCAGAAGCGTGACAGGATCCATGCGGAGGGCCTCCGGTGACGGGCGTGCGGCCACGGCATGGTAGCCGATTTTTCGCCGGCCCCAAGCGGGGCGGATTTGTCGCGGGCGGCCGCCGCGGCCTACAGTGGGTTTCCTATGGAAGATGATGGCGACGACGAGGCCGTGCTCCACCTGCCGGGTGGCAGCCCGCACGATCGGTGGATGCGGCTGGCGATCGACGAGGCCCGGGCCGCGGCCGCGGAGGACGAGGTGCCGGTCGGGGCGATCGTGGTCGCCGGGGGCCGCGTCATCGCCAGCGCCCACAACCAACGCGAGCGGCTCGCCGACCCGACCGCCCATGCCGAGATGATCGCCCTGACGCAGGCCGCCGCCGCGGTCGGCTCCTGGCGGCTCGAGGGCTGCACACTGTACGTCACGCTCGAGCCCTGCCCGATGTGCGCCGGGGCGATCCTCCAGGCGCGGGTGCCACGGGTCGTGTGGGGAGCGGCCGATCCCAAGGCGGGGGCCGTCGAGTCGCTCTACCGGCTGTTCGAGGATCCGCGGCTCAACCACCGTGTCGATCACGTGGGCCGCGTGCTGGCCGACGAGTGCGGCCGGATGTTGAGCGAGTTCTTCCGCGGCAAGCGCGGCTAGCTGTCCGCGGACAAAGCCCTCCATGGCCTTTGTCCACTTGGCCGACCGGTGGAAACGCCGAGGGTTTCCACGGTCGGCACTCCTCGCATCCTGCTCGGGCAGACTTGTTCCACAGTCTGCTAGCCGCGGCGGTCGATGGGCACGAAGTCGCGGAGCGTCTCGCCGGAGTAGACCTGCCGCGGACGGCAGATCTTCTTCGTCGGCGAGTGGTGCATCTCGATCCAGTGGGCGATCCAGCCCGGCAGGCGTCCCATCGCGAACAGCACCGTGAACATCTGCACCGGGATGCCCATCGCCCGGTAGATCACGCCCGAGTAGAAGTCGACGTTCGGGTAGAGCTTCCGCTCGATGAAGTACTCGTCGGCCAGCGCCACCTCCTCGAGCTGCTGGGCGATGTCGAAGATCGGGTCGTGGCGGGCGATCTTGGCGAGGAGCTTGTCGCAGATCGACTTGATGAGCTTGGCCCGCGGGTCGTAGTTCTTGTACACCCGGTGGCCGAAGCCCATGAGGCGGAAGCCGGAATCCTTCTTCTTGGCGAGGTCGACGTACTTCTTCACGTCGCCGCCGTCGGCCACGATCTTCTCGAGCATCTCCACGCAGGCCTGGTTGGCGCCTCCGTGCAGCGGACCCCAGAGGGCGGAAATGCCGGCGGAAATGCTGGCGAACAGGTTGGCGTCGCTCGAGCCCACCATGCGGACGGTCGAGGTGGAGCAGTTCTGCTCATGGTCGGCGTGGACGATGAGCAGCGTGTCGAGGGCGTCGGCGAAGTCGGGGTCGACGTGGTATTCCTCGCACGGCACCGCGAACATCATGTGGAGAAAGTTCTCGCAGTAGCCGAGGTCGTTCTGCGGATACATGAGCGGCTGTCCGCACGACTTCTTGTGGCTGTAGGCGGCGATCGTCGGCAGCTTCGCCATCAGCCGGTGCACGCTCACCTCGACCTGCCGCGGATCGCGGACGTCGAGCGAATCCTGGTAAAAGGTGGACAACGCCCCCACCACGCTGCCCACGATCGCCATCGGATGGGCGTCCCGCGGGAAGCCGTTGTAGAAGCTCCGCATGTCCTCGTGGATCATGGTGTGCCGCGAGAGCGACGTGCGGAAGGCGTCGAGCTCTGCGACGGTGGGCAGCGTGCCGTAGATCAGCAGGTGGGCCACCTCCACGAAGTCGCACCGTTCCGCGAGCACCTCGATCGGGTAGCCGCGGTAGCGGAGGATTCCCTGCTCGCCGTCGAGGAAGGTGATCGCGCTGGTCGTCGAGCCGGTGTTGACGAACCCCTCGTCGAGCGTGATGCAGCCCGTCTGGGCGCGGAGCTTGGCGATGTCGAGGGCCCGCTCCCCTTCGGTGCCCACGACCAGCGGGATGTCATAGGCCTGGCCGCCGATCTCCAGGCGGGCGGTGCCGTCGGACCGTGTGCCCGGCCACGGCGGCGTCGCGGGGGCTGCAGACTTGGGGGTGGCGGTCATGGCGTGGTCTCCCGGGGCGTCTCGCGGCTCGGCACAGGCCGGGACGGGGCACGGTGGCGACCCGACCAGTGGAAGGAACGGCGGCAGTGTAGCCCTGGTGTCCGGGGCGGGCAACGAGGTCGCGTGGTTCGCGGCGCGCGGTCGCGGACCGGGGCGTGTCAGCGGGTCGTCGTCGACCGGCTGGCCGTCACGGGACGCATCCCGCCCGTCGGCTCGGCATCGAACACGCTCCACACGGGCGTCCGTTCGCGGAGCTTCCGCAGGTAATCCTCGGTGGCCTTGCGTTGCCGTTCCGCGACGAGCGTCGCGCGGATCTCCACCTGGGCTTCGATGAAGGGCGTGCGGCCGGCGTCCTTCCGCTCCACCACGCGGACGATGTGCAGCGCGGCCTGGTCGGCCAGGTTCGGCGACGGCTCGTCCTCGATGATGGCGCTCAATTGGCCCACGGGCAGCGAGAAGATCGCCTCGTCGAGCCGCTTCGATGCCAGGCTCCCCGCGTTCGTCCAGTCGAAGAGGCCGCCCTGGGAGGCCGTGGGGCCCTCCGACCGGGCCTTCGCCACGTCGGCCAGCGGCTTGCCGGCGAGGACTTCGTTGCCCATCGACGCGAGCAGATCCCAGGCCTGCTTCCGCGACCGGCGGCCGCCGACCTTGATCGTCAGCGACTCGAAGCGGGCCTTGGCCGGGAAGTCGTAGTCGGCGAGGTGGTTCTGGTAATAGGCGATCATCTCGGCGTGGGGGATCTCGTCGTCATTCTTGACGTTCTTCCGCATCCACTCCTGGGACAGCCCGCGCTCGAAAAACATCTTCCGCATCCGGTCGAGCGACTGCCCCTTGGCCCGCAGCTGCTGTTCGTATTCCAGCGAGTTGGCGACACCGGCCTCCTGCATCATCTTCGGCAGGAACTGCTCGTCGAAGGCCTTGTCGACGTTCTTGCGGATGTCGGGGATCTTGTCCTCGGGAATCTCCCGCAGGGCGTCGACGTAGACGAGCAGCATCTCGACATGCTGCGGCAGCACCTGCTGGCAGATCTGCATCTTCAGTTTGCGCAGGTTCTCCGGCGACGTGCTCGGCCCCACCTGTTCGAGATACTCGAAGGCCTTGGGCGTGAGCAGGTCGCCCTCGAGCACGACCTCTGGCCCGACGCGGGCCACGACCATCGCCATCTCCAGCGACTGCGCCTGTGGGGGCGCGGCCGCCGTGCCGGACGCAGGCTGCTCGAAGGCGGCGGGCACGACCCCCTCACGCCCGGTCGTACCGGGAGCCACCGCCTTGGCGACCTCGGCCGCGATCAGGTTGCGGACCGGCTCCAGGGGGGCCCCGGGATTTTCCCGGATGCTCGACAGCACGTGGTTGTCGAGCGGTTTCTGCCCCGCGGTCGGCCAGCCGGCGGGCCGCGACACGGACTTGGGCACGTGGGGCACGAGCGCCGGGCCGACTCCGGCCCGCGGGCCGGTGATGCCGGCAGCGGACGGGCTGGCGGCCAGCGGGTCGGGATCGGCTGGTTCCGCCGGCGCCGCGGCCGCCATGCGCATGCTCACGGCCAGGCACAGGACCAGCGGGACCGGCCCCTGCAGGCGAGCGCGAAGTGTGGCGAACGCTGTCACGATGCGATGGTTTCCGGGCGCGGGCAGCCGAGTCTCGGCCGGGGGGGCGGGACTATAGAAAGGTCCCAGCGGCCGTCGCAAGCCCGTCACGGCCCGGGTTTCGTGGCGGCGATCACCCGGCCCGCGGTCAGGGCGCGCCGCCAGGCACCACCTCCAGCCATTCGGGTGGCGGCAGCCGGATGTCTTGTTTGCGCCGCAGCACGTCCAGGGCGGGCTTGGCGATCCGCCGCAGGCACGGGAGACCGAATGGCCCGGATTTCGCCACGATCGCCTTCGCAATGGCCGTCGCGTCGGGCCCCTCGAGCGTCTCCACCCGCGGCCGCTTCGGGTTCGAGTCGCTCGAGGTCGGCGAACATGATCATGTGATGGTGGTCGGTCAGGGCCGCCGCCACGTCCGGGGTGAGACGGTCGAGCCCGCGCACCGTCACCGCGCCGACGCGGCGCACGACGGCCGGCTCGGGATTCGGCGGCAAGCGGATCGACAAAGAGTCGCCCAGACCGTGGCCAGCGCCTCGGCCGCATCCGGCGTCAACGTCCGCAGCCCGCGGAGATCGAGCGGCATCCGCGACCTTGCCAGTTCACCGGCCGCCTCCGCGGACAAGGTGCGCAGGCTCGACAGCCGCTGGGGCGGCTGTCCCGGTCCTGCGGAGGCGGAACATGGACGCCAGCCTGCGGTGGCGATTGTGTCACGCCTTGCCGGCCCTCCTGCATCGCGTCGGAGCAAACGGACGGGTTCAAGCAGCATGCGTGGCAGTCTATTGCGCCACCCAGAGCGACGTCTGCCGCGATCGGCGGATGCGAGCGTCATGCGTGGCCAACGGCAGCCTGCCGGCGCGGGCCGTGGCTACGATGAGTCGATCGGCAGGATCCTGGTGAAAGGTCGCCGGCAGGCGATTCATCTCCGCGACCACTGCGGGCGTGATGGGGATCATCTCGACCGTGGCCGGTGAAGCGGCGATGCGCAACCAGTCCTCGAGGGCATCGTCGAGCCGCAGCCGGCCGAGCTGCACGAGCATCGCAACCTCCCAGAGGCTGATGTCGCAGAGACGGGGCCGCCGGCCCCTCGGGAGGTCGTCCAATACCGTGCGCTCGCGGGCAGAAAGCCGGGTGTCGCCCAGCATCCACCAGACCCAGACGTGCGTATCGAGGAGCGGCGACTTCGTCATCGCAAGACTTCGATCTCGGATTCCTCGACGACGCTGGCGAACGGGTCTCCCGTGAACGCTCCGCGTCCACGCAGGGCGAGCCACGCCTTGTCGTCGCGTGCCGGCACCAGACGGGCCACAGGCCGCCCGTGCTTGAGGATGACGAGTTCCTCACCCGTTCGGCTGACCTCGTCGAGGAGCCGAAGACAGCGGGCCTTGAATGCAGAAGCATTGATCTTCATGATGACCACTGTACATGACCGGTGTACGAAATGTCAAGGCTCCGGAAGCGACTGCGGGGCTTTCTCGCCGACCGACCCCGCCGGACGCGAGGCATCAAAGCCCAGCGCAGGGTGGCCTCTGAAGCAGTGCTCGCCGACCCCGCAAAATCACGCGCACAGGAGGATGCGTCGGGTCTCCATGGTCCGCCTCCCACCGTCTGGAAAAGCCACTCCCGCGGCTCTCGAGCCGCTCACCGGCCGGAGCGGCGTTGAGGAACTGCCATTGACCGGGCTATTCCTCGAACGCTGTCAGGATGCGGTGGTTTCCAGGCGCGGGCAGCCGAGTCTCGGGCAGGGGGCGGGACTCCAGAAATGGTCCCAACGGTCGTCGCAAGCCCGTCACGGCCCGGGTTTCGTGGCGGCGGGCTGCTGCAGCAGGTAGGCGAGGAGGTGGGGCAGGTTCGCCTCGCCGACCTGGTCGATCATGTTCGCCGGCATCGGCGAGGTTTGGGATGTCGCCGTCTCCTCGATTTCCGCCTTGGACACCCGCACCTCCTTGCCCGTCGCGTCGGCGAACACGACGTCGGCCCCCTCCTCGCGGAGCCGGAGTCCCGCGACCACGCGGCCGTCGGCGAGCGTGGCGATCGTCGTCCGGAACGCCTCGTCCACGTTGCGGCTCGGATCGAGGATGTCCTCCAGGAGCCGCTCCGGGCCGCGCTGCCCGATGCCGTCGAGCTGCGGACCGATGAGGCCGCCCCGTTGCCCCAGCCGGTGGCAGGCGGCGCAGTGCTTTCCGAACAGCTCCGCCCCGGTGTCGGCCGAGCCGCCCGCCTTGCCGAAATGGCCGGCCACCTTGCCGATGGCCTGCTGGATCCGCTGGTCGGCCGGCTGCAGGCCGGCCGTCAAGGCATTGATGCGAGCGTCGATATTCGCCACGCCGCACTGCTTCAGCCGGCTGACCACTTGGCCATCTTGGAGCAGCAGCGGCGACGCCTTACCGGCGACGATCAGCCCGAGCAGCGGTTCCGCCCCGTCGTTCCGCGAGAGCAGCGCCATCGCCCAGTCCTTCTGCTGCGCCGCGTTGGCTGTCTTCATTGCCACCCCGATCGCCTCCCGAAGCGGCGTTGAATCGACCCCCGCGCATCGCCGGGCGAAGGCGATCCGCACGGCATACGGCTCGGTCGGATCCGCGATCAGCGCCGCGGCCGCGTCCAACGTGCGGCGTTGGTCGAGCGCCAGCAAGGCATCGATCGCCTCGCTCCGCACCTGCTCAGACCACCCGGCGTTTCTTGCGATCCGCCCGAGGTCTTCCCAGGCTGCCGCGAGCCGCGGCCCCTTCACCACCCGGGCCACGGCGACCGCCGTGCGGATGGCGGGCTCGGGCTTCCCCGCGCCGCTCCCGGACAGAACCCGGACGGCGAACGCGACAGCCCAATCGGCAACGTCCGTGCCGGCGGCGGGGGCAAGCCCCTTCGCCAAGGCCCTGCCCAGCACCGCCTGCAGTGCCGCCGCCTCCAGGGCGACGTCGTCACCACAGGCTGTCCGTGCCGCCCGCGCGGCGTCCGCAACCTGCTCCGCGCTGCACGCCTCGGCCACGGCCTGCAGCGGCGTCATCCACGCCTTCACCGGCAGGCTGCGGCGGCTTTGCCACGCGAGCCAGGCCGCTGCCGGAGTCTTGACCGTCGCCGCCAGTTCGGCGAGCAGCCGCGCTTCGGTGCCCAACGTCTCGATGTCGACCGCCGCCAGTTCCTCCGGTTTCGCCGCCACGATCTGGCTGCGGACCGCGATCCGCAAGGCGTGGATGAGCTGCGTGTCTTCGGGCGGGGTTTCCGCCAGGCAGCGAAGCAAGGGCGGGAGCGAACGGATCGACGGATGGGCCGCGATCGCCTCAACGGCCGCCCGCCGCACGAACGGATCGGGGTCGGCAAGCCGGCCGCGGACGAGTTCGGCCCGCGACTCGTCCCAGCCCGGCAGGGCGGCGACCGCCTTCACCGCATGCACGCGGACGAGCCGTGAGCCGTCCGCGAGTGCCGCCGTGATCGTCGCCGCATCGAGCCGGCCGAGGAGGGCCAGGGCCCGTACCGCCCGGGCCCGGTGGTGTTCCGACGGCGACGTGCGGCGGAGCAGGTCCACGACCGCCGCGTCGCCACGTCCCCGCTCCACGAGTTCTTCCATCGCCAGCCGGCGGACCGTCTCGTTCGGATCTCCCAGCCGAGCTGTCAGGGCGACCGAGTCGAGCTTCGTCAGGTCCATGGGCACGGCCGGATCGACCGGCGTCTCCCCGGGCTCCCCCTTCCACACCACCCGCCAGATCCGGCCGCGTTCCCGGTCGCGGCGCGGGTGCTTCAGGTCCACCTCGTAGTGGCCGATGATGCAGTTGTAGAAGTCGGCGACATACAGCCCGCCATCCGGGCCGAGCTGCAGGTCCGAGGGACGAAACCAGAGGTCGTCGCAGGTCAGGAAATCGGTCGCCTTGTCCACCCACGGCGACGAGCCCCGCCAGGCGATCGCGTCGGCGTGCACCCGGCACGTAACCACGTTGCCGACGAACGCCTGATCGCGGTAGGCGGCGGGAAAACGGTCCGTGTCGCTGATCGCCACCGCCCCGATCCCGGTCGAGCCGTGGCCATCGTCCGTCATGTTGGGGGCGAAGCCGAGTTCCCCCGCGCTCGCCCCGATGCCCGCGTACCGAGCCCCCGCCAGCAGCATCGTCAGGGGCCGGCTGTGACAGTCGGCGTTGAACCGGTTGCCGAGTGCGTCGAAGGCCATGCCGAATGGATTCGTCTGCCCCCAGGTGACCTGCTCGATGGCCGTGCCATCGGGCCGGAAGCGGTGGGTGTTACCCGAGTGCAACCGCATGACGACGGCCCCCTCGCCGCGGAGTTTCACCTCCGACCGGTTGGCAAAGCCGTGGTTCGAATACACCCAGCCATCGGCGTCGAGGCGAAACGCATTTTGGTTGCCATGCGTGTCGCCGAACCCGAATGGCCCGTAGAGGACCTCGCGCAGGTCGGCCTTGCCGTCGTCATCCGTGTCGGTCAGTTTCCAGATGTGCGGAATCGACCAGACGATCGCCGCGGTCTTTCCCCCCGGCGGCCGCGGCAACGGCAGGACCCCGATCGGGATGTTGAGCTCGTCGGCGAAGAGCGTCGCCTTCCGGGCGCGGCCGTCTGGGCCGAAGTCCTCGAGGATCGTCAGCCCGTCCCGGGGCTTCTTGTCGGCGGCCGCCGCGAACGGGTATTCCACCGAGTGCGTCACCCAGAGTCGGCCCCGGGCGTCGAAGGCCATGTTCATCGGCTTCTGGATCTGCGGCTCCGCGGCGACGAGCTGGATGTCGAAGCCCGGCGGGAGCTTGAACTGCGCCCGCTGCTCTTCCGGAGGCAGCGGTTCCGAATTCACCACGGGGGGCGCGGCAGCCGCGAGCGTGGCGAGCAAGACGGCGATGAGGGGGATCGGCAAGCACGACGCCATGGAGAACCGCCGGCCCTGGCGTGACGCACGGCTCGCAAGCATCGCTTGGTCCTCCCTTGCCCTGCCACGAACGCAGAGGAACGACGCGACGTCCCGATTGTTGCTGACGACCCCGTTGATGTGGCCGTCGCCAGCAGACATTGTGCGCGGCGAACGGCAGGCCCACGCCGGCGGACATTCTATGTCTTATTATTTGTAGCAGCGTCGCGCTGCTCGAGCAAGTGCGGCGTGACGCTTTCCCAGGGCCGAAGAAATCAGGAGGCCCGCACCGTGAGCCAGGGGTGCTCGGCACGGATCGCGGCCACGACCCGCTCCATGGCGGCCGCGGTGTCGCGCTTGAGCATCGAGCCGGCGTGGACCCGGTAGCGGGCCACCGCCCCGGGCACCGCCTCGCTCCACAGGCCACGCTCCACGAACCGGCACCAGAGATCGTAGTCCTCCCAACCGGTGAACGCCCCCTTGTGGTAGCCGCCCACGGCCGCCCACGCGCTCTTGCGCAGGACCGCCATCGCGTCGATGTAGTTGCCCCGCGCGAGCCGCTCGGGCGACCAGGCCTTCGCGGGCCGGCGCTTCACACGATCGCCGAAGTGGTGCAGCGTGGGGTGCGCGGCGGAAGCGGTCGACGATGCGAGCCGCTCCGCGAGCAGTCGCAGGCAGTCGGGCTCGACCGCGTTGTCGGCGTCGAGCGGGAAGACGAGCGGCGCGTCGGCGATCGCGATCGCGGCATTGCGGGCGAGGGCGACTCCCTCGTTGGCCCGATTGCGGACGAGCGTCACGGAGACGAATCGCGAGACATGCCGCGACATCCACTCCTGCGCGACCGCGAGCGACCCGTCCGTGGAGCGATCGTCCACGACGACGAGTTCGAGGCTCTCGAGCGTCTGGGCCGCGACGCTGTCGAGCGCCTCGGCCACGACGGCGGCGTAGTTGTGGAGCGGCACGACGACGGCGACGTCGGCGATCCGCCTGCCGCCGGTCCGCAGAACGACGTCGTGCTCGGGCACCACCGGCAGCGATGCGGCGCGGCTTCCGATCGCCGGCGGCGGAAGCGACTCGACCTGCTGCGGCGGCTTCTCGCCGAGCACCGCGCCGAACACGGCCGTGATCTTCTCCCGCCTCCCCGCGGGGCCGTAACGGTGAAGGACGTCGTGGACCGCGGCCTGGCCGATCCGAGCGCGAAGCACGGCGTCGCCGACGAGGCGGCCGATCGCGTCCCGCCACGCGGCGGAGTCGGTGGCGAGGAACCCGGTCTCGCCGTGGCGGATCGCCGTGCGGAAAGGCTCCGTCGGCGAAGCGACCGTCGGCACGCCGACGAGCGCCGCCTCGAAATACTTCAGTTCGCTCTTCGCCTCGCAGAAGGCATTGCCCAGCTCGAGTGGCGCGATGTTGACGTCGAACCGTGCCAGCTCGTCCGGCAGCTTCGCGAGCGGCACCAGCCGCCGCCACTCGACCCGGTCGGCGAGCCCCGCCATGTCGGGAAACTCCGCGAGATCGACGAGATCGCCGCCGCGGCCGGCTTCACGAAAGAGCACGAGCCGGGCCTGCGGGTGGTCCCGCAACGCCGCCGCGACCGCCGGCGCCGCCACGGCAAAGTCCCGCTGGTGCGTCCGCGAGCCGGCCGCGTAGCCGATCCGAACGAGCCCGTCGGGCGGTGACGGGCGGTGGAGCACGGCCTCGCGACTCGCCCGGTAGGTCTGTTCGTCGAACCCGTTCTCGACGACCATCGACGGCCGGCCCTCCGCGGCGAGCGCGGCCGCAAGAGTCGCCGTCGGCGCGAGGCATGCGTCGGCCAGCAGCATCGTCCGGCGGATCCCCGCGTAGAGGTCGGCGACAGCGGCTGTCTTCAGCCCCAGCGAACGGATCGCATCGATCACGTCGGTGCGGGCGACGGCCGGATCGACCATCAGATCGTCGACGTCGAAGAGGATCCTCGCGCCGGCCGCCCGCCAGGCGGTGATCGCCCGCTCGACCATCGGCCGATGCCTCACCCTCCAGAAGACGACGATCGCCGGAGCGACCTCACGATCACGCCACAGGACCGGATCGAGGTCGTTCACGGCCACGATGTCGGCCGCATACCCGGCCTCCGTAGCCGACCTCGCCATCCGCTCGACGCGGTAGATGTGGCCCGCGGTCTTCGGCTCACCCGAGACGAACACGATCCGGCGCCGCCCAGGATCGCCGATCGATCGCCAGGGCCGTGACCCGAACACCCTCCGCGAAAGGGCGCGGAGCAGGCGACGGGAAGGATGGTCACGACGTGGAAACAGTCTCATGCGAGGGTGAGATAGCCCAGCGGCGGTCCGCGTGACAACGGCACCCGGCGCGGCCCGCTCGCCCCGGCGCCATCCCACCGAGCGGAAGATGCGGAAAGATGGGGCGAATGCGCGGTCAACGGAACAGCCGACGGAGGCGGAAATCCGAGCCCTTAACC
The DNA here is from genome assembly GCA_964545915.1 of uncultured Candidatus Kuenenia sp. Taxonomy (GTDB): domain Bacteria; phylum Planctomycetota; class Planctomycetia; order Pirellulales; family UBA1268; genus QWPN01. The sequence goes on along the minus strand of CAZJHQ010000016.1, from coordinate 13,521 downwards.
CGTCCCGCGGCGTTCGGGGCCGATCCCTCCTCGGGCAGCCTTTCGCGGCCGCGGCTGAATCGGTACCCCCCTCGAGCCCGGTCGCCGGCGGGCATGGCCGTTCGGATCCGGAGCATCCCCCTGGGGTGATCGAAGCGGCGGGTTGTTCTCGGTGATGCTGCCGACCCACGAACCGGACATGCGGCTGGCGCAGGCGATCCGCTCGGTGCTCGCGCAGGACCCCGGCCCCGAGCAGATGGAGATCGTCGTCGTGGACGACGGCTCCCGGGAGTCGGACGTGGCCGCGATCATCCGATCGGCCGACGCTGGGGACAGGCACCGTGCTACCGGAGATGCTCGCGGTCCTGGCGGATCGCCAGGAGTCGAAGGCGATCGAGCAGAGGCTCCTCCAGCTCAACCGCAGGATCGATTCGCTCGCCGCGGCCGCGTGACACAGTTCGGCCGTGATGATTACGCGGCCTTCGCGGTCGATCCCTCGCCTCCGGCCGGCTCGGCCTGCCGGAAGTAGTCGCCGCGGCTGAAGTACTTCTCGAGCCAGACGTAGGCGACGATGAAGAAGTAACGGCTTCCCATCTCGCCGATCTTCAGCTTCGCGATGCCGGTCTTCCGGTTTCGCCAGGTGATCGGCATCGTGGTCCATGAGTAGCCCCGCACGATCGCCTTCAGCGGCAGCTCGACCGTGAGGTTGAAGTGGGGCGAGAGGAACGGACGGCAGCCCTCGATCACCTCCCGCCGGTAGGCCTTGAAGGCATTGGTCGTGTCGTTGAGGCCGATGCCGAAGACGATCCGGATGAAGAGGTTCGCCATCCGGTTGAGCATGTACTTGATCCGCGGGTAGTCGATCACGCCGCCGCCGCGGACGAACCGGCTGCCAAAGACGCAGTCGTTGCCCTGCTGCAAAAGCCGCCAGTACCGCACCACGTCGCGACAGTCGTCGCTCTCGTCGGCCATCATGACGACGACGGCATCGGCCGTCATGGCGTTCAGCCCGCACTGCACGGCCCGCCCGAAGCCGTGGGGGCCGTCGTTCCGCAGCCCGACAAGATTCGGAATTCGCGCGGCGACCTCCCGCAGGATGTCGGGCGTGCCGTCGCCGCTGCCGTCGTCCACGACGATGATCTCATGGTCGATCCCGTGAAGCCGCAGCTCCAGGTGGAGGTGCTCCACGGTGGAGGCGATGCAGCCGGCCTCGTCGCGGGCCGGGATCACGACGGCGAGCCTCCGCAGTTGGCGGGCCGGCGGAAAGACGAGCTGCGGGGCGTCGTCAGGCCGCGACTTTGTCGAGCCAGTCCGCATGGGTTTCGGCATGGTTTGCGATCTCCTCGAAGATGCTTTCCGCGGCCCGCTCCGGCCGCCAGTCGTGGGCGGCGGACGCCGCGGCATGGTCGAGCACGATCCAGGGAACGTCGTAGGGGCGAGTCTCGGTGGAGGCGGAGACCGCGTGCGGACCGAAGCGGTCTTCGCACCAGCTCGAGAGCTGCAACAGCGACGTCGCCGATGTCTGGCCGCCGGAGACGTTCAGCACGGCCGGGCCCTGCGACGGGGAACGAATCTGTGAGACGACCAGCCGGGCGAGATCGGAAGGATGGAGGCAGTCGCGGACCTGGAGGCCCCGACCGCCGAACCCGAGGTAGGAGAGCGGCCGCCGGGCGGCCCAGGAATGGATCCACCAGGAGAAGATCCCCTGGTCGGCCCGGCCGAACTGTCCCGCGCCCGCCATCACGCCGCAGCGATCGACGAAGAGCGGTGTGCCGGACCGCGCGGCGTAATCGATCGCGAGGGCTTCCGAGGCGAGCTTCGTCGCCCCATAGAGCGACACGGGACCGGCGGTCGAAAAGGTCTCGCCGATACCTCCCGGCCCGACCCCGGCCGGACATGCCATGGCGGGATCGAGCCGGAAGGCGTCGCCCGAGTCGTCGAGCGGGACCGCCGAAAGGCCCGCGATCGAGTAGACGCGGCTCGTGCTGATCATCACCAAACCCGCGCCACACCTCGAGGCCGCCTCGAGCAGGTTGACCGTGCCGAGCAGGTTGTGCTCGACCAACTGGCGGGAAGAGACGCCCCGGCCCGCGGCCGCGGCCGTACCCGCGAGCACGCTCGGCTCGGCCGCCGCATCGACGAGCCAGTCGAACTCGCCGAGCGAATCGACGTCGGACTGCAAGCGGACGTCGCCGTGGACGACGGCCACGCCGAGCCGACGCAGCGGATCGCGGTTTCCTTCCGAGCCACTCCGGCGAAGATTGTCGAAGGCCACGACCTCGATGCCGTCGAACAGGTCGACGAGGCCGCGACAGATCTCGCTGCCGACGAACCCCAGGCCGCCGGTGACGACGCACCGCATCAGGCCACCTTCTTGAGCCTGGGAGCCACCGTCGCCGGGCTCCGCCGCATCCAGGCGTCGACGATCTGGTCGAACGTCTCAGCGAGCGAGATCGTCGGCTGCCAGCCGGGATAGTCCCGCTTCATGCGACGCAAGTCGCTGTAGTAGCAGACGTGGTCCCCCTCGCGGGCCTTCTCCTCGTAGCTCCACCGCATCGGCCGACCGGTGCGGGCCTCGACCATCGAGAAGGCCTCGAGAATCGAGCAGCTGTTCGCCTTGCCTCCGCCGATGTTGTAGACGGCCGCCGGCCGTGGCTCGTCGATGAACCGGGCGATGAAGGCGGCCACGTCGCGGGCGTGGATGTTGTCGCGGACCTGCTTGCACTTGTAGCCGTAGACGCGGTACTCGCGTCCCTCGAGATTGCACCGCGCGAGGTAACTCAGGAATCCGTGCAGCTCCACGCCCGAGTGGGCCGGACCGGTGAGGCACCCTCCCCGCAGGCAGCATGTGGGCATGTCGAAGTAGCGGCCGTACTCCTGCACCATGACGTCGGCCGCCACCTTCGAGGCGCCGAAGAGCGAGTGCTTGCTCGCGTCTATCCGGAAGGTCTCGGGGATGCCGTGGGCGTAGTCAGGATCGGCGTAGTCCCAGCGGGTGGCACGCTCGGTCCGCGCAATCTCGTTGGGCGCGTCGCCGTAGACCTTATTGGTGCTCATGTGCACGAACGGCGACTCGGGCACGGCACGCCGCGCCGCCTCGAGCAGGTTGTGGGTGCCGACGGCGTTCGTGTCGAAGTCGTCGAAGGGGATCGCCGCGGCACGGTCGTGCGATGGCTGCGCGGCGGCATGCACGATCGCCGAGGGCTTGAGCGTGGCGAGCAGTCCGAGAACCCCCTTGCGATGGCGGATGTCGAGCTCGTGGTGGGTGAACGCCCGCAGCGACGAGACGAGCCGCTCCTGGTTCCACCGCGTGTCGCCGGCGGGGCCGAAGAAGGCCGCCCGCTGGTTGTTGTCGACGCCGTGGACCCGCCAGCCGAGCGAGTCGAAATGGCGGGCCACCTCGCTGCCGATGAGTCCCGAGGAGCCCGTGACGAGGATCGTTCGCTGCATGGAGGTCCCTTCACCCGGTCAGATTGGGGGGGCGGATTTGTAGCAGGCGGTGAAACCTCGCCGCAACCGCAGTCGGCGACCGCAAATCCGGCGTTTTGAAGACCGCGGAGTCGCTGGAGGCCCCGGGCCCGCCGAACCCACTGGGAAGGCGGCCTGACGGCTCCGCTCGACGGCGTCACGCCGATCGCCCCTTGCACCGGTCGTCGCGACCGCGGACAACCTCTGGCATCATGAACTCCATGCATCCGATTCTCGTCACCGGCGGCGCCGGCTTCATCGGGGGTGAGTTTGTCAGGCAGTGGATCGCCGAGGAGGGCTCGGCGGTCGTGAACCTCGACAAGCTCACCTACGCGGGCAACCTCGACTCGCTCGCCTCGATCGCATCGGACCCTCGGCACCTCTTCGTGAAGGGGGACATCGGCGACTCGGCGGCCGTGCGGTCGCTCCTCGAGACGCACCGTCCCCGCGCGATCGTGAACTTCGCCGCCGAGAGCCATGTCGACCGGTCGATCGACGGGCCGGGAGCGTTCGTCGAGACGAACGTGGTCGGCACCTTCCGCCTCCTCGACGCCGCGAAGCACTACTGGGCGGCGCTGCCTGAGGACGAGCGGCGGTCGTTCCGGTTCCTTCACGTCTCGACCGACGAGGTCTACGGCTCGCTCGGCCCCGACGGCGCGTTCACCGAGTCGACCGCCTACTCCCCCAACAGCCCCTACTCGGCGTCGAAGGCCTCGAGCGACCACTTCGTCCGTGCCTACCGGCACACGTATGGCCTGCCGACGCTCACGACCAACTGCTCCAACAACTACGGGCCGTTCCAGTTTCCCGAGAAGCTCATCCCGCTCATGATCCTCAACTGTCTCGCGGGGAAGCCGCTGCCGGTCTACGGCGACGGCGGTCAGGTCCGCGATTGGCTCTTCGTCGCCGACCATTGCCGGGCGATCCGCGAGGTGCTCGCCCGCGGCCGCCTGGGCGAGGTCTACAACATCGGCGGCGGCTGCGAGCGGAAGAACCTCGACGTCGTGCGGACGATCTGCCGCACGGTCGATGCGTTGCGGCCCGGCCTCGCGCACGCCCCCTGCGAGTCGCTCGTCACGTTCGTCAAGGACCGGCCGGGCCACGACCGCCGCTACGCGATCGACTTCTCGAAGATCCATCGCGAACTCGGCTGGAGCCCGCGGGAGACGTTCGACACCGGCATCGAGCGGACCGTCCGCTGGTACCTCGACAACACCCCGTGGATCGAGCGGGTGCAGAGCGGCGGCTACCGCCAGGAGCGTCTCGGCCTCGGGTCGTGAGCCCCGAACCAGCACGCCAGACGTGCAGCACAAGTCGGCGATCACTTCCGCACGACGACAAGCGTCTGCAGGTCGGCGAAGCCGTCGATCCAAGCGACGATCTCGAAGCGTTGCGACCATTCCGACCGCACGGAGCCGAGGCCGTGCGATCCGAGCGCATCCGCAGCGATCGACTGCCAGGTTGATGCCATCGCTCCAGCTCATTCCGTCGGCGCGGCCGGGGCATAGTCGGCGTGGAGAATGCCGGCGCGGCGCATGCCGTCGAGCCGTTCGAGGATGCCGTCGGCGCCGTAGTGCCTCGCGATCCCCTCGAGCTTCTCACGGCCGCCGGGATCCCGTGCGTTGCGGTAGATCGCCTGATGTTCCTCGAGCGACCGTCGCATGTTGTCGCCGTGGCGGAGGAAGAGCGTCATGCCGACGAGCGTGGCCCCCACGCAGGCGATCGACGCGGCCGCGAGGAGGATTTTCCAGAACCGTCCTGCCCTGCCGAGCTGTTCCGCCGCGAGCCAGCCACAGGTGAGCAGCACCCCGACGTGCCATGCGATCGCGAACGTGTGGTAGCGGCTCTCGACCGGTTCACTGGCGAGCAGTGAAAGCCGGCCCACGACGACGACGGCCACGCTCGCCAGGCCGTAGGTCATGAGCGAAAAGCCCGGCCCGAGGTCCCGCGGCGAACGTTTCCAGGATGCCCGAAGGCCGGCGATCGCCGATACGATCCCGAGGGCGAGCGAGAGACCGCCGGCGACCGTGGAGAGGGTCTTTTCGCCATGGAACGCCCCGCGCGGGTCGAGCGGGCTGCCGAGCACGGCGAGAAACAGCCGCATCGCCTCGAGCGGGGAAGCGAGCACCGCCGCGGGCCCGCCCAGGTTCGGCCCGCGGGATCGCGCCACGATCGAGAGGCCGAAGGCGGTCGCCGCGACGACGACCGCGACCGTGATCGCCAGCGGACGCCACCGGCCGCGTTGCGGCTCATCGGCCAGCCGCAAGGCGACCGCCGGCAGGAGAGCCCAGCCCACGAAGAGGCCGTTGGCCATGCACAAGGGGCCGAGCATCGCGGCCACCGCCGTCGCCGCGACCGCCAGCCGGACGGACCCGACCCGCGCGACTGCGACCGCCGCCGCGATGAGGATGAGCGGCAGGAGGAACCAGGGCGTCTGGAACGCCCAGATCCAGTTCTGCCACTGGCACCAGCCCGACATGAGGGCCGTGATGCCGGCGGCGAGGGCAGCGAAGGCCGCCTGCGTGAGCGGCCAGCGGCTTGCAAACGCGAGCACGGCCGCGAGCGTCCCGAGCCCGATCGCCGCATTCAGGAAGAGCACCATGCGGTAGTTGCCGCCCGTGGCCACGAGGGCGGCATGGTTGAGGAGCCTCGGGATCGCGAGGCAGTGCTCGTTGTGCGGAGCGAAGAGCGACTTTGCGTCGCTGCCGTGGTCGTGCCAGCGGACGCTCGTCTTCACATGGTCCCAGTCGTCGGCGATCGGCACGTTCACGCCGAACGAGCCGACCCAGAAGAGCACGACTGCCGCCCCGAGGATGCCCGCCGCCGTGGTGATCGATCGACGGCTCACGACGCCCTCCGCCAGCCGAGCCAACTTCGCCGCGGCCGCCGGGCCCCTTCGCCGTCCCAGCCGGCGAACGAGAGATCCCGGCGAACCGCCAGCAGCGTGCTGAAGAGACGCTCCATGATGAACGGGATGTAGCAGGCGTCGATCGAGCGGTCGGCCCGCGATTGCAGCAGCCGGCGGTCGTCGTCGTCGAGGCCGTTCAGCAGGCAGTCGCGGACCGGCTCGCAGAACGCGATGTAGGCGTCCCAGAACCGGCGGGTGCCCGCCCAGTAGTTGCAGTACAGCACCTGGCTTGCCGGCTGCTCGAGCGACTCCGGATCGCAGTCGATGCCGAGCCGCCGGAAGACGCGGCGGGCGAGGCGGAGGATGCCGGGGTGGTGGTGCTCTCCCTGGAGCCAGACGTTCCGGAATTGCAGCGGCTCGATGCCGTGCGGATTCAGGAACCAGACATCCCGGCCGGGATGGCGGTTGATGAAGTCGAGAAAGGCGCGGCCGCGGACCCGGGTCTTCATGCCGAACTTCCACGACAGGTAGCCCGTGACCTCCCCATCGTGAACGTTGCCGGCGAGATACTCCGTGCGGAAGACGTGATACTCCCGCCAGACGGGATCGGGGTTTGCCCGATTGTCGTAGGGAATGAACGCCGGGTCGATCGCCCGCCGCTGTGAGTCGTCGAAATAGATCTGGTGGATCGAGGCCATCATGCGACGCTCACGAGGGGACGAGCGCGACCACGACCTGCAGCGGGTCGCACGGGTTCCATTCGACCTCCGCGATCGTCCAGCCCTCCGCAAGCGTGGCGAGATGGTCAAGCGTCATCGAGGTGTCGCCGTAGGTGATCTCCCCCTCGATCGGCTCCCGGTTCGCGTGGGGCAGGAAGGCGAAGCCGCGATCTCGGTGCCTCGCGATGCAGTCGGCTTCCCCGTTCGGCCCATGGTGGTGCCAGTATTCGACCGGGCGGATCGTGATGCAGAGCAGGCCATCCGCGGCGATCGAACCGCGGATCGTGGCAAGCGCGGTGCGGGCCGTCGATTCGCTCAGGTGCGTGAACACGCTGAAGGCGTAGACGAGGTCGAAAGGTCCGTCGAACGGCAGCGAACGCGGCACGTAGTCGCTCAGTGCCAGACGGCACGGGATCCCGTGCGCGCGGCAGAGGTCGATCGACCGGTGCCAGGGATCGACGCCATGGAGCCTGTCGGCGGGCACGTACTTGAGGAGCAGCCGAAGCAGCCTTCCCCAGCCACATCCGAAGTCGAGGATCCGGCGGGCGGGAGTCTCCTTTCCGCCTCGACCGCCATGCATCGAGAACATCGTCCGCACGAATGCGACCGACTGGTTCATGAGGGCCTGCCCGCAGTTGCCCGTCCAGTTCCGCTGCACCTCGTCGGACGCCATCGTCGGCAGCCGGGCGCGGATCGCCTGGAGGTTGTCCGGAACCGAGAGGCAGAGCTCGGCGAATACCTCGAGCGGAATCCGCCGCATCGCCTCGGAAAGCGGCAGGCAAGCGTCTTCGGAGAGCCGTCGATCGGCCGCGGCGAGTTGGTCCGCAACAAGATCGAGCATCATGCGGCCCTCGTGTGAGGGGCGGTTCGGCGGGCCGCGCAGGGCGATACTGCCGACGAGCCCCTGCCGCAGATCAGTTCGACGAGCGTCCGCATGTCGGCCCGCTGCCGCGCCGCGGTCGCGGCGCGGTGCGTTCGCAGGTCGCCTGCCGACGGCGGGGCGTCGAGGATCGTGCGGATCCCGGCCACGACCGAGTCGAGGTCGAACGGATCGCAGGCCACGGCGGCGGCGCCGCAGACCTCGGGCACCGACGTGTTGGCGCCGACCAGGCTCGGCGTGCCGTGCGTCATCGCCTCCAGCGGCGGGTAGCCGAAGCCCTCGTTGAACGAGGGGTAGGCGAGGAACCGGGCCCGCGCCAAGAGCCACTCGAGCCGCGGTGCGGAGAGGTGGGGCATCGTCAGGAACTTTTCGCGATGCACGGGCTTCGCGCCCCCGACTTCATCGAGGCCACGGATGCCCGTGAGCACGATCTTCAGCAGCGGGTGCGCCGCGGCGAACGCGGGATCCGAGAACAGCCGGTCGAAGGCGGCGACGACCGACGCCGCGTTTTTCTCCTCGCGGCCGGCGTTGAGGACGATGGCGAAGGGGTCCGCGGCCAGATCGATCCCGGGCCAGGAGAAACTCTCGGGCTCCGGGCGTTCCTTCTCGGGCGGGTAGAGCACGTGGATCGGCCGCGTCGTGCCGAGCCGCGCGCGGATGCTGCGGGCCGCATACTCCGAGATCGTCACGAGCTCGTGGAGGGCGGGGCTCGCGCAGATCCCGCGGTACATCCCCCGCAGCGTCTCCGCATGGCGGGCCTGAAGCATCGCCTCCGCCTGCCAAGCGGCCGCCGCGAGCGCCGCCTCGCGGCCACATCCCGCCTTCCGGCGGGCCGTCGCGATCCGCGTCCAATCCTCCGCGAGTTCGAGATCGCGGACGTCGAGGAGCGTGCCAACCACCCGCGTGCGTCCCGGAGCGAACTTCAGCGGCCCGCCGATCCGCTTCATGTATTCGTAGCCGGTGTAGACGACGATCGCGGGGGCGAAGAAGGCGTCGAAACGCTCGGAGTCGACGAGCGACACGATGTCGTCGAACGACTTCACCGCCACGAGGTTCACGCCGTGGCGGCGGCAGGTCTCCCAGACCCACTCGTCGATGAACAGCGACGGATCGATCGCGGCCCAGACCTGCACGTCGCCGCGACGGGCGGCCGAATCGACCACCTCGCGGAAGACGGCCTTGCCGTACTCGCCGCCGCCGTGAAACCCGGGCTGGCAGAAGAGGAGATCGACGAGCACGTGCCGGCGGCCATCGCCGGTGGCGGCCGCGATCTCGGGCGATTCCGGCTGCAAGCAGACCCCCCAGGCGGCCGCGGCGTGCCGGTCGAGACGGCCGCGTGCGAGCCGGATCGCGTCGATCGCGCCGTCGTAGCCGCGGGCGATCTTGCGGGCGTCGGGCAGCGACGCGGTCGAGACGCCCTCTTCGTGCCGGATCGCGAGTGCGCTCGAGTAGAGCGTCGGGTGGCCGGAGAGAAGGCAATCGACCGCGAGCAGGAACTCCTCGCCGTAGAGAAACGTCCGCTCGTCGAACGGCCCCTCCTTCTCCCGGGTGAACACCGGCGAGAAGACGTAGGCGGCCCCCTGGAGCACGGGATCGACGATGCTCCGCGCGTCGGGAGACCGCCTTCCGATCCGGCGAAACTCCGCCTTGCCGGTCGCCCGCCACGTCTCCCGCTGCCGCTCGAAGAGCGCCTCGAGGGCCCGCCACTCCTGCCGGGCGTGGACGCAGTCGTTCCAGGGATTCTCGTGGCGGCCGTCGGGCGTGACGATGTCGGGGCCGAGCACCGAGTAGGCCTGCCGGGCGAAGATCGAGAGGCATTTGCCGATGAACGCGGCGTCCTCGAAGACCGTGTCGTTGTTCACGACGGCGATGAAGTCGGCCCCGAGCACCTCGCGGGCATGGCGGTAGCCGAGGTTGTTGCCCCGGGCGAAGCCCGTGTTCTCCGCGTTGCAAAGCAGCGTCACCTGCGGCATGCCGGCGAACAGGCGACGCGTCTCCGCGACCGCCTCGGGGGACGACGCGTTGTCGACGATCACGACGTGCACCTCGCGGCCGCAGGCGTCGAGCCGCCGGATCGACTCGACGCACCGGGCCGTCACTTCCGGCCGGCCGAACTGGAGGAGCACGAAGGCGAAGGGCCGTCCGCTGCCGTTCCCGAAGGCGACGTCGTGCGCCTGGGCCAGGCTCTCGGGACTTTCGAGGGGGAGCGACTCGTCGCCGATCCGGCAGCGGATACCCCCATCGTCTATGGAAATCTCATGGCCCGCGGCCGCGAGCTGCGCGACGAGGGCGACGTGCCCGGCGACCGCGTCCCGCGGCCGCTTCGGCAGCGGACCGCCGAGAATCGCCTCGAGCCGGGCATGCCGCCCGCGGACGACGTCGGGGTGACGGGCCGAGCTCATCTCGATCGGACCGCCCGCCTCCCCACCCTGTGCCGTCTTGAGCGCCGCGAGCGTCTCCTCGAGATAGCGGTAGCCGTGCCGCGTGTCGGGCTCGAGGTGGGCCCCCTCGGCCCACTCGTTCCAGGCGTTGATGAAGAGGAACTGTCGTCCGTCGGGGTGCTCGGCTTGCGTCTGCGCGACCGCCGCCCGCAGCCAGTCGCCGTACCGCTCGGGCGTCGCGTTCACCCACGAGGTCGCCCGCTCCATCCGCCGCGCGGTGTTGTCCCAACTGGGCATCACGCCGCGAAAGAGCGGATACCGCTGTCGAGGCTGCACGAGCGAATGCCGCACCGCATCGCGGTAGTCGCGGACTTGGCCGCGAAAGCCGGGCTCGGCCTGGAAATCCTGTCCGGCCGCGAGATCGGCTGCGGGAATGAAGAGCGGCGGAAACTGGATCGCCGAGTCGAAGCCGAAGCCCCGGGGGTCGGCCCGGTCGAAGCTCTGCACGGCGGCGAGGTGGAGCCCTTCGAGCCCCTCCCGCTTCGCCATCTCCCGCCATCGCGAGGCGGCGGCCGCGGCGTCGGCGAGAAGCGCTGGCCGGTAGACGGCCAACAGCGGCTTCCCTTCGATGCGGATGTAGCGCGGGTCGCGAAGCGCGGGGAGGATGTCGCGGAGGAACCGCTCGTCGCTATCGGGCGAGTGCCGTTGCTCGAGGAGCACCTCCCGGTCGCGGCCGTCCCACGTCCGCGTCCAGTTCTCGTTGGCCCAGCAGAAGCAGAACGGGAAGTCGGGCTTTCCGCTGCGCAGCATCCGCTCGATCGGCTTCTCCAGGATCCTGCGGCCGTCGAACCAGTAATAGTAGTAGCAGAAACCGTGGATCCCGTAGCGGGCCGCGAGGGCGGCCTGCCGCTCGAGCACCGTGGGATCGTCGAGGTCGTAGTAGCCGACGTCGTCGTGAGGCACGTGCGGCTGCTCGTGTCCGGGATACATGGGCCTTGCGCGACGGACGTTCGTCCATTCGGTGAAGCCCTCGCCCCACCAGTGGTCGTTCTCCGGCACGCGGTGGAACTGGGGCAGGTACATCGCGATCGCCCGCACGTCGCCGGGGTGGCGGTCGGCTGCGACGGGAATCGAGCCGGCGAGCGCGGTGTCGGGGCCCGCCCCGTAGCGTTCCAGAAGTCTCTCGACGGCGGCGGGGTCGCCGGCCACGGCAACGTATTTCGTGACCAGGAAGTGCACGAAAGGATGGACGCTCTTCGGCAGGGGTTCGGCGAGGCTCCCGGCGTAGGCGGAAACCGAGAACCGCCAGGTGGGCTCGCGGCCCTCCCGCCAGCCGACGGTGAGGTAGTGCGTGAGCGGATCGCCGGCTTCCGCGACGGCTGCGGACAGATGACGGCCATACCACTCGCCATCGAAGAGCGGATGAGGCTGGCGGCCCTCTTTCCAGCCATGTTCGAGATAGTGCGTCAGCGGCTCTCGGCCGGAAGCCGCGACGTCAGGGTGGCTGGCGAGATACCAGGCCGGGTCGAAGGCCGGATGCGGTGCGCGGCCCTCCTTCCAGCCGTATTCGAGGTAGTGCCGCAGCGGCTCGACTCCGGCGGCCGCGACGTCGGGGTTCTGCGCCAGATACCAGCTCGTGTCGAAGAGCGGGTGCGGGGAGCATCCCTCCCGCCAGCCATGCTCGACGTAGTGCGAGAGAGGATCGATCCGGGCATGGGCGACTTCGGGATGCTCGGCGAGATACCAGGCCGAATCGAAGAGGGGATGGGGGCTGTAGCCCTTCTTCCAGCCCCGGCGGCGGTGGTACCACCGAGGCCACACGCGGACCTGCCACTTTTGGCCATACCGCGACACGTACCAGCGGCGGTTGAAATACCGCCGCAACAACCTTCGACCGAGCATCGCACGCCCTCCGGGCGGCGTTCATCGAGAAGCCACCGCTGTCACAGCGGGGTGGATACGGGGAAAGCAGCGTTCCCGCAAGCCCGGTTCGCCGCGGGGAAGAGCGGGGCATCGGGTGTTTCGGGAGGTCGGAGCCAGACGCAGGGAACGGCGGGAAACGTTGCTTCGTCGAGCCGATCGGCCTCGGCCAGCACGTCACGGATGGCAGTGCGGATCGACGCCTTGGAACCCGTGAAAGCGGCCGGTGGAGTGATCATCCGACACGTCGCCGGGCGCGGGCCTGTGGGATGGGGGCCGGCGCCGCCGCGCCCCCCGGGGTCTTGTGGCCAACGTACATGCCGTTGAGGCACCACTGCGTGGTGAAGGGGTGGTAGGTCACCCGGCCGAATCCGGCCCGCTCCAGACGCGTGCGAATCTCGCGGCCGCGTACGCCGCTGAATCGGCGCCCGCGGCACCGCCTGTAGGTCGAGCACCAAGGCCTGCAGCAGGCACTGCACGCCGAGGATCAGAGGGAGCACCGCGAGCATCACCGTGCCCGTCGACGCGGGGATTCCGGTGCGCCACGACCGCCACCACCACGCCAGTCCCCAGGCGCTTCCCGCCGTCACCATCACCAAGCCGGCGGAAAGGAGCAGAGCCAGTGGCGTGAAGTCGCGCAGGAAGTGCTGCGACCATGTCCGCCGCAGCCAGCCCCGCAGGAGTTTCGGCGGGAACTCCCACAGCGTCTTGGTGATCGAGAGACTGCTCTGCTCGTCGCCGTAGCGAGCGGGCATCGGCACGTCCTGGACGACGGCGCCCGCGATGCCCAGCTCGACCAGCATGCTGGTCTCGAAAAAGTACCGCTTCCCCAGCCGGGAGGTGTCGAGCAGCGACAGCGCCTCGGCGTGGATGGCGGTGTAGCCATTCGTCGGGTCGAAGATGTTCCAGTAGCCGGAGGCGATCTTCGCGAAGAAGGAAAGGGCCAGGTTGCCGATCCGCCGGGCCGGGGGCATGGATCCCAATGCGGCGGCATGAAGGAAGCGGTTGCCCTTGGTGTAGTCGGCCCGCCCGCGCAGGAGCGGCACCGCGAGCACCGACAGGTTGAGGGCCAGATGCCGACCGAGGATCGCGAGGAGCGTGGCGGGCGAGAACCGTCCGGCAAAACCGTCCACGATAAAGCCGTGGTAGACGCGGCCCGTCATGTCACCGGCCGCCGGCGGCCTGGAGCCGTGATACAACCACGTTCCCGCGGCATACGTCAGCACCGCGCCGAGGCAAGCCAACGCCAACGACCGACAGGCGGCGGCGACGCCTGGGGGCCGCGACTGGCAACCGTCACTGAGTGACTTCCCTCCCTCCTGGAAA
>CAZJHQ010000015.1:0-59290 GCA_964545915.1 uncultured Candidatus Kuenenia sp. | reverse complement strand
GGCCTCACCGGTGAAGAGACCTTCGACATCCCCTTCGAGAATCTCGCGCCGCGGGCCACGGTGACCGTCACGGCCACGGCGCCGGACGGCACCGCGCGGCGGATCGATTGCCTGGTGCGGATCGACACGCCGGTGGAGCTCGACCAGTTCCGCGCCGGCGGCATCCTGCCGTTCGTGCTCCGAAAGCTGCTCGGCTGACGCCCGCAAAGTCGGCGCCGTCGGCAGGGTCGCGTTCGCGGGTGAGTTCGGTAGTCCGGCCCCCTGTCGGCGGGCGGCGATTTCCGTATAGTGCGGAAGTCGCCCGGGCGGACGTGGCGGCAGGAAAACGGTTTCGCGCGAGCGGCGTACGGGAAGCAAGTGTCCCGTGTGCCCGGCCTCTCGCGAACGAGGGAGCGTTCGCGGGAGCAATCGACATGACGATCGTGCAGAGCGGCAGGGAACTCGGCGGCAAGGCGGCGCGGCCGGCGCATTCGCGGCTCGCGATCACGCGGCTCGTGATCGAGGAGCTCGAGCGGGCGCGGCCGGTGGCGTCGCGGAGCCGGCTGGAACCGGGGGCCGCGCTGGCCGACGCCGGCATCGACGCGGCCCGGTTTCTCGACGCCGTGGTCCGGATCGAAGGCCGCTATCAGATGCGGTTTCGCGAGGAGTGGCTCCGCGACGTGCGCACCTGCGACGACCTGATCGACTGCGTGGAGCGCCGGATGTTTGACGCCGTGGACCGGGCCGCCGAGCCGCGGGCAAAGCCGCGGGCGGCCGTGGCCGACGCCGATCCCACCGACCCGTTCCCCGAATGCCGCGCCCTCGAGGAGCGGCTCGCCGGGCTGGCCGCGGCCGGTCTGGCCAACCCGTTCCTGCTGGCGAACGAGCGGGTGGACGGCCGCCAGGCGCGGATCAACGGCCGCGACGTCGTGGCCTACACGAGCTTCGATTACCTCGGCCTGGCCTGCCATCCGGACGTCAAGCGGGCCGCCCGCGACGCGATCGACCGCTTCGGTTGCAGCGCCTCCGCGAGCCGGATGGTGGGGGGCAACAACACGATCCTCGACGACCTCGACGCCGAACTGGCGGCCTTCATCGGCACCGAACGGGCCGTCGTGTTTCCCTGCGGATATGGCACCAACGCCTCGGTGCTCCAGCACCTGTGCGGCGAGGGCGATCTGATCCTGTACGACGAGCTCGCCCACAACAGCATCATGCAGGGGGCCGGCGCCGCGAAGGCCGGCAAGCGGTCGTTCCGCCACAACGATCATGTCCAACTCGACGGACTGCTCCGCGACCTGCGGCCGCAGTACCGGCGGGTGGTCGTGGCGATCGAGGGCGTGTACAGCATGGACGGCGACTACCCCGACCTGCCGCGGTTCCTCGAGGTGAAGCGGCGGCACGACGCCCTGCTCTACGTGGACGAGGCCCACTCGATCGGCACCATGGGGCCCGAGGGCCGCGGGATCTGCGATCACTTCGGCGTCGATCCCCGGGAGGGCGACCTGTGGATGGGCACGATCAGCAAGGCGCTGGGCGCCCAGGGGGGCTACCTGGCCGGCTCCGACCGCCTCATCCGCTACCTCGGCTTCACCACGCCGGCGTTCGTGTTCTCCACCGCCTGCTCGCCGCCGAACGCCGCCGCCGCCCTGGAGGCGGTGCGGGTGCTGCGGCGGGAGCCGTGGCGGGTGACGCGGCTCCGGGAGCGGTCGGAACTTTTCCTGAAGCTGGCCGACGACGCCGGCCTCGACACCGGCCCGAGCGGCGACACGCCGGTCATCCCGGTGATCACCGGCAGCTCGTCGCGGGCGATGCTCGTGTCGCAGATGCTCCTCGACCGCGGCATCAATGCCCGGCCGATTCTCTATCCGGCGGTCCGCGAGGCCGCGGCCCGCGTCCGCTTCTTCGTGACCTGCGAGCACACCGAGGAGCAGATCGTCCGCACCGTCGAGACCCTGGCCGAGGTCATGGCCGCGACGGAGCCCCGATGACCGGCCACGGCGGCGAGGCCGGGCCGAAGATGCCGTCCTTGAACACCGGCCGGTAGCGCCGGACCAGGTCGTCCGTGACCACCAGCAGGGCCGGCAGCAGGACCAGCTCGGCGAGCGTGGCCGCGGCGACCGCCGTACACGCCAGCATGCCGAAGCTCGCCAGCGACGGCACGCTGCTGGCCGTCACCGCCGCGAAGCCGACGGCGAGCACGACGCCGCCGATCACGACCGGATTGCCCGTCTCCACCACCGCCCGGCGGACGGACGTGGCGATCGACAGGCCGGCGCGGCGGTGGCGGGCCAGCGCCGCGAGCACGTGGACGGTGTCGTCCACGGCCAGGCCGAGGCAGACGTTGAACACGATCACGGTGGCGGGATCGAGCGCTCGTCCCGTCGCCACCAGCAGGCTGCCGATCACGGCCAGGGGAAACACGTTGGGGATCAGGCTCACGACGCCGGCCAGAGGCGAGCGGAAGGCGAGGGCGAGGATGCCGCCGATCACCGCCACCTCCAGCAGCAGGCTGGAGCCGAGGTCGCGGACGAGCTGGCGGATATTGCGGGCCGACACGACCGACATGCCCGCGAGGTCGAACCGCCAGCCCGGCCGAGCCTGGGCCAGCTCGGCGAGGCCGGCATCGACGCGAGCGTAGACGCCGTCGAGGGCCCGGGAGCCGAGGTCGGTGACGCGGCCACGAACCAGCGCGGCATGGGAGTCGGGAGCGACGAGGTCGCGGACGTGTTCGGGATCGAGGCGGCGGCGGGCGCGGGGGGGCAGCGACCCGGCCACCGTGGCCAGTGAGATCGCGCGGTCGATGCCGCCAGACGCGGCGAGCACCTCGTGGACGCCGGCCAGGGCGGCGGTGACGGACTCGTCCCGCCAGTCGATCGTGTCGGGCCAGCGGACGAGCACGTCCACGCCGAGCGCCCCGCCGAACTCGGCATCGACGCGGGCCAGGGCCTCGGCCGCGGAGGCACCGCGTGGCAGCGAGTCGACGACCTTGGTGTCGGCGTCGAGCCCCGAGCCCGCCCAGGCCAGGAGCACCGTCGCCAGGCCGCCCACCGCCACGATCGGCCGTGCATGCCGCACCGAGAAGGCGGCGAGCCGGTTCGCGAGCCGCCCCGCGGCACGGGACGACCGGCCCAGGCGCAGCCCGCTGCAGAACCGCGTGGAGGCGAGCAGCGGCGTCAGCAGCGTGACGGCCAGGAAGCTCGACACCGCCCCGACCGCGGCCGCGATGCCGAAGCCACGGACGGCGTCGATCTTGGCGGCGGCGAGCGAGGCGAAGCCGATGGCCGTGACGAGGCTCGTCAGGCCGCAGGCCACGCCCACCCGTTGCACGGCTCCGCGTGACGCGGCCAGCGGGGGCAGGCCGCGGCGGACGCTGCGGCGCATGTCCTCGATGAAGTGGATCGCGTCACAGGTGCCCACGACCAGCGCCAGCGACGGCACGACGCTCGTGAGAATGTTGACCGGCATGCCGCACAGCCCGAGCAGCCCCAACGCCCAGACGGCGCCCATGAACGGCGGCACGCAGGCGACGACGGTGGATCGCAGGCTGCGGGCGACCGCCGCCGAAAGAATGACGGCCAGGGACAGCCCCAGGGAGTTGAAGACGAGCATGTCGCGCCGGAGGGCCCGAGCGGCCTGCTCCCGCAGGGCGGGCAGGCCGGTGACCTGGAGCGCCAGGGCCGGCGACTCGGCGCGGGCGGCGGCGACCGCCGCCTCGACATCCGCCACGACCCGGGGCAGGCGCGGGGGACGATCGGCCGCCGGCACGAGCCGCACGAGCACGAGCGACGAGCCGCCGTCGCGGGAGAGCAGGTGGCCGGCCACGAGGGGATGGTCCGCGGCCCGGGCCTTGGCCGCCGCGCGGGCCGCCGCGTCGAGGGGCTCGACCGAGCGGGGGACGACCGGCAGCAACGCGCCCGCGGCGCCCTGGCGGCGGACGTCGAAGATCGACCGCACCTCCTCGACGCCTGCGACCGCCTCCAGCCGGGCCACCAGCCCGCGCAGCTCGGCCAGCGGCTCCGCGGCGAAGATGTCGCCGTGGCGGGCATCGGCCAGGACGATGCAGTCGCGGTCGGGGGCGCCGAAGAGGTCGGCCACCTCGTCCAGAAGCCGGAAGTCGACGCTCGTGTTGCGGACGAGCGACCGGAGGTCGTCATCGATCCGCAGCCGCGAGATGCCGAACACGGCGGCGGCGGTCAGCACCGTGGCCGCCAGCCAGCCCGCCCGATGCCAGCCCGCGGCCGTCAGGACCCGCCCGCCTGCTGATCCTGGCTGCCCGGCGGCATGAGGTGCAGCTCCGCCGGGTCCACGATCCAGCCGCGGCAGTTCAATGTCCCGCAGCGGCACGGGATCGCCGCGTCGGCCGGCCAGCTGTAGTCGATCGAAAGTTCCGCGCCCGCCGGAATCGGGCGGATCGTTTGCAGCCAAAGCCGGTCTTCCTGGGGATTCTCCGCGTCTCCCTCCCAGTAGAAAAGTTCGCAGTTGGGATCGCAACTGTGATTCACGAAGCGGAGCGGGGCCGCCGGATCGAGGAGGCGGCCGCTGGGAAGCTCCATGACGTAGCTGGAGTCCTCCGGATGATCGGCGAGGATTTCGCCGTGGACCTCCCCCAGCACGATGCCCGTCTTCAGGGCCCGCCGCGCGAACACGCCGCGGCCGACGTGGGTTTCACCGACGCGAATCAGGCGGTCGAGCGTCGGGCGGGGGGCTCGGGTGGCTGCGGCTCCCGAAGCATCGGCGCGGTTGTGGCGGGACATCGGGAAGGATCGGAGTGCGGGTCGAGGGGAGAGTCCGAACTCTACGGCCATCGCCGCGAACGGTCAACGGCCGGCGTGCGCCGAGCCGGCGGACGTGCCGGCCGGCGCGGGATCAGGCCAGCTCCGCGCGAACCCGCTCGAGCAGCTTCTTCGTGGCCCGGATGCCCTCGGCTTCGCTGAGGGCGCTGCCCTCGTACTCGATGCCCACCCAGCCGTGGTAGCCCGCGGCCAGCACGAGGGAGAGCATCCGCTTGTAGTCGGTGCGGACCTCATTGCCGGCGGCGTCGAACTCGTGGCTCTTGGCGCTCACGCCCTTGGCGAAGGGCATCAGTTCCTCGAGGCCGCGGTAGCGGTCGTAGTCGTGGAAGTTGCCGAAATCGGGCAGCGTGCCGCAGTTGGGGCGGTCCACCTGCTTCATGACGCCGGCCAGCCAGGCGCCGTTGCTCGACAGGCCGCCGTGGTTCTCCACGATGACGTTCATGGCGACCTGGCCGGCGAACTCGGCCAGCCGGGAGAGCCCGTCGGCGGCGAGCTTCTGCTGCTCCTCGAAGGTGCCGTCGCTCTTGGCGTTGACGCGGATCGAGTGGCAGCCGAGCCGCTTGGCGGCCTCGACCCAGGGAAAGTGGTTCTCGATCGCCTTCGTGCGGGCCTTGGCGTCGGGGTCGCCCAGGCTGCCGAGGCCGTCGCACATCACGAGCACGTTGGTCACGCCCTCGTCGGCCGCCCGCTTCGCCAGTTCGCGGAGATAGTCGGTGTCCTTGGCCTTGTCTTTGAAGAACGTGTTGACGTATTCGACCGCCGCGATGTCGAACTCCCGTTTCGCCGTCTTGGGGAAGTCGAGGTTGTCGAGCTTGCCGGCGCGGAGCGTGCGGTGGAGGGACCACTCCGCCAGCGAGATCTTGAACAGCGGCGGCCTGGCCGGCGCGGCGTCGGCGGCCGGGACGGCCCGGGCCGTCCCGCAGGCGAGCGGCGCGACGGCCGCAGTGGCTGCCAGGAACGAGCGGCGGGAGAGGAGGGGGGGCGTGTGCACAGGCGGGCTCGTGCGTGTTGGGGAGTCATCCGGCGGGGGGCGCATCGGCTTCCTGCTGGAGGTATTCCCGGGGTTTGTACCACCAGAGTACCGGAACGAGGAGGGCCGTCGCCACCGCCATGCAGGCGGTGAAGAACCGGTAGTAGGCCGCCCCTTGGAGGGTCGAGTTGCCGGCGGCGTCCTGGGTGAGCGTGTTGACCAGCGCCGTGAACAGGTTGCCGAGCGACACGCTCAACAGATACAGGCTCATGATCAGCGATTTCATGTGCGGTGGAGCCTGCGTGTAGCTGAACTCCAGGCAGGTGATCGAGACGAGGATCTCGGCCGCCGTGAGCACCACGTAGGCCAGCAGCTGCCAGCCGACGCTCGGCCAGCGGGCCGCCTCCGGCCCGAGTCCGCCGGCCGCCAGCCGGGCCGATTCTGCGTCCACAAGCGCCTGGGCGTGGCCCGAGATCGCGAAGGCGACGGTCGCCAGGGCGAAGCCGACGAGGATCTTCCGCAGCGGCGTGAGGCGAACGACGCGGTCGACTGCCGGGTAGATGACCGTGCCGAACAGCGGGATGAAGGCCAGCACGAGCAGCGGGTTGATCGCCTGGATCTGGCTGGCGAGCCATTCCTGGCCGAGGAAGTGGCGGTCCATCCGCTCGGCCTGCTGCACCCACGCGCCGCCGGTCTGGTCGTAGAGCGACCAGAACACGGCCACGAGCAGATACAGCGGCAGGAGCTTGCCGATCGCCGCCAGGCCCTCGGTCCCGAACGTCTCCGCGAAGTAGCGCCGCCCACGCGGCGGCACGTGGACGAAGCGGTGCCGGCCGAGCCAGAAGACGAGTGTCGCCAGGGCCATGAGGATTCCCGGAACGCCGAACGCCCAGCCGGAGCCATACCGCTCCAGCAGCCAGGGGGTGAGCAGCGTGGAGAAGAAGGAGCCGAAGTTGATGGCGAAGTAGAACCAGCCGAACACCTGCTCCAGGAGGTGGCGGTTCGACTGGCCGAACTGGTCCCCCACGTGGGCCGAGACGCAGGGCTTGATGCCGCCCGAACCGACGGCGATCAGTGCCAGGCCGGCCAGCAGCCAGCCCCGCGGCTCCATCGTGGCGGCCAGGAACGGGGCCGGGATGTCCATCAGCGCCAGGCAGAGGTGCCCCACGCAATACACCAGCGAGAGCAGGAGGATCGTCAGGTACTTGCCGAGGAACGCGTCGGCCACGATGCCGCCGATGATCGGAAAGAAGTAGGCGCTGGCGACGAACAGATGGAGCCACTCCCGGGCCTGCGTCTCCGTCATGAAGTCGGGCCGGCCGGCCGACGAGAGGAGGTGCTGCGTCATGAAGACGACGAGGATCGTCTTCATCCCGTAGAACGAAAACCGCTCGGCGGCCTCGTTGCCCACGATGAAGGGAATGCCCGGCGGCATGGACGCAGTGGCGGCGGGACGGGTGCGGTAGGAGGCTTGTCCCACGGGGAGCGATCCTCTTGGCGGCGGAGCGGATGGAAAGGACGTGACAGCATGGCCGACCGTGCGTCATAAAGGCAACATGACAGCGGCATCAGCCACGCGGATTCTCGTCGTCACGCTCGACCGGCTCCCGGCCTGGATCCTGCCCGCCTACGGCTCGACCTGGGTGGCGATGCCGTCCCTCGACGCCCTCGCCGGACGCGGCCTGCTCTTCGACCGCGTGATCGCGACCGGCGCCGACGACCTGGCCACGCTTCGCGACCTCGGCCTCTGCGGGCTGGGTCCCGAAGCGGTCGTCGTCACCGACGCGCCGCACGTGGCGGCGGCGGTGGGGGGGGGTGACGACGGGGTTACGGTGCGGTTCGTCGAGGCGGTCGCGCCGCCGGCGCCCGCCACCGACGCGACCGCCACGAATCTCGCCCGGCTGATGGCGGCCGCCCGCGAGGCGGTGACCGCCGGCCGGCACGCCGTGGTGTGGTGCCACGCGGCGAGCCTGGGCGTCGCCTGGGACGCGCCGGCGGAGTGCCGCGCGGCCTACGTCGATCCCGAAGACCCGCCGCCCTATGCAGGGGCCGCCGTGCCCGAGCTGGAGGTCGACGCCGACACCGACCCGGACCTCCTCGTCGGCATCCGCCAGGCCTTTGCCGGGCAACTGACGCACCTCGATGCCTGTCTCGGCCCCCTCGTCGATGCCGCCGCCGGGTGGCACGTGCTGGTCGCGGGCGTGCGTGGTCTGGGCCTCGGGCTTCACGGTTGCGTGGGCACCGGGCTGCTGCCGCCGTTCAGCGAATTGGTGCACGTGCCCGCGATCCTCGCCGATGCGACAGGGCGGATGGCGGCCCAGCGGTTCGGCGGGCTCGTCGTGCCCGCGGACCTCGGGGCCACGCTTGCCGATCTGCGCGGAGCGCCGGCCGCAGCGCCGGCGGCGGACGCACCCTGGCGGGGACGCAGCCTGGCGGGTCTGTTCGCCGACTGGTCGGCGCCGGCCCGTGACCGCGTGCTCGTGGCCACCCCCCATGGCGGCGCGGCCATCACCCCGGGCTGGCATCTCCTCGCCGCACCAGACCGGCCGCCGCGGCTGTTTCATAAGCCTGACGACGCCTTCGAACTCTGCGACGTGGCCGATCGCTGCGCGGACGTCGTCGCGGCGCTCGCACCGCTCGCCCAGGCCGCCGCCGCGGGCGACAACGACCGCGGCTGGCAGGCGCCGCTGGGCGCGGCCGCGATCGCCGCCGGCTGACACCGCGTGGGAGGCGGTTTTTCAGCGGTCAAACATGCTTTGCCCGGCCGCGGGGCGGCCGCTACCATCCCGCCCCCTCCGCACGGCGGTTACCGCCTGGGCGGAGGTCCGCCCGGACCGCGCCGATGCCCGCTGCTGATGACCGTCGCCGTCGCCCTCTCCGTCCGTTCGTGGCGGTGTTGCTGACCGGGCTCTTGGCCGCCGGCACGGGGCAGGCCAGCGACCTGCCCGTCGGGGGTGCCGTGGCCGCCATGGCCCGGCAGGATGCGCGGCCGGTGTCGATTCGCGTGCAGTGGGGGGGCGGCACACCGCAGGCGTGGAACGGCTCGATCACGGTCGTCGCGGCGCCGCCGAGTGCGATGCCCGAATGGCGCACGATCTGCGCCGAGCCCGATGCGGCGGCAATGGTTCACGAGGCCGACGGCGCGATCCTCGTCCACCAGCCGCGGCCGGTCGCCACCGACGGCGTGGAACTCTCGATCGCGGACTGGCCGTCGGCGCGACTGCGGGTGCGGCTTGCGGCCGCGGCCGGCGGTCAGCCGGAGACGACGGTGGATGTGGCGGTCGCCGATGCGTTGGCTGGGGCAGTCCAGCAGCCCCTCGATGGTGACGGCAACCGGCTCGTGATTCGGCAGGCCCCCGGCGATGCGCTGCGGGTCACGATCGCCGACGCGGCCGGAGCTCCGCCCGGCCAGGCGGCGCTGCGGCGGCCGGGAGAACGGGTGCGGTTGCGGGTCGATCCGCTGCTGCCCGTCCGCACCGACCATGCGGGCCGGTACGAGCTGCGGGTGCGGCTCCTCGCCGGGCTGAAGGGGGAGACGCACGACGCCCAGACGGTGCCGATCGTGCCGCGCGAGCCGCGGGGCGCCGGCGACGGGGATCGCCGTTTGACACGCTGCGAGACCGTGGAGTTCGAGGTCACGCTGCCGGCCCGCGAGGGCACATGCGATGTCGAGCTCCAGGCCGTGGAGGTCGGCAGCCTGCGCTGGGCGCGGCCGCTGGCGTCACGGACGGTCCAGGTCGTCGCCGTCGCGGACCGGCCCGCCGATTCGCCGCCGGCGGAGTGGAAGATCGTGCACGAAGTCGATCCCGGCAGCCCGCGGCTGCACGAGCGGCTCCGCCGCCTGCCGGGCGCCGGTCTCACGCAGGTCGGCATGCCCTCGATTCCCATGCCCGCGTTCACGCGGCCGAACGTCGCGCTGCCCAACGTGCCGTTACCGAATATGCCGCTGCCGAACGTCACTTTACCGAGCGTGCCCCTGCCCAAACTGCCGGCCGTGCCGACGGTGTCGGCGATGGTGCCGCGGTTCAGCGGGCTGCTCGTGGCGGGGCACTCGACGGTCGAGCCGCACGCGCTCGGGCCGATGCTCCTGCTGCCGCCGGCCAAGGCCGCCGGTGAGCCGAGCTGGGAGGGGATCGTCATCGCCGGCGCGCAGCCCGGCCTCCCGCATGCGGTGGAGATCGATTATCCCTCGGATCAGGAGGCCGTCGTCGGCGCCAGCGTGCTCGAGCTCGACGCCGCGGGGGCGCTCGTCGAGGTGCGGCATGCCGGCGGGTTCGAGGTCCGTCGTGACCCGTATGCCGGGGGCGTGGAACTGCGCCGGCATCGTTTCGTGTTCTGGCCCACGACCCGCAATCCGCTCGTCGTCGTCTCCAATCCGTCCCCGCGGCGGCCGGCGATGATCGGCAAGGTGCGGGTGCTCGCCGGCCCGCTCCGGCTGCCGGCCGGGACCGCGCCGAGCGTCGTCGCCCCCGCCGCCGGTCGGCAGACCTTCGCACTCTGGCCGACGCCCGACTTCACGCCCTGGGGCGGTGTCGAGCGAGTGGACGAGACCACGGGCCGTGGCTTTGCCGATTGGGGCACGCACCTCGCCGCGATCCGCCACTCGGCCGAATGGCTCTCCGCCCGGAGGGCGACCGGCGGGCTGGTGGCCGTCTATGCCCAGGGGGCCGCGGTCTGGCCGTCGGCGGTCACGCGGCAGGCGCCGCGCTGGGGCAGCGGTGCAGCCGCGGAGGACGGACTCGATCCGCAGGCGAAGGATCTGCTCGGCCTCCTCGGTCGGGTCTACGCGAGGGAGGGGCTGCGGCTCGTGCCGGGCATGGCGTTCGACGCGCCGCTGCCCGCGCTGGAGACGATGCTGGCCGGCGGCGGGCCGGACACGGTCGGGATCGTCTGTCTGGGCCGCGACGGCCGGCCGCGGCTGACGCCACATTCCCCGCACTACAACATTCTCGATCCCCGCGTGCAGCAGGCGGTCGAAGAACAGGTGCGCGAGCTCGCCGTCCGCCTGCGCGGCGCGCCGGCGGTGGATGGCGTGGCGCTGCTGCTGGCGCATGATGGTTGGCTGCATCTTCCGGGCACGGCCGCGGCGCTCGACGATGTCACGTTCGCGCGGTTTCTGGAATCGGTGGGCGCGAAGGAGCCCGCAGCGGGGGGCGATCGCTTTGCCCGCCGTGCCGAACTGGTGGAGGGGGCACTCCGCGACTTGTGGCTCGAGTGGCGGGCCGACGCGGTCGCCGCCTTGCACGCCCGGCTGGCCGCGGTGCTGGCCGAGGCCGATCCCCGGCTCGTGCTCCACATCGTGCCCACGACGCTGTTCGCGGTCGGCGATCTGGCGTCCCGATTTCGCCCGCGTCTGGGCGCGGACGCGGCGGCTGGCGACGTGCTCCGCGAGGCCGGCCTCGATCCGCTCCGCAGCACCGCGCATCCCCAGGTGGTGTTCTCCATGCCGCACGTGCATGCGGCAGCCGACGGCCTGGTGGACCGCGGGCTCGTGGCGGCCGCGAACCTCGCGCCGGCGGTCGCCGATGCGGCCCGCTCCGCCCGCCGCCGCGGTCTGGCGATCGTGGAGCAACCGGTGTCGTTCGACATGCGGCCACTCGCCTCCCACGGCCCGTTCGGCGCGGCGACGCCCGCCGGGCCGTGTCCGATTCACGCCGTGCCCACGGCCGCCGAAGCGGCCCGCCCGCTCGCCGAGTCGCTCATCCCCGCAGACGCCGAGATCGTCTTCGACATGCGGCTGGCCCTGGCCGACTGCGCCGCGGCCGACGCGGGCACGGCCGCCTTCGCTGCACTGCCCGCCGGGCAGGTGTCGGCGATGCCCGACGTGCCGGCGCCCGTCGTCATCCGCCTGCTGTCGCAGGCGGGCGGGGCGACATGGATGCGGGTGATCAACGCCGGCGCGGCGCCGGGCCGGATGCGGATTGGGCTGGAAGGCCGCCCGGCCGGCGTGGTGGATGTCGTCGACCGGTCGCGGATCGAGCTGGGGACGGACGGCGTGGCGACCGTCCCGGTCGGGCCGTGGGGCGTTCGCACGCTGCTGGTGGACGGTGGCGTGACGGTGCGCAGCGCCCGCATGGAATATGACGAGACCGTGTCAGCGGTCGTGGCCGCACGGATCCAAGATCTGCGCCGCCGTCGGGCAGCGCTGGAGATGCCGCAGCCGCTCGACGTGCTCGACAATCCGGGCTTCGAAGTCGGCCCCGAGGCCCTCGGGGGGGCGTTCGCCGATGGGGGCCGCGCCGGTGTTGTCACCGGCTGGGAACTGGTGGAACGGCGCCGGGGCAGCCTGGACCTCGTGCCCGGCGTGCGGCCGCCGGGGGCCGGCGGCGGGCCGGGCCGCGGACTCGCCTTCTCGTCCGTGAACGGACTGGCGTCGCTCCACAGCAATCCCTTCCCGCCACCGCCGACAGGCCGCGTGAGCGTGGCGGTGTGGCTGCGGATCGAGGACGGCGCTCCGCAGCCCCCGTTACGGATCGCGGTGGAGGGGCTGCACGACGATCGCGAGTATTACCGGTTCGCGGCCGTGGGCGGTCTTGCCGGCGGCCGGCCGCTGACCGCGGAGTGGGCGCAGTTCGTGCTGCCGGTAGACGACCTGCCGACTGCGGGCCTGGAGTCGCTCCGGGTGCGGTTCGATCTGCTCGGGCCCGGCCGGGTGCAGATCGACGACGTGCGCGTGCTCGACCTGGCATTCGAGGAGTCGCAGCGGGTGCAACTCGCGCGGCTCATCGCGCGGTTCGAGCAGTCCTTGGCGACCCGGGACATCGGCGGCTGCGTCGTCGGCCTCGACGGCCACTGGCCGCGGTTCCTGGCGGAGTTCGTCTCCGACGCGGCCGTCGCCCGGATGGCGACGGTGCCCGTGCCGGTCGCGGCCCCCGCCGCCAAGCCCGCGGCGCCGGCGGGCATGCTCGACCGGATGCGCGGCTGGTGGCAGTGAGTCAGCCCGGGGGCCAGTCGAGTCGGCGGCCGCCGAGCAGGTGCACGTGGAGATGATCGACCGACTGCCCGCCGTCGCGGCCGCAGTTGACGACCAGCCGGTAGCCGCCGTCGAGCCCGAGTTTCGCCGCCAACTGCGTGGCGACGAGCACGAGGTGGCCGAGCAACGGTGCGTCGCCGGGCGTGGCCGCCGCCAGCGACGGAAGCGGCTGCTTCGGGATCACCAGCACGTGGACCGGGGCCTGGGGAGCCACGTCGTGGAACGCGAGGCACCGGTCGTCCTCGTGCTCGATCCGCGCGGGGATCTCGCGGCGGATGATCCGGCCGAAGATCGTGTCAGCCATCGACACGGTCCGCCGGAGCGGTCGTCTGGCCGTCGGCGGCCGGCTTTCGCGAGCGGCGGCGGGGCGATTTGGGCTGCGCCCATTCCTTCGTGAGCGATTCGAAGACCTCGGGAGTCTCGTAGCGAATCACGTTGCGGCCCTCGGGCATCGGGCCGACGAGCGAACGGAAGACGGGCGCGCCGCGGAGATCGAGATCGGTGCTGCAGTCGTCGGAGCCGACCTGCAGGTGGGTGCGGAGGATTTCCTCCGCGGAGTCGAAGTCGCGAATCACGAGTTCGCCGTCCGCGCCGCGGGTGACGAGTCGCCAGGTATCCTTTGCCATCGTTCGCTGTCTCCGAGAGCGGAGGAACGGCCGGCCAAGGCGTTCCGCTCCGCTGCCTCCCCATCCATCGGCCGTGCGGCCCGGGGGGGAGCAAGGTGGCGGGCGGCGGTGGCGTGGCCGTTACGATGCGGCGCCGCCGGAACGGCGGGCGCATTCGGAACAGCCCTTGCAGCCGGACCTGCGGGGCGATCTTGAGACGCGGGTGGAGCCCGCTTAGAATCTCCCCCGGAGGGTAAGCGAACGGCTAGCGGTCTGACTCGAAATCAGATGCCCCGAAAGGGGTTGCGGGTTCGAATCCCGTGCCCTCCGTTTTGAGATTTCCGTGTTTCCCCGGGCTTTGCCGCTCATCGAGGCGGCGCGGCTCGGGGGTGCCGAAGGGTACCGAGACTGCCTCAGAGTGCCGCTCTGAGCCCGCTCGGGCCGACCGCGTGTGTACATCCGTGTGTACACCGGACCGGCCGGGAGCAGCTCGGCCATCGGTGCCCGTCGCCCGCATGCTCTGCCGCTCGGGCTGCGGGGCCTTGGGACTGAGCAGGTCGCCCAAGCCCTCGACCGCCCCGGCCACATCATGCAGCCCCGTGCGGGCGTAGGTGTTGAAGGTCAGCTCCGGGGTCGAGTGCCGGGCGAGGCTCTGAGCCACCTTCACGCTCGCCCCGCCCGCGACCACCCGCGAGATGTACAGCACTCGCAGCGAATGAAAGTCGCTCACATGGCCGCGATGGTCAGCGTACAGCAGGAAGTCGCTCCGCCCCCGCTCCTGCCGGTCGGCCTCGGAGCCGGCCTCATCCAGCCACTCGGCCCGCGCGGCGGCGAGGTCGCTCCTGAGCATCCGGGCGGTATCCCCGGCGATGCCCTCGAAGACCGGCTGCCCGGGCTCGAAGTCGGAGAGCCAAGCCCGCAGCAGCTCGATGAGGGCCTCGGGCAGCGGCTGCACATCCCGGCGGCGCCGCTTTGAATAGGCTGCCTCGACTGTGCAGGTCGGCGGGGAGGCTTCGAGGTCGAAGCTCTCCCGGGTCAGGCTCCGCAGCTCGCTCGCCCGAAAGCCGGTCGCCGCCGCGACTCGGTAGCACATCGCCCGGGTCGGGCCTGGGGCTCCATGCTCGGGCAGGGTCCGCCGCTCGGTCACATCGAGCAGCCGCTGCACCTCAGCCGCGCTCATCTCGCGGCGGATGTGCCGGCGGTCGGTCGCCGCATTGAAAAGCTCCAAGCCGAGTAGGGCATCCTCGGCCGTAAGCCGCTGCCGTTGCAGCCATCGAGAGAAGCCCTTTGCGGCCCGCAGCACAGCGTTGCAGGTCGAGAGCGAGGCCGGACGTTGCTTCTTCTCCCCAAGGGGCACTCCCTGCCGGATGGCCGCGACTGCCGACAGCACCGCAGGGGACCGCAGGTCAGAGAGCCTCTCCATGCCGCAGCGGGCGAAGATGGCCGCGAGATACCGCTCGGTCGCCTGCACATGCTTCGCGGTACGCTCGCCGGCCGCGAGGTAGGCCACATACGCGGCAGCATGCTCGGCAATCGGCTGCCGGGCTGCCCTGGCATGCCGCTCCTGAGCCGGGTCGATGAGCCCCTCGCGCCGCTGCATCGCCCGCCGTTCATGCTCCCGGCCGAGCTGCATCGCGGCATCGTAGTCGCGGCCTCCCGCGAGCCGCTGCGGGTGCCCGTGTTCGTCGATGTACTGCACCGTCCAAGTCTCGGCCTCGATGCGGATGCCGGCCCGGTCTTCGGTCAGCGGGGCCGACCGCCGATTGCCTCGGGCATCGAGCCACTCCGCGACCGGACCGCCCTTTCGCTCGACCACCTTCGCCCCGGCCGGCAGGGGCTTGGTCTTCGACCGCTTGAACACGCTCGGCACGGGTCAGCTCCTGCCCTTGGGGCGGCGCCGCTCAGCATCGGCCACGATGTGCAGCCCGAGCAGCTCCGCGAGTTTGTCGATGCTTTCGAGGGTGAGGCCGCGCTCGCCCGCCATGAACTTGCTCATCGAGCCTTGGTCGATGCCGGCTTGCTGCCAGATGGCATACCGGCTCAGCCCCGACCGCTCGACCGCCTGCCGCAGCTCATCGCTCAGGCTCACCCGCTTCTTCTTCGGCATGTTGGCATCCTACGCTTTGCTTGGCCTACCGCCAAGCCGCTCCGCCTGCGGCCCGTCTTCAGCCGCCGGGCCTCGGTAGATGCCGGCCTTGCGGGCTCCCTCGACAAAGGCCTCCCGGTCGAGGCGGAGGCGATCAATCGCAGCCACCTGCCGGGCGAGGGCCTCCTGCGGGGCCTCACGGTCGCCCCGTCGCGCCGAGATGCCACCGGCCTCGGGGCGACGGGCGGGGGCAGGCGGCGTTGCCTCAGGCGCGGCCTTGAATAGTCCCGCGAGCAGGTCGGCCGCATCGAAGCTCATCGGGCCACCTCCGCCACATGTGCCCCAATGTGCCCCAACGTACCCCGCCGGTCGGCCTTGGGGGCACATGGGGGCACATGGGGCACGTCCGCCGGGGGCGGGGCCGGCTGCTGCTGCCCCAGGTCGATGCCGTAGGCGGCCTGCACCCGCAGCAGCTCGCCCGGGCGGGGGTCGAAGGTGTGCCGCCCGTGGGTCTTCTTCGAGCGAAGCCCGTACCTGCCGAGATGCGTCGAGACTGCCCGGGGCGACCACCCGCGAAACATCGCCGGGTCGGCCTGCTGCACCTCAGCGAGCAGCTCGCCGGCCGTGGGCTTGTCGCCCCGGCGGGCCGCAGCCGCGACCGCGAGCAGCAGGGCCTCATCGTCGGGCGGGGTCGCGGCCTCGATCCCGTCCTCGATGCAGGCGGCGGCATGCCGTTGCAGGAGCCCCAGGATGCCCTTTGCCCCGCCGTCTTCGAGCCATGCCGCAATCGAGAGCAGAGGCTGCCACAGCTCGAAGTGCCGGCCGCTCATCGGCGGGCACACATCCTGCCGGCGCGGCAGGTCGAGCAGCTCGGGGCCGGCCTCCATCGCGACGGCATGCAGGGCATCGCGGAGGGTCCGCCACAGCTCGGCATCCTGCTCGACCCGAAGCCGGGGCTTCGGGCTGCCCGGAGGGCTCCGAAACATGGGCACCGGGATGCAGCGGCTCGCGAGGGCCGGCGGCAGCGAGTTGATGCAGGCGACCGCCTTCGGGCCGTAGACGTTGAAGTGTCGCAGCTCGAAGCCGTCACCCACAGCCTCGCAGCGGGTCGCGCATCCGCCCCGGCGGTATCCCGCGAGCAGGCTCGACAGCAGCTCGGCCACCTCGGGCGACCGGCTCTCTCGAAGCCGCTCTGCCTCATCGAGCAGGGCCACGCCCCCAAAGGCGTCGAGATGCCGAAACAGGGCCGCGTTGCTCAGATTCGAAGTCGCGAGGGGCCGAAAGCAGAGCTGAGCGAGCAGCTCGAAGACGCGGCTCTTGCCGCTGCCGGCGGGGCCTCCGACCGCCAAATAGGGCACCGCGTCGAAGGCAGGGTAGCAGTAGGTCAGCACCACCCATGTGCAGAGCATCGCGATGCTGCCGGCAGCGGCATCGGGCGGGAAGTCGAGATACCTCGCGAGGGCTTCGAGCAGCAGCCTGCACAGCTCGGCCCGGGGTAGCGCGGGCTCGCCCGCGAGCCAAGCCCGCCGGCCTTCGGCCGACCATCCCGGGGCCGCGCTCGGTGGCGGCGCCGGGGGCCTGGGGGCGATGAATACCTGCTCGCCGGCCACGCTCAGCACCTCGGGCATCGGCATCGCCTCGCGGCGCCCGTCCGCCCACCGCAGCAGCAGGAGCCACTCGGCCACCGGCTGCCCGCCCCTGAGCATCCTCCGGGGGACCGCGAGGGCCGACACATCCGGCAGGATGAGCCGCTCGGGCCGCGCTATCCGCCCGTCGCCCAGCTCGACCGGCTCGCCCGGGTCGGGCGGCGCCGGCGGGGCTGCCAGCTCAGCAGCAGCGGCAGCGAGGTCACGCTCGACCGCCTCGGCATCGAGCTGCTCCCCGAGCCGCTCGCGGAGGGCCGCGATGAACTTCGAGCGAGCAGGCTGCCGGGCGAGGTCGAACTTATCGACCGCGACCACCTCGCCGTCGAGTCGCACCGTCACGGTCGCGGTCGTACCCCGGCCGGCCGGCTCGGCATGAATATCGAGGCTCATCGTCGGCCTCGCTTTCTGCCGATGGTCACGCGCGGCGCGGCCCGGTCGGCCTGCTGCCGCCGGTCAGGCTCGGCATCGCGGTCAGGTTGCTGCCGTTGGTCAGGCTCCTGCTCGGCCCGCAGCAGCTCGGCCACCTCGCGGATGGCCGAGATGCCCACATCTACCCGCGATGGCCTACCGAGGGCAGCGAAAGCGGAGTCGAGCCACCACTCGGCAGAGCCTCCGACTAGCTTGCTCGCGGTCTTCGCGATGCGGTCGGCCTCGACCGCCACCCAAGGGCTCGCGGCCTTGAACGTGCCGCCCGCCTCCCGCAGCATCGCGAGGCGGCGCCGGCTCAGCTCATCGAGCCGGTCGGCCTCGATGATGAGCAGCAGGTCGGCACACACTTCGACCGCCTCATCTGTCCGAATCCATATCGTCTTCATCGCGTTGCGTCCTTTCTGAATCGGGGGCATCCCTGCCGTATCCACTCGGCCAGCTCGGCCTTTCTCCATCGCACCACGCCCCCGAGCCGCACGGGCCCGGGAGCCTTGCCGCTGCTCACATAACGCCACCATGTGCGGCGGCCGACTCCCGCCATCGTCGCGGCCTGATCGGCCGAGAGCAGCTCGCGGAGAGCCTCAGCGTCGGGCTTCATGCCGCACCTCCCTCCCGGCCTTGGGGCCTCGGGCTTGCAGGCGGGCCACGAACTCGACAAGCGCGGCCGCATGCCCGCGCCACTCCTCGGGGTCGAGCCCGAGAGTGTGAGAGCCGCAAGCCTCACAATGCTTGATGCGGCCGCGCAGATCCTCGATGGATTGGCCGAGCCTGACCATCGAGCCGAGCAGCTCGGGGTCACACTCCAGCCATGCGAGAGCCTCGGCTACCTCGGGCACGTTCATCGGGCACCTCCTTCTTCGAAGGTCCGCATCGCATCGAGCTGCGAAGACACATGGAGCAGATGAAAGGCCGCCTCGCTCAGCATCCGGTCGGATGCGGCGGTGTCGGCCGCTTCGGCTGCCGCCTCGATACACCCTCGGGCGCGGAGCCAATGAGAGTGCATGTCGCCCCAAGTCAGGCGCGCGCCTTGGTCAGATAGGGCTGCCCTCAGTCGCCCCGAAAGAATGGCGATGGCACTCGGGGTCACTCGGGCTTCTTGCCCGGGCGGTATTCGCGTTCGGTGCATGTGCTTGCTCCTGCGTTGCCGCGACCGGCGGAGTGCAGGTCGCATGGCGGGGCATCATGCAGGCGATGCTCGATGTGTCGAGCGATGCGCGGACACTACATCGAGTTTGTTCGGGCACTCCGCCGGTCGATGTGCCGCCCGCAGCCGGTCGATGCCGGGGGCTGCACTCCGGGCGAAAACATCCGCGAACAAACTGCCCGCTACTTCGTTCGGGCAGCCCTGAGCTGCTGCCGCTTGCGTCGGCGGATGGCAAGAGCCGTTTCGAGTTCGCGCTTTACGCGGGCTTCGAGGGCAGCCTGTTCGGTCGTGCCCTTGCGTTGCCCTCGGCATCGCTCAGCGATGTACTGCCGCTTGGTCGGCCGACCGTCGCCTTGGTACTGCCGCTCGAAGGTCAGCCACCCATCGACAAGCTCGCGTTGCTTACGTTCATCAGTCTCCCTCGGCCTGCCGGGCTTCTGCCGGCCGGGAGGCGCTGCCGCAGCAGGCGGCTGCTCGAAGGCATGCAGCCGGCCGAGGGCCCTTCGCAGTGGTCGCCTCCGCCGCAGCCATTCGGCATCGAGGCGGTCACCTGAGAAGCCCCACGGGCTCGGATCGCCCGGCAGGCTCCGCAGCCGGCCGAGAGCCCCGGCCGCAGCCTCGGCCCGCAGCACCACATCCCGGGAGAGGGAGCCCCATGCGGTCGAGGTCGCGACTACATCCGCGAGCAGAGCCTCGACTCGCTTCGGGCTCAGTAGGCGGCGCCGCTCAGCGAGCAGCTCGCGGTACACCCGCAGGGCCTCCGCCGGCCGGGCTGAGGCCGGCCGATGGTCCAAGGTCCGCCGCACCGCAGCCGAGAGAAAGGCGCGGCTCTGCCACCCATGCCATCCTGCATCGCCCAGCAGCTCGACCACCCGGCGGGCCACCGGCTCAGCCATCGCCAGCTCGGCCTCATTTGCTCGCTCGGCCTCGATGCGGGCGGCGTAGGTGAAGACCCGCCGCTCCTCCACTCGGTACACATCCTCAAAAAGCCGAAGTGCCCGCTCTCCATGCGCGAGCAGCCGCTCGACAGCGTTCATGCATCCCTGCCTTTCTGCCGCCGGGTCGGCCCGGGGCAGGATGGCAAGGCAGGGAGCCACCGCTGCCCCAGGGCCGCGAGGGCCGCCGCTTCGAATCGGCAGCCTCCCCGGGGGCGGCGGTCACTCTACGGCAGGGCCTCACCGAGTAAAGGCGCGGGCCTGGGGCCTCATCCGCCCCCGACCATGAACTGCCGCAGGAGCCGCGACTCCTCATCGTCTTCTTCGGCCGGCGGCTCAGCCGGCAGGCGGGCATCGCTCAGGCTATCGAGGCCGAAGCCCCGAGCTGCCGAGAGCAGGTCGCGGCGGGCCGTGCCCAGCATCCGCACCTTGGGATTGGGTCGCGGGCCGCGAGGCCCCTCGATGGTCAGGCCCTCGGCCGCGACCGCCTCCGAGAGCTGCCGCACCTCACCGGCCATCTCGCAGAGAAGGCCGAAGGTCGCCGCCTGCTCGGGCTTCAGTCTGCCGGCCCGGGAGAGGGTCGGGGCATGCCGCTGCCAGAAGTCGAGAGCCCGGGCGTTGCCTTGGATGAAGTCGGGCGGCTCGACCGCCGGGGCCTCGGGCTTGGAGGCCCCAGGCTTGCGGTACATCGTGTTTCGGCGCCGCTTCGACTCAGAGCTGCCCGGTCGGGGCAGCGGGCCGCGAGAGCCCATATGATGCCTCCATGATGTGTTTCTTCGAAACTCCCCAGACTTGCGAGCAAAGGGCACACGGGGTCTTCGACCGGGCATCAACTCTCCGGCCGACCCCACCTCCCCCCTACAGGCCCTCCGGGCTCAGCATCGCGAGGATGCGGGCCCGCAGCTCAGCCGGCAGGCTCGGCCATGCCGCGACCACAGCCGCGAGGTCGGCATCGAGCGAGCCCGTGTGTACATCCGTGTGTACACCGCTCGCGGATTCGCTTGCCGCTCGGGCTTCCCGGGCCTCGATACCGGACTCGAAATCAGATGCCCCGAAAGGGGTTGCGGGTTCGAATCCCGTGCCCTCCGTTTTGAGATTTCGCACGGCTTCGCCGGGCGTCGCGGAGGTTGCCTCCGGCGAAGGGGTTTGCACGTGAGGCGTGCAAATCGGTGCGAAGGGTGCCGTGCGGTTGCTGCGGCGGGCTTTCCGCTTTCCAGGCCGATGCCCCCGAGCGGCGTTGTGTGGTAGCCGGCTGACGGACGATGCGCCACTGCAGGCGGGCGGCGAGCCGAGTCCCCGAGATGTTCTCGAGCCGGCTCGCCGCAGCCCACCGCTACTTCTTGGCAGCCGGCTTGGTCTTGTCCTGCTTCGGCTTCAGGTTCTTCTTGTCGTTCTTCTGCGAGTTGTTTCCCTTGCCCATGTTTCCTTCTCCCGTAGGTTGGCGGGCTCCGTGCGGCCCGTTCCATGCGTTCAATCGGCATAAATCCCCGCCGCGTTCAATGAACAAGCCGGAATTTTCGTGGCTTGCCTCCGGCTCCTCATGCCCGCCATTTCCGTGGGCCATCCCGTCGCCCCCTTGGGGGTGAAAATCCACCGGGAACAGGCAACCAGCCGGCCGGAAAAACGCCGCGATTGAGGCCCGATTTTCCCGAACTTCCTGGCCCACGGGCCGTAGGAGTCTCAGAGAGTTTGGGGTCCGGTGCTCTCTGTACGAAAGGACCGCTCCGATGGTCATGGCGAACAGGGCACTCCTGAAACTCGTCCGGCGGCTGGCGATCCGGGACGAACTTCTTGCCATGCGGCTCCGTGGCGCGCTCATCCATCAGCCGGTGGCGCAGCCCGTGAACCAGAGGCCGACCAGGAAGTGAGCCGTTCGGTT
The DNA here is from genome assembly GCA_964545915.1 of uncultured Candidatus Kuenenia sp. Lineage (GTDB taxonomy): Bacteria > Planctomycetota > Planctomycetia > Pirellulales > UBA1268 > QWPN01. The sequence goes on along the minus strand of CAZJHQ010000015.1, from coordinate 37,848 downwards.
CCTGACTGGCCGGGGTGGGGTCGGCCCGGGGTGCGCATGGTCCGTCACCATCGGCGAACACGTTCGACGAACGGGCGGAACGTCCTCGGCAGCGCGGCGGCGAACCGGAACGCGGATCATGGCTGCTGTGGATCGAAAGCCCGTCGCTCATGGAACGGCTTCCCGGACTCAAACAATCGCAGCCGGTCGCGCTGATGCGGCTTCTCCTCGTCGGGGGTGAGGTGAATGACCTTGCGCTGGTGGTCCGCCGCCTCCGCAAAATGACCGGCTTCAGCGTGTGCCACTGCCAGGCAGGTATGCACCATCAGGGCCATTGCTCCGTCCGCCAGCCTGCGGGTCTCTTCCGCGGCGCTGATCGCCCGCCTGCCGTCTCGGATTTTGGCATCGGGGCAGGTGGCCAGGACGTATGCCCGGAGGGCCGACACCTGCGCGTCCGGTCGCAGTTCCAAGGACCGCTCCAGGTCGGCGAGCATGCGACCGTATTCCTCGTATGACTGAAATGCGAGGGCCCGACCAGCGAATGCTTCGGCCCAGCCTGCTCCCGCGATCTCGCTGGGCGTGAGCGTCAGCGTGCAACGCCGATCGGCCATGCCGGCGACACCGCCTCGGTCGGCCGTTACGAAAATGATGTGGCCGTCTTCGATCCGGCCCCCGATGACGATGTTGGTGTTGATGTCGTGCCGGAACTCGATGTGCGACTCGACGACCACTCCCATGTGCCGGACATTGCCTTGCGACAGGAAAAGATCGAAGCCATCTTGCTCGACGAGCACCGGACTCGCGTCGAGCATCCATGCCGCGCAGCCGCCGGTTGCCTGGGCTCGATAACCACGGGCGAGGCGAGCATGTCCCCGCTGGCGGATGGCCTTCGCGAAGACGGCAAGGCGTTCTTCCAGCGCCCGCTGGATGCGGTTCGCGTTCGCCGCGGTGATTTTCAACGGTCGCTCGTCGAGCAGTGCGTTGATCGTCGCGCCTCCGCTGGCAATGGTGCACATGGTGACGAGCGTCCGCGCCTGCAGGTACTGCGAGCCGAGCACGTCGGCCGGTGCGGCGAGGGCCTCGTTGAACCCGATCGTGCGCGGATATTCCTGCATGGGCCGCGGGATGATGCCGAGGGGGACCGTGGCCTCCCGGATCGGCTGTCGGCCGCGGATCACCTGGAGACGGCGGGACGATGCCTCACGGAACTCCGGCGCGAAGTGGCTCAAAGCCACCGCCCGCTCGAGCAAGGTCTCCGCCTTCCCGAAATCCCCGAGCTCAGCGTAGGCCGCCGCCAGGGCATTGAGCGTTTCCGGAGTCGAGCACAAGACCGGATCGCAGAGATCGGTCGCGAGCAGAAGTGCCTTGCGACCATCACGCACCGCTGCGTCGGGACATGTTGCCAGAAGCCATGCGAGCGCCAGGGTAGGCCGCGGATCTCCCGGCTTCTTGTCCCGGCAGAGATCATAATCCTTCACGGCGCCGCGAAAGTCGCCGGTCTGCTGGCAGGCCTGCCCGCGGGAGCAGGCGGCGTCCACGAGTTTCTCGTCGAGACGGATGGCTTCCGAGTAATCCCTGATCGCCCGCCGCAGATCGCCTTGCAGTTCATGGGCAAAGCCGCGATCGAAATGAACACGCGCCAGTGGCTTCTCCGCGATCGATCGCCCAAAAGAGTCGATCGCATCGTCGAGTCGCCCCAAATGCATGAGGACGTTTCCGCGGAGCCCCAGAGCGAAGGCGTCATGCGGCTCGATAGCCAGGGAAGCGTCGAGGTCGGCGAGTGCCCGGCCGTAATCTTCAGCCGCCCCCGACGCGAGCCCGCGCATGGTCAGGGCGCGGGCGTTTCGCGGCCGGATGGCGAGAATGCGGTCCAGGTCCGCTCTCATCGCCTCCCAGCGACCATCGGACTGATAGAGTTCGGCCCGCCGCAAGAGCAGCGACACGTCGTCGGGGTGCCGGTCAATCTCCCGGGTCAAATCCTCGATTCGCTCATGGCGAGCGATATCCGCGGCCGGTAATTGGGCGTGGGCCGGTGCGACACACCCGATCGCGAAGACCGACAGGGCCAGGCAAGTGACGGATTTTTGTAGCATCTGACGGCCTCTGCTGATGGGCTGGCATGCCGCATGGCATCGCGTTGAATGCTACGGTGAGCGGTCATGCGCACCAATTCCTGCAGGGGGGTTGCGACCGCGGCTCGTCACGGCGGGCCGATGTCGCGTCAGACAGTTCGCCCGAAACGACCGCGAGGCACAGACCGGCTCGAGTGTGGCTGACAGCGCACGCGATCAGGAAGCTGGGCATGCCCAGTCATCATGATGCGAATACGGACCGGGTGTCGTCGGCGTGAGCGAATGGCTGTGCCTTGCAAGGAGAGCGTCCACGGTCGCTCTCGAGAGGTCGCCATCGGAGGCTGAAACAGCCACGAGGATCGCTGGCTGGCGGCCGACGTCCGTGGGGGCCGCGCACAAGGGCAGGTTCCTGGGGACCGGCGGCACCATCCCGGCCCGGTCCGGCGCAATGATCACGATCTCGTCGGGTTGGAGCATCCTGGAATGTCCCATGACGGATGGGAGCCGCCCGGTATGATCGTGAGGCGTGCGGAAGTGTCGGCAACCAGGACGGGACTCGGATTCATGGATGCGATTCGGCGGTATGCCACCTCGTCGCGTTGGGCCGACGTCGTCGTCCATCGCGGTGTCGCCCGTTGGGTCGAGGTGGCCGAAGACATGTCCCTCGACGCCCGCGGTCAGATCGTCCAGGTGCTGGCCCAGGTCGATGCGACCCTGGCGACGATCGGCAGCGACCGGACGCAGCTGCTGCAGGTCATCGTCTTTGTCGCGAACGAGCAGGATGGCGGCACGCTCAACGAACTGTGGGACGCCTGGGTGCCCGCCGGCCATCCGCCGGTGCGGGCCATGGTCCAGGTCGGGCTCGCCAAGGGCTGCAAGGTGGAACTGGTCGTGACCGCGGCGGCCGCTGATCCCTGATCTCCGAACTCGGGAACCGGCCGAACCAGGGCGTTCGTCCAGGGAAAACCACGGCCGTCGGCTGCGGGTTTGCATTGCCCGCCGGCCGAAGCATCATCACAGGGGAGAGGCGGCAGGACGTCGCGTTCATCGCGGACGTCCCCGGAGCTCGTTCGATGTCGCTGCAGACCGTGTTTCTCACCGGCGCCACCGGCTTCATCGGCTCGCATCTCGCCGCGGCGCTGCTGCAACGGGGCTGCGAGGTGCGGTGCCTGATCAGGCCCGGCTCGGCCGGTGCCGTCAGCCTCCCGCCGGGTGTCGTGCCCGTCGTCGGCCGCGTCGAGCAGCCCGCCGGCTACCGCGACGCCCTCTCCGGCTGTGACACAGTCTTTCATCTCGCCGGCTGCGTGACCGCGGTCTCGAGAACGGCGCTCATGGAGACCAACGGCCACGCGACGGCGCGGCTGGCCGACGTCTGTGCCGCGCTGCCCGTGCCGCCGCGGTTCGTGTTCCTGTCGAGCCTCGCGGCCGCCGGCCCGCCCCCCCAAGGCCGCGTGCGGCGTGACGAAACAGACCTCGCGGCACCGGTGTCGCACTACGGCCGCAGCAAGCGGGCCGGAGAAGTCGCGCTCGAGCAACTGGCCGATCGCCTGCCCGTCACCATCGTGCGGCCCGGCATCGTCTACGGCCGCCGCGATCCGAAGATCGCCGCGGTCTTCAAGGCGATCCACCGCACGGGCGTGCATGTCGTGGTCGGCTTTCGCACGCCCCCGCTCTCGCTGATCTACGTCGACGACCTGGTCGACCTGATCGTGCGGGCGGCGACCGACGGCGAGACCCTCGAGAACGCCGGACCGCCGGGCCGCGGTTACTACCTCGCCTGCGACGACAGCGACCACCCCACCTACTGGCAGTTCGGCCGGCACATCGCCGCGGCGCTGGGGCGAGGGGTGTTTGTGTGGCCGCTGTGGCGCTGGGTGGGGCGGACGGTGGGGGGCGTGGCGGAGGCCATGGCGCGGCTCACCGGCGACGCGAGCCTGCTCACGCTCGACAAGATCCGCGAGGCGACGGCCCGCAGCTGGGCCTGCTCCGCCGCCAAGGCCCGCGAGCAGCTGGCCTTCGCACCGCCGCTGCCGCTCGACGCCCGGCTGCGCGAGACCGCCGCCTGGTTTCGCGAGCAGGGCTGGCTGTGACGCCGCCCGGTGGTCAGAAGCCCCCCACCTGCACGCGGATGAACGGGCCCCAAGGCAGGATCGGTCCGTAGGGCTCGCCGTCACCGACGTCGACGAACGGCGGTTCGGCCGCCGGCCGCGGGCGGTAGGGGGAGAAGGCGGCGTCGCCGACCCGAATCCGCGTGCGTGCCGCGCGGGCTGCTTCGTCGATCCGCCGTTGCTGGCGAATGAAGGTCGCAAACTCCTCGCGTGACCGCGTCGTCACGCGGTGCTGCTGCTCCACGGCAGCCCGCTTCGCCTGGAGACGATCGAGCCCCGCGACCAGGTCGGCGGTTGTCATGTCGAGTACGTTCGGCATCTCCGCCAGCACCTCTTCCCGCCTGTGATCGGCCATTACCGCCAGGTAGCGGCCCAGCCACTCCCGGGCCTCGCGGGCGGCGGGGCCGTCGAGGATCCGCAGCTTCGCGTCGAGCGTGTCGAGCAGATATTCGACCTCGTAGGAGGTCATGGCGGCCACGCGGCGGTCGAGGTCGGCGCGAAGCGCACGCGTCTGCGCGGGTGAGGGGACGGGCTGGCGTTCGAGCCAGGCGTCGAACTCGCGCACCGCCCGCCGCCAGCGGTCGCTGCCCAGGAGCCGGGCCTTGCGGAAGCGGTCGTCGAGGGCCGCGTCGGCTGCGATTGGCTCCGCCGCTGGAGGTTGCTGGCCGCGGAGCGACCGCGGGCCACCAGCCAGCAGCGCCAGCCCGAGTACGGTGGAGCCCAGCACGAGACGAAGGTCGAGCGGCGGCATGACGGAGGTTCTCCCGGCCGGAATCGTACGCGGGCGGGGGGGCGACGCGGCACGAAGAACCAATCGCGACACGACACGCAGAACGTTTTTCGGAGCCCGTGATGAGACAGTCGCCGTGAATCGCCGCTGGCGTCACTCCGCGGCGACGAACGCCTCGAGTTCGCCGCGGATCAATTCCAGGAAGAATGCGGCGCCGGCACGGCCGTCGGGCGTGGCCGAGCACAGGCAGGTGAGCGCGAGGGCGTTGGCGTAGGTCGTGCCGCCCACGGCCGCTCGGGTCTGCGGCCGCAACGGCGGCACCCCGAGGAAGCCGTCGATCACCAGGTTGCCGGGCGCGTCCCGGCCGTCCCGCTTCGGCATGCCGCTGCGCATCCGCCGGCTGGTGTCGCCCACGTTGCTGAACACCACCGAAGACAGGCACAACGGCAGCCGGGTGAGGATCTTCAGCGGTCCGGGCCGCCTGGCCAGCCAGTCCAGCGCGCCGAGGAACGCGGCGGCAGCGCCGGTGTCGAGGATCCACCTGGTCGCCGCACCGATCGATCCGGCAAGCGCCGCGAACTCGCCGCAGTCGGCCGACCGCCGGTCGAGAAATGCGTAACCGATCGCATTGGCCGCCGGCAGCCTCGCTCCCACGGCCCGCATGCTCACCGGCATCACGATCCGCACGTTGCTCGCCCGCCGGCCGGCGGCGGCGTTCCAGCCGACGACAGCCCGCATCACGGCGGCCACGAGAACGTCGTTGAGCGTGAGGCCCTGGCGGTCCGCCGCGGCTCGCAGCCGCGCGGTGAACGGGGCGTCGAACTGGAGCGACGCATACGGAGGCGCGACGGTGGCCGCGTCCGGACGCGACCGGGACGATCCTGCCCGCGGACGGCAGGACAGGGGCGTGGGGATGAACCTGGCGAAGTCGAGTGGTGAGGTGCCCGATCCCGACGCCAGTACGGGCGCGGCGGGCGCGGGGGCGACCCGGCCGGAACGACCGGCGCTGAAGGGCCGCGGCTCCAGTCCGGCGTAGCACGCCCAGATGTCGCCAAAATACTCGCAGGCTGCGATGCCGTCGCAGGTGGCATGGTGCACCTGCATCACCACCCGGTGACAGTCGACGCCGTCGTCGAGGACCACGATCCGGACGCCGCTCTCGTGCGTGAGGTCGATCGGCGCCCAGGGTTCGCCCGCGACCGGCCGCCAGAGCAACGCGGGGCGGACGTCGGGCGGCAGCCAGCGGCCGCGACTGCACCGGCGGGTGACCCGACTGCGGAGCAGGGGGTGCCGTTCGGCCGCCGCCGTGACCGCCTGCCGCAGGAGGTCGGCGTCGAGCGGACCACTGACCCGGCATTCCAGAAAGAAGCACATGGGGAATCCGGGCCGCTCCTCGACGAGCATGAGCTGCTCGAAGGGGGCTAGTTCCCGCCCTGTGTCGGTACCCGCCGGATGGGCGGGCGGCTCGGTATTCATCGCCCTATGACCTTACACAGCGGCTCTGCCCGCGACGCAGAGACCCGCAATTCCGGACGTGAACGGCCTGTGTCGCCCCCCACTGAAAATCTTGACTCGCCACGCGGCGCCGCCATACTCCGGCGACCGTAGCGACCGACCGGCCCCCGGGTCGGCCCGCTTCTCCCACGGATGGGGCGTTCATTTCCAGGTGAACTGACGCCGTCGCCAACCGGCCTCGTTGAACCCGAGCCGAACCATTGACGGTTCGGCAACCCGTCTCCACCCGGCGTCGCCGGCGCTTTTTTGCACCGCCGCGCGGCGGTGGTGCAGGGCCACGTAATCTCCAACCAGCCGCCAAGGACGACGACCTTGAACGAACCGCTCGCGATCGTGGGCATAGCGTGCCGCCTTCCCGGAGCCGATGGACTCGAAGCCTTCTGGAATCTCGTGGTCGAAGGCCGCACGGCGTGGGGCAAGCTGCCCGAGTCGCGGCTCGCCCGCGACCTCTACTTCCATCCGAAAAAGAGCCTGGTGGGCAAGAGCTATTCGGAAATGGGCGCGGTGGTGTCCGAGCGGCCCGTCGATCCCGCGGTCTGCCCGATCACGCCCGAGATGCTCGAACGGTTCGACGTCGCCCATCACATCTTCCTCGAGGTCGCCGCGCTCGCCTGCCGCGACGCCGGCATGGATCCCTTCGCGATGCCGGCCGATCGGCGCACCGGCGTGTACGTCGGCCACACGGGAGGCAGCACGCGGATCGGCGACATCGTCTACGGCACGGGCATCGACGAGGCGGCGGCCCTCCTCACGGAGGTCGAGGCGGCCCGCGCCCTGCTCGGACCCGATGCCAGCGCCGAGGTGGCTGCGGAGGTGATCGAGGCGGTGCGGCGCCGGTATCCGGGCCGCCGTCCGCGACAGTCACTCGACCTCGGCGCGATCGGCGCCGCGAAGATCGTCCAGGAGGCGCTCGCGCTCGACGGGCCGTATCTCGTGGTGGACGCTGCCTGCGCCTCCTCGTTGCAGGCGATGGCGATCGGAGCCCGGGCGTTGCTGGCAGGAGGCATCGACCAGGCCATCGTGGGCGGGGCGAGCTATTGCAAGGCGGACAGCCTGGTGCTGTTCTCCGCCGCCCAGTCGGTGAGCAACGCCGGTTCCTGCCCGTTCGGCGCCGGCGCCGACGGATTGATCACCGCCGAAGGCTACGTGGCCCTCGTCATCAAGAAGCTGTCGCGGGCGGTCGCCGATGGCGACCGGATCCGGGCCGTGATTCGCGGCCTCGGCGTCGCCAGCGACGGCAAGGGGAAGAGCCTGTGGGCGCCGCGTGAGGAGGGGCAGGCTCTCGCGGTCGAGCGGGCCTATCCCGACTCCGCCGACATCGCGCGGATCGAGTACATCGAAGCCCACGCCACCAGCACCCAGGTCGGCGACGTGACGGAGCTGGCGGCGCTGTCGCGGCTCATGGGGCGGCATCTTCCGCCCGGGCGGCAGATTCCCATCGGCAGCGTGAAGGCCAACATCGGTCACACTCTGGAGACGGCCGGCATCGCCAGCCTCGTCAAGGTCGTGCTCGCCATGGAGCACGGCCTGATCCCGCCCGGCACGACCTGCACCGAGTTGAACGCTGAGTTCGACTGGCAGGGCGGTCCGTTCCGCGTGCCGCTGGAGGCGGTCGCCTGGCCGGCCCACGCCGATGGCACGCCGCGATGCGCCGCCGTGAACGCCTTCGGCATCGGCGGCCTCAACGTGCACGTGGCGCTCGTCGAGCACGTGCCGGCGCGGCCGTCGGCCCCGCCCCGCGCGGACGACGCGCACGACGAGCCGATCGCGATCGTGGGCGCCGGCTGCGTGCTGCCTGGCGGGTTGTCGCTCGACGCGTTCTACGACCGCCTGGACCGCGGTGAGACCGCCATCGGGCCGGTGCCGCCCGACCGCTGGCAGGCGGGGCGGGTGCTCGATCGCGCCGGCCCGCGCACCTGGCACACGACGGCAGGCCTGGGGGGCTTCGTCCGCGGCTTCGCCTACGACTGGCGCCGGCACAAGGTGCCCCCGAAGCAGATCGCCGCGGCGAACCCGCTGCAGTTCATGTTCCTGGAGGCGGCCGATGCCGCGATCGCCGACGCCGGCGGCCTGGAGGCGGGCCTCGACCGGATTCGCACCGGGGTGGTGGTGGGCACGCTGTTCGGCGGCGACTTCGCCAATCAGCTGCAGATCGGCCTCCGGCTGCCGGAGACGGGCACCATCCTGCGCGAGTCGCTGCAGCGCCGCGGCCTCGCCGCGGCCGACGTCGATCGTGTCGTGGTGGGGTACGAGAAGAAGGTCCTGGAGAAGCTGCCGGCGCTCGTCGACGAGACGGGCAGCTTCACCAGCAGCACCCTGGCCAGTCGCCTCACGAAGACGTTCGACCTCATGGGGGGAGCGCTGGCCCTCGATTCCGGCGACTGCTCGAGCGTGTCGGCCTTGTCGGCGGCCGTGGACATGCTGCGGCAGCGGTCCTGCGACGCGGTGATCTGCGCCGCCGGCGAGCGGAGCATGGACCTGATGGCCTACGAGGGGCGGTCGCTGGGCGGCTTCCTCGCGGCCGAGCCGCGGTCGGTGCTCGACGGCCACACCAGCGGCGGCGATGTGCCCGGCGAAGGGGCCGTGGTGCTCGTGCTCAAGCGGTTGGCCGATGCCCGCGCCGCCGGCGACTCGATACGCGGCGTGATCCGTGGCGTGAGCGTCGGCTCCGGTCGCAGCGTTGCCGAGGTGTCGCGGCGGGTGATTCGCGAGGCAGTGGAGCGGGCGGCTGTCGCTCCGGCGGCCGTTCGCGTCGTCGAGGTCGCCGTCGCCGCCGGGGGCGAAGCCTCCGCCGATGAACTCGCGGCCCTGGGGGGCAGCTATGCCGTGGGCGGCCAGCCGCCGGTGGCGGGGTCGCTCGACGGGCTCATCGGCCACCCGGGCGCCGCCGCGGGCGCTGCGGCCATTCTCAAGCTTTCGCGCAGCCTGGCGAGCGGCTTCTTGCCGGGCTCGGTTGCGGTGCACGTCGCCCAGACACACGGGCTCGCGGCGCCGGCCGCGGCGACTCCGATTCCCGCCGTCGATGCGGCCGGCTATCGCGCCGGATGTGTGACGGTGATGCAGGACGCGCAGGTCGGCCACGTCGTGCTCGACAACGGTCTTCCGGTGCCGGAGGCGGCCCGGCCACGGGCCGCGGCCGGCGGCATCTCGCCGGCCATCGCCGCCGCGCCGGCGCCCCGCGCCGGCGGCCGACCGCTGGTGGCGGCGATCTTCCCGGGCCAGGGCTCGCAGTACACCGACATGTTCCGCTGCCTCGCCGCGGAGACGCCGGAGGCGCGGGCAGTGCTCGGCCGACTCGACTCACTCGCGCGGGCCTGCGGGCAGGCGACGCTCGCCGAAATCGCCTGGCGGCCCGACAACGGCCTGGGCACGCGGATCTGGGACACGCAGTGGGGCATGTACCTCGGCGACCTGCTCGCCTGGGGAGTCTTGCAAGACATGGGCTTTGCGCCCGACCTCGTCGCCAGCCACAGCTTCGGCGAGTTTCCGTCGCTAGCCGCCGTGGGTGCCTGGAGCTTGGAGGATGGCTGCCGCGCGACGCAGGCCCGGGCCGCGGCCGTGGAGCGGCACGGTCCTCGAAACGGGGCGATGCTGTCGGTGATCGCCGACCGGGCGACGGTGCGGAGGGCGATCGAGCCCTTCGCGGGGCAGGTGTGGGTGTGCGCGGAGAACGCGCCCGAGCAGTCGGTCATCGGTGGGGCCGCGCGGATTGTGGACGCCGTCGAGGTGATGCTCGAGGTCGCGCGGGTGAAGTCGAAGCGGCTGGCCGTGCCGAGCCCGTTCCATACGCCGTTGCTGGCCGCGGCGGCGGACGAGCTCGCCGCCACGATCCGCGGGCTGCGGATCATCGCTCCCCGGGTCACCACGTTCAGCAGCACGACGGCCACGCCGCTGGAGACCGCGGCCGAGATCCAGCAGAGTCTCATCCGGCAGATGACGGAGACCGTGCGCTGGGTCGATGTGGTGGAGCGGCTCTACGCCGCTGGCGCGAGGACGTTCGTCGAAGTCGGCCCTTGCGGAGTGCTCACAGGCCTGACACGGCGGATCCTCGAGGGCCGTGCGGGGGTGGCGTTCCTGCAGTTCGATCAGCGCGGCCGGGCGCCGCGCGAGCACCTGGCGCGGCTGCGCGAGCAGCTCGCGGCAGCGGGGGCGCTGGCTGCCCGTGGCACGAGCCATCCCGTCACGGTCTCCCCCGGGTCGACCGCCGGCACCGCCGAGACGTTTGCTGGTCGGGGTGCTTCGCGTCCGGCGGCAACTGCCCAGGCTGCGGCGGTCGCGCAGCCGATGAAGGCCGGGCGGGTCGTGTCGTTCGATGCCACGGCCCGCCGACGCGAACGCAATCGCAGCGGTGGGGCGCCGCGGCACGCGGCACGTGCGGCCGCCGCTGGTTCCGCGCCCATGAACGACACCGGCCTGACGCCGGCTGTGGTTCTCAGGACGAATCACGACGTCTGCCAGCCGACGGCTGCCGTCGCGGTCACGGAGAGCGCGAGCGACGGGCAGATCCCGGAAGGGCCCGATGCCGCCGAGATCGAGGCGTTCCTCATCGACTTCGTGGTGGAGCAGACGGGCTACCCGCGCGAGATCGTGGAGCTGGGCGCCGATCTGGAGGCGGATCTGGGGATCGACAGCATCCGCAAGGCGCAGCTGTTCGGCGAGATCGGGCAGAAGTACGGGCTGACGGCGGACGACAGCGTGTCGCTCGACGAGTTCCCGACGCTCCGCCACCTTCTCGAATACATGCTGCCGCGGGTGGCAGCCAAGCGGGGCGGGCCAATGGCGAGCATGGTGCAGCCGTCCGCCTTCCGGCAGCAATCGGCCCACTCCGCCGCTTATGCCCGAGGCTTGGAACGGGGACGCGACCATGCCGCGGCGATCGCCGCGTGGGCCAGGCAGGTGGTGGCGACGGGCGTCGCTGCCGACGCGGCGGCGCTCGAGCCGGCAGTGGAGGAGGAACTAGCAGGCGTCGCGGCCGGTGCCGGTGTCGAGCCAGGCGTGGTGCGGGCGGCCTTCGCGGAGCCCGCCCGGCCGCTCGGCGGCTGCGATGCCTTGATCGTCGCGCCGGCCGAGGTCGCCGCCGCGCGGGCTGTGATCGTCTGCCTGGGTCGGCATGCCGACCCGGCGATCCGCACGTTCGAGACGCACGGCCTGCGCGGCCGGCTCGTGGGAGTGAAGGGGCTGCCGGGCGCGGTGTTCGGCTGGAACGATACCGGCCTCGTGGCCGTCGCGGCCCAGACTTGCGATGGTGCCGCGACGCTCGTCTGCGAGCAACTCCTGACGACGTGCCGGTCCATCGATGAGGCCGAGCGGGCGGTGGGCGTGCTCGCCCGCCCGCCGCACGGTCTCGTGGTCGCGGCCATCGCCGGCGGAGGCTTCGAGGTCGTGGCCGGAGGACGACTGCAGCCGATCGCCGCCGTCGCGTGCCGGGCCGACGGCCGCGCGCCGCTGGCCCGAGTGCTGCTCGCCGACGGAGCGCGGACAGCCGCGTCCGCTGCCGCCGACCTGTTGAGGGCGGTGCCCGGCGTTCGCGACGCGCTCGCCGCGACCTGTGGCTGGATCAGCATTGGCGTCGTTGACGGCCGGGTCGCGGCGATCGCGGGCGGCCCTGGTGGAGCCGACTGGGCGCCGGCCGCGACCGATCTCGGCCCCGGCTGGGAGTCCGTCGCCGCCGCGCAGGCCGCCACGGTCGTGTCCGCGCGTAAGCCGGCCATGAGCCGGGCCGACGTCACCCGCCGCTATGGACTCGTGCTCCGCGAGGCCGTGCCCCTCACGGCCGGTCGCCGGCTCGCGGGGGAACGCGTGCTCGTCGTCAACGGCGGGCCCCTCGTCGAGTCGTTCATCGCCGCCATCCGCGCCGTCGGCGGCACGCCGATCGTCGTCGAGTGCGGCTCGGCCGACGAGGCCATCGTCGCGGTGGAGCAGGCCGAGGAGAGCGGTGCGGTTCGCCATCTCGTCGTGGTCGCGGCGCGCGCCGACGGCGGCGACTGGTTGCCCGCCCGCGACCGATCGGTGATCGCCGCCTTTTTCGCGTGCCAGCGCTGGCTCGTCCTCCGCGGCAAGGCCGGCGACGTGGCCGCGGCGACGCTCACGGGCGTGACGGGGCTCGGGGGTGACTTCGGGCTCGCCTTCCCGATCGGCTCGCCGGCCGGGGGAGCGATCGCCGGACTCCTCAAGGGCGTGGCCCGTGAGTTCGCCGGGCTGCACGTTCGCGTGCTCGACGCGGCCGTCACGCTGCCTGCGGCCGACGTCGCCGCGGCGGCCGTCGCCGAGATGCAGGACGGAGCCGGCCCGGTCGAGACGGCGCTGGTGGACGGGCGGCGGATGAACGTCGTGCCCTGCGACACGCCGCCCCGGGCGACCACGCCGTTGGCCGCGGTCGCGGCGGGCAGCGGCTGGATCGTGACGGGCGGCGCCCGCGGCGTGACCGCGGAGTGCTGCCGCGAACTCGGCCGGCGGCACGGTCTGCGGCTCGCGCTCGTGGGATCGACGGCGCCGGTGGCGGTGGAGCCGGCCTGGCTCGGCCTCGACGATGCGGGCCGGCGGGATCTCAAGAGCAGCGTGATGCTCGAGGCGAAGGCCCGGGGCGAGGAACCCCGGGCCGCCTGGAGGCGGATCGAGAAGTCGATCGAGATCGAGCGGTCGCTGGGCCAGTTTCGGGCGGCCGGCGTCGATGCCCGCTACTACGCCTGCAACCTCACCGACGCCGCCGGCGTGCGGGCGGCGGTGGGCCGCATCACCGCGGACATCGGGCCGGTGCGCGGCATCGTTCACGGCGCCGGCTTCGAGGCGGCCTGCCGGTTCGAGAAGAAGACGCTCGAGGGGCTGGAGGCGACGCTCGGCCCGAAGTGTGCCGGGCTGGAGCACCTGCTGGCGGCGGTCGATCCGGCGACGCTCGAGGCGGTGATCGCCTTCGGCTCGACCAGCGGCCGGCTCGGCGGCCACGGCCAGGCCGACTACTCGCTGGCCAACGACATGCTTGCGAAGATCATCGGCGGGTTGCGGCAACGGCGGCCGCACCTCCGGGGCACCGTGTTTCATTGGCACGCCTGGGACGAGGTCGGGATGGCGAGCCGGCCCGAGAGCCGGTTCGTGCTCGAGCGGTTCGGGCTGAAGTTCATGCCGCGCGCCGAGGGCGTGCGGCGGTTCATGGACGAGATCGAGGCGGGCCTGCCCGACGCCGAGGTGCTCGTCACCGAGCCGGCGATGTGCCCGGATGCGGTCGGCGGGCCGACGGTGGCCACCGCCGCGGCGACGCACCGCGGCAGCCTCGTGGCCGGCGTCGAGCCACGTGGGGCCGCGACCTGGGTGAAGTTCGCGCTCGATCCCACACGCGACCGCTTCCTCCTCGAGCACAAGCAGTTCGGCCGTCCGTTGCTGCCGGCCGTGATGGGGGCGGAACTGATCGCCCAGGCGGCGGCCGCCGCCGGCGCCGGCGGCGGTGAGATTCGCGACTTCGCGGTCGAGCGGCCGATCGGGTTCCCGGTGGACCAGCCGCGCGAGATCCGCGTGGAGGTCGGACCGGCCGGCGCCGGGCGGCGCGCGGTTCGCGGCTGGACGGGGATGCTCAACGGCGAGGGCCGGACCGCGGGCGAGGATCGCGTGCACGTCAGCGGCGTGATCACGGCCGGGCCCGTCGAGCCGATCGCCGCGACGCTCGACGAGCCGCCGTTCCCCTACAACCCGATGGTCTACCAGGATGACGGGCCGATGTGGCACGGACCCACGTTCCGCACGTTGACGGGACTGTTCTTCGACCGCTCCGGCGGCTGGGGAAGGCTGGTCGCGCCGGACGCGGACGTCGTGGCCGGCCCGCGCGGCGCTGCCGGCTGGACCGTGCCGGTGGCGACTCTCGACGGCTGCATCGTGGCCTGCGCGGTCTATTCCTACATCCTCTGTGGCCGCCGCGTTGAGGTGCCGGTGCGGTTCGATCGCCTGCGGATCGCGGCGCAGCCGCAGTGCGGTGAAACGTGCACGGTACGGATGCGGTTCCGATCGCAGGACCAGCGGGACAGCGTCTACGACCTCGTGCTCTTCGGCGCGGATGGCCGGCCGCTGCTGGCCCTCGACGGGCTGCACCTGGCGGTCATGGGACCCGACCGGAGCCGCCTCGCATGATCGGCTATCGCTGTGGCAATGCCTTGCCGTTGGGGCGTGTATGCCGTGGCCTGCGGGTCGGCGGCTGGGCGGTGGCAGCCGTCTTCGAGCCGCCGTTCGGCGATGCCGAGTCGCTTTCGGGCGCCGCGCTGCGGCTGGCGGAAGAACTCGTGCAGGCGACGCTCCCGGCCACGGACGCCGTGGTGCGCGTGGCCGGGCTGGCGCCCTCGGGCCGGCCGATCGCCAGCATCGCGGGTGTGGCGCCTGGGCCTTCGGTGTCGGTGTCGCACGTGCGCGACCTGCTCGGTGCGGCGGTCTCGAGCGACGGGCAGGTGGGGCTCGACATCGTCGATCCCGCAGACGCCGGTCGGGCCCTCGACGTCTTCTTCTCACCGGACGAGCTGGCGCTGATGCCCGACGACCTGGGACTGCTGCGGGCGCTGCTTTGGGCGGCCAAGGAGGCGGCCTATAAGGCGGCGGGCATCGACACCGAGTTTCGTCCGCGGCGGGTGACCGTTGAGAGCCTGTCGCTGAACGGCTTCACGTGGGGCGTGCATGACCGCCACGTCGAGGTGCATGGCGCGGGCCGCTTCGCGACCGTTGGCCGGCACGTAGTGGCGATCGCCGTGACCGCGCCCGCCACAGGCCGCGGTCGCCTGGCGGTCCTCCGGCAGCCGCCCGACGTTTTCGCTCGTCATTGGCTGATCCATGCCCGGCGTCCCGGGCCGTCCACGTCCGCACCCCAGGAGGGCTCTGCATGATCGATCTCACCGGAAAGGTGGCGCTGGTCACCGGCTCGAGCCGGGGCATCGGCCGGGCCTGCGCCCTGCGGCTCGCCGCGGCGGGCGCCGATGTCGTCGTCAACTACGTCACCAGCGGTCGCGAGGCCGACGAGGTGGCGGCCCAGATCGCGGCCCTGGGCCGCAACGCGGCCTGCGTGCGGGCCGACGTGGGCGAGGAGGAGGACGTGGCCGAGATGATCGGCTTCGTGGAGCGGGAGTTCGGCCGGCTCGACGTGCTCGTGCACAACGCGGCCACCGGCGGCTTCCGTCCGCTGGCGGCCACGACGCAGCGGCACTTCGACGCCGCGATGCACACGAACGTGCTGTCGCTGGTGCACCTGCTCAAGGCGGCGGCGGCGCTGCTGGAGCGGGCCGACGGCCGCAGCAAGGTGGTCGTGATGTCGAGCCACGGCACCCACATGGCGTTGCCGATGTACGGCCTGATCGGCGGCTCGAAGGCGGCTCTGACGGCGCTGGCCCGCCACTGGGCGCTCGAACTCGGCGCTCGGGGCGTGAATGTGAACGTCGTCGAGGCCGGGCTCGTGGAGACCGACTCCACGAAGCGGCTCCCCGGGGCTGCCGAGATGTTCGCCGGCCGCCGGCACAAGACGATGATGGGCGAGCGGATGCTGGAGGCGGACGACGTCGCCGACGCCGTGCTGTTCCTCGCCAGCCCACTCTCCGACCTCGTTCAGGGGCAGACCCTCGTGGTCGATGGAGGGGCCGCGATCCACGTGTGACCAGCGCCGGGCCGCCATGACGGCGGCCGGCATCCGGCAGAAGCGCCCATGACCAGCACCAGCGATTCCCACATCCTCCTCACCGGCGTGACGGGCCTCCTCGGCCGGTCGCTCCTTCGCGACCTGGCCGCCGCCGGCCGCCGCGTGGCGGTGCTCGTCCGCGGCTCGAAGACGGCCGCCGCCGCCGACCGCGTGGACGAGTTGCTCGACGACTGGCGCGCAGTGGCCGGCGTTGAGGTGGCCTGCCCGGTCGTGCTCGAGGGAGACCTGTCCATGGAGGGCTTCGGCCTGGCGGCGGAGCAGCGGGCGTGGATCGCAAGGCACGTCCGCGAGGTGATCCACTCCGCGGCCAGCCTCTCCTTCCAGTTCCGCGAGGCCGACGGCGAGCCCTACACGAGTAACGTCACCGGCACGCGGCACGTGCTCGCGCTGTGCCGCGCGGCGGGGATCCGCCGGCTGCACCACGTGTCGAGCGCGTACGTGTGCGGCCTGCGGGAGGGGCGGATCCTGGAGGCGGAGCTCGACGTCGGCCAGACGCCAGGCAACGACTACGAGCGGAGCAAGATCGTCTCCGAGGGTGAGGCCACGGCCGCCGACTGCCTCGACGTCTGCACGGTGCACCGCCCGAGCATCATCGTCGGCGATCTCGTGCACGGCTTCACCAACACCTTCCACGGCTTCTACAGGCCGCTGCGGATCGTGCAGCCGTTCGTCGAGGCCTTCGTGGGGGCCGAGCTGCCTCCCGGCTCGCTGCTCGACGTGCTCGGCATGACCGGCCGGGAGGGCAAGAACCTGGTGCCGGTGGACTGGGTGTCCGCCGCGATGACGCGGATCATCCTCGACGATTCGCTCCACGGCCGCACGTACCACCTCACATCCGGCGCGCCGACGAGCGTGGGCACGCTGTGCCGCGTGTTCGAGGGGCTCGTCGGGGAGATGGCGGCCGAGCTGCGCAGGCAGCGGGAGGCCGGCGCGGCGGCGGGCCGGCACAGGCCGCAGGCCGAGTTCGATCCCGCCACGCTTGGCAGGCTGTTCGTCGATCAGATGCACGTCTACAAGGCCTACTGGCGCGACGATCCGACGTTCGATGCGACGCACACCAGCCGGGCGTTGCCCGACCTGCCGGCTCCCTCCCTCGACGACGAATCGATCCGTCGGCTGTGCCGGTTCGCGATCGGGGCCAACTTTCGCTGGCCGCCCGTGGGGCGTCCGACCCGCGGCGCGACGGCCCGCGCGGCCCTGGAGGCGGCCCTCGGCCCGGCGGACTGGGCGGCCGCGCATGGCGAGGTCGTCGGCCTGGCAGCGACCGGCAGCGGAGGCGGACAGTGGACGCTGGCGATCGCCGACGGCCGGCCCCACGCGCTGCACGTCGGCCTGCCCCCGCGGCCCGTGCCGACGATCTGGCTGTCCGCCACGACGCTGGAGCGGCTGCTCGCTGGCACGACCTCGTTGGCAGAGATGGAGCGCCGCGGCGCGATCACGACCGAAGGCGGCGACGCAGCCGGTCGCCACCTGACCCGCGCAGCCCTTGCCGCGATTGTGCAGCGTTCCGCGCCGCTGGTTCACGCCTGACAGCGTGTGCACCGGCCGGCCGCTCTAGCCGCGGCGGTCGATGACCAGCGGGTCGTGCGAGCGGACGTCGCCGATCCGCAGCGAGGCGCGGCCGGCGAGCAGGTCGTCCACCACGTCGCCCACGACCGCGGCCCGCCAGCCGGAGGCCAGCAGCGGCGCGCGGTCGCCGGCGTCGTAGCCGAGCTTGCTCGCCAGGAGGTCGCGCATGTCGGAGGAGGTGCCGACCAGCGCCGGCGCGAGGTTCATCTGCCGGCACAGGCCGGCGATGGCCGTGGCCAGAAACTGACCGAGCATCGCCAGCTGCGACGGCGGCGCCCGATGCCGCTCGCCCCCCGGACACTCGTCGTCGGGCAGGTCGAGGCCGCGGCCGATCGCGTCGGCGAGCCCCTTGAGGATGTGCCGCAGGTCGGACCGCTGCATGCCGCGGACGGCCGAGATCTGCCGCTCGTCGGCGCTCTTCCGCTTGCACAGCTCCACCAGCAGATCGTCGCGGAGCACACGGCGCGGCGGCATGTCGCGCTGCTCTGCCACGGCGTCGCGCCAGTGCCACAGCTCGCGGGCGATGGCCAGCTCGCGGCGGGAAAGGCCGTTCAAGCCGGAGACGCGGCGCCAGCGCTTGCGGACGAACGACTCCTCGACGTCGTCCTGCCAGGTGGCCATCTCCTCGCGCATCCATGGAGTGCGGCCGAGCGCCTCGAGCTTGCCTTCCAGCTTCCGCCACAGTCGCTCCAGGTGGCGGACGTCGTCCACGGCGTAGGCGAGTTGGGCCTGCGTCAGCGGCCGCTGCCGCCAGTCGGTCCGCGTCTCCCCCTTGTTCGTCGGCAGGTTGAGGAACCGGCGGACGATCGCCGCGTAGCCGGCCGGATAGTCGTGGTCCACGAGGCCGGCGGCCACCTGCACGTCGAACAGCTCCGCGGGGCGGGCCTTGATCGCGTGGAGGATGAACCCCATCTCCTCGCGCCCGGCATGCACGACCGTGGTTCGCCCGGGCTCCGCCAAGAGCCGCCAAAAGGGCTCGAGTTCGGGGACCGCGAGCGTATCGACCACGGCGAGGATGCCGGGAGCGGCGATCTGCAGGAGGCAGAGCTGGCTGCGGTAGGTGTGCTCCGACACGAACTCCGTGTCGAAGGCCACGTGGGCGTGGTCCGCGAGCCGCCGCACGAGCTCGCGGAGCTGCGATTCGGTGGTGACGATCTCGAAGGAATCGGCGTCGGAACGGGCAGGGGTCACGCGGGGAGGCCGCCGAATGTCAGAGGAAGAGATAGGAGACGAGGGCGAAGATCGGCAGCAGGACGCCGAAACTGTAGAGCATGTAGCCGAAGAAACTCGGCATCTTCACCCCCGCCTGCTCCGCGATCGCCTTGACCATGAAGTTCGGGCCGTTCCCGATGTAGGTCATGGCACCCAAGAATACGGCACCGAGGCTGATGGCGGCCAGTCGACCGACTTCCACGCCCGCCATCGTCGGGCCCGCGGCGGGCAGAGTCTGTGCGGTCTTGAAAAACACGAGATAGGTCGGCGCGTTGTCGAGCACGCTGGATAGCGAGCCCGTGGCCCAGAAGAATGCCCGTGCCGAATCGATGCCCAGGCTCGCGCCATGCTCGTTGAGGAGGGCGAGGGCCGGCTGCATGCAGACGAAGATGCCAAGGAACAACGCCGCCACCTCAAGGATCGCCCCGTAGGCGAAGCCGTTTTGGCGCCGGACGGCGGCCGAGCCAAGCAGCAGCGAGAGTCCGACGAGGGCCAGGAGTACCGCCTCCCGCAGGTAGATCCAGGGGTGCCAAGTGGTCCCGGGAAGCGTCTTTGACGGATCGAGCAGGGCGACTGCCGCGATCACGCCGGCGAGCAGCAGGGCGTTGGGCCACAGGCCGCTGACCTTCAGCGGACCGGCGGCGCGGACGTCGCGGATGATGTCGGCGGTCCGCTCGCGGGGCTGGGCGTAGCAGGTGTCCCACAGCCAGTAGACCGCCAGCAGGAGCGCGTTGGTGAGCAGCCATGGCTTCCACAGCGACAGTGTCCAGAGGAAATCCACCCCTTCCAGATAGCCGAGAAACAGCGGCGGGTCACCGATCGGCAGCAGGCAGCCGCCGCAGTTGCAGACCACGAAGATGAAGAACACGAGCGTGTGGGCCACGAGCCGCCGCTCCTTGTTGGTCTCCAGCAGCGGCCGCACCAGGAGCATGGCCGCCCCCGTGGTGCCGATGAAGCTCGCCATCAGGCCGCCGATGCCGATGAATGCCGTGTTCACGGTCGGCGTGGCCTGCAGGTCGCCCTCGATCCGCACGCCGCCGGCGATGCAATAGAGCGCGAACAGCAGGACGATGAAGGGCACGTACTCGGAGAGCAGCGCGTTGGCGAGCACCGTGGCGGCGGTGCTCCATGACGGGCCGGCCGTGGCCGGGGCCACCGTCGCGTGGGCCGGGAAGTGCAGGTCCACCGGGTGGCGATGGAAGAAGGTGTAGTAGGCCAGCGTCACCAGGCCGAGCAGACCCGCCACCAGCAGTTTCGAGGAGTTGTGCTCCCACCAATGGGAAAACTGCGGGGTGAGCGGGAGCACCGCGATCGCCCCCAGGAGGAGCACGAAGGGGAGTACCGTGGGCAGCGGCGGCGACACGGTGGCGTGGTCGGCGGCCGGCGGGTGGGGGGCGTCGGGAGTCGCGACGTGGTCGGGGGCATGGTGCGCCGCTTGTGCCTGCACCAGCAAATCACGACCATACTGGGGCCAGCCGAAGAGGGCCGCTAGGGCGTAGGCCGCGAGCGCCGCCCCGATCAGGTACAGCGTCGGATCGGTGCGACCGTGCGAATCGTGGGCCGCGGATGGGTGGGCAGCGTCGTGCATGGTGGAAGGCGACCTTGGGATGATGGATCGCAAAATCGTATGAAAACCGGCCGGAAACCGAAAGCACGATGACTGGCGAGGCGTCGGAACGCTCCGAGGTGTGGCTGCGCAGCAATCCGCGTCCGGCGGTGGCCGGGGCGGCGGTGGTCGCGCTGGCCGTGGCGCTGGCCGTCGCCGTCTTGCGGGCGGGGGGCGGTCCCGTGTGGATCCGGTGGGGGGTGGCGGTGGCGGCTGCGGCGGGCGGTGCGATCGCGGTGGCGCTCGTGATGACGGCGTCGCTGCCGCGGCTCGTGCGGCAGGGAAACCGGCTGCGCGTGCGGCTGTCGCCGCTGGCGGCGCACGACGTGCCGCTCGAGATCGTGGAGTGCGTGTTTCCCGGGTCGAGCCCCCTGGCGGGCACCGAGTTGACCGCGGCCCCGCGTCGTGTGGGCACCGTCGTCGTGCGGCTGGCGGAACGGGCCATTGACTGGAAAGAGCGGCCTACGTTCGCCCCCTGGGGCACGTGGAGCGACGGTCACGTCGTCGTTGACGGAAGGTGGTGCGAGCCACTCTCCCTGGAGGTCACGAAGCAGCTCGGCCAGCGAATCCTGGAGGCGAAGCGTGAAGTCGCGGCGCCGGCCCGGACCGACGCGGAGACGGCGTGCCGATGAACGCGGCGCCGACGGTCTTGGACGCGCAGCTTTCGCGCCGGTCGGCCGATGGCCGGTGCGGCCTGCTCGTGAGCGTGCGCGACGAGACCGAGGCCCGGGAGGCACTTGCCGGCGGCGCGACGATCGTGGACGTCAAGGAACCAGGACGCGGGCCGTTGGGCGCGGCCGACGCCGACGTGACGGCCCGCATCGCCGCGGTCGTCGGGGGGCGAACGCCGTGGACGTTGGCCGGTGGCGAGCTGCGGGACGGCGTGGCCGCCATCCACGAGCACGTGCGGCGGACGATGGCGCTGCTCGACGGCGATGGCTTGCCGCCAGCCGCCGCCAAGGCGGGCTTGGCCGGCACGGACGCAGGCGATTGGCGGTCGCTGCTCGTGGCGTTCAAGGCGGGGCTGCCGGCCGGGATCGAGCCTGTCGCGGTGGCGTATGCCGACTGGGATCGGGCGGGCAGTCCGCCGCCCGGCGAGGTGATCGCGGCCGCCATCGCGGCCGGTTATCGGCTGCTGTTGGCAGACACGTTCGACAAGGCGGGCCCGCCGGTGGTGAGCGATGCGGAGTCGGCGCGACGCGTCGCCGACTGGATCGCCCGGGCCCGGATGGGCGGGATGTGGGCCGTGTTGGCGGGAAATCTCACGTTCGAGGCCCTGCCAGCGGCCGTCGCCTGCGGCCCCGACGTGATCGCCGTCCGCTCGGCTGCCTGCGTCGGCGGGCGGTCCGGAACCGTGTGCGGGAAACGGGTGCGGCGGCTTGGTAAACTTTGCGGGCTGGCAGGAGCCGATCCCGCCGCCCCTGCCTTGGACCGTCAAGCCCCCGGAGTCGGAACGTGAAATCGCTGGAAGTTCGGGTGCCTCATTCCCTCGGCCGAGACGAAGTCCGCCGCCGACTCGATGCGGCCATCGTCCGGGCCCGTGACGAGTATGCCGAAAAGGTGGGGGGTATCGACGCCTCGTGGGAAGGGGAAGATCGCCTGAAACTCATGCTCTCCATCATGGGCATGGACATCGGCAGCGAGGTCGACATCCTCGTCGAGGAACTGATAGTGCGGGTGGAGGTGCCCGGCATGGCCGGGCTGTTCGCCGGCCGCATCAAGGAGGGCATCCAGGAGCGGCTGGGAGGATTGTTGGGATCGCCAACCGTGTGACCATGCCGACCGTCGGGCGGCCCCGGGTGGGGTTGCGACGGTTGGGCCGGCCAGGCCGCGGAGGCCGGGCTTCCCACCGTTGGGCCGACCGTTCCAGCCGATCTTCTCCAGGGAATCCATCCATGTCCGTTTGTTTGAGCCGCATGCCGTCTCCAACGCAGTCCATTGTCTGTCGTGCCTGCCCGCGTTTCCGCGGGGCGGTCGTCGGCCTGCTGCTGCTCGTCCTGTTCGCGCCCGCGGTTTTCGGCCAGCCGAATCCGGGCGTGCCCGAGGACGATCCGTTCGCCGACGAACTCAATCCGTTCGGGCGGCAGCCTACCGGCACGGCGCCGCCCCGTCCGACCCCGCCCGGCACGGCGCCGCGGGAGACGGTGAAGCCGCCGCCGCAGTTGCCCGTTCCCTTTCCCGAGACGACGGTTCCCGGCCAGCCGGCCGAGCGGCGGCCGCCGCGTGATCGGGCGCGGGTCGAACCGCGCGTGCCGGCCCGCGACCGGTTCGAGACCCGCGACGAGTGGGAGCCGTCGCCGGCCGAGAAGATCGTCGCCGAGGCGGAGCAGCTCGATCTCAAGGGCGACTTGCAGGGGGCCCGCAGCAAGCTGCGTGAAGCGATCAAGCTCGATCCGAAGTTGACGGTCGCCTATCTCGCCCTCGGAGTCGTCTCGCGGCGGCTCGGCGATCTCGAAGGTTCCGTTGAGGCCTGCTCGCAGGGCCTGGAGATCGATCCACAGGATCCGGAGCTGTATCTGCGACGCGGGATCGCCTGGTTCCATCTCGGCCTCCATGGCATCGCCTTGGAGGACTTCGAAGACGCAGCCGGCATCGCCTACGACGACCCCCGGCCTGAACTGTGGCGCGGGCTGACGCTGATGGAGCTCGACCGGCCCCTGGAGGCGATCAACGCCTATGCGTCGGCGATCCGCCGCGATCGCACGTTCATGCTCGCCTACCTCAATCGGGGGCTCGCCTATCTGCGGACGGAGCAGCCCCGGAAGGCGGAGTTTGACTTCGACCAGGCGATCCGTCACGACCCCAAGGACGTGCGGGCCTGGTTCAACCGCGGCGTGGCGCAGGCCCAGCAGGGCAAGTTCGCCGAGGCGATCGGCTCCTATGGAGAAGCCTTGAAACGCGATCCGGCCCACGAGGCCGCGCGACGCAATGTGGAAGCCGCGCGGGCCCGCGTCGGTCGTTGAGCGGCGTGGGTCGAGATTGAGCGAAGGGAGATTTTCACCTCCCCGCTCGCGCGGCGACTCCCGCCGCGATGCGTGACTGCGCTGGCCTTCAGGGCACGGGACCCTGCAACGTCCAGCCGGCCTCTTCCCGCGCGATGCGTGCCTTGCCCGTGCGGCAGAGGCGGGCCGTCCAGTCCACGAGTTCGAGGGAGCTCGACAGCGACAAAAGTTATTCCTGTCTTTTTCCTTAAAACAGGGCCCCGGACTGTCCAATAAATGGGGTCCACCTCAGGCCTCGAGCCCCGGCAACGCCAGCTCGCCCCCCTCGTTGGCCGACAGAGCACGGGCAATCTCCGGCGACAGCCGCTTCAGCCGCGGCAGGAACACGTGGTCTTGTTTGGCGAGCCGCGCCGCCAGCGGCACGGAATCGAGTTCCTCGAGATCGGGCAGCAGCATGCCCTGCATCGACTTGAGTTTCGCCAGGGCGGCCGCGGATTCGGGTTCGAGCCGCGTCAGGCCGCCGAGCACGACCCCCACGCCCTCGTGGGCAGGCAGGGCTTGGGCTGCCTTGACCGGCAGCGCTGTGAGGGCCGGAAGGATCACCAGGCATTGCGTGCGGGCCAGGGCCGCCGCGGGCGCGACATCTGACGCCGGGATCTCCAGATACTCGGCGAAATGGCTGCGTTAGCGCTGCCACTGCGGATCACGCGTGAGAAACAGAAAGCCGTCGAGCCGGCTGCCGGCGCCGGGCAGCGCGGCGGCGTCAACGGCCTCCCACAACCGCGCGATCTCAGCCGCGGCCACGCCGCCGGCCCGCAGCGCCGCTTCGATCTCGGGCCGCTCCGCGTGCACCGAGGGCTTCGCGGCGGCGGCCGCGACGAGGGCACGGGCTGCGGTGTCGGTAAGGACGTTGGCGGCTGCGGCTGAGGTCATGACCAGCGCGACGGCCATGGCGACGAGCCCGCCGGCGATGCGGTACGTGCGGCTGCCGCCGGGCTGCGGCCGGTGATGCGTGACGTTCATTCGGGGCTTCCTGGCGAAGGAGATGCGAAGACACGGAGCCGCTCGCCCTCGATCCGCCATTCCAGGCCCAGCGGGCCGAGGACGTGGTCGAGCACCTGGTCGCGCGGGGCGTCGCGAATGTCGGCGCGGACGATTTCCCGCGGGGCGACGCCACGGGTGCGGAGCGAGTCGCGGTCGAGGTCGAGCCGGAGACCGAATTGAGTGGCGAGGGCGGCAAGCACCTCGTCGAGCGGAGCGGCGACTCGCAGCGAGAAGACGGCGGGGGCCGGCGAGCGCGGTGGGGACGGGCCGGGCTTTCGCGCAGGTGCGCGACGGGCGGGCGGCAGGTTCGTGTCGAGCGGCACGATCGTGCCCCGCGCGGCGCCGTCCGCGGACCGCCACTCCACGCGGCGGTCGAAGTGGGCGAGCACGAGATCGAGCTTCTCGGCCCTGGACAGCGCCGGGAGGTCGGCCGCCGGAAAGTGGTCGTGCGGAATGGAGTCGAGGCCGTGCAGCGAATCGATGCCCGCCTCGGCCGCCACGGCGGCGACCAGGTCGCGGGGCCTTGCGGCCTCGGGCCACTGCCACGGACTGCGGGCGCGGAGGGCCGTTCGCGGCGCCGCCGGCAGGCGCGCGACCTCGCGCTCCCGCGCCTCGTCCGCCCGCTCGCACAGGTCGCGCGTGCCGCGGGGCACGATCCGGATCGACGACCGCAGCACGGCCACCTCGGCGTCAGCGGCTGCGGCGGCCTCCGCCATCACCTCTCGCAGCGGCTCTCCACGGCCCGCGAGCGTAACCGGCGTGCTCGGGTCGAGCCGTCGATCGATGATCACGGGCATGCCCGCCAGCGCCGCGGCCCGCGCCGACCATGCGTGCAGCGGCGTCGCCTGCCACGACGCCCGCACCGGTTCGTCGAGACCGGCCGCCGCGGCGGACACGGCCGCGGCCAGCCAGAGGAGGAGCGCGGCTGACGCACAGAACCGTTTCGCATGGCAGCCGGGACGGCGAACGACCCGGAGTCTCCCGGCTTCCGCCGGGGGCTTTTTGTGCGAATAGCGCGTGTGGTCCAAGAAGCCCCGGGTGGCAACCCGGGGACTCCGGGTACGAAAACCACCCCGCCGTCCATGCTGGATGACGGCACGTGATGCCCCGGTGCGAACCCACATCGCATGGCAGTCGGGACGGCGAGCGACCCGGAGTCCCCCGGCTTCCGCCGGGGGCTTTTTGTGCGCGTTAGGGTCTAATGATTGCACGGCAATCGTCACATGCCGGGTGCGGGAAGCCTCGGCTCCCAGAGTACCGTGGCGGCGGCGGGCCGGCACGGTGGGCAGGACGGGATCGTCGTGGAGGGAGCGCTCTTAATGGATGAACGGCCTGTCGTCGTGCTCGGAGCCGGGATCAACGGCGCGGCGCTGGCCCGCGAGCTGGCCTTGTCGGGCGTGCCGGTCGCCGTGGTCGATGCCGACGACGTGGCATGCGGGGCCACCGCCTGGTCCACGCGGCTGATCCACGGCGGGCTGCGGTATCTGGAGTATGGCGAGATCGGCCTCGTGCGGGAGAGCCTCGCGGAGCGGGACCGGCTCGTGCGGCTGGCGCCGCATCTGGTCGCGCCGCTGTCGTTCTATGTGCCGCTGCGCGGCCGGCTGGGCGGGCTGCCCGCGGCGGTGGCCCGGCTCGTCGGGCTCGAGGGGTTGGCCCGCCGCTGGCGGCCGACGCGGGGCCGCGGCACATGGACCGTCGGCACCGGGCTGACGCTCTACGATCTGCTCGCCAGCGACTCACACGCACCGCGGCATCGCACGGTGCGGGCCGGCGCCGCGGGGCTGCCCCGGGTGGATCGAAGGGCGTTCGCCTGGGGCTGCATCTACTCCGACGCGCAACTGCTCTATCCCGAGCGGTTCACGGTCGAACTGCTCGTCGATGCCCGACGGGCCGCGGCCGAGACGGGCGCGGCCTGCGACGTGTTCACGCATTGCCGGGCCACGTTCCTGCCGGGGGGCGTGCTGCGGCTCATGGGGGCGGTCGATCAGGACATCATCGACCTGCGGCCCGCGGCCCTCGTCAACGCCACCGGCGCCTGGGTGGACCGCGCGCTCGCGGCGGTGTTTTCATCGGGGGCGCCCGACGCCGGCGGCCGCCGGTTGATCGGCGGCACGAAGGGGAGCCACCTGCTGCTCCGGGCGCCGCGCCTCCGGGCCGCGCTCGCCGAGCACGGCGTCTACGCCGAGGCCGCCGACGGCCGGCCGGTGTTCGTGCTGCCCTTCGGACCCGAGCTGGTGCTGGTGGGCACGACCGACATCCCATTCGCGGGCGATCCGGCGACGGCCCGGGCCGACGACGCGGAGATCGACTACCTGCTGGCGGCGGCGGCCGGGCTGTTTCCCGACGTCGCCCCCGGTCGCGACGCGCTCCAGCAGCACTACTGCGGCGTGCGGCCATTGCCGGCGGCGCGGACGCCGCGCGGATCGCCGGCGGCGGTGACGCGACGGCACATGCTCGTGCGGCATGCGGAGGCGCCGCTGCCGACGTGGTCGATCGTGGGGGGCAAGTTGACGACGTGTCGCAGCCTCGCCGAAACCGCGGCCAAGGAGGTGCTCGCGGCGCTGGGCCGGCCGGTGCTCGGCTCGTCGCGGGAGCGGCCGCTGCCGGGGGCGTGTGTCGGCGAGTCGCGGCTCGCGGCGCTGCGCGAGACAGAGGCGCTCGTACGGCGGGCGGACGGCTGGGGCGTCGATCCGGCCGCCGTCGCCGAACGGATGGTCGCGGTCTTCGGGGCGCGCGCGGCCGCCGCGGCCGCCGGGATCGCCGCGCGGCCGGGGGGCATCCGCGGGAGCCTGCTGCCGCGGGCGGCGGTGGAGTTTTGCGTGCGCGAGGAATGGGCGCGCACGATCGGCGACGTCATCGAGCGGCGGCTGATGCTGGCGTTCGACACGGAGCTGGGCCGCGATACGCTCGAGGACGTGGCCACGGTGCTCGCGGAACTCGGGCTCGTGTCCCACGCTGACGTCGGCCGCGAGGCCGAGGCGTGCGCCGGGCAGCTCGCCGCGCGGTACGGCCGCCGGCTGGCTGAGGGCCGGGAGAATGGGCCGGAGGAGGAAGCATGAGCGGACCGCAGCGGTGCGTGCTGGCGCTCGACCAGGGCACGACGTCGAGCCGGGCGATTCTCTTCGATCGGCATGGCGCGGTCGTGGCGCTGGCGCAGGAGGAGTTTCCGCAGCATGCACGGACGGCCCACGGTCCCGACGGCACCGAGTTGGGCATCGTCGAGCACGATCCCGAGGACATCTGGAACTCGCAACTGGCCTGTGCCCGCGCGGTTTTGGTGAAGGCCGGGATCGACGCGGGGCAGGTCGCAGCGGTGGGCATCACCAACCAGCGCGAGACGACGATCCTCTGGGATCGGGCCACCGGGGCGCCGATCGCACCGGCGATCGTGTGGCAGAGCCGCGTGTCGGAGCCGATCTGTGCGCGGCTGCGGGCAGCGGGGCTCGAGGACGAGGTGCGGCGCCGGACCGGGCTGTTGCTCGACCCGTATTTCTCCGGCACGAAGATCGTGCACCTGCTCGAGACGGTGCCCGGCCTGCGGGCGCGGTGTGATCGGGGCGAGGTGCTGTTCGGCACGGTGGATTCGTTTCTCATCTGGCGGCTTACCGGCGGCCGGGTGCACGCCACCGACGTGACAAACGCCAGCCGCACGCTGCTCTTCGACATTCACGAGTTGGCCTGGAGCGACGACCTCTGTCGGATGCTCGGCGTGCCGCGGGCGATGCTGCCGGAGGTGCGGCCCTCAGGGGGCGGATTCGGCGTCGTCGACGCGGCGCTGCTGGGGGCGGCGGTCCCGATCACGGGCTGCGCCGGTGACCAGGAGGCGGCCGCCTTCGGCCAGGGCTGCGTGCGGGAAGGCGCGGCGAAGTGCACCTATGGCACCGGCGCGTTTTTGATGTTCGCCACCGGAGACCGCCCGGTGGCGAGTCGTCACGGGCTGCTCACCACCCCCGCCTGCCGGCCGGCAGGCGCCGACACGCAGGCCTACTGCCTGGAGGGTTCGGTGTTCGTCGCGGGCGCCCTCGTGGGCTGGCTGCGCGATGGGCTGGGACTCATCGAACGGGCCGCCGACATCGAGGCCCTGGCGCGGGGGGTGGAGTCAAGCGCGGGCGTGGTGGTGGTGCCGGCGCTGACCGGCCTCGGAGCACCGCACTGGGATCCGCACGCCCGCGGGATGATCATCGGGCTGTCACGGGCCACGCACCGGGCCCACGTCGCGCGGGCGGCGCTCGAGGCGATCGCGCTGTCGGTCGCCGACGTCGTCGACTGCATGCAGGAGGATGCCGGCGTGACGCTCGAACGGCTCCGGGTCGATGGCGGCGCCTCCGCCAACGATCTGCTGCTCCAAATTCAGGCCGACGTGCTCGGGCTCTCCGTCGATCGGCCGGCGGTGCGGGAGACGACGGCCCTCGGCGCCGCCCTGCTGGCGGGGCTGGCGGTGAGCTTCTATGCCGACGCGACCGCCGTGGCCGACGCGCGGCGCGTGGAGCGGTCCTTCACGCCTCGGATCGAGCCAGCCGCCCGCGCCCGT
Organism: uncultured Candidatus Kuenenia sp.; assembly: GCA_964545915.1. GTDB lineage: Bacteria > Planctomycetota > Planctomycetia > Pirellulales > UBA1268 > QWPN01. The sequence continues at coordinate 8,882 of CAZJHQ010000015.1, read as the reverse complement.
CTGCGGGCGCTGTGGCGCGACGCGGTGGAGCGGAGCAGGGGCTGGGCCCGCGCCGGCCGCTGACGCCGCCTTCAATACGTCCGCGTGGCCGCCGTCGCGCCCTGTTCGGCCAAGGCCACCCGGCCGGCATATTTGTCCGGATTCGCGGCGAAGGCATCCCGCGTGGCCGGCGAGGCGAAGAGGTACATCCGGGATTGGCAGACCACGCCATAGCGGCGCTGGCCGGGCATGCTCTTGCCCTGCTCGAAGGCGAGCACGGGATCGTCGCCTGACAGGGCCGGAGCGTAGCGGTCGGGATCGGCCAGGAACGTCTGCTGCTGCTCGGGGCCGGCGAACAGGTAGGTGCGGCCGCGGTGGCGGGCGCCATACTGCGGGCGACCTTCGGTCCAGACCTGCTTCTCGACGAGTGTCACCGGGCAGTAGCCCTCGAGGCCGAGCGGCATGGTCCCCTCGACGACTGGGCTGGGAACGGCCGGCGCGGCCGCCGCCGGCGGAGCGGACGGGGCAGCCCCGGCGAGGGGGGCGGGCCACTGCGGCCGGGCCGGAGGCATGGTGGGGGGCGGTTCGGGCTTGGCCACCGCGGCGGTTTCGGGCTTCCGCGCCAGGCCGGCGAACGGCTTTTGGATCGCCGCCATGAACCCGGTGGCAGGCTTCGCCGGGGCGGTCGCTCCCGGAGCGGGGGTCGTCGGCGGGATGTCGGAGATGCTGGCCGATGACTCTTGCACGCCCGTGCTCGCCGTCGCCAGCCACGTGGGCGATGCGCCGGCGGCTTGTTCCGTGGCGGCTGCCCCGTGCGCGACCGGCTCGATCGTCGGTCGCGACGTGGCAGCGGGGGGCGTCGTCAACGCGAGCGGTGCCGGCGGCCGTTCAGCGCTCCACGCGGGGGGCACCTGGGGCAGCGTCGGCGGCTCTTGCACGGCCGGCGCCGTGCCGCCGGCAAACGAATCGTGCAGGCCGATCGTGCGGGCCGCGGCGACCGAGCCGGCCGGCGGCACCCCGTCGGCGGCGAAGTTCGAAAGCTGCCTGACTTTCGCGGTGAGCATCGAGATCGATCCGCGTGCGGGCGCGGCGTAGGGAGCCGCTGCCAGGGACGCAGCTGAGCCCGCATCGCTCGCTCCACCTGCCGCGGCCGTCTGGGCGGCGATGTCGCGAGCCGTCTGGGCGGCGGTGGCGATAAAGGCCGGTGCGGCGTTCGGGCATTCGAAGGCGGCAAGTTTGTGATCGCCGGCGTCGAGGACGACGGCCGTCGGCACGTGGGAAACTCCCAGCCGGCGTGTGAGGTCGGGGTCGCTCTCCACGTCGAGCGTCACGGGCTCGAAGCAGGCGGAGAGGAGGGCGTTGACGTCGGCGTCGGCCTGGAGGGTGGCCGCGGTCTGGCGACTCGCTTCGTTCCAGGAAGCGACGAACAGGGCCAGCACGGGGCGGTTGCTGGCGGCCGATGCCGCGCGGGCTTGCGCCAATTCGGCGTGCCAGGGGGAGGTGGGGGCGGCGAAGGCCTGGCAGCAGCACGCGAAGACCAGGCACGCGGCCATCGCTGGCGACAACCGGGCGACCCCGGACAGGGTTTGCAGGAGCATCGGACTGCCTCGTTGCGGGAGGGGGCGGCCGGATGCCACTGGCCCCGACGAAAACGCCCCTTCCATCTCTATCGGTTGAAACGGTCGGAGGAATCGCACGGAAAATGCCCCCCCCGCAGACCGCCGCGACTGCCCGGGTTGTCGCCACCCGAATAGGGCACGTGCCTGGGCAAGCCAGCAGGCTTGCCCGAACCGCCCCTTTTCCGTCGACTTGACAATTTCCGGGCCTCGCCGGATACTGCTGAAGTCGTGATTCAAGCGACTCCGCGAACCGCTCACGAGGTTGCGGAAGGCTTCTTCAGTAGTTTTCGTCGCTCGTTTTCGCCTCAAGGATTTTCGAGGCGGACCGCGGCTGGAAGCGGAAGCATCACGGGTCGTTCGCCGCCGGCGGTTTGTCCGCCGCAGGGCTATCCCGCAGGTTCCGCGCGTCGCGTCTCCGCCGTCTGTAGGTCGTCCTGGATTCTGTAATCCCGCCGGGGTTCATTCCGGGACGGGCCCGTAGTCCGTCGCTCGCCGACGGATCTCGTCCGCAGCGTGCGGACGGTATCGGGTTGATTTTTCACTTTGGAGTGGTGGTCTATCCATGTCGAAGCGGAGGCGTTCGCGGGGCCGTCAGGGATTCGGCGGCCAGCCCGGCCAGGGCGGTTTTCAGCCCGGTGCACAAGGGCCTGGGGGCGGCTATCAGGGGGGCGGGTACGGTGGCCGACGCCGCGGCCGCTATCGCCGTGGTGGCGGTGGAGGCGGGGGGCCGGTGCCGGCCGGAGCCGGTGCGGTCGGCATGGACAGCGAAGGCATGCGGCCGCCCGAGCCCGAGCCGGAGGTCGCCGAGAACGGTGAGCCGATCCCGCTGGAGCCGGGCAGCGGCGTGCTGGAGATGCACCCCAACGGATACGGATTTCTCCGCAGCCCCGACACGAATTACACCCGGGAGCGGACCGATCCCTTCGTACCCGCCACGATGATCGAGCGGTATCGCCTCCGCGAGGGCGTCGCGATCAAGGCGCTCGTGCAGCCGGGTCGGCGGCAGCAGGGGCCGCGGGTCCGCGAGATTCAGGAAGTCGAGGGCATGGCCCCCGATCTCTACCCGAACGTCAAGACGTTCGATCAATTGACGCCGATCAATCCCGAGACCTGGCTGCGGCTCGAGACCGGCCAGCAGCCGATCACGACCCGGGTGATGGATCTGCTCACCCCGCTCGGCAAGGGGCAGCGGGCCCTGATCGTCGCCCCGCCGCGGACCGGTAAGACCGTGATGCTGCAGCAGATCTCGCAGGCCGTCTCCACCAACCACCCCGATCTGTCCCTGGTGATGCTGCTCATCGACGAGCGGCCCGAGGAAGTGACCGACATGCGGCGGACGGTGAAGGGGGATGTGCTCGCCAGCAGCCTCGACTGCGATGTCGAGAGCCACGTGCGGCTGTCGCAGCTCGTCATCGAGCGGTGCAAGCGGATGGCCGAGACGGGCAAGGACGTGTTCCTGCTCATGGACTCGATCACCCGCATGGCCCGGGCCTTCAACAAGTGGGTCGGCAATACCGGCCGGACGATGAGTGGCGGCGTGGACATCAAGGCCCTCGACATCCCCAAGAAGCTGTTCGCCACGGCCCGGGTCTTCGAGGAGGGAGGCTCGCTGACGATCGTCGCCACGGCGCTGATCGACACCGGCAGCCGGATGGACGAGCTGATCTTTCAGGAGTTCAAGGGCACGGGCAACATGGAGCTCGTGCTCGACCGCAAGCTGGCCGACCGGCGGGTCTGGCCGGCCATCGACATCTCGCAATCGGGCACCCGCCGCGAGGAGAAGCTGCTCGACCCCAACACCCTGCATGCCTGCAACATGCTGCGGCGCACGCTGTCCAGCATGCATCACGTCGACGCGATGGAGCAGCTCACGAAGCAGTTGGCGAAGTTCAAGAGCAACCGCGAGTTCATCTCGCTGATCGCCAGCTCGCGCGACGAGTAGGCGTCAGCGGCGGCCGTCGGGGCCGAGCGATCGCAGCCGGTCCAGCCAGTAAGCGTACTGCGGGTCGCCGCAGCGGAACGAGAACTTCGCATCGGGAAGGCGGACGCCGCCGTGCGTTTCCGACTGCACGCAGACCACAAGCGTGCCGTCCTTGCGCTGCTCGATGGAGAGCCGCTCGTCGGGGATCCGCGCGGGTTCCGAGGCGCCGGGCATGCGAACCGCTTGATCGAGTGACTGACCGCATCGGCCAGCCAGGGGAGGCGGCCGCTCGCCGAGATCATGGATTATGTGCCATCGAGGTGGCGGATTCCAGCCACCGGCGCGATGGTGCTTTGACACTGGGCGGCCGACATTTCTATACTTTGAGGCTTCCTTGCCCACTTTCTCGGAGTTTCCGCATGACGCAGTATGCGTCGCTCGCCGACGACTTCTACGTCAACATGAACCTGGCGACGGAGATGGAGCTGCCGTCCCAGCGGGAGACGATCCTCCACTACTTCGAGCGGGTGCAGAAGAAGTTTCCCTCGATGCGGAAGTTCTACTGCCGCGACAAGCGTGACTACGTCTTGGAGGAAGACAAGGACCAGGGACGGTATCGTTGGGCGGCAGTGGAGTCGAAGCGGCTCTGCTCGGGGCAGGTGAATCCGCCCTCCTTGGAGGCCGTGCTCGAGCAGCACCGGTTGGTGCTCGACCTGGCTCCCACCTTCTTGTCGGTCAGTCCGCTGGACTGCGAGGCTCTCGATGTCCTCTTCGGCTTCGATTTCGCATACCGAGGCAACCACAACGCCCTGCTCGCCGAGGCCCTCGGCGTGGGGCCGGCCTTTGACCGGCTCGGCGATGCCCCGGGTGCCCGGGTCATCAATTACGAGCCTTCTCTGACGGTGGCGCTCGATGAGGACTGCCGGATCCAGGTGCGAATCAGCACCGAAACCCGCACCAACGCCTTTCAGGTGCGGACCGGCGAGTTCAATGAAGAGCAGTTGAGCGTCTACGTCACAGCGCGGCAGTACGGGAGCCTGGAGCCCGACACGACCTACGTGGACGCGATGGATCGGCTGGCCCAACTTGCCCGCGACGTGGTCGACAACTGCGTGGTCGAGCAGATCCTGCGGCCCCTGGCCCGCACGATCGCGCTCAAGTAGCGGCGACGGGTGCATTTGCATTCAGGCTACCGCGGCGGTCAGGGACAACCGCGCCAGGGAGCATGCCTTCCCGCCCACAAAAAGCCACCGTTTTGGGGTCGCGTGACCGTCCACAAGAAGCCCCCGGCGGAAGCCGGGGGACACCGGGTTGCATGCCTTCCCGTGAGCCATGCGATGCGGGTTCGCAGCGGGGGGGGCCGCGAGCGGTCGTGCGGCATGGACGGCGGGGTGGTTTTCATACCCGGAGTCCCCGGGTTTCCACCCGGGGCATTTCGGGACGCTTGACCCTCCACAAGAAGCCCATTTTTGGGCCGCGTGACCTCCCACAAGAAGCCCCCGCTTTGGAGTCGGCTGACCATCCACAAGACGCCCCACAGCGAGAATCTGCAAGACCGCGCAGCGGCGACTTCTGCCGCCCCCGAAGCCGGTGCTTCACCAAAGTCGCTTGGATGATGTCTAGCGGCGGCCGCCTTCGCCGCGCGGCTTGCTGCGGGCGTCGAGGTTGCCGGCGATCACGATGCCGATCGCCTCGACCCAGCTGGGCACGTCGCGGACGCTGTCGAGCCCGCTCTCGGCGAGGATCTCGTCGTCCTCCGGCCGGGAATCCCGCCGCGCTGACTCGCGGCCGGCTTCCTCGATCCCGAGGAACTCCAGCCCCTCGTCGTCCTCGTCGTAGCCTCCGGCGACCGGCGCGAAGTCGGCGCGGCGGCCCCGCGAGAGCGTCGAAGAGGATGACCGCAGTTCCCCGTCCGACCGTCGGCCGCGGCGGCCCTGCGTGGAGCGGCTGGAGCTGGATGTCCCGCCCGCCTCGCGACCGCTGCCAGAGCGGCCTTCGCCCCGTCGGCGTCGGCGCCGCCGCCGGCCGCGGCCGTCGCCTTCATCGTCGCCCGTGCGGGCGGCTTCGCCCTCGCCGCGCGGGGCGGCGTCGGACCGCGCGGCGGGCCGCACTCCGTAACCGGCGGGGAGGGGCTCATCGTCGTGTTCGTCCCCGGCCCGAACCGGAGGCTCGCGGCGCTCGCCGGACTCCTGGCCGCCGGACTCGCGATCACCCCGGGCACGACCGCGACCACCGCGGCGACCGCGGCGGCGGCGGCGACGGGGCCGGTCTTCTTCGTCACGCGGCCCATCGCGGCTCGGAGTCTCTTGGCCAGCGGCTGCGTCGCCGGCCGGCGCGAACAGGTCGGCCTCGATCGGCTCCTGCTCGGACCGTGTGGCGTGCCGTGGCTCGAACGCATCGTCGTACTGTCGTTGGGGCCGCGGTTCACCTTCCGCGCCCCCGCGTGGCCGGTCGTCGAACTCGCGGTCGCGCGGCTCCCGGGCGACGGAGCCACGGTCCTCGCCAGCCGGTGCCCGATCGCCGTCGCGCCGGCCCCGGCCGCGTCCTCCGCGCCTGCCGCGCCGCCGTCGGCCACGCCGCTCGCCGCGGTCCTCACCGCGGTCCTCACCGCCGTCCTCACCGCGGTCTTCGGCTCGGTCTTCGGCTCGGTCTTCGGCTCGGTCCGTTGCGCGGGACTCACCACGATCATGATCGCGTCGCTCGGCGTCGTCGGCACGCGGAGTTCGCGGGGCGACCTCGTCGCGGGAGTGCCCTTCGTCGTGGTGGCGTTCGACCCGCGGGGGCCGTTCGCCGGTCTCTCGCTCCTGACGGGGCGCGGGCGCGGTGGGCCGCGGTGCGGGCCGGGGCGGTTCGGCGGCGGGCCCGCCGATGCCGAGATCCGATGCGAGGGCATCCCAGTCGCCACCGGCAGCGGGGGCGGGACGCGGCCGCGACTCCGACCGCGACCGCGGGGCCGGCTTCGGGGGCTGTGCGGGACGAGGCGGCGACGGCTCGGAGGAGGGCGACGCGCCGAGCGACTCGGCGAGCGACGCCCAGGGGTCGTGGGGGGCGTGTTCCGACATGATTGGCTTCCAGGACGGGGACACATGGCGGCCGTCGGGCTGCCGGTCCGGATCTCCCGGAAGGATACAACAATCGCTCCGGATTCGTCAGGTCACGGTGTTTCCTCCGGGGCGGGGGCTCACCGCGAGCCGGTCAGCGTGCGGATCAGGCTGCCGTTGTCGGCCACTTCGAACAGCGGCCGGTAGGGGCTCGCCAGGCTCCGCCGCGAGCGGCCGGCTGGGTAGTAGACGACGTTCACGCCCAGGTTCCAGGCCGACGGGGAAAACTGTGACACCGCGCCGCCAGGCAGGACGTCGATCGTCTGCGTCTTGCCCGGGATCACGTAGGTGAAAGTTCCCTCGAGGGCGAGTGATCGGCCCATCGGGGCCCGCACCAGCGTGCCGACGATGCCGTCGTTCTCGCTCGTGGCACCGCCCCACACCTTCCACTCGTTGGCGTCGCCGAACTGCAGCCGGTAGAAGCCGGTGTACAGGTCGAGGGTGCTGGCCAGGCCGTTGGACCTCGTGATCGGGCTGAAGAGGCCCAACTGGTCGCCGAGGTTGGCCGCACCCCAGAAGCCGATTTCGTGGTAGCCCCAGACGTAGCTGATCTCGGCTCGAATCTGGGACACGTCGACGTTGTCGAACCAGTTGTCGCTCAGGTAGTCGTACACCGCCCCCCCCTGCAGTCCGCGGCCCTCGAAGGCCCGGGTGAAGAAACCGGTGGTGATGAAGTTCTGCGTGCGGGCGTTCTTCTCGAACGTCGTCGATCCCACCTCCACGGTGGCCGGCTGGAAGTTGGTCTGCGTGCCCCGCCAGCCGACCTGCCAGCCGACGCCGAAGGCGTTCCAGAAGGGCATCGCCCAGTTCAGGTATTCGTTGGTGCCGAAGTTGCCGTTGATGCCCAGGTCGCTGGAGTTGGTGAACGACGTGATGCCGGCGCTGGCCGTGAAGTCGCGGTACCACCGCCAGCCGTAATAGGGCTTGCCGAACCGCCGCAGCCAGGCGCAGATGCGGCCGTGCGGCAGGCACAGTTCGCATTCGTCCTCGTCCGCGTACGGGTCGTCGTAGAACGACTCGACGTGCAGCTGGGATGGATATTCGCCCATCAGCAGCCCATCGTCGCCGGGCATCGTCATCATGCCGGGGTCGTATTCGCCGGGCATCGCGCCGGACATGTCGGGCAGTGCGTCGTCGGGCATGGTCTCGATGATCGTCGGACCCGCGCCGTCGCCGGCCGGGGCCGGCGTGGGCAGGGTCTCGGTCGCCCCGGCGCCCGGCGGCGTGCGGCCTGGAACACCGGCGTCGTCGAGTCCGCCCACGGAAGGCGCCCGGGTCATGACGGACGGGATGCCTTCGGCGTTCATCGCCAGCCGCTCGGGGCGGCCGCCGCCCGGCACGTACCGCGGCGCCAGGCCGCCGCCGAGCCGCGCGGCCTGGGGCCGACCGGGCATGCGTGCGGCCGTCCGCTCCATGGCTGCGACCTGTCTGCCCTCCGCCGCGAGCATCGGGCGGCCGACCTCGCCCTGGGGCGAACGCATGACGTTCAGACCGAGGATGCCATCGGGGTTGTTCGGGTCGAAAGCCTGCCGCATCGCGCCGGGAATGCGACTGGGGCTCGCGTAATCGCCGCGGGGCTGGCTGCGCGGGCGCAGCGGCGCGTAGGCCGCGGGGGGCTGTTGCCGACGGACGGCCGGCGCGGCGGCGGGCACTCCGTCGGGGAGCGTAACCGAGGCCGGCGGGCCCGCCGGTGTGGTAGCGGCCGGTGGCAGCGTGGCCGGCGGTTCGGTGCTGGTCGCCGGCGGGGCCACGTCGGCCGCGGCCGTGGTGTTGGTGGCCGAGCGATGCGGCGTCCACTTGAGTTGTGCCTGGCCGGCGGTCTGGCTGACCGGGTCGGCGGCGAACGTGGCCGAAACCGCGAATGCGGCGGCAGCGAGGCCCGCGATCAAGGGCTGCGAACTGGCGTGGACGGTCATGGCATCACCTCCGAACCGAGACCCGTCGCGCCGGGGTGGCGCGGCAGAGACTCCGCGATCGGAAGGTTCATCGGCATCCGCACCTGCGGAACTTCCGCCAAAATCGGCGTGATCCGCAGATACTGCCTGGCTTGCCAGCGTTTCCTGGGTGGATTACCCGAGGGCGGAAGTTTTGGTGTTGCGCGGAGTGGCTCGGCAGGGCGTTGCCGCTGCAGGAATCCGCGTGCGACCGTTGTTTTGCAGATCCTTCGAATTGGGAATCGGTCTCGTCGCCCGTCCAAGAAGCCCCGAGTGGCAACCCGGGAGCGTGATGCACGCGAACCCGCGGCGTCGTGCCGCGGTTCGC
>CAZJHQ010000014.1:37015-65019 GCA_964545915.1 uncultured Candidatus Kuenenia sp. | reverse complement strand
GTCTTCCCCACGCACCTCCGCGGCACGGGCGAGAGCTTCGCGGCCAACATCGGCGGCCGCGTGCTGGGGACCGCCGCCGCCTGGCTGACGCTCACGTTCGCCGCGGCCACGCCCCCCGATCCGGTGCGGATCGCGCTGGTCGGCGCGGCGGTCGCGGGCGGCTATGCCCTGGTGGGTGCGATGCTCACCCGCTGGCTGCCCGAGCCGGGGGCGTCGGTCGAGCACTGACCGCGGGCCGTCACTCGACGAGCGTGCGCGGCGGCTTCGGGGCGTCGTCGGGAAGCGTGGGCACCGTCCAGATCACGTACATGCCGACGGCCACCGCGGCGAGAAACACGGACCGCACTGTCCAGTGCAGGCTGTTGAGCAGGAGGCTCAGGGCGACCACGGCCAGCACCATCGCCATTGCTCGATACTTCAGCCCGCGACGGATGCCGTGATAGTGCTGCCAGTCGTCGAGCGTGGGCCCGAAGGTCTTGGAGCGATGCATCCAGGCGTGGATCCGGGGTGACCCGCGGTAAAAGCACCAGCTCGCCGCCAGCACGAACGGCGTGCAGGGAATCAGTGGCAGCACCGCGCCGATCACCGCCAGGCCGAGGCAGGCCCAGCCCCCCGCGACGTAGAGAAAGCTCCACAGCGGGTCGGTGACCGGGCGGAGATACCCGGCCGGCGATGATTCTGGAGCACGGTAGGGATTCGATTCCATGGCACGGGGGCCGAGGGCGGCATGCGGGCGACCTCGGGGATTCTACCAGCGCCGGTTTTTCCGTATGCTCTGCAACGCCGCGGGTCACGCGGCCCCCGCCTCCTCCTGCTCCCGGAGAACCGCTTCCCATGCCGCTCGTCCCGATGCGCATCCTGCTCGATCATGCCGCCGAACACGGCTACGGCCTCGCCGCGTTCAACGTCAACAACATGGAGCAGATCCAGTCGATCATGGAGGCGGCGAAGGAAACCGACTCGCCCGTCATCGTCCAGGCCTCGCGGGGCGCCCGCAGCTACAGTCAGGACAACTACCTCCGCCACCTGATGCTCGCCGCCGTCGAACTCTATCCGGCGATCCCGATCGCGATGCATCAGGATCACGGCAACTCGCCGGCCACCTGCCAGAGCGCAATCGACCACGGCTTCACGAGCGTGATGATGGACGGCTCGCTGAAGGAGGACGGCAAGACGCCCGCCGACTTCGACTACAACGTCAAGGTCACGAAGGACGTGGTCACGCTCGCCCATCGGCAGGGCGTGTCGGTCGAGGGCGAGCTCGGCTGCCTCGGGTCACTGGAGAGCGGTGAAGGCGAGGCCGAGGACGGCCACGGCGCCAGCGGCAAACTCTCGCACGACCAGTTGCTGACCGATCCGGACGAGGCGGCCCGGTTCGTCGCGGCCACGGGCGTCGATGCGCTGGCCGTGGCGATCGGCACGAGCCACGGGGCCTATAAGTTCACCCGCAAGCCCGACGGCGACGTGCTCGCCATGAAGCGGATCGAGGAGATCCACGCCCAGCTCCCCAACTGCCATCTCGTGATGCACGGCTCGTCGAGCGTGCCGCAGGAGCTCCAGGACATCATCAACACGTATGGCGGCAAGATGCCGCAGACCTGGGGCGTGCCGGTCGAGGAGATCCAGAAGGGCATCAAGCACGGCGTGCGGAAGATCAACGTCGACACCGACTGCCGGATGGCGATCACCGGCGCGATCCGCAAAGTGCTCGCCGAGGCGCCCGAGAAGTTCGACCCGCGCGACTACCTCAAGCCATCCCGCGAGGCGATGAAGAAGGTGTGCGCGGAGCGGATGGTGCAGTTCGGCCAGGCCGGCAACGCCGGCAAGGTGAAGTGCATCACGCTCGCCGAGATGGCCGCCCGCTACGGCCGCGGCTGACGCCGAACCGCGGGAAAATCCGCGTTGCGACGCTTGCCCATTCGGCCTATAGTCCCGCCCCCTGCGGCGCGGCCCGACACCCGGCGGATGGCGAGCGATGCAACCGATGAGCGACGGCGACGTGCTGAATCACGGCCGGGAGATCCTCCGCGCCGAGGCCGAGGCCGTGATCCGGGCGGCCGAGGCGCTTGACGCCAGTTTTTCGCGGGCGGTGCGCGTGGTCGAAGGCTGCACCGGCAGCGTGGTCGTGACCGGCATCGGCAAGGCCGGCCTCGTGGCCCGCAAGATCTCGGCCACGCTCGCCTCCACCGGCACTCCGAGCCACTTCCTCCACCCCGCCGAGGCGCTGCATGGAGACCTCGGCGCCCTGCGCCGCGACGACGTCGTGCTCGCCTTGTCGCAGTCGGGGGAGACGGAGGAGATCACGCGGCTCCTGCCGCACGTCGCCGCCCGCGGCATCCGCATCGTGGCGCTCACCGGCCGGCCCGAAAGCACGCTCGGCCGGGCCGCCGACGTGGTGGTGGTCACGGGGCCGGTCCGCGAGGCCGGCACGCTCGGCCTCGCCCCGAGCACGAGCACGTCGCTGATGCTCGCCCTCGGCGACGCCTTGGCGCTGGTGACCAGCAGCCTCCGCCAGTTCACTCCCGAGGACTTCGCCGCCCGGCATCCCGGCGGCAGCCTGGGCCGGCAACTGATGCTCGTCGAGGATGCGATGCGGCCGCTGCGGGAATGTCGCGTGGCCGCGCCCGAAGACACTGTTCGCGCGGTCTTCGCCCGGTCGCTGCCGGCCCGCCGCACCGGCGTGGTGATGATCATCGACGGGGCCGGCGTGCTGGCCGGGCTCTTCACCGACAGCGACCTGGCCCGGCTCTTCGAGCGGCGGGCCGACGCCGCGCTCGACGAGCCGATCTGCCGCGTCATGACCGCGCGGCCCACGACCGTGACCGTCGGCACGCGGCTCCGGGATGCCGTCGCGGTGCTCGAGTCCCACCGGTTGAGCGAGTTGCCCGTGCTCGGCGGCGACGGCCGGCCCCGGGGCCTGCTCGATATCGTCGACCTCGTCGGGCTCGTGCCCCCGGATGCCGTTTCCACGCCGCGCATCGGCACCGTCGCCGCCTGACGCCACCCATCGCCATGCCTGACCCAGCCGACCTCGACAGCCGCCTCGCCCGCGTGCAGCTCCTGCTGCTCGACGTGGACGGCGTTCTCACCGACGGCGGCGTGACCTGGAGCAACGACGGCGTCGAGCAGAAGACGTTCAACATCCGCGACGGCCTGGGACTGCGGCTCTGGCAGCGGGCCGGCGGCCGGGCCGGGATCGTGACCGGCCGTTCGAGCCGGATCGTGCAGGTGCGGGCGGAAGAGCTCGGCATCGGCATCGTCCGGCAGGGAGTCGAGGATAAGCTCGAGGTCGCCGGCGCGATCGTGGCGGAATGCGGCCTCTCGTGGGAGCAGACCGCGTTCATCGGCGACGACCTGCCCGACCTCCCCGTGGTGCTCCGCTGCGGCGTCGGCGTCGCCGTGGCCGACGCCTGCCCGGAACTGGTCGCGGCCGCTGATCTCGTCACCCGGCTGCCCGGCGGCCGCGGGGCGGTGCGGGAGTTGATCGAGCGGCTGCTCGGTGCTCGGGGCGGCTGGTCGCCGATCGTTGCCCGCTACGCCACGGCCCGCTCCTGACCGCCGTCACCGGGATCACGGGATGACCGATGGAACATCGCCTGGGACGCACGCTGCGGGTATTCCTCGTCGTGCTTGCAGCGGCCGGCTTCTACCGTCTGGCCATCGTGCCCTGGGTCGAGCCGAAGGTGCGGGACGCGGCCGCCGCCCTGGAGATGACGCCCGAGGAGGCGGCGGCCATCCGGGCGCGGGCCGACCGGCGGCTGGCGGCGCTGGGCGACGTGTTCCCGCCCGGCGCCTGGGAGCGTGAGGACCCGATCATGCTGGAGAGCCGCCAGATGCGGCTCCTCTTCAAGGACTACCACTCGCTGCCCGATGGCAGGGTGCATCTCGTGCCCTGCACGCTCGTCGTGCTCCCCGACCGCAACCGCCTGACCGGCGGCAACGGGCCGGGCCGCACGCTCGTGCTCCGGGCGCCGCAGGGGGCGGCGCTGGAGTTCGACGAGCCGCTCGACCTCAAGCAGGGCCGGCTCGCGAAGCTCGTCGGCGGCAGCCTCCGCGGCCAGGTGACGATCCGGGGCACGCCCACGGTGCCGGGTGCCGAGGACGACATCGAGATCGTCACCCGCGACGTCGAGCTGGACGAACTGGAGGTCCGCACGAGCGAGATGGTGCAGTTTCGCTACGGCCGGTCGAGTGGCAGCGGCCGTGCGCTCGTCGCCCGGCTCCGGCCCCGCCAGGCGAATCCGGACGGCAAGTCCGGCGATCACGGTCCGAACATCGGCGGCGTGGACTCGATCCGCATCGACCGCGACGTGCGGATGCGGCTCGAGGGGCTGGCCGGCGGGCTGCTGCCGGGCCGGCGGGACGAGCCCCAGCCGCCGGCGGGTGAGCCGGCCGCGGCGCCCGCGGGGCCGCCACCGGTGCACGTGAGCTGCCGCGGCAGCATGTGTCTCAACGTCGCCGCCAACGTGATCACGCTCGAGGATCGCGTGGAAGTCGTGCGGGCGGCGCCGGACGGGGCGACCGACCAGCTCGCCTGCGACCTGCTGGCCATTCTCCTCGCCCGGCGGGAGTCCGGCGGCGCGGCACCGGCGCCCGGGACCGGCCGGGGCGGCCTCGAGCCGGTCGAGATCCAGGCCAAGGGCCGTCCCGTCGTGGCCAAGAGCAGCGGCGCGGGGCTCGAGGCCCGCGCCGAGCGGCTGGGCTACGAGATCGCGACGCGCCGCATCCTTCTCGACGGCGAGCAGCCGGTGTCGCTCGTCGCCAAGGGCACCGAAATGGAGGCCCGGAAGATCGACTACTGTCCCGGTCCGCCCGGTGAGCCGGGAGCGCTGATGGCCGTCGGTCCCGGCTGGATCAAGACGCACACCGACAAGTCGCCTCCGGCGCGGGCCTCGTGGCAGCAGTGGCTGCGGATGCGGCCTGACGGCGCGGGGCACGTGGTCTCGATCGCCGGGAACGCCACGGTGGCGGTCGAGACTCGCGGGCGGTTGAACAGTGCGGAGATGCACCTTTGGCTCGACGTGGTGAAGGACGCCGCCGCCCCGCCGCAGCCGGCCGCCTCCGCGGGGCCGGACCTGTCCCGCGTGCGGCCGTCCCGGATGCTCGCTCGGGGCCTCGTCGAGGCCGATGCACCGCAGGTCGCGGCCCGCACGGATCGCCTCGAACTGTGGTTCCGCACCGATCCCGCGGCCGCACCCCCCGGCACGGCCGGCGCGGCACCGGCGTCTGCCAACGCCAGCGCAGCCCCCGGACCGAACATGCCCGCCGCGCCGGTCGCGCAGTCCGCCGTGCCGGATCGCAAACTCGCCGTGCAGGCCGGACTGGTCCGCGGGCTCGTCGTGATGTCGGCCGCAGGTAGCCGCCTCGAGGACATGTCGATGGAAGGACAGGTGCACCTCGTGGAGCAGCCGGCCGCCGGCGCCGAGCCGGGCGTCGAGATCCTCGGGGACCAACTGCAGCTCTCCCGCGCGGAGCGGTTTGACGCGCGGGCGGTGGTGTCGGGCCGCCCCGCCAAGGTGCGTGGCAGGGGGCTCGACCTGGAGGGCCCGCTCGTCGAGTTCGACCGCGGCCGGAATCGGCTGACGGTCGACGGTGCCGGCAAGCTCGCACTGCCCCTGACGAACGGCGGCAGCGGCCTGGAGGCGTTTGGCATCGCCGGCCCGGCGCGGCCGGTGGCCGGGCCGCCGGGGCGGCTCGACGTCACCTGGCAGGGGCGGCTCGACTTCGACGGGCTGACCGCCCGGTTCGTCGATCAGGTCGTCGCCAAGACGGACGCCACGACGGTGCAGGCGGGCTCGCTCGACGTCGTGTTCGACAAGCCCTTCCAGTTCGGGGCCGCCCCGCGCGGCGGGCCGCAGCCCGATGTGGTGCGGGTCGCCTGTGGCAGCAAGGTGCGAATCGAGAGCCGTGCGGCGCAGACGGACGGTGGCAAGTCGATCGAGCAGTTGTTCGTCCGCGACCTCGTCGTCGACCGCGTCACGGGTGACGTGACAGGGACCGGCCCCGGCCGCCTCACCAGCACCCGCCTCGGTCAGCCGGCCGCCATGAGCCTGCCCGCCGGGCCGCCCGGCGCCGCCGGCGTTCCCGCGCAGCCGGTGGCGGCCCCGCGCCGCGCCGATCAGCTCAACTATCTCGGCGTCGATTTCCAGCGCGGCATGCGCGGGAATCTCAATCGCCGCGTGATGGAGTTCCACCAGCGGGTGGAGGCGATCCACGGCCCGGTCGCCGACTGGGCCGACACGCTCGATCCGCACGCCCCCGGCGGGCTGGCCGCAGGCGTCGTGCGGATCGCCAGCGACGTGCTCTCGGTGGGGCAGACGCCGCCCCTGCCCGGGCAGCCCCGGGCGACGATCGAACTCGGGGCCGGCGGCAACGTGCTCGTCGAAGGGGAGTCGTTCACGGCCCGTAGCGCCCGGCTGACCTGGAGCGAGGCCAAGGAGCTGCTCGTGTTCGAAGGGGACGGGCGGGCCGACGCGCAGTTGTTCCGCCAGCTCAAGGCCGGCGCCCAGCCCGACTCGATGGCCTCCGAGCGGATCCTGTATTGGATCCGGCAGAATCGCGTCGATGTGGAAGGCGTTCGCTATCTCGATCTCGATCGTCTTCCCGGTGGCACTCAGGGCAGGGGGCTGCCGGGGGGGGGCGGACCGGCGTCGCTCGCGCCCCGGCCGTTGCCCGGCACGTGAGCCGTTGTGGACGCGTTGCGCCGGGCTTTGCGGCATGGACGACGGGTTGGTTTTCGTGCCCGGTGTCCCCGGGCTCCCGCCCGGGGCTTCTTGAGCCACTCGCGTCATGCACACAAGAAGCCCCCGGCGGAAGCCGGGGGGATGATGTACGCGAACCTGCGGCATCGTGCCGCAGTTCGCTTGGCGGGCCTCGGCCCGCTGGCAATCGACCCGGCCCTCCGGGCCTGTCGCTGACACAAAAAGCCCCCGGCGGAAGCCGGGGGACTCCGGGTGGCATATCTTCCCGGGTGCCATGCGATGCGGGGTCGAACCTGGGGGTCGCGTGCAGAAACGTCAGCCGCCGGGCAGACGGCGGGATTCCTGTTCGAGCGCGGCCAGCACGAACCGCATGGCTTCCACGGCGGCCGTGGCGCCGAAGTCGGCCCGGCGTTCGAACAGGGCGGTATGCGGGATGCCGAGGGCCACGAGTTTGCTGTGGAGCCGGTCGGCGCCGTCGTGCCAGTGCGGGTCGGCCGGATCGCTGGCGAAGAACTGGTGCCGCGGCCAGTTGAGCGGATGCACATGGAGGATCGCCGTGTCCTGGCGGGCCCGCTCGACGTCGCCGAAGGCTTCCCACAGCGTGTCGAACAGCTCGCCATCGGCCCGCTCGGCCGCCTCGCGCATCCCGCGATGGAAGTCGATCGCGGGGGCGATCGCGGCCGCCACCGGAAAGACCGCCGGATGCCGGTAGGACAGACGCAACGCCCCCTGGCCCCCCATGCCGATGCCCATGATGGCGATGCCCGGTGGCCGCACCCCGAGCAGCCGTTCTATCTCCGGCCGCACCCGGTCGACGACGAATCGCTCCGGCGTCAGGGCCGCATCGAAGCCGGGCATCGGTCGATCGAGCCACCAGCAGCGTCCGGCCCGCGGCGCGATCACGGGCAGCCGGGCCGCCTCGATGGCGGCCCGCAGCGTCGGGCACGCCGCCGGCGACTCCCCCTGGAGATCGTGCAGATAGACGAGGGCTCGGCCGGAGAGGGGATCGGGCGGGGCGAAGACCGCGCAGTCCCGGCCGGCGATCGGGACGGTTGACCAGTGGGAGGACGGGGCGGTCATGGGATGGCGGGGACAGGCGCAGGAGCGAACCACGTGCATGGTAACCCGCCGCCGGCAGCGGCGCGGGAACCGGCGTTCGTGTATCCTGCTGCCGCCGGCGCGGCATGGGGTTTCCGTCGGCGGCTTGCCCGTTCGTGGGGCCGACATCGTGGACGTTCTGCTCTCCGCCGCGGATCTGGCTGCCGGCATCGATCGACTCGCAGCCGCCGTCCGCCAGGAGATCGGCCACCGTCCGGTGACGGTGGTCGGCGTGCTGACCGGCGGTCTTGTGCTGGTCTCTGACTTGATCCGCAGGCTGGAAGGCCCGGTTCAGGTCAGCATGGTCTGGGCCAGCAGCTACCGGGGCACGGCCACCGCGCCTGGCACGCTCGACCTCCGCCTCGACCTCCTGCCCGACCTCACCGGTCGGGAGGTGCTGCTCGTCGACGACATCTTCGACACGGGACGGACGCTCGCGGCCCTGGTGCGGGAGCTCCGCCGCCGGGGCGCCGCCCGCGTCCGGTCGCTCGTTCTCCTGCGGAAGGCCGGTCGCGCGGAAGTCGCCATGCAGCCCGACTTCGTCGGTTTCGACATTCCCGATGCGTTCGTGGTCGGGTATGGTCTCGACTTCGACGGCGCCTGGCGGCACCTGCCCTACCTCGCGGCCCTCGATTCCGCCGACATCGCCGCCGCCCGTGCCAGGCAACGATCGCACGATGCCGAACCTGCACCGCAAGCCGATCCTGCTGGTCACTCGCGGGCTTGATCCGGTCGGCACCGGCAGGCAGATCGAACTGGTCGCCGCGGGGCTGCGAGCCGCGGGCCGTGAGATTCACGTGGCGCTGACGACCACGGGGGGCGGCCTTGCCGAGCGGCTGGCCGCGGCCGGCTGCACGGTGCATCGGGTGGGTCACCGCCCGGTCGTTGATCCGGCGGTCGCCGTCGCCTTGGCGGCGGTCGTCGCCCGGCTGCGGCCGGCCGTGGTGACCGCCTGGGGCCGGTCGCAGATCGCGACCATGCCGGCGGTCCGGCTCGTCGCGCCGGCGGTGAGGCTGGTGGGCTGGTTGGCGCGGCCGGCCCGCGGCGGCCTCGTCGCGGCCGGCCTGCGGCGGCTCGATCGCGCGGTCGTCGCATCTCCCGGGGCGGCCGAGTCGTGCCGTCGGCTCGGGGTCGCCGCCGGGCGGATCGAGCACATCGCTCCCGGCATCGTGCCGCCGGCGGGCCGCGGTCTGTCGCGGGCCGCGATCGCCGCCGCGCTCGGGCTCGATGCGGCGCGACAGTGGACGCTGTGCGTGGCGCCGCTGGAGGCGGACACGCGGCTGGAGCGACTGGTGTGGGCCATGGATCAGCTGGGCGTGGTGCGCAAGGATCTCCAGCACGTGCTCGTCGGGGCCGGGCCGATGCATGGTCGCATGCAGCGGCGGGCCCGCGTGCACGAGATCGCGGAGCGGCTCGTCGTCGTGTCGCACTGCGGCCTGCTGCCCGACCTGCTCGGGCAGGTGCGACTCGTGTGGCAGTCGGGCACGGTGGCGTTGGGAGGAGCGGTGCTCGACGCCATGGCCGGCGGCGTGCCCGTCGTCGCCGTCGCGAGCGACGCGGCCCGCCAACTCGTCGTCGATGGCGAGACCGGCTGGATCGCACCGGCGCTGCCGGAGAGCGAGTTTCCGCGGCGGGCGTTCAAGATCCTGGAGGAGGAATCGCAGGCCGGCCGCCTGGCGGCGGCCGGAGCGGCGCGGGCGGCGGAATGCTTTCCCGCCCCGGCGTCAGTCGCCGCCCACGTCGCCCTGCACGAGCGGCTCGCCGGCTGACGGCTCGACGAGCATTTCAATCTCGTCGAGCGGCGGGATCGCGACATTCCGGCCCGCGAGGAGCGCCGCCACCGTCGCGGGCGAAGCCGCCTTGAGGTTGGGCAGCGAAACGGAACCAGTGCTGCGCGCCAGCGTGTCGGCGATGGCGACCGCATCGGTGGCGTCGAGCCGCAGCACCTTGGGCAGCGACAGGAGGCGGATTTTTTCGGTCAGGAGGCGGGCGAGATCGACGGAGTCGAGGGGGGCCGACTGGGCGAGCGTGTAGAGGTCGATCTCGCCCTCATGCCCTGCGAGGGCCCGGGCGGCGTCGGGGCTGAGCGTGGTCAGGCCCGAGAGCACGAGCCCGCCCCGATGCATCGCCAACGCCTCGGCGGCGGCCGCCGAGAGTGTGGCGACGCTCGGCAGGCAGAGCACGCCACGGTGCATGGCGAATGCGGCGGCGACGTCGGCGGTGAGCAGATGGATGCCTGGCAGCGACAGCGTGCCCTGATGGGCCGCCAGGGCCAGGGCGACGGCCGGCGGCAGCACGGACAGGCCGCGCAGCGTCAGCGCGCCGTCGTGGGCGGCCAGGGCCGCCGCCGCCTCGACGGACAGCCCGCCGAGCCCATCGAGCGTCAGTGGGCCGACGTGGCGGGCGAGCGCGGCGGCCGTGTCGGCGGGCAGTTCGGCGAGGCGCGGCAGGATGAGCGTGCCGCGGTGGGGGGCGAGGGCATCCGCGACGTCGGCCGGAAGACGAGTCAGCCCCGCGAGCGTGAGGCTCGCGCCCCGATGACGGGCGATGGCACCGGCGGTCGCGACGGATACCGCCGGGATTCCCGGCAGCGAAAGTCGGCCGGTCTGCCGGGCCAGCGCCACCGCGACCTCGGGGGTGAGTTCCGTGAGTCCCGAGAGCGACAGGTGGCCGGAGTGTCGTGCCAGCTCTTTGGCGACATCAATGCTGAGCGAGGAAAGCCCGCACAACGACAGGTGGCCACGGTGCGGCGCGAGGGCGGCGGCCGCCTCGGGGGTGAGCGACGTCACGCCCGGCAGGTCGAGATCGCCGGTGCGGTATGCCAGGGCGCGGGCCGTTTCGGGCGTGAGCGATTCCACGGCCGGCAGCGACAGGCGGTAGAAGCCGGTCGGCTTCGCCAAAGCCGCGGCGATTTCGGGCGTCAGGACGGACAGATTCGGCAGGCAGACATCGAATCCCTGGCGGCCGCTGACGAGGTCCTGGGCCTCGGCGACGGTGAGGCTCGTGCGGAAGGCCAGGACGGCGGCTCGATCGGCGGCCCGGGCGGCACCCGCCGCGACCGCGACGCAGAGGCTGATCGCGACGGCGGTCCGACGAACGGACGAGCGTGTCATGGTTTGCCCAGCCGGAATGGGAAACGACTGCCCGGTACTATACCACCCGAGCGGCGAGCGTGGCACCGGCAGTGGCCGCCCGGAGGTGGCCGTCCTCGGCCACGAGGACACCCGCCTTGAAGACCTTGGCCGGCACGGAAAACATCGTCGCCAGGTCGCGATCGGGGCGATAGAGCGTGATGTCGGCATCGGCCCCGGGTCCGAGGTGCCCCTTGGACGTCAGACCGGCGATCCGGGCGGGGGCCGCCCGGGTGACGATGCACAGTTCCTGGAGGGTGTATTCGCGGGTCATGTCCTTCAAGGGGCTGCGGCGGCGGACCGCGGCCGGCAGCCGCGCGAAGGCCGCGCGGCGGAAGGCCGCGTCGCCGAGGAGCTGCATGAGGTGCGGATAGGCGGTGAAGTGGCCGCCGTTGGGATGGTCGGTCGAGAGGGCGACCCGCCACGGGTCGGTCGCACACAAGAACCATTCCAGGCCGATCGCCCATTGCCAGGCGTGGATGACGCTCTTCTCCTTGTAGGCGATCGGCAGCACGCCGCAGCCACCCTCGAGGTGCAGGTCGTGGGCCATCCACGGCACGCCCGTGGCGTGGGCCAGGTGCTCGGCCGCGGCCGCATCCCCCGTCATCGCCACCGTGTCGCCGAAGAGGATCTGGCCGACGTCGAGCGTGAGCGAGTCGTGGGCGTTGAAGAACTCGACGAGCGGGGCGACACCCGACCCGAACGAGCCCTCGTCGAGGTCGCCGCCGGAGTAGCTGTGAAACTGCACGTGGGCCAGGTGGCCGCGGCGGCCCGCGAGCGTGCGCATCGTCTCGAGCATCGTCCGCCAGTTGCCGGGGAGGCCGAGGTTCGCGGTGTGCACGTGCAGCGGATGCGGCAGGCCCAGGGATGCCACTGCGTCGGCGAGCCGCTCGAGCACGAGGCGGGGCGTGAGGGGCGGCCGATCGGGGAGGGGCGTGTCGAGGTCGTGGTGGTCGCCGCGGCGGCCGTGCTTCCAGAAGGCGGGCCCGCCCGGATTGGCGATCTTCACCGCCCAGCCCTTGCCTCGCGCGACCGCGTCGCCCACGAGTCGCGCGGTCTCCCGCGCGTCGTCGCGGGCCAGCGCGTCGAGCACGTCGGCGTCGTCGCCGGCCAGCAAATAGATCCCCTTGTCGAGGATCGGCAGCTCGGCGAGCTCGCGGTGGGCGATGTCGGCGGCGGCCAGCGGGATCGCGGCGTCGAACACGGTCGTGTAGCCGAGCGCGGCATAGGCGGCGCCGGTGGCGTGGATCGTGGGCACGGCCGCCGGGCCGGCCCGACGCTGCCGCGCGAGATGGGGGGCGATTTGTCGGCCGGCGTTCACCTTTGGGCCCGCGACGTGGCTGTGCAGATCGACGCCGCCGGGCATGACGACGAGGCCGTTGGCGTCGATGCGGGTGAAGCCCGTCGGATCGGCGGGGCGGGCGACGATCGTGCCGCCGTCGATCCAGATGTCGTCCACCACGCCGTCGCGGCCGTGCGCCGGATCGTGGATCGTGCCGCCCGCGAGCACGAAGCGGCCGGTAGGGGATGGGGCGACCGTCATGACCGGCCTCCTGCGCCGGCCCGAGCCCGCACGGCGGCGAGGAGGCGGGGCAGCGAATGTTCATCCGCGTGAATCACCGTGATGGCGTCGGCGCGGGCCGCGATCGCCCCCTCGACCGCGGCGGGCAGCGGGCCGGCGGTCACGACGGCATCCACCTCGCCGCGGGCCACGAGTCGCAGGGCGTCACACTCGGCCGGGAGGAAGGCGGCACCGTTCCGGTCGGCCCGGGCGATGGCGCCGGCGGCGCCGTACCGCCAGGTGCAGACGGCCGCGGCTTCGCCGGCAGGCACGAGCGGCACCTCGAAGGCGGGCTTGGCGTGGGCGAGGGTCCGCACGAGGCCGGCGAGGCTCCAGGGTTCGAGGCCCGTCGGGTCGTCGTGGCAGGTGACGAAGGCGACGCAGCCGGCGGAGTCGAGGGCCGTGCGGAGGGTATCGCATGCGGCGGCCAGCGGCGCTGGCGCCGGGCAGGCGATGCCGGCCGCGGCCGCATGGAGGAGCCGGGCGAGATCGAAGGCATCGTCGCGCGGCACGGCGACGTGGCCTTCCGGTGCCTCAGCCGTCGGCCCGACGGCGAGCACCCGCCGCTGGCGGCCGGTCGCGGTCGCCGGCGTGACGAAGGCGGAGCGAAAGGCTCCGGCCTGCACGGACGCGCCGCAGAACCAGAAGACGACGAGGTCGGCCCGGTCGCGGAGTTCGCCGGGTTCGGCGGTGACGGAGCCGACTCGCGCGATCGTCGGCCCGGCGAGCTGCCCGCAGTCGCCGGCGCCGGGATCGACGGCGGCCCCGAGGGCCTCGGCCAAGTCACAGGCCAGGGCGGCGGTCTCGATCGGCGCCACCGCAAACCCGGTGACGAGGACGCGACGAGCGGCGACGAGCGTTGCCGCCGTGCGTTCCTCATCCCGTGCCTGTCCTGCGGTCGTGTTCACGGCTGCCTGCCGTGCGCGAGCAGGTCGAACGGGCCGCGGCGAAGAGGCTTTCGAGGCATGCTTACGAGTTCCGAATGAGTCCAGGGGGAACGATCGGGAGAGTATGACCCCCTGCGGGCCGGCGTTTCAACGTCGCGCCTGCTGCCGCGAAGGGAGCGGTCGCCCGCTGGCGGCGAGAAACGCTGGCAGTCTTGTCGGGGCACGATGCTGCGGGCGGGTGGAGTTGGAGCCGGTGTTGGCAGGCTGGTGTTTTCAGTACTCGCCGCGGTCGCTTCCGCCGGCAAACTGCCTGCCACACCAGGCCATGTGCCTCCTCAGGAGCCGATCGTGCTTCCACAGCGACGCGTCCCCGGCGGAGCTCGCCGGTCGGCTGCCGCCACTCTGGCCACATGGCTGGGTCGCCTCGCCACCGTGTGGTGCCTGGCTGTTCCGTCGGCGCACGCCCAGATCAACCTCACCTTCGACTGGAGCCAGTTGGGAAATCCGACGCTCTCCGGCACCTTCAGCGGTACCGCGTTCAATCTCACGAGTTTGAGCGGCTCTTCCGCCCAGGTTGAGACGGCCGGCACCTGGGGAAGTTCCATCAAATACGACGGCTTCGTCTAGGGGGAACGAACGCCTACCCGAGCGGGAACTGGCAGAGCAATCCGCTGATCACGACCGGCACCGCTGGCACGGGTGAGTTCGTCCGCGTCATCGGACCCAGCAAGTTTCCAAACGGGGCGCCGCCGCCGGGAGTGGTGGCCGGCAACACGCCGTACGGCACGTTCAACAATTACCTCGCGCTGTTGGCCTCGGGGTCGCTGCCGGCGACCGGCACGCTCACCAACCAGGCGCCCGGCGCCTTGCCCGGCGGGCAGGGGGCGATCGGCGGTTTCTCCGGGACTGGCATGTTCAGCGGCACCGGAGCGGCGAACGCCAACTCCTGCTTCACGCCCACGTTCACGGCCGTCAACAACGGCACCGTCGGCACCACGTACTCCGTCACGCTCAGCGGATCGGTCCTCTTCGTGCCCACCAGCGGCACGACCGTCGCCGCGTCTTATCCCGTCGTGATCGAGATCGGCGCCGACCTGGTGACGGCCAATCCGCCCAACGCGCCACTGCAGATGACGAACTTCATCAACCAGGTGCCCGGCATTCCGCAAGGAACATATTCGTGGACCGATGGCGGCATCATCTCGCTCGCGCTCACGTCGCCCGGCACCGGCACCAATTGGCAGCAGATGGACGCCGACTGGGCCGGTGCCGCGAGCAGCACGATCGCTCAGAAGGTCTATGGCGACTTCGCCCAGGGCATGCTGGCGGGTCTGGTGGGCAATCCCAACTCCTTGCCGGGCACGCCGTAGGTCTGCCAGGCCAGCGGCGGCAGGCACATGTTGACCTGCGGAGCCCGTGGAAACCCTCGGCGTTTCCACCGGTCGGCCAAGTGGACAAAGGCCATGGGGGCTTTGTCCTAGGGCAATTAGCCCCGTGCGGTCTCGGGCCGGGCGAAGACGAGGCGGCCCGCCGTCGTCTGGAGCGTGCTCGTGACGTGCACGTGCACGGTCCGGCCGATCTGGTCGCGGCCGTTCTCGACCACGACCATCGTGCCGTCGTCGAGGTAGCCGACGCCCTGGTCCGGCTCCTCGCCCTGCTTCACCAGCCGCACGGTGAGCGCGTCGCCCGGCACGAACGCCGGCTTGAGGGCCACCGCCACGTCGTTGACGTTGATCGACGGGACGGCCCGCACGCCCGCCAGCTTCACGACGGTGGGATCGTTGGTGACCAGGCGGCCACCGAGGCGGCCAGCCAGCGCCACCACCCGCGACTCGGGCGAGGCATCTTCGTCGGCGTCGTCGCCGGGAGTCACGACGTCGATCTCGATCGTCTTGTTGGTCCGCAGCCGGGTGAGCACGTCGAGCCCGCGGCGGCCACGGATCCGCCGCTGCCGGTCGGATGAGTCGGCCGCCACCTGCAGCTCGTCGAGGACGAACGACGGCACCACGAACCGGCTCTCGAACACGCCCGCCTCGGCGAGATCGGCGATCCGGCCGTCGATGATCGCCGCCGCGTCGAGCACGTTGGGCCGCAGGCCGCGGACGTCGCGGGCGAACTCCACGAACGGGATCAGGAAGCGGAAGTCGTCGCGGGTCTGCAGCAGCAGGCTCGTGCAGACGTAGCACAGCACGCAGCCGAGGATCAGCGGCACCCAGGCCCAGGCCGGATGGCTGCGGTTGAGCGGCAGCACCGGCGACAGGGCGAGCATCGAGATGTAGGTCAGCAGCACGCCCACGAGCAGCCCGAAGTAGACGGCCGTGATCGTGGTCAGGTGCTTGCGGCGGATCGCGGCGTCGATCCCCATCACCGCCAGCGGCAGGGCGATCATGCCCGCGAGCACGGCCCAGGGCACCCACTGCGGCGCTTCGCTCATCCACGCCGAGTTGAAGATCAGGACGGCGATGCCGACCGAGACCATCACGAAGATCGCGCGGAGAACGACGAGCGCCATGACTTCACGAACGACGGCAAGAAGATGAGACGAGCGGGCGGAATCGGAAGGTTACCATGCCGACGGCCGGAATGCTTCGCCGCCGAGGGCTCAGTCTCCCAGGCGGCGGGCGTGGTCGTGCTCGAGGAAGCGGTCGGTCATGCCGGCGATGTAGTCGGCCACGCTGCGACGCAGGCCGAACTGGTCCGCCCGCCGGCGGAATCCGGCCGGCAGCGCGTCGGGATGGCCGCAGTACCACTCGAAGAGCCCCGCCAGCCGCCGCTGGGCCGGGATGCGGACGGCGAGCACGCGGTCGCTGCGGTAGACCCGTTCGAAGAGGAACTTTTCCAGCTGCCGCTTGCCCGCGGCGACGCCCGGCTCGTGAGCGACCAGCCGCCGGTTGCCGCGGCCGTCGGGGCCGCGCCATGCCGCGCGGACGGCGGCCACGGAGTCGATCCCCGCGGCCGCGAGCGTGGCCCGGGTGTGCGCGATGAGGCCGACGACCTGCATGTCGACCAGTTCATGAAGCACCGTGTGCCGCAGTTCGGCACCCTCCAGCCGCCCGTCCCGTTCCGCCACGCGGGCGGCGGCCACGGCGACGAGCGGCAGCTCGAGGAGGTCTTCCATGCGCACCAGGCCGAGTTCGACCGCGTCGTCGGCGTCGTGTGTGTCGTAGGCGATCGAGTCGGCGGCATCGACGACCTGGGTCTCCAAGAGCGGGGCGGGCGCGGTGCCGTCCTTTTTGCGGGTGGCCTGGGCGTCGAGCACCTCGCGGGACAGGTTGAGCCCGGGGAACTCCGGGTAGCGGTGCTCCAGGAACTCCATGATCCGCAGGGCCTGGGCGTTGTGGCTGAAGCCGCCGTCGGCGGCGAGCAGCTCCGCGAGCGTGTCCTCGCCGGCGTGCCCCAGCGGCGGATGGCCGATGTCGTGGCCGAGGGCCAGCGTCTCGACGAGGTCCTCGTTGAGCCCCAGCGCCCGGGCCAGCGTGCGGGCGATGCTCGTCACCTCCAGCGTGTGCGTGAGCCGGCTGCGGTGGTAGTCGCCGTGGTAGCCGGTGAAGACCTGCGTCTTGTGGGCGAGCCGCCGGAACGCGGCCGAGTGCACGATCCGGTCGCGGTCGCGCTGGTAGGGGCTGCGAAAGGGATGGGGCGGCTCGGGATGGACGCGGCCGGCCGAGTCGGCCGCATGCATCGCCCACGGGGCGAGGAGGAGCCGCTCGCGGTCCCGCCAGTCGAGCGGCTTCATGGGCGGCGCTCCGCGGTCGTGAGCTGTTCCCACAGGGCGTCGAGCGCCTGCGGCAGCACGCGGACGCCGGCGAGGGCGGGCATGAAGTTCACGTCACCGGCCCAGCGGGGCACCACGTGCCAGTGGAGATGCCCGGGCAGGCCGGCGCCGGCCACGGATCCCAGGTTGAGCCCGACGTTGAAGCCCTGGGCCTGCATCGTTCGCTCCATCACGCCGCACCACCAGACGAGCCGCTGTTGCAGGGCGAGCAGCTGGGCATCGTCGAGCGCGGCGAGCGTCGGCCGATGGTCGAGCGGGGCCACGAGCAGGTGGCCGTTCGAATAGGGGAAACGGTTGATGACGACCACGGCCTCCGCCGTGCGCTCGACGACACCGAGGGCCCGGTCATGAGCCGGATCGGCGGCCGCCGCCCGGCAGAGAAAGCAGGCCTCGTCGGCGCCGTCCCGCCAGCGTGTCGGCCGCACCTCCGCCGCCGGATCGCCGTGGTCGCGGCCCTGCACGTAGCCCAGCCGCCATGGGGCCCAGAGCGTCTCGATCTGCCGTTGGTGCCGGTGGTCCATGATGTCAGACTACCGGAACTGGCATCCGGAAGGCAGCGGCCGAGGCAGGGCGTGGAATTCAAGGTCGATCTCGAAGTCTTCTCCGGTCCGCTGGACCTCCTGCTGTATCTCGTGAAGAAGCACGAGGTGGACGTGACGGAGGTGCCGATCGCCAGGATCGCCACGGAGTTCGTCGCCTACCTCGACGTGCTCCAGGACCTGGCGATCGACCAGGTGGGCGAGTTCGTGGAGCTTGCCAGCGTGCTCCTGGAGATCAAGGCCCGGGCGCTCGTGCCGCGGCCCGAAGAGACGGAGGAGCCGGTGGAGCTCGTCCGCGAGGACCTCGTGCAACGGCTCCTCGAATACAAGCAGTTTCGCGACGCGGCCGCGATCCTCGAGGACCGGGCCCGCCAGTGGGAGCTGCGGTTTCCGCGGGTCGCCTCCGAGCCGGCTGGCGCCGGGGGCGAGCCGGCGCCGGTGACGATCGCCGACGTGCACGTCTGGGACCTCGTGGGGGCGATGTCGCGGGTCCTCCGCAAGCGCGAGAAGCGCCGGCCGCGGCAGATCATCCACGACGACACGCCGATCGAGCGGCACATCGAACGGGTCGAATCGCTCGTGCAGGAGCAGGGCAGGGTGGCGTTCAGCGACCTCTTCGATGACGATATGTCCAAATCGCGGGTCGTCGGCATCTTCCTGGCGGTGCTCGAACTGGTCCGCCGCGGCCGGCTCGCCACGCGGCAGGAGCGGCTGTTCGAGGAGATCTGGCTGGAGCGGCCCGCGGCCCAGCCGCCGATCACCGTCGTGTCGTCACCGGAATCAGCATGATCGACAACGCGCCGTTTCGCACGCTCGTCCACAAGGGGCTCACCGTCGAGGGCTATTCCCGCGCCGCCGTGCAGAGCTGCTGGCGGATTCCGGAGCTGAAGCTCGGCTTCGATCTCGGCGCCCAGCCCTGGGGCTTCATGGCCACGAGCACCTGGTTCGTGACCCACACCCACCTCGACCACATCGCCGCCCTGCCGGTCTACGTGGCCCGGCGGCGGATGATGAAGATGGAGCCGCCCACCATCTATCTGCCGGAGTCGGCCATCGAGCCGATCGAGAAGCTCCTCCGGGCCGTGTCGCGGCTCGACCGCGGCCGGCTGCCGTGCACGCTCCTTCCCGCCCGGCCGGGCGAGGAGATCGAGCTCTCCCGCGAGCACGTCGTCACCGTGTCGCCCACCTGCCATACGCTGCCGAGCGTGGGCTTCGTCGTCTGGGAGCGGCGCCGCAAGCTCAAGCACGAGTACCAGGGCCTGCCGGGCGACAAGATCCGTGACCTGCGGCTCTCGGGCGTGGATGTGACGCACGAGGTGCGGACGCCGCTGGTGGCCTATCTCGGCGACAGCGCTCCGGAAGGGCTCGACCGCTGCCCGGCGATGTTCGAGGCCATGATCCTGATCACGGAGCTGACCTTCGTGGCTCATTCGCACCGCAAGGAGAAGATCCACAAGTTCGGCCACATGCACCTCGACGACCTGCTCGCGCGGCGGGAGCGGTTTCGCAACGAGGTGGTGATCGCCACGCACTTCTCCACGCGGTACACCGACGACCGCATCCGGCGGACGCTCGCCAGGAAGATCCCCGACATGCTCGACGGCCGGCTGCACATCTGGTTGTGACGGGTGCGCGCACGCGCCGGCTGCAGGCTCCCCCGTGCCCCGTCGCCGGACGTTCGCGGCGGGAATCCTTCCCGCCTCTCACTCGGAGGTGGCTGGCGCTCCGGCATCCTGCCTGCGCTGGCCACCTACGCCGGCTCCCGGGGCACGGGGGAGCCTGCAGCCTCCCGTTTTGATCCGTTGGGAGGCTGGCGCTCCGGCATCCTGCCTGCGCTGGCCACCTACGCCGGCTCTCGGGGCACGGGGGAGCCTGCAGCCTCCCATTTTGATCGGCGGAGCGCGGTCGTCATCCGAGTGAGCCGAGGCCGGGAGGGCCGAGGTGAACGTCCGGCGACGGAGCACGGGCAGCCCCGTGCCGGGTTGGACGAGTTCATGGCAGGCGCGGTTTCGTTGACCGGGGCCAATCCAGCGGGGTAGTTTTCCACGGTTCGTGGACCGTCCGTCCCAGGGAAGCCCGTGCCGTCCCGCCCGGCCCGATAAGTATCGGTGAGGAATCCCACCATGCGCGTTTTGCTCTCGGCCCATACCGCCGCCATCGCGATGCTGCTCGTCGGGGTGGCATGGACGGGCGTTTGCGGCGTTCCCGTCATCGCCGCGGAGATCCGCGGCATCGTCCGCGGAGCCGCCCGGCCCGCGGGCGGCGGCCCGACGGTACCGATCGAGGGGGGCTGGATGGTCGCCTATGACGAGACACTCCCCGGCACCGCGATCACGTTTCGGATGATTCCCGTGCCCGGCGGCACGTTCCGCATGGGCAGCCCGGCCGCCGAGGCCGACCGGTCCGCCGACGAGGGGCCGGTGTTCGAGGTCAAGGTCGAGCCGTTCTGGATCGGCCGCTGCGAGGTGACGTGGGGCGAGTACAAGACCTACATGGCCGCCTGCGACTTGTTCAAGGGTCTCGAGGCCGCCAAGCTGCGGCCCGTCACCGCCGAGAACGAGGCCGACGCGGTCACGGCTCCCTCCAATCTCTACGACCCGAGCACGACCTTCACCAACGGCGAGGCAGCCGATCTCCCGGCAGTGACGATGACCCAGTTCGCGGCCCGCCAATACACCAAGTGGGTGAGCAAGCTCACCGGCCGCTTCTACCGCCTGCCCACGGAGAGCGAGTGGGAGTATGCCTGTCGAGCCGGAACGCACACGCCCTGGAGCAGCGGCGTTGATGCGGCGACCCTCGACGCCGTCGCCTGGTTCGCCGACAACGCCGACGACACCACCCATCCCGTCCGCACCAAACAGCCCAACGCCTTCGGGATCCACGACATGCACGGCAATGTCGCCGAATGGGTGATCGACCAGCTCGTCGACGGCGGCTACACCCGGCAAGCCGGCCTGCCACAGCCGGTGGCCACGGCCGATGCGATCACGTGGCCGACGAAGCTCTCTCCGCGAATCGTCCGCGGTGGCGCCTACTACGACGACGCCGATCGGCTGCGGAGCGCCACCCGGCGCGGCTCCGAGGATGTAGCCTGGAAGGACGTCGATCCCTGTCTCCCGCCCAGCCCGTGGTGGTACACGGAACAGCCGGCCCTCGGCGTGGGTATGCGGCTGGTGCGGCCTCTTGCGATCCCACCGCAGGACGCCCAGCTCCGCTGGTGGAACGCCGACATCGAGAGCATTGCAGCCGACACGGCCGACCGGCTGTGGCAGGGCCGCGGGGCCCGGGGAATCGTCGATCCGGGCCTGCCCGACGAGGCGAAGCGGGCGGGCATCGACGAGTGACGTGCCCTGACCGGCCGGCGATCCCGCCGCAAACGGCCGGCGGCATGGCAGGGGAACTCGGACTGGATGGGGCGATTCGACTGTAAGGGCGCATCATATAGTGGCAGACGAGATGCCAGTCTTTCCCCGCCACGTCTACGTTCACGTTCCGTTCTGCCGGCACCGCTGCGGCTACTGCGACTTCGCGCTCGTCGCCGGCCGCGATGACCTTATCGACCGCTACTTCGCGGCGCTGGCACGGGAGTTGGAGCGGCTCCCGCCGGCGGTGGTGCCGGCGTGTCCGCCGACCGGAGGTGCCGCTGCTGCGTGTCTGGAACTCGCCACCTTGTATGTCGGCGGCGGCACGCCCTCGCACCTCGGCCCCGACGGCCTGCGGCGGCTCTTCGACCTGCTCCGCGGTCGGCTCGTGCCGGCCGCCGGGGCCGAGATCACCGTCGAGGCCAATCCGCTTGACGTCACGGACGTGTTCGTGGCGGCCGCGCGGCAGTGCGGCGTGACCCGCGTGAGCCTCGGCGGCCAGTCCCTCGACGCGGCCACGCTCCGCGCGCTCGACCGCGACCATGCGCCTGACGACGTGCGGGCGGCCGTCGGCCGGCTGCGGGACGCTCGTCTCACCGTGAACCTCGACCTGATGACGGCCGCGCCGGGGCAGACGCTCGCCGCCCTGGAGCGGGATCTCGACGCGGCGCTGGCCCTGGATGTGCAGCACGTCTCCGTCTACTGCCTAACGTGGGAGAAGGGGACGGCGTTCGAATCAGCCCGCCGCCGCGGGCAGCTCACGCCCGTGGACGACGACCTCGAGCGGGCGATGTTCGAGACGGCGATCGACCGGCTGGAGGGGGCGGGCTTCGAGCACTATGAGGTCTCGAACTTCGCCCGTCCCGGCCACCGTTGCCGGCACAACGAGGCCTACTGGGACCTGCGGCCCTGGGAGGCCTTTGGGCCGGGCGCGGCGCGATTCGATGGCCGCACCCGGATCACGAACCACCGCAGCCCGACGACCTGGATGAAGGGCGTGCTCGCCGGCGGTGAGTGTGTCGGCGACGTCGATGCGATGACCGCCGAAGCGGCGGCCCGCGAGCGGCTCGTGGTGGGGCTGCGGCGTCGCGCCGGGATCGAGCGGCAGGCGTTTCGCGCCGCCAGTGGCCATGACGCCGACGCGCTCGCCGGCCCCGCGATCGCCCGCTGGGTCGCGCAGGGACTTGCCACCGATGACGGGAACTGCATCCGCCTCACCCGCGACGGCCTGCTCGTGTCGGACGGGCTGTGGGCCGACGTGCTCGCCGACCGCTGACCCGGCCTTGTGGCGGCCGGTGGCGCTGAAACGAGAGGATGCGGGTTTGGAATCGCAGGCGCCCACTCGCAGGCCTGGAGGCCTGGGGCCGCCGCCGGGCATGTCTTGCGGCTGCACGACACGTGTCTTACAATGACCATCATGACAGGCTCACTGACCATCCGACTCGATCCCAAACAACGCCGCGACCTGCATCGGATCGCGTCCGCCCTCGGGCAGTCGGATTCCGAGTTCGTTCGCGGCCTCATCGAGCGGGGTATCGCTGCGGAGTCGGCAGGAGAGCGGCTCAGGCACCTCGCCGGGGCCTTGGGCGTCGTATCCCGAGGCCGCCGCGTTGCGGCCAGTGGTGATGCCTGGTCGAAGGCGCTCCGCGAGCGGAACTGGCGGAACTGAGGGCCGCGCTCATGGATGCGTGGCTGCTCGACACGGGCCCGATCGTCGCCTTTCTGGACGACACGGACGCTGCCCATCGCGTGGTCGTGCGTGCCTTCGGGCGTTTCGCAGGCCGATTCGTCACGACCGACGCGGTGGTCGTCGAAGCGATGCATCTGGTGTCGCGCAGCCCGGCCGGGTCCGGGCTGTTGATCGACTTTCTCTTCTCCGCGCAGGCCGCGATTCATTCGTCGATGTCGGCCGATGACCTCCTGCAGGCAGGCGAACTGATGACGAAATACGCCGACGTGCCCATGGATTTCGCGGATGCCACGCTCGTGCTACTGGCGGCCCGCCTGCGAATCACGGCCGTGTGCACGCTCGATCGGCGTGGTTTTCGCACGTATCGCAGCGGCACCCGCAAGGCATTCGATCTCGTGCTCGACCGGGCACCCGGCTAAAGAGGCCGGCGTCGCTCTCCACAGCGGTTCTTCAACTCTGCTGAAGGGCCGCTGTGAGGTCGGCCGCCAGGATGGCGGCATGCCCGGCGTGTCGAACCTTGGCTTCGACACCGCCGGGCGGAGCGTAAGCCGGGCCATGGATGGCCGGCGTCGCTCGCCACAGCGGTTCTTCAGCTCTGCTGAAGGGCCGCTGTGAGGTCGAGTATCGCCTTCTTCCCGTCGGCGAAATACATGAGCGTGTTGTCGGCGGCGAAGAGCGGATTGGGAATCCCCGCGAAGCCCGGCGACAGCGACCGCTTCACCACCACCACCGTCTTCGCCTTGTCGACGTCGAGGATCGGCATGCCCGCGATCGGGCTCTTGGGATCGGTGCGGGCCGCGGGGTTCACCACGTCGTTGGCCCCGATCACGATCGCCACGTCGGTCTCGGGGAACGTGGGATTGATGTCGTCCATCTCGCGGAGCTTTTCGTAGGGGATGTCGGCCTCGGCGAGGAGCACGTTCATGTGCCCCGGCATCCGGCCGGCCACGGGGTGGATCGCATATTCGACCGTGCAGCCCCGCTTCTCGAGCGCGTTGGCCAGCTCGCGGACGGCGTGCTGGGCCTGGGCCACGGCCAGGCCATAGCCCGGGACGATGACGACGCGATTGGCGTTCTCGAGCACCATCGCGATCTCCTCGGCGCTGGCGCTCTTGATCTTGCCGGCGTAGACGTCGTCGGCGTTGGCGGCGGTCGTCGTGCCCAGGCCGCCGAACAGCACGCCCACGAGCGAGCGGTTCATCGCCTGGCACATGATCGCCGTGAGGATCAGCCCCGAGGCGCCCACGAGCGACCCGGCGATCACAAGCACGGAGTTGTCGATCACGAAGCCGGCGGCGGCGGCGGCGAGGCCCGAATAGCTGTTGAGCAGGCAGATCACCACCGGCATGTCGGCCCCGCCGATCGGCAGCGTGAGGGTGCAGCCGAGGCCGCTGCCCACGATCACCAGCGCCCAGTAGAGGAGATTCGACGACGGATTCAGGCACACGCCCACGATCAACGCGAGCGTGGCCAGAGCCAGGCCGAGGTTGATCCAGTGGCGGTTGGGGTTGGTCCAGGCCTGCTTGAAGCGGGGCAGTTCCTCGAGCTTCGCGAAGGCCACGAGGCTGCCCCAGAACGTGACCGCGCCGATCAGGCCGGTAAGGGCGGTGGCGATGCCGAATTGCGTCCAGGGGGCGAGTTCGGCCGCGGCCCGCGTGGCGGCGGCGGTCAGGGTTCCGGCCTCATCGACCACCAGCGCGTCGCCTGTTTTGTTCCACAGCTCGGCACCGGCGACGAGCGTCGAGGCGGCGCCGCCGAAGCCGTTGAGCAGGGCCACCATCTGCGGCATGCCCGTCATCGGGTACTTCAGAGCCATCACGGCTCCGATCGCCGCGCCGATCGCGCCGGCCACGGCCACCAGCGCCAGCGGCCAGCCGCCCCGGGCCGCGATCGTCTCCAGGACCGGCCGTTCGAAGCAGGCGGCCAGCAGTGCGATCGCCATCCCGGCGGCGCCGAGGTAGTTGCCCCGCACGGCCGTCCGCGGGCCGCTCATGAGCTTGAACGCCACGATGAACAGCATCGCGGCGGCGAGGTAGGCGAGATTGATCCAGGCTTGGCTCGACATGTCCGCGGGCTCACTTCCTCTTGGGGTTGAACATCTCGAGCATCCGGTGGGTGACCACGAACCCGCCGGCCACGTTGATCATCGCCAGGACGACGGCCGCCAGGCCCAGCAGGTTGCCGAACCGGAAGCCCGCGGTCGCCACGGCGGCCGCCACGACGATCGCCCCCACGGCCGTGATTCCGGAGATCGCGTTGGAGCCGCTCGTGAGCGGCGTGTGCAGCCGCTGCGGCACCTTCGTGATCACCTCGAAGCCGACCCACATCGCCAGCAGGAAGACCGTGAGCAGACGGATGAACTTCGACGCGGCGTCCTCGGTGGTCGCGGCGGCGTCGGCGAGCAGGAACGCGATCTGGGCGAGGGGCATGGCGGTGGTTCCGGTCTGGGGATGCCGGTCTGGGGATGCTGGAGTGCGGAGGTTCAGCCGGCGGTCGGTGCAGGGGGGGGGAGGGACGGCAGGCCGGCCCGCTCGCGGATCTTCGGGTGGACGAGCTGGCCGCCGGTGGCCACGAGCGTGTCGCGGCAGATCTCGTCGTCCAACGCCACGGCGGGCAGCCCCGCCTTGACCAGGTGGGCGAGGAACGTGGCGACGTTCTTGGCATACAGCTGACTGGTGTGGGCGGGAGCTTCGGCCGGCAGGTTCGTGGGGCCGAGAATCGTGACTCCGCCGATGACCACCGTCTCGTCGGGCTGGGAGCCCGCGCAGTTGCCGCCGCGCTCGGCGGCCATGTCGACGATCACGCTGCCGGGCCGCATCTTCGCCACCATCTCGGCCGTCACGAGCAGCGGCGCCTTCTGGCCCGGAATGAGCGCGGTGCAGATGACGACGTCACTGTCGGCCACCACCTTCCCGAGGAGTTCTCGCTGCTTGGCGTAGAAGTCTTCGCCCATCGCCTTGGCATAGCCGCCGGCCGTCTCGCTGGCGCCGGTCTCGAGCGGCAGCTCGACGAACTTGGCGCCCAGGCTCTGCACCTGCTCCTTGACCGCGGGGCGGACGTCATAGGCGCTCACCTGGGCGCCGAGCCGCTTGGCCGTGGCGATCGCCTGCAGGCCGGCGACGCCCGCGCCGAGCACCAGCACCTTGGCGGGCGTGAGCGTGCCCGCGGCGGTGGTCATCATCGGCAGGATCCGCGGCAGCGTGTTGGCGGCGAGCAGCACGGCCCGGTAGCCGGCGATGTTGGCCTGACTGGAGAGCACGTCCATGCTCTGGGCGCGGGTGATCCGCGGCACGAGCTCCAACGCGAAGAGCGTGGCCCCCCGGTCGGCCGCCTCGCGGCACGCCTCCGGCGCGGAGAGCGGATCGCACATCCCGATCAGCACCACCCCCGGGCGGAGCCGGTCGCGATCGGCGCACCAGCCCGCCCCGCATGCACCGCCAGTCCGCACCGCGAGCACGCAGTCGGCGGCGAAGGCTTCGTCGCGCGACACGATCGCCGCGCCGGCCGCGCGATAGGCGTCGTCGGAAAAGCCGGCGGCAGTGCCGGCGCCGGCCTCGACGGCGACCTCCAGGCCCGACTTGAGCAGGGGCGGGATCGCGGCGGGTACCAGGGCCACCCGGCGCTCGCCGGGAAACGTTTCCTTGAGGACGGCGACCTTCATCGGGAGGAGCCTGCGGGGGAGACGGAAAGCGGCCCGGCCCGCGTCATCCGGGCCGCCGTGCCGCAAAAGTGTGCTTGCAAATCCCCGCTCCCGCAACCGGAGCCCGAATGCCGATGAAGGATCTCGGTCGGGCGGGGGCTGGAAAACCGGCTTTCGCGGCCGGGATTTGCCGATTCCGCGGGCCTTGGCCGCGCCGCTTGCCGGTGCTCCGGAGCATTGGTAGTCTCCGGGGCTCCCAAATCCCGGCGGCTGGCCGGCGATCGTGGCAGGATTTCACGGAACAGCGTGTGGTGTATGAAGACGTTCATGGCGAAGCCGGGCGAGGTGGAACAGCGGTGGTGGCTGGTGGACGCCAGCGACAAGGTGGTTGGCCGCCTGGCCAGTGAGATCGCGATGATCCTGATGGGGAAGCACCGCCCCACCTATACGCCGCACGTCGATACCGGCGATTACGTGGTCGTGGTGAACGCCGAGAAGGTGCAGTTCACCGGCAAGAAGTGGGAGCAGAAGACCTATCGCTGGTACACGGGCTACCAGGGCTTGAAGACCGAGTCGGCCGAGCACCGGCGGGATCGCCGCCCGGAACTGATCGTCGAGGAGGCCGTCCGTCGGATGCTGCCGAAGACGCGGCTTGGCCGGGTGATGCTCGACAAACTGAAGGTCTACGCCGGTACCGAACATCCCCACCAGGCCCAGCAACCGGAGCCGATGGTCCTGGGGGCCAAGTGACGGCGGGCGTCGCCGGCACGACGAATACGAGGTCGCGGGCCGGAGCGCCCCGACGTGCATTCCACGAGTGAACCGAGGTTTTAGAGCATGGCCGTCGAGCAGGGTGTGAAGTCGTCTCGCAGGGGCAATGACATCATCGCCACGGGTCGTCGCAAGACGGCGGTGGCCCGCGTGCGGCTGCGTCAGGGGGGCGGCACGATCACCGTCAACGGCCGCGAACTGGCGGCCTACTTCCCCGCGATCAAGGATCGGATGCTCGTCGCCGGCGCTCTGGAGCACGTGGGCAAGCAGTCGGCCGTGAACGTCGATATCACCGTCGACGGCGGCGGGCCGACCGGCCAGGCGGGTGCCTGCCGCCTGGGGATCGCCCGGGCGCTCAAGGTCTTCGAGGCTGAGCTGGCCGAGCCGCTGCGGCAGGGTGGGCTGCTCACCCGTGACGGCCGCATGAAGGAGCGGAAGAAGTACGGCCTTCGTGGTGCCCGTCGCGGCACGCAGTTTAGCAAGCGCTGACCTCACGGCTGCCGGGCCATCCATGGCCCCGGCAGCCTTGGCTCGGCGGAGGGCAGCCGAGGTGCCCCTCGCCTCGCGAGCGGCCGCCCTCCAGGCGGCCGTGGCCGCAGTTGGGCTGCGGCGGCGTGGCGGCTCGACGCGGCGTCGAGCCGCAGCACGCCTTGTGGGATGGCGAGGCACGCAGCGCGGCCTTCGGCCGCTGCGTGCGAGTGCGTTGGCTGCCCGCCTGGATGGCGGGCCATCGCGAGCCGGCGGCGGCCGGCGAAGGAAACCGAGGCCGGAAGCCGAGGGTTTCCGTATGTCATGCACGCAGCGCGGCCTTCGGCCGCTGCGTGCGAGTGCGTTGGCTGCCCGCCTGGA
>CAZJHQ010000014.1:11283-36915 GCA_964545915.1 uncultured Candidatus Kuenenia sp. | reverse complement strand
TGGCGGGCCATCGCGAGCCGGCGGCGACTGACACAAAAAGCCCCCGGCGGAAGCCGGGGGACTCCGGGTCGCATGCCTTCCCGTTTGCCATGCGAGTGCGGGTTTGAATCGGCGCGTTACGTCCGGCCCCGGCACGGCGTCCCGTGGCCGGGCTGGCGGACCCTACGACCGTTTCAGTCGGAATCTTTGGGGCAGGCGGTCGAATTAGCCAGGTGGTTCAGCCGAAGGCATACTCAAGGGCCTCGCCTTCGTCCATCATCTGCCCCCCCCATGCAGGAGTTTTCGCCATGCGTCACTTCGCATTGCTCGCGTTGCTGCTGACCGGTGCCATCGTCGTCTCGGCAGCGTCGGCGCGTGAGCCGCGGCAGCGTTCCCAGGCCGCCCCAGCGGAAACCCACGATCTGCTCCGGGCCGAAGAAGCGGGCCTGGTCACCGTGAAGTACGTTCCAAACGACTCGCGTTCGGCCCAGATCATCGTCACCAATCGCTCCCCGCGGCCGCTCACGCTGCGGCTGCCGGAGGTGTTTGCCGGCGTTCCGGTGCTTGCTCAGTTCGGCGGCGCCCCCGGCGGTGGCATGGCCGGCTTCGGGGCCGCCGGCGCCGGAGGCGCGCCGCAGACGACCGGTGGCGCCGCCCCGGCGGGTGCCGGCATGGGCATCGGCGGTCCCCCGGGTGGCGGCATGTTCTCGCTGCCGCCCGAGAAGACCCGTGTGGTCAAGGTCACGACGGTGTGTCTCGAGCACGGCAAGCCGGAGCCGTCGGCGATCCGGCCCTACAAGCTCGCGGAGCTGAAATCCTATTCGGACGACCCGCGGCTCGAGCAGTTGCTGCAGAGCATCGGCAAGGGCGAGGTGTCGCAGAAGGTGGCCCAGGCGGCCGCGTGGCACATCGCCAACGGGCTGACCTGGCAGCAGCTCGCCGCCGAGAATATCGATCGCGCCGGTGGCGATCCCGACGAGCCGTTCTTCACACCGTTCGAACTGGAGGCGGCTTTCCGGGTGGTGGAGATCGTGACGCAACGGGCGGCAGCCGCCCGGCCGAGCAGCGTGTCTTCCGCCAGCCGATAGCGTCGCGCCCGGCACGTGCCCGCAGGCATGGGGACGATCAGGCTCTCCCGCCTGACGAACGCATCGTCCGCACGCGGCGGTCCGCAGGAAACCGTCTGCGAAGGCAAATTGCCTGGGCTGTCGATGATCAGTCGATGGTCACGGTTTCACCGCCGGCCCGGGTGCACAATGCCCGAAAGATGTCCGGTGCGGTATCGGCGGTGATCAGTCGGCACGAGCCATCCATGTTGAGAAAGTTGGTGCCGGCCGTATACGGGCCGACAAAGCCTCCGGGGCTGCCCTGAAGGCTGGGGGGGGATGAACGGACGTGGACGAGCGTCGCCGTGATGGCGGGACGCCAATTGAAGCTCGGCTCGGCCGCCCGATATTGCGGCGACTCCGGCGCGTAGACCAGTTCCTGCCCGGGCACGACTCCGACCCAACTGCTGCGGGTATGCCGCCCCATGCGTTCGCCCACGCCGATCGTCTTGCTCAAGCCGTCGGTGATCTCTGAAAACCGGACCTTGCTGTTGCGGTGGAAGACTCCATTAAACGGCTGCTCTTCGTATGCCTTCGTGCCCAGGCAGCCGGCGTAACTGCAGAGGGCAGCCCGCGTGATCACGGAGGGAGTGT
This sequence comes from uncultured Candidatus Kuenenia sp., assembly GCA_964545915.1. Lineage (GTDB taxonomy): Bacteria > Planctomycetota > Planctomycetia > Pirellulales > UBA1268 > QWPN01. The sequence goes on along the minus strand of CAZJHQ010000014.1, from coordinate 35,236 downwards.
TGCCTGCGGCGGGGGGCGATCCCGAGTCGGTGATGTCGATCAGCCGCGGCGCGGAGTCGCCCGGGTCGACGAACGTGGAAATGACGGTCTCCCGGGCGGACTGATTCAGCGGGTCGGTGATCGGCAGGTTCTGACGGATCGTCGCATGCACGGCCGTCTCTTCGAGGAAGGGCAGGAGGAGCGAGAAGAAACTCCATCCCGGCCCCGATTCCGGCACGGCGTCGTTCGAGCCGCCTGTCCAGGTGCCGGTGGTCGTCGACCGAAAGCCCGGCGGCAGCGATCGTCGGGCATCGTGGTAGAGGTGCAGGCCGATTCCCATCTGCTTGAGGTTGTTGAGGCTCTGCATCCGCCGAGCGGACTCGCGGGCCGACTGCACCGCGGGCAGGAGGAGCCCGATCAGCGTCGCCACGATCGCGATGACCACCAGCAATTCAACGAGTGAAAAGCCTGCCGGCGCAGCCGAGAGCGTTCCTTTTCGCGAACTGATTTTCACAACATCACCTGTCGTAACTGCTTGCGTCGCATGCGAACGAGACTCATTCTCAACACCGTAGAAGCCTAGCCGTTGGTTGGGCGCTGTCAAGTCTTTTTCCGTACGACGCTGCAGAAGGGACGGAAATCCAACGGCTTCACCCGTCCCTCTCCACTTCGCCGCCGCATGGGTTACAACCGACTCCACTGCCTTTGCGACGCGATGTGCCGTTTCTGACCCCCCGAGGCGCAGCCATGACCGAATCCCCCTTGTCGGGCCGCAGTTCCCCGGGCGGCGCCCCCCTCGGCGACGTGGTCGTCGAGGCCCGCAACCTTTCCAAGACCTACCGCGACTTCTGGGGCCGCAGCAAAAAGGTGGCCCTCAAGCCGCTCGATCTCGAGATCCGACGCGGCGAGATCTTCGGGCTCCTCGGCCCCAACGGCTCCGGCAAGACGACCACGATGAAGCTCCTCCTGGGGCTCATCTTCCCGACGTCCGGCGAGGCCCTCGTCTTCGGCCGTGGCGCGACCGACGTCTCCAAGAACGAGCGGATCGGCTACCTCCCCGAGGAGTCGTATCTCTACAAGTTTCTCGACGCCGAGGAGACGCTCGACTTCTACGGCCGACTCTTCGACATGCCGCCCGAGGAGCGGAAGCGCCGCGCCGACGCGCTCATCGAGATGGTCGGGCTCGGCCGCGACAAGAAGCGGCAGCTGAAGGAGTATTCCAAGGGCATGACCCGCCGCATCGGCGTCGCGCAGGCCCTGATCAACGACCCCGAGCTCGTGCTCCTCGACGAGCCGACCAGCGGCCTCGATCCGATCGGCACCCGCGAGATGAAGGATCTGATCATCGATCTCAAGCGGCGCGGCAAGACCGTGATCATGTGCTCGCACCTGCTCGCCGACGTGGAGGACGTGTGCGACCGGATCGCGGTGCTCCATCAGGGTGAGCTCAAGGAGCTGGGCCGCGTCGAGGACCTGTTGCGGGTCACCGACGTGACGCAGATCCGGGCCCGCAACCTCTCGGCCGCGGCCCGCGACGAGGTCCGGGCCGTCCTCGAGCGGCACGGGGCCGCCGGCATCGAAGTCGGCAACCCGCGGACCACGCTCGAGGACCTGTTCCTCGACGTCGTCCGCGACACCGAGGCGCGGCCGGGCCGCCGGGCCCGACAGCCGCGTGCCGATCAGGCCGTGGCATCCGATCATCACGCGGGGCGGTGAGCCTATGGTCCTGGAAGAGGAAATCCCGGCATTCGCCGCCTGGATCGGGCCCGCCCTGGTGTGGTTCCTGTTCGCCGCCGCCCTGGTCACGGTCGTGGCCGCGGCGGGGGTGTGGCTGGTGCAGTCGATCCTCTGCGGGCCGCTGGCCGCCGGTGACCGCGTGTATCGCGGGCTGCTCTCCGGGCTCGCCGACCTGGGGGGCATGTCGGGGCGACGGATCTGGGCGCTGGCGCGACTGGCGATCCAGGAGTCGCTGCGGCGGAACGTGCTCGTGGTGCTCGGCCTGTTCGCCCTCATCATCCTCTTCGCCGGCTGGTTCCTCGACCCGACGAGCGTGAATCCCGGCAAGCTGTACCTCGGCTTCATCCTCGCGGCGACCAACCTTCTGGTCTGCCTGGTGACGCTCGTGCTCTCCGTCTTCAGCCTGCCGGCCGACATCAAAGCCAAGGCGATCCAGACGGTCACCACCAAGCCGGTGCGGACCGGCGAGATCGTGCTCGGCCGGTTCCTCGGCTTCGCCCTGGTGGGCACGGCGCTGCTGGCGGTGATGGGCGTGGCGGGCTGGGCGTTCGTGGTCCGCAGCGTCGGCCACACGCACGTCGTGGCGGCCGACGACCTACAGCCCGTCCGGGCCGAGGACGGTGCGACGAGCGGGTTCGAGGGGCGAACGAGCTTCGACCGCGGCCACCGCCACCGGCTCGACCTCGCGGCCGACGGCTCGGGCACGACCGACGCGGTGCAGGGGCACCGCCACCGCGTGCGGGCGATCGATCGCGGCGGGGCGACGGCCTATGAGGTGGGACCACCCGAGGGGCTGCTCGAGGCCCGCCGCCCGCTCCGCGGCAAGCTCCGCTTCCTCGATCGCGAGGGGCGGCCGAGCGCCAAGGGGATCAGCGTGGGCGCGGAGTGGGGCTACCGGCAGTACATCGAGGGGGGCACCCTGGCCGCCGCGATCTGGACGTTCGACGGCGTCACGGAGCGCGAGTTTTCCGCCGGCCTGCCGCTGGAGATGATCGTGCGGGTGTTTCGCACCTACAAGGGGATCATCGAGAAGGGCATCTCCGGAAGCATCCGCGTCCGCAATCCCTCCACCGGCCTGCAGAGCGATCCCTTCTACTTCACGGCCAAGGAGACGACGATCGACTCCCTGCCGATCCCGCGCACCCTCAACGCCACCTCGGCCGATGGCGGCACCCGGCAGATCGACCTGTTCGCCGACCTCGTCGCCAACGGCCGGGTCGAGATCGTGCTCCAGTGCCTGGAGCGGGCCCAGTATTACGGCGTGGCCCAGGCCGACTTCTTCCTCCGCGCCGGCGACGGGTCGTTCGGCCTCAACTATGCCAAGAGCTGCCTCGGGATCTGGTTCTCGATGCTTTTGATCACGGCGATGGGCGTGATGTTCAGCACGTTCCTCGCCGGGCCCGTGGCCCTGCTGGCGACGCTCGCCATGGTGATGATCGGCCAGTTTCGGGAGTTCATCGCCCAGCTCTTCGAGAGCCAGGTGACCGGCGACGCCACGATCGTGCCCGGCGGCGGGCCGATCGAATCGCTCTACCGGATCGTCACCCAGACGAGCATCACGCTGCCGCTCGATCCCACCCCGGCCGTGCAGGCGATGAAGACGGTGGACACGCTGCTCCTGGCGCCGATGCGGCTGGCCGCGGGGCTGTTTCCGTCGCTCTCGTCGCTGGGCACGAGCAACTTCGTGGCCGACGGCTTCGACATTCCCTTCGATCTGCTGGCGGCCAACGGCATGGAGACGCTGGGCTACGTGCTGGCGTTCCTCGTCGCCGGCAGTTTCTGCCTGCGGGCCCGGGAGGTGGCATCGTGACCGACGACGCGCGGAGAGAAGCGGAGCGTGGCATGCCGGGCCGGGCGGGGGCCGCGTGGCTGGGGCTGCGGCCGAGCACGCTCCTGGCCCTGGTGGCGATCGCCGCCCTGCTGATCCCACTCTCGGCCTTGAGTCAGCCGGCGGATTCGTCGAGCCCGGGCGGCAAGCTGGCACGGCTGCGCACGGCCTCCGGCCTGGCCCAGGCCAACCTCGGCGCGATCGATCCCACCAGCGAGACGATGCGGCTGGCCACGCTGGGGCTGAAGAACGTCGCGGTGACGCTGCTCTGGGACCGCGTCAATCACTACAAGAAGGTCGAGGACTGGACGAACCTCTCGGCGGCGCTCGAGCAGATGACGAAGCTCCAGCCCAACTTCTACTCCGTCTGGGACTTTCAGGCCCACAACCTGTCCTACAACATCTCGGTCGAGTTCGACGACTACCACGATCGCTACGCCTGGGTGATGAAGGGGATCGAGTTCCTGCGGCAGGGCATCGCGCTCAACCAGCGCGACCCACGGCTCCTGGGGCGGATGGGCTGGTTCATCGGCCACAAGATCGGCAAGTCGGACGAGAAGAAGCAGTTTCGCCGGCTCTTCAAGGCCGACGACGACTTCCACGACCGCGACGACCCCGATCGCACGCTCCCCGAGCGCGACAACTGGCTGGTGTCGCGGCAGAAGTATCTCGCCGCCCAGCGGCTCGCCGACTCGGGCGCGCCGCTCAAGACCACCGCCCTCATCTTCCACAGCGAGCCGATGATGGCGGCCATCAACCACGCCCGGGCCATGGAGGAGGACGGCACCTTCGGCGCCGCCGCCCGCGACGCCTGGAAGCTCGCCGGGGACGAGATGGTGAAGTTCGCGATGCGGGAGATTCCCACGAGCTGGGAGGTGCCGATCCGGCTCGGGCTGCGGGAGGACGAGCTGGCCCGGGCCGCGCGGATCGCGGCCGACCTCGAAGCCCTGCTGCCGGGGCGGTTCGCGGCCCTCGAGCAGCGGCTCCGCGCCGGCCTCTCCGCCGCGCAGCAGCAGGCCCTGGCCACGCCGCCGCTCGACCGCAGCGACGCCCAGCAGCAGCTCGCCGCCGAGGCCGAGGCGTCCCTCAGGGTCACCTGGCCGATGGTGGCGCGTGAGGCCCCGGCCGACGTGCAGGCCAAGGCGAAGGAGCTGGCCCGGCAGTACGTGGAGGCCCGGGAGACCGCGGAGATCATCGACCGCTACCGCGACATCGTGAACTTCGACTTCTGGCGGGCGGCCTGCGAGGCGGAGGTCACGGAGCCCGCGCTCCTGGCCCGGGAGAAGATCTGGGAGGCCGACCGGGAGTTCGAGAATGCCCGCCTGCAGACGGCGAAAAAGGCCTTCGAGGAGGCCTTCGCCGCGTGGCGGCAGGTGCTCGACGCGTCGCCGGTGCTGCGGGAGGACCAGCTGACGGCCGACGACATGCGCGACATCGTGAACCGCTACCGGAAGCTCCTCGAGCAGCTTGACGAGCCGTTCCCGAAGCCGTTCGTGCTCCAGGACGTCCTCGACCGGGCCGGCCCCGCGGTCGACTGAGGCCGTCCGCTATTCACGCCGCACGAGCAGCTTGTCGATGCGGCGGCCGTCCATGTCCACCACCTCCACGACCAGCCCCTGCCAGCGGACGATGTCGCCGGCCACCGGGATCCGCTCCAGCTTCGCGAGCACGAGGCCGGAGACCGTCGAGTATTCCCGGGACGTCGCGCCGAGCTTCAGCTCGAACCGCTTCGCGAGATCCTCGACGCTCGCGCCGCCCTCGACGAGCCACGAGCCGTCGTCACGCTGCATGAAGGCGTGCTGCTCCTCGCGGCGGTGCTCGTCATGGATTTCGCCGACGAGCTCTTCGAGCACGTCTTCGAGCGTCACCATGCCCTCCGTGCCGCCGTATTCGTCGAGCACGATCGCCAGCTGGTTCTTCTCCTTCTGGAACAGCTCGAGCAGCCGGTCGAGCGGCATCGTCTCCGGCACGAACACCGCCTTGTGCAGCATCTTTTTGAGCTCGATCGGCCAGCCGAGGAAGGTGTTCCGCAGCACGTCCTTGATGGACACGTAGCCGAGGATGTGGTCGAGCGAGCCCTCGTAGACGGGGAGCCGCGAGTAGCCCGCCATGGCGATGGCGCCGAGGATCTCGCCCGCCGGCGTCTCGATGTCGAGGGCGTCGAGGTCGATCCGCGGCCGCATGATGTCGCGAACCGTTCGCTCGCCGAGCCGCAGGGCCTCGGCGGCCACCGACTGCTCCACCGCCTCGAGCACGCCCTCGGCCCGGCCCGCCTCCAGGAGATGCTCGATGTCGTCCACGGATACGCTCGGCCCCTCCTGCTTGTGGGCCCCGAGGAGGAACAGGACCGCCGACGTGGCGGTGCTCATGCCCCACACCAGCGGCCGGGCGACGCGGGCGAAGACCTGCATGATCGGGGCCGCGATCCGGGCGAACGACTCGGCCCGACGCAGGGCCAGCCGCTTGGGCACGAGCTCCCCGAGGAGGAGCGTGACGAACGACAGCCCCATCACGAAAACGGTCAGCGCGATCGTGCGGCTGGCGGCGGCGATGGCCGGCGGGGCGTGCCGCTCGATCCAGCCGGCGAAGTCGTCCACCAGGTGATCGCCGCCGTAGGCGGCGGCGAGCGTGCCCACCAGCGTGATGCCGATCTGCACGGTGGGCAGGAAGCGGTCGGGGGTCGAGGCCAGCTCCAGGGCCGCGCGGGCGGCCGTGTCGCCCTGGTCGGCGAGCTGCCGGAGGCGGCCGCGGCGGCTGGCCACGATCGCCATCTCCGCCCCGGAGAAGAACCCGTTGGCGAGGATCAGCGCGAGGACGATGAGCAGCTCCGTCAGCACGCCGCGCCCTCGCGGGAGACGATGGCGAGGTTGTCGCGGTGGACCACCTCCTCGTAGGGCACCGAGCCGAGCACCGCGGCGATGGCGTCGGTCTTCAGGCCGGCGATCCGCCGCAGTTCGTCGGCGGGATAATTGACGAGGCCGCGGGCGAAGGGGCGGCCTGGGCCCGTGGTGAGCGCGACGACGTCGCCGGCGGCGAACTGGCCGTCGACCGCCACGACGCCGGCCGCCAGGAGGCTGCGGCCGCCGTCCACGACCGCGTCGCGGGCGCCGGCGTCCACCACGACGCTGCCGCGGGGCTCTGCCGACCAGCCGAGCCAGCGCTTCCAGGCCGGCACCGCCGCCGCGCGGCTGGAGAACAGCGTGCCGACGTCCGCGCCGCGGCACACCTCGTCGAGCACGTGGTCGTTGCGGCCCGACGCGATGATGCAGTTGCCCCCCGCCTCGGTGACGATCCGCGCGGCGGCGATCTTGCTGGCCATGCCCCCCTTGGAGAGTCCGCCGAGCCGGTCGCGGGCCAGCCCCTCCACGCCCGCGTCGATCCGCGGCACGTGGCGGAGGATCGCGGCCCCCGGCTCGCCGGGATGGCGGTCGTAGAGGCCGTCCACGTCGGAGAGCAGCAGCAGGAGCGGGGCTCCGAGGAGCGTCGCCACCAGGGCCGCCAGGCGGTCGTTGTCGCCGAACGACGTCCGCAGCTCCTCGACGCTCACCGTGTCGTTCTCGTTGATCACCGGGATGGCGCCGTAGTCGAGCAGGGCCCGCAGGGTGTTGCGGATGTTGAGGTAGCGGGAGCGGTCCTGGAGATCGTCGGCCACCAGCAGCACCTGGGCGGCGTGGCGGCCGCGGCCGCGGAAGGCCCGCTCGTAGGCCTCGATCAGGCAGCTCTGGCCGATCGCCGCCACGGCCTGGAGGCTGGCGAGTTCCTGCGGCCGGGACGTGAGACCCATCCGCCCCATGCCCGCGCCCACGGCGCCCGAGCTGACGAGCACGATCCGGCGGCCCGCGGCGAGCGCCACGTCGAACTGCCGGCCCAGGGCTTCGATGCGGGCCGTGTCGAGCAGCCCGTCGGGGCCGGTGAGCACGCGGGTGCCCACCTTCACCACGATCAGCCGGGCCGCGGATGCGAGATCGAGTCGGGCCGAATCGGTCATGGTGGCGGCAGGGGGACTGGCTGCCGCTATTCGTGCGGCCGGCGTGACGAGACGGGGCACATCCTACCCGCTCCGCGCCGCTCCGGACCACCGCCGGAGTTCCGAAACCGGCGGCGCCCGCATGGTCGGTTGAGTGGGGCTGCCGCCGAGCCGTATATTCGCCATCCGGCCGCGAGGAGCGCGGCCCCGACGCCGCCGGAGCCGCACGCATGAGCGATTTGCATCACGAGTGTGGCCTGGTGGCCATCTATCACCTGCCGACCGCCGAGACGAGCCCGCTGGCGCCGTCCCAGGGGCAGGAGGAGGTATCGCGGCTGGTCCCGCGGATGCTCCTCGACATCCAGAACCGCGGCCAGCTCTCCGCGGGGATGACGGTCTGGAACCCGGCTCGCAGCAGCCTCCTCGACACCTACAAGGAGGTGGGCAGCGTGAGCGAGGTGTTTCGCATGAGCCATCGGGGCAAGTACGAGAGCCTGATGGAGCAGCATGCGGGGCGGGCCGCGATCGGCCACGTCCGCTACGCGACCTGCGGCGCCGAGGACCGGGCTTACGCCCAGCCGCTGGAGCGGCCGCACATTCAGAAGCGGAAGTGGTTCGCCTTCGGCTTCAACGGCCAGCTCGCGAACTATCCCGAGCTGCGGGCCGAGATCCTCGCCGCCGACGACACGCACCTCGCCCGCGACAACGACACCGAGGTGCTGATGCACGCGATCGGCCGCGAACTTTCGGGCGACGCCAATCCCACGCCCATCGAACTCCTCGCGGCCATCTCCCGGCGGTTCGACGGCGCCTGGAACATCGCGCTGCTCGACGCCTGCGGACGGCTGATCGTGGCCCGTGACCCGCTCGGCATCCGCCCCATGGAATACGCCCGGGTCGGGCCGCTCGTGGCGGCTGCCAGCGAGAGCGTGGCCCTGCTGAATCTCGGCTTCCCGGCCGAGTCGATCCGCTCGCTGGAGCCGGGCACGGCGCTGGTGGTCGACGGCGCGACCGTGCGGGTGGAGCGGTTCGCGGAGAGCCCGCGGCGGGCCCACTGCTTTTTCGAATGGATCTACTTCGCCAACGTCGCCAGCACGATGGACGAACGAAGCGTGTACCTCACCCGCAAGCGGCTCGGCGAGGAGCTGGCGCGGCTGGAGACGGTGCCCATCGACGAGGACACCGTCGTCGTGCCGGTGCCCGACACCAGCAAGGCCGCCGCCGACGCCATGGCCTACCGCCTCCGGATCCCGTCGGTGGAGGGCCTGATCCGCAACCGCTACACGGGCCGCACGTTCATCGACGGGGCGGCGAGCCGTCGGGCCAAGGCAGAGACGAAGTACACGCCGCTCCGCGAGGTGCTGGAGGGGAAGCGGGTGATCCTCGTGGAGGATTCGATCGTGCGGAGCACCACCATGAAGGTGCTCCTGGGGCGGATGCGGTCGCTGGGGCTGGCCCGGGAGATCCACGTCCGGGTCGCCTGCCCGCCGATCGTGGCGCCATGCTTCTACGGCATCGACATGTCGACGATCGACGAACTGTTCGCACCGGAGTTCCTCCGCGGCGGGCCGCTGACCGAGGCCGCGCAGGCGGCGATGGCGACCCGGCTGGGGGCCGATTCGCTTCGCTATCTGCCCGTCGAGGCGGTGGCCCGGTCGATCGGCTTCGACGCGGCGGACCTGTGCGAGGCCTGCCTCACGGGCCGTTACCCGACGCCGGCCGGCGAGCGGCTCTACGAGATCGCCGTCAGCCAAACGTCCCGCGGCGTCGCCGGCCGCACCTACGAGGCGGTGTCGTAGGGGGCATGGTGAGCGGTATCCGCCGCGACACGGAGTCCCCCGGCTTCCGCCGGGGGCTTTTTGTGGGCGTGGCGCATCCCAAGAAGCCCCGGGTGGCAACCCGGGGACACCGGGTGTGAAAACCAACCCGCTGTCGATGCCGTACGACGGCATGCGTTTCGCCGCTTTGACCCCGCATCGCATGGCACGCGGGCTCGTATTCCACGCGGAGTCCGCCGGCTCCCGCCGGGGGCTTTTTGTGGGAGCGGCGTGCGGAACCTGGAAGCCCCGGGTGTGAACGCCTCCCACCGGGGGATTTTTGCGGGGCGACCTCACCCCAAGACGACGAGTGCCGCCCGCCACACCGGCGCGCCGGCGAGCCGGGTGCGGCGCTCGAAGTGGGTGCGGTAGTCGAGATCGTGCTCCGGCTCCTTCGCCGCCTCCGCGACGGGCGCGGCGTAGAGTCCGGTGGCCGCGGCCAGCTCGAGCGTCTCGTTGAAATACTCCTCCACGTCGGTCCACACGTGGAGCCGGCCGCCCGGCACGACCACGCGGGCCACCTGCCGCAGGAACGCATCCGACAGCACCCGGCGCTTGCGGTGCCGGGCCTTCCACCACGGGTCGGGAAAGTAGACGTGCACCGCCTCCAGGCAGGCGACGGGCAGGACGTCGCGCACGAGGGCCGTGCCGTCGCCATGGATCATCCGCGCGTTGGCCGCGGCCGCGGCGGCGAGCTTGCCGGCGGCGAGCCGCGCGTAGCCGGCGGCGATCTCGATGCCGAGGAAGTTGCGGTCGGGCCGGGTCGCCGCGGCGGTGGCCAGGAACAGCCCCTTGCCGCTGCCCACCTCGAGCTCCACCGGCAGCGGGTCCGGAAACAGGCTCCGCGGGTCGCAGGGCTTCGGCAGGGCGTCCGCCGTGAGCAGGTGCGTGGAAAGATCGACGGTCGGATCGGGCTTCTTGGGAGGGCGGCGGGGCATCGGTCGAACTCGCCGGCGTCAGCCGCCCGCGGCTCCACCGGTGGCCTGCGCCAGCGCGTCCACCGGCAGCGGCACGCCCTTGATGATGCCGTCCACCACGATGTTCTCGCGAACGATCCCCTGGAAGCGGCAGACGATCATCGCCCGGGGCCGCACCCGCACCCGCTCCACCGCGATCACGAGCCGGTCGCCCGGCACCACCGGCTCCCGGAACCGTACGTCCTCCATGCCACCGAAGCCGACCACCTTGGCGTCGAGGAGGTTGTGCTTTTGCGTGAAGTAACTGGAGAGCTGGGCCGCCGCCTCGCACATCATGACGCCGGGCATCAGCGGCATCACGGGGAAATGGCCGCGGACCCAGAACTCGTCGTGGGTCACGTCCTTGTAGCCCACGCACAGGCAGCGGGCCTGGTCCTCGTGGACGATCGCCGTGAGTTGCTCCATCTCGAACCGCTGCATGTTCCAGCGGCGGATCTCGTGGATGTCGGCGACGACCTTGTCGAGGTCGTACTCGCTCGGATGGATGATGTAGTCACGCGGGGCCATGACGGCTCGTTCCCCCGTCGTTCGGCACGAAGAAGCCGGCGGCTGCCTCGCGCAGACGGATGTCAGGTGCGGATGTGCTTGCGCTTCGCCTTGCGGGCCTTGCTGTTGGCGGGGCGGGCGCCGTGGTTGGCCTTCTTCAGGCCGCGATGCGGTTTGGCCATGGGTTGTCCGGGGGGCTGCGGGGCTGGGATTGGGAAAGCCGAGGTTGTACCACGGCCGCCGCCGTCGTTCCACCGCCCTCATCGCCCCCGCTCGGCGGCGATGGCCTCCCGCAGGCTCGTGCGCACGATTTCCACGAAACTCGCGCCGAGGAATCCGACGATCGCGCCGATCACGGCCGAGGAGAGTCCGCCGAGCACGGCGCCGGCCGGGGTGCTGGCGGCGAAAAACAGGAGTGCTGCCGTGCCGGCGACTCCGCCGCACGCGGCGCCGATCCCGGCGGAGATCCGCACCAGACGGCCCATGTCGGAACGCCGTTCGAGGAGCGACGGTGACGCGCTGGGGAGGGCGGGCCGTTCGATCCGCGATCGGTGCCGCCGGAGATCGCTGTCGGTGGCCGCCCGGAGCCGCGTGCCGATGGCGTTGCCGGCGACGTGCATGCCGACGCTCGCCGCCGCGACCACGAGGGCCAGCCAGCCGGCGATCCCCAGCCAGCCGATCGCCGCGCAGGCCACGGCGACCACGACCACGAGCCACGAATAGGTCACCGGACGCATCCGCCAGACTCCTCCCGCGGCATTGTAGTCGGGTGGGAAGCGGCCGGGCGGAGGAGTCAAAAGCCGGCGACGGCGGCGTGGCCGTAGATGGGCAGGAGCCGGTAGTAGACCTCGAGCGTGAGCACGGCGAGCGCCGTGTGGGCCAGGCGGCCGCCGGGGGCCGTTTCGGGGTCGGCGAAGAACCAGCTGCCCGCCTCGTGGCCGATCGCCCCCTGGCGGGCGACGAGCTGGTCGCGATTGCGGGCGTTCCAGCGTGGCCAGGCTGGATGGTCGCGCTGCAGCAAGGCCTGGGCAAGGTAGAAGTTTTGATACACGCCCTGGACCGCCGGCCCGGGCTTGGCGAGCGCGGCGAGGCCGCGGTCAAGCGCCTCCTCGCGGTCCCAGCCGGTGTACATCCGGCACAGGAGGCCGATCGCCGACGTGCATGAGCGGGCCTGTGGGCTCTGGTAGCCGTAGGCGGCGCCCCCCTGTGTCTCCACGCGGTCGAGAAACCGGCAGACGCCGTCGAACGTCGGCGATGGCACCTCGAGGCCGGCCAGCGCGGCGCTCTTGAGGGCCGTGAGCTGCCAGGCGGTGACGGTCGTGTCGCCGGCCTGCCCCGGCAGGTACCGCCAGCCGCCGCCGTAGGCGTCTTGCGCCGTGACGATGAACCGCACCGCGTCGCGGACCGGGCGGACGAGCATCTCGTCCTTCGTCATCCCGAGCGCCTCGGCCAACGCGAGCGTGGCCACGCCCTGGCCGTACATCGTGCCCTCGGCGAGATCGCCGCCGCGGGGCGTCGGCTGGACGCGGCTCATCAGATAGTAGAGACCTCGGGTCACCGTCTCGCGATACGCGCCGGCTGCCTGCGTGTGGCCGGCGCCGAGGAACGGCAGCAGGGCGATGCCCGTGGCCGCCGTCGTGCTCGAAACGGTGCCGGCATCGCGGCAGCCGCCGTCGCACTGGCAGCCGGACAGGTCGAACCGCCACGAGCCGTCGGCCGCCTGGTGCCGTGCCAGCCAGGCCAGACCACGTTCCACCGCCGCCTCGCTGGCGGCCGAGCCGCCGCGATCGCGAACCGCCGCGCCCCGGTCCGCGCCGCTGCGGCGGGCGAATGCGGCGGCGATCGCGTCGCCGGCGGCCGTGCCTGCCGGCGTGGGCTGGGCGAGCGAGGCCGGGCGGGCGACGACGCCGTCACCCTTGGCGACGACGGCCGCCACGGTTTCGACGGGCACCAGGGGCACGGTCGATTCCGGGGCCGCGGCCGGCTCGGGCACGAGCGGCGTTTCGGGCTCCGCGGCGGCAAGCGGCGCGACCGGCGGCGGGTCCGCGGCGGACGGGCCCGGCATCACCGCCTCGGCGGCGGCCGCGCCGATCTCATCGGCGGTGTCCGTGGCGGCGGCGATCGCGATCACGATCGGCCGGGGAGGCGGCGGAGTGCTGCGGTCGATCCACAACAGCGCGAGCCCGATCAGGACCAGCAGGTGGACGACGGCGCTTGTGTAGCCGGATCGCACCGCCGGGCTGGCGACCAGTCGTTGGATGCCGGTCGGCGTGTCATCGGGCATTGCCATGCCGTCGTCATCGGCCGCCAGGGGTGGATCGCTGGATGCCGACGGTGACTTTGCCGGTCAGGCAGTTTGGCCGCGCGCGGCGTGCGTCCGCAGCCCACGCGGCTCGCCTGGAAGGCGATCATTCACGAAATTCTTCTTCCGTCACCTGGTTGCGGTAGATCGGGAGGTGGCGGTAGTAGACCTCGAGGATCATCGTCGCCAGCGACGTGCAATACAGGCGGCCACCGACTTTGGGCGCATGCCCGCCCGCAATGCCGCCGGTGAAACCGTCATACCAACTGCCGGCTTCGTGGCCCGATGTGGCCTGTGACTTGAGCAACATCGGCTTCATTTTGGCGTTCCAGGCCTGCCAGATTTCGCCCTCCATGTGGTGCATGACCTGGGTGGCGTAGTAGTCGTAGTACAGGTCGGCCGTCGGTCCCGTCTTGGCGAGGAACTCGGCGCCGCGCTGCAGGGCGGGATCATCCTTCTTCCAACCGAGGTACATCCGGCACAGTAGCCCGGCGGCCGTCGTGGCGATTTCTCGGCCGGGGCCCATGTAGCCGTAGAAGGCTCCGCTGTCTTCGCTCGTCGCGTCGAGGAACCGGATCGCATTCTTGACGGTGGAGGCGTTGACCCTGAGGTAGGCCATGTTGCCGCTCTTGAGCGCCATGAGCTGCCAGCCCAGGGCCGAGGTGTCGCCGCGCTCCCGGGGCTTGTACCGCCAGCCGCCGCCGACAGGATCCTGGGCCTGTTCGATGAAATACAGGGCCGCCTGGGCCGGGCCTTGGAGGCGGTTGTCCTGCGACATCGCGTAGGCCTCGGACAACGCGATTGCCGCCAGCCCCTGGGAGTACATGGAGCCACCGTTCTCGTAGCATTGGCCCTGGCCTTTGACGCACATGCCGGCGAGGAAGGCGATGCCGGCCTCGAGTTCTTTCTTGTACGGGCCTTCCTTGTGCGTGTAGCCACGACCGAGGAACGGGAGCAGGGCCATCGCCGTCGCACCGCCGCGTTCGGCTTGGCGATCTTTGCTGCCGTGCGAACACTTCCCCTGGCAACTGGGGCAGCTGGCGAGATCGAACGACCAGCCACCGTCGGGCATCTGGTGGGCGATGAACCACTTGAGAGCGCGATCGACGGCGTCTTCCGTGTCCTTGCCACCGCCCCCCGCGCCGGCGAGCTGGCCGGCGTTCTTGCGGCCGCCCAAGCCGCCGCCGGTGCCCCCGACGGCGCCGATGGTGGAGAGCATGTCGGAGGCGGGGGCGGTGATGTCGCCGAACTCGGAGAGTTCGACGGCCAGCGGCGCGGCGTCGACATCGGAGGCGTCGGAGACGACCTTGACATCCTCGACGACGACGTCGGTCGTGACGGCCACGTCGGCGACGGGGTCGCTGATCTCGACGGGCGTGTTCTCGGGCATCTTGTCCTCGAACTCCTCGAAGCTCTCTTCCGTGGACGGGGAGGAGACGATGGAGACGGCGGCCTCCTTCTTGGGCGGCTCGGTGACGATCAGTGCCATGGCCAGCAGGGCGACGATGTGGACGAGCATGCTCACGGCCCAGGCGGGCGTCTGCTTGAGCAGATTCGTGCGGAGCGACTGGCCGTCGTCGTCGTCGTCGGGAGCGGCGGCCGCCGTCGGCTTGGCGAGAGGGACGGCCTTCGACGCCGGCTTCGGCGGCGCGGCGGGCTTGGCGGGCTTGGCGGGCTTGGCTGCCGCGCCGCTGACGGTCTTCGTAGCGGCCGGCCTCGCGGCCGCGGCGGACTTGGCCGGCGGCTTCACCGGCTGCGGCTTTTTCTCAGGATCGTTTGCGGTCGGCATCATGAGTTCCCCAGGGCCATCACTTGTATTACGATCATAGCCTTCTTTCGGAGTCTGTCGCCACGGGCGTCCCCGGGAGTCACTCCTCGAAGAATTGGTTGTCCGTAGCCTGGTTGCGGTAGATCGGCAGGTGGCGGTAGTAGACCTCGAGGATCATCGTCGCCAGCGACGTGCAGTAGAGGCGGCCGCCCTTATGGGGTCCGTGGCCGCCTTCAAAGCTCTTGAACCAACTGCCCGCCTCGTGCCCCTCCTTGGCCTGGGCGTCGAGGAGCATCTTCTTCATCTTCGCGTTCCAGGCCTGCCAGACGTCGCCTTCCATGTGGTGCATGATCTGGGTGGCGTAGTAGTCGTAGTACAGGTCGTTGGTGGGCCCCTTTTTGGCGAAGAACTCGACGCCGCGCTCGAGCGCTGGGTTGTCCTTCTTCCAGCCGAGGTACATGCGGCAGAGGAGGCCGATGGCGGTCGTGCCGGGTCCCTTGCCGGGAGCCCGGTAACCGTAGAAGACGCCGCTGTCCTCCTCGACGGAGTCGAGGAACTTGATGGCGTTCTTGATGGTGGCGTGGTTGATCTGGAGGTAGGCCATGTTGCCACTCTTGAGGGCCATCAGTTGCCAGCCGAGGATCGATGTGTCGCCGGCGGACTTGGGCTGGTATCCCCAGCCGCCGCCGACCAGATCCTGCCAGTCCATGATGCAGTTGAGGGCATACTGCGCGGGCTGCTGCAGGCGGTTGTCCTGGGTCATCGCGTAGGCCTCGGAGAGGCAGATGCCGGCGAGGCCCTGGGCGTAGACGCCGTGATGTCCCGACTCGCCGCCCGCCATGGCGGCGTTGCCCTGGCCCTTCATGGCGAGGCCGGCGAGGAAGGCGATGCCGGATTCGAGTTGGGACTTGTAGGGGCCTTCCTTGTGGGTGTAGCCGCGGCCGAGGAAGGGAAGCAGGGCCATCGCCGTCGCGGCACAGCGGCCATGAGACGATCCCCCATGCGAGCACTTCCCCTGGCAACTGGGGCAGGCCTTGAGGTCGAACGACCATCCGCCGTCGGGCATCTGGTGGGCGATGAACCACTTGAGGGCGCGGTCGACGGCTCCTTCCGTGCCTTCGCGGCGCTCGATCGTCTTCACGTTTGCCGGCCGGCGCAGACTCAACGCACCCGCGGGGCCGCTACCCAGACGGCCGGGCCCGTATGCGCCGCCGCCTTGGGGCATGGGAAGTTCGCCGAGCCACACGTCGCCGCTGCTTGGCGGCTGCGGTTCGATGGCCGTCGGGGCGAGAACATCTGGCAGGGGCTCGGGGGCGAGATCGACCGTGTCCGCAGCATCGACCGTTTCCGTCGGCACGGGATCCGCGACGGCCGGCAGCGGCGGGAGTGCCGTGTCGAAATCGGGCATTTCCTCCTCGCTTTCGGCGGGGCCGACGAGGATCGACAAGGCGGCAGGCCGGCGGGGTGGATCGATGACCAGCAATGCCATCCCCAGCAGGGCCACGATGTGGACGATGAGACTGGCAGCCCAGCCGGGCATCTGTCGGAACAGTCGCAGACCTGCGGTCTCGACCGATGTGATCGTGCGCGGCATGGCTTTTCCCGCCGGGAGTTCGCTGGTGAACGATCCGCCGTTCCCGGAGAATCCTTCGCCGGCGGGCCGATCGGTTATTCCCCCGCCCAGCAGCCTCCGGCCCTCCCGGCTCTTTCCCCGGGGGCGGGCGGGTGGTTCTGGTAAGGCAGATTCCCGCCGGGTAGGATCGCCCGCCCGGCCGCCGCGGTGGCGTCCGGTTCCGGTTTGGTGCCGTTCGAACAGCGGCGTGATGAAGGGCTGCGGCTCCCGCAGGCACACCTCCCCATGGCCAAGGGCAAGAAAAAACTCGAAGTGGTCCACCTCGTCTGCGAGGAGACCGGCGATCAGAATTACACGCTGCGGCGGAAGACGGGGGGCGAGAAGCTGAAGGTGAAGAAGTATTCGCCTCGGCTCCGCAAGCACACCGTCCACAACGAGAAGCGGAAGTAGCCTTACCCCGCTTCGTTGATCAGGGCCTCGAGTGCCGCCGCGTCGCCCGAAGGCACGCACGCCACGCGGTCGGCAAGCTGTCGCACCGCCGGCTCGGCACGAGCCGCGTCTTCGATGATCAGCAGGCGGCACTCGGCCTCGCGGTGGAAGATGCCGCCGCCGGGACGGATGACGAGCTCGATCTCGCACGGCTCATGGGCCGCGGCCCGCGGGCCGCCCGCGAGCAGCCGCGCGACCGTGCGGCCCAGCGGCGTGGCGGCGAGGTCGTCGGGCAGCCCCCAGCGCAGGCTCGCGGCCGGCCGTGCGACGAGCCCGCGCCGGCAGGCGGTGAGGCGACCACGGCGCTCGAAGTAGGCGACGTTCGGCCCGTCCCGCCAGCGGACCGCGGCCGAGGGATCGGTCGGATGCCAGACATGCAGCGAGCAGGTGGCGTCGAGGATCGATTCCAGCCGCACGCCCGCGGCCCGCAGCCGGAGGCCGAGGTCGTCGTCTTCCTGGCCCCAGCCGACGAACCGTTCGTCGAACCCGTTGACCCGCGCGAAGTCGTGCCGCCAGACGCCGAAGTCGCCGCCTGCCAGCCGGGGCTTCGTGGGGTGTCGCAGGGCCGCGTGCCACCAGGCCTTGCGCCACCGGCGGGCGAGCGCCCGCTGCTCGGCATGGGGCACGAGGGCCGCGAGGTCGGCATGCGGCAGGTTCTCCGGCACGAGCAACTCGCTCCGCGCCCGCGAGAGCCGCGCGCAGTAGCCGAGCAGCGCCGTGCCGTGCCGGCGTCTGGCCAGGTGCGCCGCGACGTGGTGCGGCGGCACGACGCAGTCGCCGTCGAGAAACAGCAGGTAATCGCCGCGGGCGAGGCGGGCGGCCGCGTTGCGGACCCGCGCCAGCCGGAAGCCGTCGTGCGGCTGCGTGGTGAACCGCACGGGGAAAGGCGCATGCGCGGCGAACGCGGCGACGACCGCGGCCGTGTCGGCGGTCGATCCGTCGTCGGAAACGACCACCTCCAGCCGGCAGTCGGCCCGCTGCAACGCGATCGACTCCAGCACGAGGGCCAGGTGCCGCGGCTTCTCGAACGTGTTGACGAGGATCGAGACGTCGATCGGGGCGGTCGCGGTCATGGCAACAGCCTCCGCACGATCTCGTCGGCAGCCGCCGTGCGGCCGATCGTCGCGGCGTGGGCCGCCGCGGTGGCGCGGTAGTGGTCGGCATGCCGCACGACCTCGCGGATCGCGGCGGGGGCGTCGGCGGGGGCGTCGATCACGAGGCCGACCGCCGAGGCGGGCACCGGTGCGCCGGTGGCGAGTTCACGGACCGTGACCGCCTTCGGCATGGCGGCGTCGGCGCCGCAGGCCGGCGTGATTTCGAGCCGCAGGCCCGGTCCGGCGGTCAGCGGCAGGATGGCGGTGGAGACACCGGCGGCCGCACCGGCCGCGAGCACGGTTGCCGGCCCCGCCGGTCCGCCGGTCACGGCCACGCGAATCGGCGGCAACGCGAGCGGCGCGGGCCCGGTGTTTTCCCAGGCGACCTCGACGGCGACGGCCGCCGCGTCGCCGGCGACCGCGGCGACTGCCGCAAGATCGAGCGTCAGCGGCCGCCGGCCGATCCGCAGCTGCTCGAGCCGCCGGGTCGCGAGCACCCGCGATCGGGCCACGACGGTGGCGGCGTGTGCCGCGACCACCGCCGCGATCTGCCTGGCCATCCAGCCTCCTCCGGTCACGATCGGCACCGCGCCTGCCGCCAGCGCCTCGAGCACCACGCCCGAGCAGCGGCTGCGGTACCGTCCCTGATCGTACGGCAACAAGAGCACGTCTGCTGCGGCGAGTTCGCGGGCGTAGGCGGCCGCGTCGAGCGGCCCGGCCAGGAGTTCCAGCGGCGCTCCGGCGGCGGCAGCGCGAGCGAGTGCGGCGAGTGATCGCGACACGGCCCTGTGTTCCGGCCTGCGCGACGTCGCGGCGTAGCCGATGTTCGTCTGCACGGCGAACCGCACGCGGCCCACGACCGCGGGATCGGCGCCGATCTGTTGAACGAGGTCGGCCAGACACTCCGAATGCTTCTCGGGCCGCGCGTCTCCGAGGCAGGCGATGCGGAGCGGACCGTGTGTCGGCCGCTCCGCTGACGGCGGCACCTGCACCGGATATGGCAGCACGCCCACGGAGGGGGGCGCCAGCCGCTCGTATTCGGCCGCCAGTTCGGCCGTCGTGGCATGGTAGGTGATCGCATGCGGCGCGGCGGCGCGGGCCGCCTCCTCGAGCCCGCGGCGGGCCGCGGCGAGTCGCGGCTCCTGGCGGGGAAAGTCGACGGCGAAGCCGCGGAAGATCGGGAAGTGAAACTGCACGTGCCAGCCGACGCCCTGCGGCGGCCGGGCCGCGGCGATCGCCCGCGCCAGGCCGATGGCCTCCAGTTCCGAGGCGGTCGCCACGAGCACGGCGTCGCCGGCCGCGAGGCCGGCGAGGGCCGGCAGCACGTCCTGTGCGAAGGCGGCGATCCGCTCTTCGCGCCGCTGCCGGGCGTGCGCCATCGCCCAGGGCATGTCGGGCAGCCACGGGCCGCGGCCCCGGGCATCGAGCCGGTCGAGGCCGCCACAGAGCGTGTATTTGGAATACGCCGTGTGCGTGCAGGCGGGCAGCACCTCCCAGTCGGCCGGAGCGGCGGTGAAATCGCGATGCGTCACGAGCAAGACGTCGCAGCCGCCGCGGCGGGCCGCCGCGCGGACGGCCGCCGCGTAGTGATACGGATGCGAGCCCAGGCCCGTGAGGCAAGGATCGATGAGCACGAGCCGTCGCGGTCGGCCGGTTCCCTTCACGGCGCCGCTCCGACCGCGGCCCGCCGCGCGATGGCCGCGAGGACGAGGCGTTCCAAGGCGTCAGCGCCTCCCATGATTTCGATGGCGATCTCCAGGGCGGCCAGCGGCAGGCCGTCGAGCGCCGGGCGGCGAATCTTGACGAGGTCCTTGAGCGTGGTGACGGCGAGGTCGGCGCGGGCGGCAGCGGCTTCGCGGGCGAGCGACTCGAGATCGGCCGCCGTGTAGGCGTGGTGATCGGGCAGCGGTCGGAAGGCGACCACGTCGGCCCCGAGCGCGGCGAGGCTGCCGCGGAACGCGGCGGGGTTGCCGATCCCGGCGAAGGCGAGCACGCGGCGGCCGTGGAGTTCGGCGAGCGGTCGTGTCGCGCCGGTGGCATCGCGCAGGCCCACGGGGCGGTGATCGGCTTCGGCCCACAGCGGCGGCGCAGATCCGCGGCAGGCGGCCACGAGCGCGGCGCGGATCGCGACACGGTCTGCGATCTCGATGGACGACGCCCGCGTGAGCACGACGGCCTGCGCCCGGGCCAGGCCGCCGAGCGGCTCGCGGAGCAGGCCGCGGGGAAACAACCGGCCGCAGCCGAATGGATCGGTGGCATCGACGGCCACGATGTCGAGATCCCGCGCGAGGCGGCGGTGCTGAAAGCCGTCGTCGAGCACCACGGCGTCGGCGCCGTGGGCCGAGGCCCGCGCTGCGGCCGCCACGCGGTCGCGGTCGGCCACGTGCGGCACGCCGGGCAGGAGGATCGCGAGTTCCGCCGCCTCGTCGCTGCGTTCACCGGGGGCGGCCCCGTAGCCACGGCTCACGATCGCGGGCCGGCGGCCGTGACGGGCGAGCAGAGCGGCGGCCCAGGCGACCAGAGGTGTCTTGCCGGTGCCGCCGAGCGTGAGGTTGCCGATGGAGATCACGGGCACCGCCCCCCGCGACACCGACAGCAGGCCGCGGTCGTAGGCGGCGTTGCGGCAGGCGACCGCCAGCCCGTATGGGGCCGCGAGACAGGCCAGGGCGAGCCTTGCGAGGCTCGGCCCAGGGCCCCGAGTGGTGCCGTCGACGAGCCGCTTGAACGACTCCGCGTCGGGCACCAGCGTCATGGCTCACACCCTCCCGGCCGGCGGCGCAGCCCGTCGGGGGCATGCACGTACGGCCGCAGTGGCCGCAGCATCCGAGAAATCGGCAGGTTTTCCAAGGGCGAACGCCAGGGCGGCTTTGCCGGCGGCGGATTTCGGGCGCGAACCGGGGGGCATCGGGGACCGATATACTGATGGTGATGCGGCGGCGCGACCGCTCCCCGCCATTTTTCCCACCGCGTGGATGGTGCCACGAGAGGGTGTTTCGCGATGGCGACGGCAACCCCGAACGCGACCGATCGCGACGACCCGCTGGCCGTCGCCGTGTGGCGGGACGATGGCGCGGCCGACTCGAAGGCGGAGCGGTACCTCGCGCGGCGGCTCGCGGCGGCGACCGCCGACTTCAAGGGTGTGGCGCTGACCACGTTCGTCCTCGGGGCCTGCGTGGCCGCGATGCTCTGGCTGGCAGCCGGCGTGGTGAGCGAACACTGGATCATGCCTGGCGGCCTGCCGCGCTGGGCCCGCTGGACGTGGCTCGCGGCCGGGCTCGCGGCCCTCGTCGCGGCCATGATCCGTTGGATCGTGCCGCTGGCCCGCTACCGCGTGAACCTGGTCTACGCCGCGCGGGCGATCGAGCGCGACAACCCCGAGCTGCACAATGATCTCGTCAACGCCGTGCTCGTGCAGGCCCGGCCCGAAGCCGCGGCTCCGCGGGTGGCGCGGTCGATCGAACGCCGGGCGGCCAAGCGGCTGGCGGAGGTGCCGGCGGAGGGCGTGATCGATCGCACGGTCGCGGTGCGGCTGGCCTATGCGTTGGCCGGGCTGGTGGCGCTGGCATGCCTCTACGAGCTGGCGGCGCCCAAGAGCCTGATGACGACCGCGGCGCGGCTGGTGGCGCCGTGGGTTAAGATCTCCGCCCCGGCGCGGGTCCGCATCGATCCGCCCCGCCTCGCCTGGCGGATGCCGAGCGAGGAGCAGTCGTCCGGCGGTGGAGTGGATGCAGCTGAAGCCCGCGGCGTGCACGTCGCCGGCGGCACGGCGACGCTGATCCGCGGCCGCCAGCTCGTCGTCACGGCGACGATCCGGGGCTTGCGCCGGGAGGAGCGGCCGGTGCTGCTCGTGACGCCGCTGCGCGAGGATGGCGGCGTGGATGCCGCCGCGGCGTCATGGCAGGCGGAACTGACGCGGGGCGGCGCGGACGGCGACCATGTGGCCGTGCTGCCCGGCCACGCCCGCGGGATCGACCGGTCGCTCGAGTTCGTGATCGCCGCCGGCGACGCCCGCGGCGAGCGGCTGCGGGTGGCCGTGGTCGACGAGCCGTCGCTGCTCGTCCGCAAGGTGACCTACGACTATCCCGACTACACGCGGCTCGCCGACGAGACGGTGGCCTGGCAGGGCGATCTGCGGGGCGTCGAGGGCACGAAGGTCACGCTGGAAGCAGAGAGCAACCAGCCGCTGGAGGCGGCCTGGATCGATCTCAATTGCGAGGGCCAACGGGACATCCGCATGCGGGTCGGCGCCAGCGACTTGGCGCGGGCGACCGGAGGACTCGTGCTCCGACTCAACCGCGACCGCAACGGACCCGAGCATGCGAGCTACCGGCTGCTGTTTCAGCCCCGCGGCGCGACTGCGGCCCATCGGGAGCAGGTGATTGCGGAAAAGATGGAGCATCGCATCGACGTGCAGCCCGACCTCGCTCCCGAGGTGACGATCGAGGCTCCCGAGGAGGCGGTGCTGCAGGTGCCTCCCGGTGCACCGGTGCCGATTCGTGTGCGGGCGTCGGATCCCGACTTCGGCCTGGCCCGGGTCGGCATCGAGGCCCGCATGCAGGGGAACGCGGCCGCGGCCGAGACGATCATCTTCCGGGGCGATCACCAGGGACCGTTCCGCGGCGTCGGCCGGATCGACCTCGAGAAGCTCGGCGCGGGTCCGGGCGGGGTCGTCGAATACCGGGCGCTCGCGGTGGACAATCGACCTGAGGCGCCCAACGTGGCGCACTCCGAATGGAAGACGCTGCGGATCGACGCCAGCGCACCTCCCGTTCGGCAGCCGCAGGGTGATTCGTCCGGCAAGGCTGGCGACCAGGGGGGCGATCGGCAGGGGCAGAATGGCGACGGCGCGGGCAAGAATCCGGAAGCTGGTGGCGGCGGCGAGCAGGGGAACGATTCGCAGCCGGATGGCGGCGCAGGTGAGTCGCGGGCCGACGACGGTAAGGCTGGCCGGAGCGCGGATGGCGGCCAGGGCGGCAAGGCGGATGCCGGGGATTCCCAGCCTGCGGGCCGCGAGGGGAGCGAGTCGCAGCAGGGCGCAGGGGGAGCCGACGATGCCGGCGCGGGAGCCAAGCCGAAACAGGCCCCGAACCAGGGAGACGGCAAGCAAGGCGAGCCGCAGCAGGGCGATCGGAAAGGCAGTGCCGACGGCGACCAGTCGAAGGACGGTGAGCGGGGAAGGGCCGGCAACCAGGCGGGCGCGCAGCAGCGGCCCGGTGCGCAGGACGGCGCGGGCAATCAGCAAAACGGCAGCGGCGGGCAGGGGGGCGTGAACTCCGGCGAGCAGGCGGGCGGTGGGCAGCAGGGGGGCAAACAGGCGGGGGGCACCGCGGGCAAACCCGACGCGCGGCAGCCCGGCGGGGATGCACGTGGAGAGGGGGCGGGCAACCAGGCGGGCACAGGATCGCAAGCGGGGGGGCGTGAGGGGCAGGCTGGCACGCAGGGGGGCGGGGCTGGCACAGGAAAGCAGGCGGCGGGCGGGTCGCAGGCAGGGGGGCGCGCTGGGCAGGCCGGGAAATCGCCGCCGCAGAACACCGTCGCATCCGATGGGACGAACGATGGCGAGGCGATGGAGCGGATTCTGGAGCATCGCCGGCAGAGTCAGGATCAAGGAGGAGGCGAGTCACGGCCGCAGGATGGCGCCGGCTCCCCGCAGCCAGGGCAGACGCAGAAAGGCGATCCGTCCGATCAGCCGGGCCAGGGCACGCAAGACCACGGGCAGCCTGGGAAGCAAGGTCAACCGGCTGCCGGTCAGGGGAAGCAATCCGGGCAGGCATCGCCGCAGGGCGGCAGCCAGCCCGGGCAGGGCAGTGAAGTGGGGGCCGAAGGGGCACCGTCCGCGGGCGCCGGTGGTCAGCAAGGCGCCGGTGGTCAGCAAGGTGCTGGTGGTCAGCAAGGTGCTGGTGGTCAGCAAGGTGCTGGTGGTCAGCAAGGTGCTG
>CAZJHQ010000014.1:0-11032 GCA_964545915.1 uncultured Candidatus Kuenenia sp. | reverse complement strand
GCGGTCAACAAGGCGCTGGCGGTCAGCAAGGCGCTGGCGGTCAGCAAGGCGCTGGTGGCCAGCAGGGCGCAGGCGGTCAGCAAGGTGTAGGCGGTCAGCAAGGTGTAGGCGGTCAGCAAGGTGCAGGTGGCCAGCAAGGCGCTGGTGGTCAGCAAGGTGCAGAGACAGGCGATGGAACTGGCGAGCAGCAGACCGAAGCTGCTGGAGACCCCAGCGCGCCAGCGGGTCAGCCTGGCGCGGGGAAGGTTCCTTCCGGCGGTCAGGTCGGCATGGGCGGCCAGGCGGGCGGCGGTGGCGCCGGCGCGAACCGTGTTGATCGGGAAGTCGAGTGGGGCGATCAAGACCTCGCCAACGCGCGGAACGCGGCCGACCTCGCCATTGAGCATCTGCGCGACAGCGTTGCGGCTGGACGGACCGACGTCCTCGATTCGCTGGGATGGACTCCGGAACAGGCCCGCGCGTTTCTCGATCGCTGGGAGGCGATGAAGCGCATGGCCGGCAGCCCCGATCCGCGGCAGCGCGGCGAGTTCCAGAAGACGCTCCGCAGTCTTGGCCTACGGCCCGCCGACGTGCGCAGTTCCCGCGACGTGCCGACCGACGTCAAGGGTGGGCAGGCCGAGGGCCGCCGCAGCCGCCCGCCGACGGGGTACCGGGAGCAGCTGAAGGCCTACTTGCAGGGCACGGGCGGCGAATGAATCAGGCGTTCGAGGGCCCGCGTTACCTGGTCGCATTCGGCCCCCAGCGGGTGCCGCACTGCTTCACCGACGTGCTCATCCTGGGGGGCGGCCTGGCCGGGCTGCGGGCGGCGCTGGCGGTCGATCCACGGCTCGCGGTGACCGTCGTGACGAAGGACGACCTGCAGGCGTCGTCGAGCCAATGGGCACAGGGCGGCATCGCGAGCGTCGTCGATCCGGAGGACCGCTTCGACAACCACGTGGCCGACACGCTCACCGCCGGCTGCGGCCTGTGCCACGCGGACGTGGTCGATGCGGTCGTCCGCGAGGCGCCGGGGCGGATTGCCGAGCTGATCGCCTGGGGCACGCGATTCGATTCCGCCAACGGCAGCCTGGAGCTCGGCCGCGAGGGAGGGCACAGCCACCATCGCATCGTTCACGCGCTCGGCGACGCCACCGGCCGCGAGGTGATGCGGGCGGTGATCGAGCAGGCGCGGCGGCTGGAGAATCTGGCGGTCTGGCCGGACACGTTCACCATCGACCTGGTGACGCACGAGGGCCGGTGCCGCGGCGCGATCGTGTGGAATCCCGCCCACGGCAAGACGATCGTCTGGGCGCGGCGGACGATCCTCGCCACGGGAGGCGCGGGACAGCTGTATCGTGAGTCGACCAATCCGCCCGGCGTGGGCGGCGACGGCATGGCGCTGGCCTGGCGGGCCGGCGCCGAGCTGCGCGACATGGAGTTCATGCAGTTCCATCCCACGGTGCTCTACATCGCCGGCGGCACCCGCAGCCTGATCACCGAGGCGGTGCGCGGCGCCGGGGCGCACCTCGTCGACCGCGACGGCCGGCGATTCATGCCCGAGTTTGATCCCCGCGCCGAGCTCGCCCCGCGCGACGTCGTCTCCCGGGCGATCACCGTCGTCATGCAGCGGACGCATCATGCCAACGTGTATCTCGATCTGTCGCACCTCGATGCGGACATGGTCCGCCGGCGGTTTCCGGGCATGGCCGAGATCTGCGCGAAGTTCGGGCTCGACCTGGCCCGCGATCGGATTCCGGTGCGGCCCGGTGCGCACTACATGATCGGCGGCGTGACGGTGGACGACACGGGCCGCACGACGCTGCCCGGCCTGCTCGCCGCCGGCGAGGTCACCTCCAGTGGGCTGCACGGCGCCAACCGCCTGGCGAGCAACAGCCTTCTGGAGGGGCTGGTCTATGGCGCTCGCGCCGGCGCCGCGGCCTCGGCCGACGTGCTGGCCATGCCCGGCGACGACGCGGACGAGTATCGCGTGCCGCCGATCTCGTTTCCCCGGGTCGCTGCCGGAGAGCCGAGCGGCACGCTCGATTTGGCCGACATCCGCAACTCGCTGCGGGCCCTGATGTGGCGGCATGTCGGCGTGGAGCGGACGGAGGCGTCGCTCCGCGAGGCCCTGGATGCGGTCGAGGGCTGGTGCCGCTACGTGCTCCCGCGGCAGTTCGCCGACCCGTCGGGCTGGCAGCTGCAGAACATGCTCGAAGTGGCCCGGCTGATGATCCACGCCGCGATCGACCGCCGTGAGACCCGCGGTGTGCACTACCGGGCCGACCATCCCGCGACCAGCGCCGCGTGGCGGCGGCACATCGCCTGGCGGCGCGGCCGTGCGGAGCCCGTGCTCGAACCGGTGCGGTAGGCGGGCCGGCGATCCGGGAGGGGCTGCCCGTGCCCCAGGAGCCGGAGGCGTGAGCCGAGGGAATGGGGATCGGTTTTCGGTGGATCGTCGCGTATTCCCTCAGCTTGCGCTTCGGGCTTCACAGCAACCGAGCACGAACGCCAGAGGCAGTTTCCGGGCGGCCTGATGCGAACGTCCGGCGACGGGGTACGGGCAGCCCCGACCCGCGCCCCGACGCGGGTCGAGCCCGAGGCCCGGGGATTGTCGCCAGGGCGGTTCTGGGAAAGAATGTGGGGCCTGCAGTTCCCCGCTTCCATACCCACCCGCACTGGACGCTGTGATGATCCACCAAAGCCATCCGGCCGGCGGCGCAGCCATGATCGAGGCCGATGGCCTCACCAAGTATTACGGCGAGTTCATCGCCATCGAGAACGTCACTTTCCGCGTGCCGCGGGGTGAGATCGTCGCCTTTCTGGGCCCCAACGGCGCCGGAAAGAGCACGACGATGAAGATCCTCACGGGGTATCTCGCCCCGTCGTCCGGCACGGCCCGGATCGCCGGCCACAACATGGCCACCGACCGGCTCGCCGGGGCGGAGCGGCTCGGGTATCTGCCGGAAAACGGTCCCCTGTATCCCGACATGACGCCCCGCAGCCTGCTGGAGTTCTTCGCCGATGCCCGCGGCCTGACCGGCGAGCGGAAGCGGGAGCGGATCGAGAAGGTCGTGAAGCAGTGCGAACTCGGCAGCGTGATCGGCAAGGCGATCGGCAAGCTCTCCAAGGGCTACCGGCAGCGGGTCGGCATGGCCCAGGTGCTGCTCCACGAACCCGACGTGCTGATTCTCGACGAGCCGACCAGCGGCCTCGATCCCAACCAGATTCGCGAGGTCCGGGAGACGATCCGTCGGCTCGGCGAGCAGAAGACGATTCTGCTCTCGACCCACATCCTCCAGGAGGTCGAGGCCTTGGCCGACCGCGTGCTCCTCATCGCCGAGGGCCGGCTGCGGTTCGACGGCACACCCGCCGATCTGCGTCGCGACGGCCGCAGCCTCGACGAGCGGTTCCACGAGTTGACGCGTTCCGCCTGACCCACCCTGCCCGCCGGCCGCCGCAGGTCCGCGGTCGTCCCAGCCCAAGCCGTTCCCCACGAAGGACAACCGATGCAGTTCGGATGGACGCCTGATCGCCGCTCCGCTTCGGCCCTGCAGCGCCAGGCAAGGGGTCGGCGTGAGGATGGCGAGCGTGGCGGTCTTCCGCCAGCGAGACAACTCATGCCGCCCCGCAGCCATCCGCGTCGCATGAGCTCGCACTCAATCGCGGCCCTGCAGCGTCAGGCAAGGGGTCGGCGTGAGGATGGCGAGCGTGGCGGTCCTCCGCCAGCGAGACAACTCATGCCGCCCCGCAGCCATCCGGGTTGTATTCAAGGAAATCGCATTGCAACCGCAGCCATGACCGAAGGATCGAATCCATGAAGTGGCACGTTCTCGACGCCGTTTTCAAGCGGAACTTCGTCGCCTATTTCTCCAATCCCACGGGCTACGTCTTCATCTGCGTGTTCGTGCTCCTGGGGTCGCTGGCCGCCTTCTGGCCGCCGGAG
Source organism: uncultured Candidatus Kuenenia sp. (assembly GCA_964545915.1). Lineage (GTDB taxonomy): Bacteria > Planctomycetota > Planctomycetia > Pirellulales > UBA1268 > QWPN01. Next base: position 7,110 of record CAZJHQ010000014.1, on the reverse strand, counting down.
TTCTTCAACTCCAACCTCGCCAACCTCGACCAGCTCAACCGCTACCTGCCCTACATCCTCCTGGTCTTCGTGCCGGCGATCACGATGAGCGTGTGGGCCGACGAGCGGCGGCAGGGAACGGACGAGCTCCTGCTCACGATTCCGGCCAGCGACTGGGAGGTGGTGTTCGGCAAGTATCTCGCCGCCGTGGGCATCTTCACCGTGGCGCTGATGTTCTCCTGTGTCTGCAACCTGATCATTCTCCTTCGCTGGGGCACGCCCGACGCGGGGCTGTTCCTCGCCAATTACCTCGGCTACTGGTTCGTGGGGCTGGCGATGCTGGCGGTCGGCATGGTGGCCAGCTTCCTGACGAGCAATCTCACGGTCGGGTTCATCCTCGGCCTCCTCTTCAACGCGCCTTTGGCGGTGGCCGACCAGGCGAGCAGCGTCATGGGGGCGAAGGCGGCGGCCCAGGTGCGGGCCTGGAGCCTGGCCGAGCACTTCGCCGACTTCGGCCGCGGCATGGTGAGCCTGTCGTCGATCGCCTTTTTCCTGGGGATCGTGGCGGTCTGTCTGTACGTCGCGATGGTCCTCATCGGGCGGCGTCATTGGACGGGCCGGCGGGATGCCGGTGGGATGGGGCTCCATTATCTGGCCCGCACCCTCGGCCTTGCGGCCGCGGCCGTGGGGAGCGTGCTCCTCTTTCGCGCTCTGGATGTGCGGGCCGACCTCTCGGCCGAGCAGATCAGCTCCCTCTCGCCTGACACGCGCCGGCTGCTCAAGACCCTGGAGACCCAGCGGCCCATCGACATCAAGGCCTACGTCAGCCCGACGGTGCCCGAGGACTACGCCCAGACCCGGCTCAATCTCCTCAACACCCTGCGGCAGTTCCAGCAGCTCGGCCGGGGCAAGGTGAACGTCGAGGTCATCCCCACCGAGCCGAAGACCGAGGCGGCGGCCCTGGCCGCCCAGCAGTACGGCATCGAGCCGGTGAACGTGCTGGCCAGGGTGCGTGGCGCCTATCGCGACGAGGAGATCTTTCTCGGCTGTGCGTTCACCAGCGGCCTGGAGAAGGTGGTCGTGCCGTTCTTCGACAAGGGCACGCCGGTGGAATACGAGCTGATCCGCTCGGTGTGCACGGCGGCGCAGCAGAAACGGAAGCGGCTCGGCGTGCTCACGACCGACGCCGACCTGTTCGGCGGGTTCGACATGATGAGCGGCCAGCAGCGGCCGCGGCAGCCGATCGTGGACGAGCTCGAGAAGCAGTACGACGTCGTCCAGGTGGACGCCTCGGCGCCGATCACGGAGACCTACGACGTACTTCTGGCGGTGCAGCCCTCGTCGCTGGGCCCCGAGCAGATGACGAACTTCGTCGCCGCCGTGAAGGCCGGCCAGCCGGTGGCGATCTTCGAGGACCCGCTCCCCGTGCTGATGACGAACGTTCCCGGCACGTCACAGCCCCGGCGGAACCCGATGGGGCCGATGGCGATGTTCGGCGGGCCGCAGGGGCAGCCGAAGGGCAACCTCGCCGAGCTGTGGCAGGCGCTCGGCGTGAAGCTCTCGGCCGGCGCCGGGCGGCCGGCGATGGGGCAGATGGGGGCCGCGCCGTTCGTCGTCTACCAGGACTACAACCCCCACCTCAAGCTGGAACTACCCGCGGAGTTCGTGTTCATCGATGTCACGCTCGAGGGCAAGGACTCGGGTTTCAATCAGGGCGATCCCATCTCCTCCGGGCTGCAGGAACTGCTGTTTCCATTTCCCGGGGCGATCGCCAAGGACGAGGCGGCGGACGTGACGATCACGCCCCTGGTGCGGACCGCGGCGCCGCGAACCGGCACGATCGAAGTTGATCAGGTGATGGGGAATCGCGGCGACATGCGGCAACTGCAGATCTTCGAGCGCAAGGCCGACCAGTCGATGGTGCTGGCCGCGCTGGTGGACCGGAAGCCGCCGGCCGCTGTTGCGGGCAAGGAGGGGGAGTCCGCGGCGGCCGCCAAGCCGATCCGCGCCGTGGTCGTCGCCGACGTCGACCTGCTCGACGGGCGGATCTTCGGCCTCCGCAGCCGGCCCGACGAGGTCTTCGGCCTCGACTTCGACAACGTCGAGTTCGCCCTCAACGCGCTCGACTCGCTGGCCGGCGACGATCGCTTCATCGCCATCCGCAAGCGGAAGCCGAAGCACCGCACGCTGGAGCGGATCGAGGATGCCGTGGCGAGCGCCCGCGAGGAGGCCGACAGGCAGCGGACGACCTTCATTGCCGAGTTCGACAAGGCCGAACGCGAGGCGAACGCCGCCATGCAGAAGGAGGTTGGTGAGTTCGAGAAGAAGATCAAGGACATGGAGGCCCAGGGCGACGCCGATCCGCAGGCGGCCATGCAGGCCGTCCAGCAGTTGGCCAGCCGGCAGCGACTCGCGCAGCGCCGGCTGGACACGAAGATCGAGAAGCTCAAGAGCAAGCGCGACGCCGAGGTGGCGGCGGTGGAGCGAAGGCTCGAGGGGCAGGTCCGCCGCGAGCAGGACCGACAGAAGTGGCTGGCGGTGCTCCTGCCGCCGATTCCGCCGCTCGTGGTGGCGTTCTTCGTGTTTTTCCGGCGCCGGGCGCTGGAGCGCGAGGGTGTCTCGAAGTCGAGGTTGAGGTGAGCATGGGAGGGCACGGCACGATGAACCACGCGACGAACCAATCAGGCGATGCGGCGGCCGGCGGCCTGTCGCCGGCCCTGCAGAAGACGGCGGTCTTCCTGCTCGGCGGGATCGGCATGTTTCTCCTCGGCACCGCGGTCCAGCCCCGGCTTCGTCAGTCCGCGGTCGCGCCCGAGGCCGACCGCGTGCTCTTCCCGGAACTCTCCGACCCCGCCAAGGCCGCGAGCATGGAGATCATCTCGTTCGACGACGAGACGGCGACGCTCAAGCCGTTCAAGGTCGTGCAGACGGGGGGCGTGTGGTCACTGCCGTCGCACGACGGCTATCCGGCCGACGCCAAGGACCAGCTTGCCGCCGCCTGCAACGAACTGGTCGATCGGCCGATCCTCGCGGTGATGACCGCATCGCCCGGCGATCACGAGACCTACGGCGTGATCGAGCCCGATCCGCAGAAGATCAAGGTGGGCGACAGCGGCGTGGGCAAGCTCGTGGAGATCCGCGACGCTTCGGGCAACAAGCTCGCCCGGCTGATCATCGGCAAGGAAGACAAGGCTCCGGCCAGCGGCGGCATGCCGGGCCGGAAGCTGCGGTTCGTCCGCAAGGCCGGGCAGGACCCCGTGTATCGGGTGGAGATCGACGCCACCAAGTTCACCACGAACTTCGACGACTGGATCGAGAAGGACCTGCTGAAGATCACGCCCTGGGACGTCCGCCGGCTGGTGATCGACGACTCGACGTGCACGTTCGGGTTCGACGAGGCCAGCGGTCGGCCGGCCGTGACCCAGGATCGCAAGAGCCGTATCGCCCTCGGTTATGACGACAAGGACGCGAAGTGGTCGCTGCTGAGACTGGAGGCCTTCGGGGCCGACAACAAACCGCAGGAGGAGCAGCTCGCCGGAGACGAGGAACTGGCCTCGAGCAAGCTCAACGCGCTGCGGGACGCGCTCGGCGACCTGAAGATCATCGACGTGGCCCGCAAGCCGGCCGGCTTGAGCGGCGACTTGAAGGCCGAGGAGAAGTTCACGACTGATCGCGAGGCCGTGACGTCGCTGGCTCAGAAGGGCTTTTACCCGTTCGCCTCGGGCGAAATCCTCTCCTCGAACGGGGAGACGATCGTGGGGATGAAGGATGGCGTCGAATACCTGCTCCGATTCGGGAACGGCACGAGCGTGGCCGGTGACGCGAAGGCCGACAAGAAGGAAGACGGCAAGGCCTCCGACGACACCACCGGTCGGTACCTGTTCGTGATGGCCCGCTTCGCCGAGTCGCTCCTCGAGAAGCCGAAACTGGATCCGCTCCCGGAGGTCCCGTCCGTGCCGGCGGCGGACGAGAAACAGGATGGGGCGAAGAAGGAAGACACGGAGAAGAAGGACGAGGGGGCCGCTGCCGATGCGTCGGGCAAGCTGGCGGCGGCCGACGAGGCGGAGGCGAAGGCCCAGGCGGTGCTCGAGGAGCGGCGGCGGGTGGAGCGCGAGAACCGCCGCAAGCAGGAAGAGTATGACGAGAAGGTGAAGGCCGCCCAGAAGCGGGTCAAGGAGCTCAATGCCCGTTTCGCGGACTGGTATTACGTCGTCTCCGACGATGAGTACGGGAAGATTCATCTCAACCGCGCCGGCGTCGTGCAGAAGAAATCCAAGGAAGCCAAGCAGGAGTAAGACGCGCATCGGCGGCGATGCAGCGGACCCGCGGCCGCTGATCGCCGGTGGACTGCGGTGAGTGGCGGACGGCGTCGCGGCATGGCGGCGGGTTTCGGAGCCGGCTCCGGCGGCGGTTTTGGTATCCTGCCCCCATGTCCGAGATCCTCACCTCGCCGCGGCCGTCACGTTTCGGCCGCGCCGTGGGCTTCCGGCTCGTGGGCGTCGGTGCGGCCGTTCCGGACCGCGTCGTCACCAATGCCGACCTCGCCCGGCTGGGCTGCGATCCCGAGTGGATCGTGGGCCGATCCGGCATCCACGAGCGGCGGCACGCCGGCCCGGAGATCGCGACCAGCGATCTGGCGGCGGCGGCCGGCCGCGCGGCGATCACCCATGCCGGCGTGGCCGCCGCCGATATCGACCTCCTCGTGCTCGGCACCTTCACGCCCGACATGTGCATCCCGTCGGCCGCCTGCATCGTGCAGGAGCGGCTCGGCCTCTACGCGCCGGCGATGGACGTGACGGCCGCCTGCGCGGGCTTCGCCTATGCGCTGGTGACCGCGGCGAACTTCGTGGCGGCGGGTTCGAGCCGGCTGGCCCTGGTGATCGGCGCCGACACCAACTCCCGCGTCGTCGATCCCGAGGACGTGAAGACCTGGCCACTGTTCGGCGACGGTGCGGGCGCGGTGCTCCTGGAGGCGACCGAGCCGGACGCGAACGGTCGGGATCGCGGGTTGTTGGCCTGCTCGCTGGGGTCCGACGGCCGCGGGGCAGGCATGCTCGCCTGCCCGATGAGCGGCTCGCGACAGCCGGTCACGGTCGAGGGCATCGCCCGGCGTGACCAGTTTCTGCAGATGGATGGCCGGGCCGTCTTCAAGTGGGCGATCCGGCTGGTCGAGGAGAACATCCGTCAGGTCGTTGACCGGTCCGGCGTGCCGCTGGAGCACGTCGACATGTTCTTCCTCCATCAGGCGAATGCGCGGATCATCGAGGGGGTGCGCGAGGCGCTGCGGCTGCCGACCGACAAGGTGTTCGTGAACCTCGATCGCTACGGCAACACGTCGAGTGGCTCGATCCCGCTGGCGATGGAAGAGGCCTGGCGGGCGGAGCGGATCGGGCCGGGCAGCACGGTGGTGGTGTGCGGCTTCGGGGGCGGCCTCGCGTGGGGCAGCGCCGTCTGGAGGCTGTGATGATCGCGGGTGTTTCGCCGGGGGAGTCAACGAGCCCAAGCCGGCCCGGGTGCGGCATGAGTTGCGTCGCTGGCGAAGGTCCGCCACGCTCCGCATCCTCACGCCGACACCCGGGCCTCCTCAACGATCGCGGGCCCGGCGAGTTCGCCAGCCTTGGGACATACGGGGAGGCGACGGCGCTGCCTTTTGGCCTTGGAGGGTGGGGTAAACAATCGCCCATGGGGCATTACGGCGGCACTGGTGGGAAGCCCGAGGCACGAGTTTTGGTTGTGCGAGTTCTCCGGTCTTGCGCTCGGCTTGACTCGCGTGAACGGCACAAAAAGCCCCCGGCGGAAGCCGGGGGACTCCGGGTGGTATGCCTTCCCGGGTGCCATGTGATGCGGGTTCGAACCGGGGGATCACGTGCCGTCGTCCCGCATGGGCGGCGGGGTGGTTTTCAGGCCCGGAGTCCCCGGGCTCCCGCCCGGGGCTTCTGGGAGAGAACACGAGCGAAAGGCACGAGAAACCACCGGCGGAAGCCGGGGGACACGGCGGTCAGAGACCGCCGCTCTACGGGGCATGCATTCCCCCATCACGAGTTGCGGCCTGACGAGCAGCCCGACACGGCCATTTCAAAGAGACACCAACCACCGCGGAAAAAATGCCCATGAGCGACACCAGCATTGAAAAGAGACTGCCGGCCCGGAAGGACGTGCCGGTCGGCGACACCTGGGACCTCGCGAGCCTGTGCCGCTCCGATGCGGAGTGGGAGGAGGGGCTCGCGGCCTGGGAGGATCGCATCGGGCAGTTCGCGGCCTATGCGGGCACGCTGGGGTCGACGCCGGAGCGGCTCGCCGAGTGCCTGGAGCACGACCTGGCGTTCGACCGCGAGGGGGACCGGCTCGGCACGTACGCGCATCTGCGGGCCAGCGAGGACCAGGCGGCGGCCGCAGCCCAACGGATGGTCGGCCGGTTTCAGCACGTTGCCACGCGGGCGGGCGAGGCGGCGAGCTTCATCCGGCCCGAGATCATGGCCATCGACCCGGCGCAGCTCGCCGCGTGGATGGACCTGCCGGTGCTCGCACCGTATCGCCTCATGCTCGAGCGGATCGTCCGCACCCGGGCCCACACGCTCTCGGAGCCGGAGGAGAAGCTCCTGGCCATGCAGGGCACGTTCGCCGGCACCGCCGGGAAGGTGTTTCGCCAGCTCACCGACGCCGATCTCAAGTTCGGCAGTGTCACGACCGGCAAGGGGGAGCGGGTCGAGCTCTCGAACGCCACGTTCACGACGCTCCTCCACGACCCGGTGCCGGACGTCCGCCGGACGGCATTCCACCAGTTCTACGACCAATACGAGGCCCATGCGAACACGCTCGCGGCCACGCTCTCGGGCTCCAACGAGCGCGACGTCTATGCGGCCCGCGTCCGCAACTACCCATCCGCGGTCGAGGCGGCCTTGTTCGCCGACAACGTCCCGCTGGCGGTCTATGACCAGCTGATCGCGGCCGTCCGTGCCAACCTCCCGGTCGTGCACCGCTACTACGACCTGCGGAAGCGGGTCCTGGGGCTCGACGCGATCCATCACTACGACTGCTACGTGCCGCTCGTGCCGGAGCTCGAGCAGCGGCACACATGGGACGCGGCGGTGCAGCTGGTAATCGAGTCGCTCCAGCCGCTGGGCGGAGAGT
>CAZJHQ010000013.1:0-66396 GCA_964545915.1 uncultured Candidatus Kuenenia sp. | reverse complement strand
CCAAGAAGCCCCGGGTGGAAACCCGGGGACACCGGGCATGAACACCATCCCGCCATCCCTGCCGCACGACGACATGTGATTCCCCGGCTCGCGTCGAAACCGCGTTCGGGATGTTTCTGATTGTGAGTCCGGCCGTGCATGCGTTATGCCTGTACGCCGTGCGGGGATCCATTGCGGATCGATCCCGAGCAACGTTGCCTCGGGCTCCCTCGTGCACGGCGGGTGACGGGCGTCGGCCCCGTCGCGGAGCTCCTGGTGGACGCCACGGGTCACATGAATCCAGCCTCGTGCATCGACTGTGCCGACGCTGTTGCGCGGGTCGCCGAGGCCGATTGCCAGGACCGCTGGCAGATCCGCGCAGCGCTCGCGTATCCCGCGTTCGTCTGCCTGCTGGCCGGCCTCGGCATGTGGTGGCTCGGCACCTTCGGCTTCCCGCAGGAAGGCACGATCGTGTCACCCATGGGGCCGGTGGCCGCTGATCGCGGCGGCAGTCGGATGCTGCGGTCGGTCGGCTGGCCGGCGGCCGTTGGTGGAGCGGCCCTGATGGCCGCGGTCGCCGCGTGGTGGTGGCAGCGCCGCACGCGGCCACGGCAGTCGGGGCGTCACGAGGCGCTGGCCTGCGAGGTGCGGGCCGCGGCAGCCGCGGCGGGCCTGCCCCCGGCCGACGAGGAGCGGATCGTCCGCGAGATGAGTGGTTCCCTTGCGCCGCGCGGCAATGCCTCCGCAACTCCGCCGTTGGCTGCGCTTGCCGCGTCGCTCCTGGTTCCGCACGAGCGGGCCGAGGCACTGCGGGCGACCGCCGACTTCTACTGGCTGCTCGACGACCGCCGGCGCCAGCGCCGCCAATGGTTGCTGCCGGCCTGCGGCATCGTCACCGCCGGGTTCGTCGTGCTGCTCTACGGCATCGCGATGTTCGGGCCGCTCGCGGACTTCATGCACGCGATCGCCACGCGGCCGCCAAACGCCTTCGGGAGCGCGGCGCGATGATGCCCGACCCGCTCCTCCGCCGGCATGTCTCCGCGGCGGTCGCCCGCCACGGCGGCATCGTGCCCGCGATCCGCGCCATCGCCGCCGAGCTCGCGCCGCGCGAGCGCCGGCCATGGGTGGCGATCGCCGACGCCCTGGCCCGCGGCGACGTGGCCGCCGGCGCGGCGGCCGCCGCGGTCGACCCGGCCTGCTGGATGCCGCTCTTTTCCACGCCGGCCGGCGATCCGCGGCTCCTCGGCCGGATCGTCGCGGCCGCCGGAGGGCCGCCGGTCGCGACGCCACGCGGCTGGCTGCCGCTCGTCGTGCCGCTGACGCTCGTGGCGCTCGCGTTCGGTCTGCTCGGGGCCTTGTCGTTCGGGCTCACGCCGCTGCTCGAGGAGGTGTTCACCGAATTGAACATGGAACTGCCGCCGCTCACGCAACGGATGCTCGGCACCGCGGCCTTCATGCGTAGCATCTCGAAGCCGCTCTTGCTCGGCGCCGGCTTGGTGATTGCCGGCTGGGGCCTGACACGCCGGTGGATTCGCCGCGGGCCGGCCGTGGCGGCGGCCTATACGCGGCATCTCGCCCGGCTCGTGGAGAGTGGTGTGCCGCAGGACGAGGCGGTCGAACTCGCCGCCTGGGCCGTGGGCGTGCCACCGGTGAGCCCGGCCCGACCACGCCGGCCGCTGTCGCATGCCGCCGTCGCGGCGCTCGCCCATGAACCGGCCGTGGCGGGAGGACTGCTCGACGCCGTCGCCGAGTGCCACGCGCTGCGGGTCGCCGGCACGTCGTTCGCGGCCGGTTCCCTGTGGCGCACGCTCGCCTTCGGCGTCGTCGTGCTCACCGTGGGGCTGTACCTGATCGGGATCCTCCTGCCGCTGATCAATTTGATTCGGCAATTCAGCTGAAGGGGTCGTTCGTTGTTTCGCCTGCCCACGCCCCGCGCCATCTGGAGAAGCCTCCCCGGCCGCTGGGCGAGCCACGCCGAGTCGGCCCAGGTGGCCGCGCTCCTGGCCGCCTGCCATGCGCTGGACGTGGCTCCCGCCCCGCTGCTCGAGGCCTGGGCGCGGGATAGTCGCGGCCGGCAGGGCAGGCGGCTCACGCAGGCCGCGCGCCACCTCCAGGCCGGCGGTCCGCTCGCCGCCGTTCCCGATCGCGTGCCCGGGCTGATGCGCGACGAGCATGCCGTGGCGGTGCGGTTTGGCGGCATGACCGGGCTGGTGGTCCCCACCGTGCTGGCCATGCTCGCCGCTGAAGCAGGCGCCGAGGCCGAGGCCCGGCTGCGAGTTCGTGGCCTCGTGCGCTGGGCCGTGGGGTGGAGCATTCTCGCGCTGCTGGTCACGATGTTCCTGGCGACCAAGATCGCGCCGCAGACCAAAAAAATATGGGACGATTTCGACGCCCACTTGCCCATTGCGACCGCACGGTGGCTGGAAGCGTGTGCGTGGGTGGCGGCCTGCAGGTGGCTCGTCGTGCCGCTGACCGTGATGGGGCTCGTGCTCCGCTTCTCCCCGGCCGTGCGGCAGGCCTTCGCCCAGCCGTTCACCCGCCGCCGGCGGATCGCCGCCGCGCTCGACACGCTGGCGGTCGCGGTCGCCGCCGGCCAGCCAATCCATGCCGCGGCCGCCACGCTCGCCGCCTGCCAGACCGACGGCCGGCTGGCCGTCCGCCTGGGGCGGGCCGGTGTCGCAGGCCAGACGCTCGCGGCGGCCGGCCTGGTCACCGCCGCGGAGGGCCGGGAGCTCGATGCCGCGCCGGCCGTCGCGGCTGTCACGCTCGCGCGGATCGCCGCCCGCCGGCGCGATGCCCTGCGCCGGCGGGCGATCGTCTGGCAGCGGGTGATCTCGTTGGGCATGCTCGCCCTGGCCGGTGGGTTCGTGTTCTGGACGGCAGTCGCCTTCTTCATGCCGCTCATCGAGTTGACCGAGCACGTGGCGGGAGTGCGGCCATGACGAGGTGGAACCAGGGGACTCCGTGGCCGAGATGCCCGCCCGAGCACGGGGGCATGCCGCGCACGAGCCGCGCTGCGGCGGCCTGTCGTCCCGGCCTGTCGACCGTGGAGACGTTGGCGGCCCTGGCGCTGCTCGCCGTGGTCATGGCCTCGACGATGCCGGTCTTCGTCCGCCACGGTCGGCTGCTCGCCGAGTCGCGGCAGGAGCGGGTCGCGATCGAGGAACTCGCCAATCAGGCCGCGCGGCTCGTCGCGCTGCCCGTCGACCGCCGCGCCGCGGCCCTCGCGACGCTCGCCCCCTCGGCGGTCGCCGCCCGGCGGCTGCCCGGTGCGGAACTGACGGCGAAACGGGGGCCGTCGCCGCTCGGTGACCGCGTGGTGCTCAATCTCGCCTGGCACGCGACAGGTCGCCGCGCGCATCCGCTGTCGCTGGCGGTCTGGCTGCCGGATCCGCCGGGAGGGGCGCCATGAAACGGTGCCATCATCCGCTGCACCGCCGCGGCATGACCCTCGTCGAGGTGCTGCTGACGATCACCGCCTCGACCATGATCATGGGCGTGGCGGGAGGGCTCCTGCACCGGGCGCTGCGGCTCGAAGCGGCGTCGCGCGGGACGCTGCAGGGGGAACGCACGGCGCTGGTGCTCGCGCGGCAGGTTCGTGCCGACATCCGCGCGGCCCGCACCGTGGCCTGCACGGCCGACGGCCTGCCCGCGGATGTCGTGCTCCGGGTGCAGCCGGCCGGGGAGGAAGCGATCGTGTACCGCGCCGTCCGCGGCGGCCTCGTCCGCGAGCAGCCGCTCCCCACGAACCGCAGCGCCCGCGAAGTGTTTTCGTTTCCGGCGGCGGTGCGGTTTAAGTCGGTGCGTGGCGACGGCGTCGTGTCGCTCGTCGGCGCGGGAGGCGGTGTGCCCGGGGAGGGGCCGCCCATCGACATCGAGGTGGTGGCGGCGCTCGGCGCCGCGGCCCGCCGCGGGGAGGACCAGCCATGAGCCACTCGCTGGGTCACGCCGCTGCGCCGCCGGCCCGGCGCGGGTCGGTGATGTTCATCACGCTCGCCACGCTCGCGGTCGTGGGATTGATCGCCATGGCGATGATCCGCGGGACGATCATCGGCCGCAGGACTCTCCGAGCCGAGCATGCCGTGCGGCAGGTGGAGGCGATCCTCGACGCCGCCGAGTCCCGCGTGCGGTCGCGGCTCGCGGCGGGCCCGCCCGCCGCCGAGACGATCGACCTGGCCGCCGGCGACGTCGCCGGCACGCATGCGGCGCAGGTCGTCGTCACCGTCGATCCGGATGGCACCGACGCCTGGCGGGTGCGGATCGTCGCCGCCGTGCCCCCTGATGGCCCGGCTTCCATCCGCCGCACCCGCGACACGCTGATCCGTGCCCGTTCGTCCACTTCCCAGGAGACCAGCCCATGACCCGCCTCATCTCGACCGGCCGCCCGCCGGCGGTCCGTGCCCGCTTTCGCGCAGCCGGGGCTGCGGCGTTCACGCTCGTCGAGCTCTTGATCGTGGTCGCGATCATGGCCACGCTCATCGGCCTGCTCCTGCCGGCCGTGACGGCCGCCCGCGAGGCCGCCCGCAGGGCGGCCTGCTCCAACAACGTGCTCCAGCTCGGCCTCGCGCTGCACAACTACGAGTTTCACCGCGAGGCGTTTCCGGCGGGGGTCACCGACGCGGCCGGCCCGATCAAGAGCCAGCCCGACGGGCGGCACGTGAGCTGGATCGTCCGCATCCTGCCCTACCTCGAGGAGCAGGCCCTGGCGAGGCATTTCAAGGAAGCTGACGGCGCCTATGCCATCGGCAACGCGGCGGTGGTGGCGACCGTGATTCCCACGCTCATCTGCCCGTCGTCGAGCGCGAGCAGCGTCGAGCAGTGGCGAGAGCCGCGCGTGGCCGAACCGGCCCCGGACGATTCGCTGGACGATCTACCGAGCGAGATTCCGCAGCCGCGGCGGGTGGCCGTGTCGCACTACGCCGGCAGCCATCACGACGTCGAGGCCCCGATCGCGGCCGACAACCACGGCATGCTGTTTCTGAACAGCGCCGTGCGGTTCAAGGACATCGAGGACGGCAGTTCCCGCACGCTTCTGCTCGCGGAGCGGGTGGCGCCGCCGCGGCCACCGCACGAGCTCGACGGCCGCGACGACCTCGGCTGGGCCTCGGGCACGCGGGCCACGCTGCGGAACACGTCGGTGATCAAATCCTCGGCCTATGGGGCCGCCGCGTGGGGAGACCAGCAGCCGGTCGATCCGCTGTTCGTCGGTGGCTTCGGCAGCTTTCACATGAGTGGCATCTGCGTCTCGGCCATGGCCGACGGTGGCGTGCGACAGTTCACCCCCGACATCGACCCCGACCTCCTCCGGCAGCTCGGGCATCGGGCGGACGGGGAGATTCCCAAAGACGACGGCGGCTGGTGATCCGTGGCTTCGTGCGCCGGCGTCACGCCGAAAGAAACTCGTCGAGCGCTTCGCGGAGCATGTCGGTGTCGGCCTCGAGGCCGGTGAGGGCGTGAAAGTCGATCGCCGTGCGGGTGGCGTGCACCTCGATGCCGTCGACGACGCAGGCGCCGGCCGCGGCGGCCTCTGCGGCCAGCGCGGTCGAACGTGTGGCCAGGCCGCTCTCCACGAGCACGAGATCAGCCCGCAGGCCGCCGCACCGCACGGGGTCTGCGGCGGGATCGAGCGCGTGGACGACGATCGCCGTCTCGGCGGGCAGTTCCAGCGCGGTGTTCCAATCGATCCGCGCGGCGGTCGCGGTGGCCAGGCCCGTGAGCGACTCCACGAGGGCGTCGGCCCGGGCGGCATCGGGATCGCCGATGGCGAGGTGCGCCGCGCCCGCCAGCGCCAGTTCGAGCGCCGCCGCCCGGCCGACCGGGCCGGCGCCGAGCACGACGGCCCGACTGCCCGCGGGGTCGATGTGGCCGCGAAGCGCCTCGACGATGCCGCGGCCCTCGGTCATGTGGCCGGCCAGCCCGCCGGCCTCGTCGCGGGTCAGGAGATTGACGGCGCCGGAGAACGTGGCGGCAGGGCTTGCCGTGGACAACAGGGGCAGCGCGGCCGCCGGCAGCGCCCCGCCGAGCAGGCCGCCGCGCAGGCCGAGCGCGGCGATGCCGGCGAGCGCCTCGGCGAGCCGCGCGGGTGGCACCTCGAACGTGAGAAACCGCCAGTCGAGCCCGGCCGTCTCGATCGCCCGCTCGAAGAGATACTGCGCGGGATTGCCGGCCGCGGGCGCCGCCAGCAGGGCGATCACTTCCTGGAGCGCCGGACTGGTCATGCGGGAGATGTCCGGCAGGGCCGCTGGGGGGCGGAAGGCTCGTCAGACGGTCACGTGGGTCGCGGCCTGGAACCGGGGGTCCGTGCGGATCGGGTCGAAGTCGCGTTCGGTCCCGGTCAGGTCGCGATAGCGGTCGTCGAGCGCGATGGCCTGGGTGAGGTTTTCGATCGCGGCCGGCACGTCGCCCGCCAGCGAGTGGTAGCAGGCGAGGTTGTACAGCACGATCGCCTGCTGTGGCGACGCATCCCGGCCACGCTCGAGCGCGCGGATCGCATCGTCGAGCCGGCCCAGCCGCTTCAGGCACCAGCCCAGCCCCAGCCAGGCCTCGAGCCGGCCGGTCGCCGCCTCCGCGGCCCGGGTGAGCGGAGCGACCGCGCGGTCCCACTCTCCCAGCGCCCGAAGGGCCTCGCCTTCCAGCAGGCTGGCGTCGGGATGGCTGCGGGCCTCCGCGGGAAGTTCGGCGAGGGTCTCGAGGGCCCGCAGGAGCACGCGGCGGGCGGACGGGGGCACCGGACCCGCGCCGTCCACGAGCAGTTCACCCAGCTCCACGTAGCCTGCAGCGTGGCGGAGGATCATCTGGCGACGCACCCGCGGAAAGGCGATCTCGGCAGTCATGGCTGTGCAGGCTCCTCGGCGGCTGCCGGGGCGAAAACACGGAGCCGGTCGGAACGGGAGACGGACCAAGAAAGTTTAGCCCGCCTGCCGCCGCCGCCCAATCCGCTCCGGGGCCCCGACACCGCTGCTGATTTGTACGGCCGCCGGCCCCGAACGGGTCGCAGCATTCGCACGTGTGAATTGTCTCTCGGACCGGCGACCCGGCAGGGGCACTCGGGCTTGGATTCACGGGGATGAACTGGCCTGGTGCGGGCTTTATTTCCGGCGGTGCACGAAAATCGGCCGCCGGCGCCACTGTTTCTTCTGGCGGGTGGCGCCGCCCGCCGCACATTCCTCCTGGAACCCGACGATGCGTCTGACACTTCGCACCCTCCTGGCCTGGCTCGACACCGTCCTGCCGCCGGCAGAACAGCAGACGCTCGGGGAGAAGGTCGCGGCCAGCCCGATCGCCCCGCAGTTGATCGCCCGGATCCGCGACGTCGTGGAGCGGCCCGTGCTGGCCGCGCCGCGGCCCGACGCCCGCGGGATCGCCGACGACGCCAACTCCGTCGCCGAGTATCTCGACAACACGCTGCCCGCGGATCGGCTGGAGACCTTCGAGCGGATCTGCATCGAGTCGGACATGCACCTTGCCGAAGTGGCCGCCTGCCACGGCATCCTCGCCGAGATCGCCCGTGATCCGGAGGTGGCCGGCCGGCTCGATCCCGCCAGCCGTCGTCAACTGCTGGAGGCGATCCGCCGACGCATTCAAACTCCCCCGGGTGATCCGGAGCACGAGGCCGCCGTCTCCGTGGCCCGCAGTCTGCGGGCCACGCTCGTGGCCGGCGACGACGGCGGGCTGAGCGATACTGTGCTGGGAAGCCTGCCCGTGACGCAGCCGCGTTCGGCGAACGGTCCGCGGCAGCGGGCGCCCTTGGCGGCCTGGCTGTCGGCTGCGGTCGCCCTGCTGCTGCTGGTGGGCCTGGGTGGATTTCTTGTCTGGTCGCTGGGGCGTGACCGGGGCCGCAAGGTCGCCGCCCGGCCCGCTTTGCCGCCAGCCGTCGTCACGGACGAGCTGCAAGATGCGGTGCCGCAGCCGCGTGCGGAGCCCGCCGCTGCCCCCGCGGTCCGACCTGCGGAAGAGGAGTTGGCCGCACCCCCCGTGGCTACAGCGCCCCCCGCCCTCGCCGCGCCGGCCGAGGTGCCTCCATCCGAGCCGGTGCCGCCGCTCGAGGGCCCGCCCGCCGCCCCGGCGGTCGCCGCGGTTCCGCCCGCACCCGCCGTGCCTGCTCCTCCCCCGGCCGAGCCGCCGCGGGTGCCGCAGGGGGATGCGCTGGCGATCGTCGCACCGGCGTCATCAGGCGAGCCTGACGCTCGCGTGCCGCCCCCCGCTGGCGGCCTGCCCCCCGTGGCTGAAGCACCGGCCGACGACGGTGCGGGATTCGTCAGCGGCGCCGCGCTGCTGCTCCACAAAGCCGCGGCGGAACCGGTGGAGCATGGCCACTCCGGATGGGAAGCGTTGCCGCAGAACCGCCCGTTGGCGCCGCGCGAGGATCTGATCGCGCCGCCGTTCTGCCGGCCCGAGGTGAGCGTGGGGGGCGTCACGATCCGCCTCGAGCCCAATACGCGGGCCACGCTCACGCACGATGCCGATGGCGCGCCACGGCTGGAGGTCGTCTTCGGTCGGGCCATCGTGCGGTCGAGCGCTGCCGAGCCGCGGCTGGGCATCACGGCCGGCGGCCTGGTGGGCGTGGTGACCGACGGCTTGCGGGCGCCTCTGGGCATCGAGGTGACGCTCGAACAGACCCCCGGCGCCGACCCGGCGACGACGTCGGCGCGGGTGAAGGCCGTGGTCGCGACGACCAGCTCGGGCATTGCATGGCGGCAGTCGCAGGTTGACGGCACGGCGGCCGTGCAGCCGCTGCAGGGCATCGCGCCGCAGGGTGTGCTGGAGAAGGACAGCCGGCTGGCATGGGACAGCCTCGATCCCGGCCGCGTTGCCGTGCAGGCCCGGCGCGAACTGCCCGAGTGGCTTGCGGGCACAGCCCGTCCGGACCGGCTCGAGCAGGCGGCCGCCCAGGCACTCGCCGGCAAGGCCACCTCCGATCCGATCGAGAAGGGGCTGCGGGAACTGGCCGACGACCGGCGGGCCGAAAACCGGGTCGCGGCGGTCGCCACGCTGGCGTTGCTCGGCGACTATGACGAGCTCGTGGCCCTGCTTTCGGCCGAGTCGGTGGCCCGCAAGCTCGAAGACCGGCAGTGGAGCCGGCTGGTGGACATGACCGTGCCGCTGGCCCTGGCCCGCGGCGCCAATGCCGCTGCCCGGCTCGGGCAGGCCTTCGAGACGCGCGGACCAGCAGGCAAGGGGGGGGAACTGTTGGCGATTGCCCGCGGCTTCGATGACGCCACCCTCGAGGCCGGCGGCGCCGCGCGGCTCGTCGACGCCCTCGACGCTCCGGAACTGGTGGTGCGGCGGTTCGCGATTCGGGGTCTGCTCGAGGTTGTCGAGCCCGCGGAGGCCGATCGGGCGCGGTATCGGCCGGATCGTTCGCAGGACCTGCGCCGGGAGAGCGCCGCCTGGTGGCGCAAGCAACTCGGCGACGGCCGCATCCGCCGACCGGCGGGCGGGGCGGCACCGTGATGCCGCGATTCCGCGCTCGGACACGGTGAATACGCCCCACGTTTGTGGCTGCCTGCGGGCTGGTGATATGCTGCCCGACAAGGTGCTCGGACCGCCGGTCCGGGCTCCTGCCGGTCCCGGCCCGCGGGTCGGGTGTCCTCCGTCATGCTTCGCAACCTGCAGCCCACCACTGCCCAGCACCGAGGGGGTTTTCCAGCGTGCAGATCAACGTTTCGGCCCGTCATGGCAGCTTGAGCCCCGCCTCGCAGTCGAAGATCGCCTCCAAGGTGTCGCGGCTGAAGCGGTATTTCGACCGCCTCACCGCCCTGGAGGTGACCGTCGATCTGCACAATTCCTCCCTGCCGGCGGTGGAGATCGTCGCCAAGGCGGAGCACTTCCACGACCTGGTCAGCCACGAGCACGCCGCCCAGCTGTGGCGGAGCGTGGACGGCGCGGTGCAGAAGATGGAGCAGCAGCTTCGCAAGCACAAGGAAAAGGTCCGCGACCACAAGCACGTGCAGTCGCACCGCCACTCCTGACCCACGAACGCACGCACCTCCGCGGAACGGCACGCAGCATGAAGTTCTCCGATTTTGTCGCCACCGATGCGATCCGCTCGCGGGTCACGGCCTCCTCGAAGGAAGGCGTGATCCGCGAGATGGCGCAGGCTCTCGTCGATGCAGGGCGGATCGCAGCCGGCGACCTGGAGAGCATCGTCAAGGCGATCATGAAGCGCGAGGATCTCGGCAGCACCGGGATCGGTCGGGGCGTAGCGGTGCCCCACACGAAGCATCCGAGCGTCAGCCGGCTGGTGGGCACGGTGGCGGTGAGTCCCGCAGGGATCGAGTTCGAGAGCCTCGACGGCGAGCCCGTGCATCTGTTCTTCCTGCTGGTGTCGCCGCCGGATCGTCCCGGCGACCACCTGCGGGCGTTGGAGAACATCTCACGGCAGTTGCGCGACGACGGGTTCTGCAAGATGCTCAAGGCCGCCAAGGGGCCGGTCGAGATTCAGGCCCTGCTGGAAGAGGCCGACAGTCACGGTGTGGCCTCGTGAGGAAGCGATGAGTCGGGAAGCCCTGAGCCAGGAGACGCTGTCGCGGGAGGTGGTGGTCGCCAACAGCCAGGGTTTGCACGCCCGGCCGGCCGACATGCTCGCCCGCGAGGCGCGGAAGTGGCAGTCACGAATCGAGCTGGTGGCCGACGCCCAGCGGGCGGACGGCAAGAGCATCCTCGAGGTGCTCACGCTCGCCGCCGAGGCGGGCACGCGGCTGGTGGTGGAGGCGACGGGGCCCGACGCGCGGCAGGCGCTCGAGGCCATCGGCAGTCTCTTCGAACGCAGGTTCAACGAACAAGACGAACAGGAATCCTGACCGGCGGCGATCGGGCAGGGGCCGGCCACGGCCCCCGGTCGCCGGCGGTCGATGAACGACCACACAACACGAGGAGCCGCTCACCGCCGCTTGGCGCGGGCCCCGGGATCCGCATCGCACGCCTGCTGTCGCCCTGGTCTGTCGGCCACGGCAGCGAGCTGTCGCGATCCCCCGGTCGGCCGTCGCAGCCTGCGGACGCGGGGCGCCCGCCATGCTGAAACTCCAGGGAATCGCCGTCTCGCCCGGCGTCACGATCGGCGAGGCGCTCGTGCTCGACGCCGAGGGGTTCCGGATCCCGCGGCGGTTCGTGGAGCGGAGCGCCGTCGACACGGAGCTGGCCCGGCTTGCCGCCGCCGTCGCCGCGGCGACCCGCGAGATCGAGCGGAACCGCGACGCGATCCGCTCCGAGCTCGGTGACCAGTATGCGGCCATCTTCGAGGCCCACCTGGCGATGCTCCACGACGAGCGGTTGCAGCAGGAGCTCACCAGCGCCGTCCGCGATCGCAACTGGTGGCCCGAATACGCCGTGAGCCGCACGCTCCGCCGCTACGCCAAGGCGTTCCAGAACCTCGACAACCACATCGCCCAGCGGGCCCACGACATCTACGACGTCGAGAAGAGCCTGCTGCGGGCGCTCCTCGGCCAGCGGCGGGAGACACTGGCCTCGATCTCGCAGCCGGTGGTGGTGCTGGCCCACAACCTCACTCCCAGCGAGACGGCCAATCTCGATCGCCGGCTGGTGAAGGGCTTCGCCACCGAGCTCGGCGGCCCCGGCAGCCACACGGCGATCGTGGCCGAGGGGCTGGAGATTCCGGCCGTGGTGGGCGTCGGGCCGTTCCTGGCCGACGTCTCCGGCGGCGAGCCGGTGATTCTCGACGGCAACCAGGGGGTGGTGATCCTCCAGCCCGACGAGGAGACGATCGCCCGCTATCGGCAGGAGCTCGAGGCCGCCAAGAGCGTCGCCGCCCGGCTCGGCGCGCTCCGTGACCTGCCCGCGGAGACGACCGACGGCGTCCGCGTGCAGATCACCGGCAACATCGAGTTTCCCGACGAGGCCGAGCAATGTCTCGCCCGGGGTTGCGACGGCATCGGCCTGTACCGCACGGAGTTTCTGTATCTCACGAGCAAGCGGGAGCCGACCGAGGAGGACCACTTTGCGGCCTACCGCGCGGTGGTCGAGACGATGGGCGGTCGGCCGGTGGTGATCCGCACGCTCGACCTCGGCGCCGACAAGATGCTCACCGAGACGCGGCCCGAGGAGGAGCGGAACCCCTGCCTCGGCCTGCGGAGCATCCGCCTCTCGCTGCGGCAGCTGCCGATCTTCCGCACTCAGTTGCGGGCCATCCTCCGGGCCAGTGCGCTGGGCGACGTGCGGGTGATGTTTCCGCTCGTCTCCACGATCGTGGAGCTGCGGCAGGCGCGGATGGTGCTCGCCGACGTGATGGAGGATCTCGCCGAGCACGGCATCGCGTTCAATCCGAAGATGCCGGTGGGGATGATGGTGGAGACGCCGGCCGCCGTGATGATGCTCGACGCCTTCATCAAGGAGGTCGACTTCGTCTCCATCGGCACCAACGACCTGATCCAGTACACGCTGGCGGTCGACCGGGGCAACAAGGAGGTTGCGGAACTGTACAACGCCTGCGATCCGGCGGTCCTGCGGCTCTTGCGCCGCTCGCTGGACGTGGCGCGGGAGGCCGGCGTGCCGGCCAATGTGTGCGGTCAGATGAGCGGCAGCGTGATGTTCACGCAGCTGCTTCTGGGGTTGGGGCTCCGGCAGCTCAGCGTGCCGGCCAGCGCCATCCCGGAGGTGAAGCAGGTGTGCCGAAGCGTTTCGGTCGCCGACTGCCGCGTGATCGCCGAGAAGGCGCTGGCGATGGACGGGGCGCGGGAGGTCAAGGCCTACCTGCGCGACCAGATGCGTCGTCTGCTCGCCCAGACGGTCGCCTAGGGCGGCCGACAACCAGGAAAGGGAAACGACCGATGAAACAGGAAATGCTGATCAACGTCTCGCAGCCGGAGGAGTGCCGGATCGCGATCATGGAGGACGGCCTGCTGGAGGAGCTGTACGTCGAGCGGACCAGCCAGGACAACCTCGTCGGCAACATCTACAAGGGGCGGATCGTCAACATCGAGCCCTCGATCCAGGCCGCGTTCGTCGACTTCGGCGTCGGCCGCAACGGGTTCCTGCACATCAGTGACGTGGAGCCGCAGTACTACCGCCAGGGCGGGCTCGACCCCGACAAGGCCTTCGACGTCGAGCCCCCGTCCCGCGGTGGCGAGCCGGCCGAGGCCGACGCGGGCGGCCGCACCGCCACCCGCCGCAAGCCCCGGATCGGCGATCGCCCCCGGGTCAAGCCGCCGATCCAGGACATCCTCCGCCGCGGTGACGAGGTGCTCGTGCAGGTCATCAAGGAGGGCTTCGGCACCAAGGGGCCGACGCTCTCCACCTACATCTCGATTCCCGGCCGATATCTCGTGCTCATGCCCCCGCTGGGCCGCGTGGGCATCTCCAAGAAAATCGACGACGAGCGCGACCGGCGCGTGCTTCGCGACATCATGCTCGACCTGCAGCCGCCCAAGGGGGTGGGCTTCGTGGTTCGCACCGCGGGCACCGAGCGGACGAAGTCGGAGATGGCCCGCGACATGGCCTACCTGCTCAATCTCTGGAAGAGCATCGTGCGCCGGATGCGGAAGTATTCCGCGCCGATCGACATCTACCAGGAGAGCGACATGATCATCCGCACGATCCGTGACATGTTCACGGAGGACGTGGGGCGGATCCTGATCGACGACCCGGCCGCCTACGAGCGGGCCAAGGAGTTCCTCGAACTCGTGATGCCGAAGTACGCGCCCCGGCTGCAGCTCTACGAGGGCAAGGAGCCGCTCTTCCACCGCTACGGCCTGGAAGAAGAGATCGGGAAGATGTATCAGCGGAAGGTGCCGCTCAAGGGGGGCGGGTCGATCGTCATCGACCAGACCGAGGCCCTGGTGGCGATCGACGTCAACTCCGGCTCGTTCCGCACCGAGAAGAGCGCAGAGGAGAACGCCTATCAGATGAATCTCATCGCCGCCAAGGAGATCGCGCGGCAGCTGCGGCTCCGCGACCTCGGCGGCGTGATCGTCAACGACTTCATCGACATGCGGAAGGAGAAGTATCGCCGCGGTGTCGAGAAGGCGCTGCACGACGCCATGAAGCGGGACAGGGCGCGGACGAAGATCCTGCGGACCAGCCCCTTCGGCCTGGTGGAGATGACGCGGCAGCGGATCCGGCCGTCGCTGCGGAAGAGCATCTTCCGCGACTGCCCCACCTGCAGCGGCACCGGCACGGTGAAGACGGCCGAGAGCATGGCGATCGAGGTGATGCGCACGCTCCAGCTCTCCGCCACCCGCGACGACGTGGCCCGGCTCAACGTCACGGTGCACGACGAGGTGGCGACCTGGATCAACAACCGCAAGCGGCGGGAGATCACCCAGTTCGAGGACGAGACCCACATCCAGCTGCACGTCGACGGGAAGGACGGCGTGTCGCCGGAGCACCTGGTCATCGAGGCCTGGGATTCCAACGGCCGTTCGATCCGCTTTCCGTAGGATTTTTCGCCCTCTCGACCGGGCCGGGGAGCGTCGGTATCCTCTGGGACTCGGTTTTTCATTCCCTTTCCCCCTGTCCCGACCGGATTCCAGCCATGGCCAAGGCCGCCCCCGACACCACCGCCTCCTCCGCCGCCTCGATGCAGGGCGCGGGCCACGCATACGCCATCGTCGTCGACGGCGGCCGGCAGTACATGGTCCGCGAGGGGCAGGAGCTGGAGATCGACTTCCGTCACCAGGATGACGGCACGCCGGTACCGGCGGGCAGCGAGGTCGTGTTCGACGACGTGCTGGCCGTGAGCCAGGCCGGCCGGCTCACGCTCGGCAAGCCGAAGGTCAAGGGCGCCAAAGTGAAGGCCGAGGTGTTGGGCCTCGTGCAGGGCGAGAAGATCTACGTGCAGAAGTTCAAGCGGCGGAAGAACTACCGCCGCCGCACGGGCCACCGCTCGCTGGCCACGAAGATCCGCATCGCCAGCATCACGGCCTGACCCCTCCGTGGCGGGCTGTGTCCACGGCACGGTACGATGCCGGTATGGACATGGCAGACCCGAGTGTCGAGGCCCGGTTCCGTGCCGCCCAGGATGCGCTCCCCGCGCACGCCCGAGTCGCCCGGGCCGCCGCGATGTTCCTCTGGGCTCGCGACCTGATTCGCCGCGAGATCCGCGCCCGTCAGGGCGGCCTGTCGGCGGAGCAGTTGAAGTGGGAGACGGCGATGCGGCTGTACGGCGCCGATGCTGCGTCGCGGCGTCTGATCCAGCGGATGCTCGATCATGTATCCGGCTGAGATCTTTCGTGACACGCTGTCGCGGCTGCTCGCCATCCTGACCCGTCACGCCGTGCGGTTTCATCTCACCGGCGGCATTACGAGCGTGGCCTACGGCGAGCCGCGGATGACGCAGGATATCGATCTCGTGGTCGACAACCCGGCGCTGGCCCGCTGCCTCGATGCCTTCCTGGCCGCCGCCACGGAGGCCGGCTTCCTACTCGATACCGACGCCGTGCGCAGGGCCGTCGCTGACCGGTCGATGTTTCAGCTCTTCGACCTGCAGGAAGCGCTGAAGATCGACGTCTACCCGCGGGAAATGATTCCGGGGGAATTGGACCGCTCGATCCACCTCGAGGTCTTCGAGGGCCTGTCGCTCCCGGTGGTGTCGAGACCCGACGCCGCGGCGTCGAAACTGGCGTGGGCGGCGAAGGGAAGCCACAAGAGCCGCCGTGATCTGCGGCAGATCGTGCGGCTCATGCCGGCGGCGGAACGTCCCGAACTCGATCGCCTCGCGGGCCTCCTGGGCCTGAAGACCCTGCTCGCCGAGATTCTCGCTGAACCGGATGAGCTTTCCGGCTAGCAGACTGTGGAACAAGTTTGCCCGAGCAGGATGCGACGGCCAGCGACCCAGGAAACCCTCGGCGTTGCCTCGGCTGCGCCTTCGGTTTGCGAATCCTGCGGTCGCTCAAGTGGAAAAAGGCCATGGATGGCTTTTTCCACAGGCAGCTATAGCGGTTTCGACTTTGGTGGAGCACCGGCTGCGGGTGTGGAGGTTCAGTCAGGGCCGAGCGCGAAGCCGTTCGAGGATCGGGCTGCCGGACAGCGGCAGACGAACGACGACGTCGGTCGTCTTCGCGTCGCCGAGGTGCGGCGACTCCTCCGCCCACTCGCCCGCGACGATCGGCGTGGAATAGTCCGTGCCGCCGTCGTCGCGGCCGTTCTGGCCGATGCTGTAGAGCAGGTATCCGACGCCGCGGCGCTCGTAGACGAACGGCCCGCCCGAGAAAGGATCGGTCGGCAGTCGGTCAAGATACCGGGGCACGAGATCGTCGAGCCGTTCGGGATACGTGGTCGCTGCGCCGGCGGCAGCGCGGCAGGCCGCCAGGGCCGCCGCCACGCGGGTGAGTTCGAAGAGGGCCTCGTAGCGAGTGACGGTGGCATCGGCTGAGGCCATCCAAGGACACAGCACGGCATTCAAACGACGTGCGATTCGCCCACTGCGGGCGCCGCGGTTGAGCAGCAGCCGGCAGGTGTCGGCGAGTTTCGCGGCCGGGCCCAGGCCGGAAACGGCAGCCTGCCGTCCGGCATCCAGCCGAACGAGTTCCCGCTCACGGTCCTGCCAGCCGGGCACGCGCAGGGCCTGCTCCAGGGCGGCGTACGCGGCGTTGACGTCCTCGAGAATCACGTTGCCGTCGAGGCTGGTGGCGGCAAAGATGTCATCCATCACTTCGACCACATGCTCGAAGTGCTCCCGCCGCTTGCCCCGCGGCGCGGTGCATACATGGATGACAAAGGCGGCGGAACCGAGCCGATCCAGCGCGATCATCTGCGCATGGGGCGGGAACGGCGGCAGGGCCTCCAGGTCCTGGCTGATCGTCGCCGCGACTTCGGCCGGCAGCCCCGGCGCGTCGAGCAGTTGCAGCGTCGCCGCGCAGGCGGCCCCCGAAAAGACCACCGTAATCAGCCGGCTCAGGACCGAGCCGCCGTCCGCCGCCGCGGCCAGCCGGGCGAGACGGTGCATGGCCAGGATATCGCGCCACGCCTCGGTCGGCCGGCCGTGGCCCAGGTGCCCCATCGCCCGCAGTTGGAGGACGGTTACGGCCTGCCGCAGCGGTCGGCCCAGGTGCAGACCGGAGGACAGGACGGAGTCGCGGTTGCCGCGGAGCAACGTCGGGTTGGGAAGATAGAGTCGCGGTCGCCGAGATGCCTCGCGCAGGAGGTCGAGCCGACCAGCGTGCGCCGCGAGCCAGGCGTCGAGTGCCGGCAGGTCGGCGGCCCGCCAGGGGTGCTTGCCGGCGGCGTCGATCACGTCGAAGGGCGTGATGGATGTCGCCTCTGCGGGAACGCGGTCGGCCAGGATGCTTTCGATGGCCGCCCTGATCCCGGTATCTCTGCTGAGGGCATCGGCCTGAAACGCGTCCGGCGGCGGAGACGGCACGTCGATTCCGAGTTCCTGGCAGACGGCCGGCAGATCGGCTTCGTCGAACTTCAGCGGCCAGAGGGCCATGAGGAGCGGCACGGCGGCGTTGTCGTCCGGGGGCGTACCGCGGCCGGCTCGGGCGAGCACGTGGGCCGCGTAGTCGGGCAGGCCGTCGGCCGCCAGCGGTTCCGTAATCACGGTCGTTGCGGGCGACACGACGATCGGCGCGTCGGGCCCGAAGAGCCCGTAGAGCGTCGTCGACACGACGACGAGCATGAGCCCGGCCATGATCCAGCGGAGGTCCTGGTACCAGCGGGGGCGGCGGCTCGCGGGCGGTGCGTCGGCCATGCCGCGGAGCGTACCCGTCACAGCCCCAGGCCGGCCAGCGGTCCGCCGCGGCGGCACAGTTCATCCACGCGGGCGGACACGGCCGGATCTTCCTCGCAGGGGGGCGCGTGGTGCGGCTTCAGCCGGGCGTCGATCACCAGCGGCCCGCGGCAGCCCCAGTGCTTGTGGTGCGTGAAGGACTCGACGCCGTGGACGTCGGCGGCGGGGTTCGACCGCGTGAACGTGAGCCAGAGGAAGTTTTCCAGGCTCGCGGCCGCGAAGGCGGCGTCGTCCACGACCACGACCAGCGGAAACGCCCGTAGCGGATGATTGGTGCCGACGGCCGCGCAGAACCGCTCCATGTCGGCCGCCCAGGGCGCGGCGGCGGCCTGCGCCCAGATCGCCGCGTCGCTCTCCGCGGCGAGCGAGGGCCGCGGCTCGATCCGCGGGCCGGCCACCGCCACGACCCCCGGCAGGCAGACGCGGGCGTAGCTGAAGCCCGGCGGCAGCGTCACGTCCGCCGGCACGGTGGTCGGCAGATCGCGGATCGCCGGGCCGCGGGCGGCGACCACGAGCTTCGAGCCGGTGTTGAAGCCGGAGCCCGAGTAGTCGAGCGTGTCGATCGTGGTCTCGGTGTGGAAGTGGCAGTCGCGCCGCCAGTCGGCCCGGGCGAGGAGCCATTCCAGGAACGGCCGGATGTCGTGGGCGTCGAGGCCGGGAGCGTCGCCGCCGTTGACGATGAACAGATACTTGGCGAGCGACAGCTGCCCCTGGCCGAGAATCGCGGCGGCCTGCGTGAGCAGTTCGGCGGGCCGGCCCGAGGACTTCCAGGGCATGTACCGCTCGCTGCCCACGGCGAGGAGGAGGGGATGCACGCCCGAGGCGTCGACCGCATGGACGCTCGACACGCCCGGCAGCACGGTGGGGATCACGGGGCCGGTGAGCTCGTGGACGAGCCAGCCGAAGAGGGTGTCCTCCTGGGGCGGCCGGCCGACGACGGTCACCGGCCAGATCGCCCCCGTGCGGTGCCAGACGTGATCCACCCGCATGAGCGGAAACTCGTGGCGGCGGGCGTAGTAGCCGAGGTGGTCGCCGAACGGTCCTTCGGGCTTCGTCGCTCCGGGCAGCACCGTGCCCTCGATGACGAAGTCGGCGTCGGCGTAGATCGCGGGGCGATCGCGGCGGGTGATCATCGGGATCCGGTGCCCGGCGAGCGCGCCGGCGAACGTCAGTTCGGAGAGACCTTCGGGCAGCGGCATCACCGCCGAGACGGCCAGGGCCGGCGAGCCGCCGACGAACACGTTCACCTTCAGGGGCTCGCCCCGGCGCAAGGCCGCGGCGTGATGCAGGCCGATGCCGCGATGGAGCTGGTAGTGGAGGCCCACCTCGCGGTCGGCCGCATAGTCGTTGCCGGCGAGTTGCACCCGGTACATGCCGAGGTTTGACCGCCGCGTGCCCGGATGGTCGGGGTCTTCGGTGTAGACGCAGGGCAGCGTGACGAACGGGCCGCCGTCGCCCGGCCATCCGGTCACGTGCGGCAGCCGCGAGAGCGGGATGTTGCCCGCGAGCACCGCGCCCGTCCGCACCCGCTTGGGCAGCGTCGTCAGCCCGTCGAGCGGAGCCCGCCAGTAGCGGAGGGGATTCCGCAACGCGACCGTGGGATCGATCTTCAGCTCGACCAGCCGTCGCACGCGGTCGAGCGTGTCGGCGAAGATCCGCTCGATCCGCCCCTTGGTGCCGTAGAGGTTGACGAGCACCGGAAAGTCGGTGCCCCGCGGCCGCGTGAAGAGCACGGCCGGACCCCCTGTCCGGAACAGCCGCCGCTGGATCTCGGCGATCTCCAGGTGGGGATCGACTGGATGCTCGACGACGACGGCCCTCCGCTCGGCGACGAGCGCATCGACACATGCCTGGAGCGAGCGAAATCCCATGGACAGACCAGGAAGGGTTGCCGGCCACCAATATTGGGGAACGATCGGTTAAAATGACCTCCACAGTTATAGGCATCACCAGGTCTCACGACGGGAGAATCCGTTTCATGGTCAGTCTCGCCAGCACCTACGAAGGCGGCTTGCGCTGCCGCGCCGTCCATGGCCCCTCCGGCACCACGCTCGTCACCGACGCCCCGGTGGACAACCACGGCAAGGGGGAGAGTTTTTCGCCGACGGACCTCGTGGCCACGGCGCTGGGGGCCTGCATGATGACCGTGATGGGCATCGTGGCGGAGCGGCACGGCATCGACCTCACGGGCATGAAGGCCGAGACGGTGAAGGAAATGACGAAGCAGCCACCCCGCCGGATCGCCGCGCTCCGCACCCGGATCACGGTGCCGCTGCCGGCCGACCATCCCCAGCGGTCGGCGCTCGAGCACGCCGCCCATGCCTGCCCCGTGCATGGGAGCCTCCATCCGGAGATCGACGCGGCGGTGGAGTTCGTATGGGTCGGTTGACGCGGGCGGTCCGCGCCGAGCGCGGCCCAGTGGTCGAGGCGGTCGGGCTGCCGTTGGTCGACCTCGTCCCCTGACTCTTCGGAGCGTGTCATGGCCGACCTGTTCTCCGCCGCGCGGGCCGCGCAGGTCGCCCGGGCGGCGCCCCTCGCCGCGCGGATGCGGCCGCGGCGGCTGGCCGCATACGTGGGCCAGCAACAGGTCGTCGGCCCGGGCAAGCTCCTGCGGCGGCTGATCGAGTCCGACCGGCTCGGGTCGGTGATCCTCTACGGGCCGCCGGGCGTCGGCAAGACGACGCTCGCCGAGATCATCGCCCACGAGACACGCCGCCGATTCGTGGAGCTTTCGGCCACTGCCGCGGGCGTGAAGGACGTCCGCGACGTGCTCGACGCCGCCCGCTGCCGGCTCGAGGACGACGGCCAGCGGACCTGCCTGTTCATCGACGAAATTCACCGCTTCAACAAGTCACAGCAGGACGTGCTCCTGCCCGACGTGGAGAACGGCGTGATCGCGCTCATCGGCGCGACCACGCAGAACCCGTTCTTCGCCCTGACCCCCGCGCTCGTCAGCCGCAGCCGGATCTTCGAGCTCGAGAGCCTGTCCGCCGCGGACATCGCCACGCTCCTCGACCGGGCGGTCGCCGACCGGGAGCACGGCCTCGGCGGCGAGCAGGTCACGCTCCTGCCCGAGGCCCGCGACTTCCTCGTCGAGACCTCCGACGGCGACGCGCGGCGGGCGCTCGGGGCGCTCGAGGTGGGCGTGCTCTCCACGGCCGACCGGCCGCTCGTGTTCACGCTCGACCTGGCCCGCGAAAGCGTGCAGCGCAAGGCGCTGCGGTACGACTCGGGCGACACGCATTACGACTGCGCCAGCGCCCTGATCAAGAGCATCCGGGGGAGCGACGCCGATGCGGGGCTGTATTGGCTGGCCCGGATGCTCGAGGGGGGAGAGGACGTGCGGTTTTTGGCCCGGCGGCTCGTGATCCTCGCCAGTGAGGACGTCGGCAACGCCGACCCGCGGGCCCTGGTGATCGCGGTGGCGGCGATGCAGGCCACGGAGTTCGTCGGCCTGCCCGAGTGCCAGCTCACGCTCGCCCAGGCGGTCACGTACCTGGCGCTGGCTCCCAAGAGCAACGCCTGCACGACCGCGATCGCCGCCGCCCGGAGAGACGTTCGCGAGCAGGCGGTGATCCCGGTGCCGCGGCACCTCCAGGACAAGCACTACGCGGGCGCCAAACGGCTGGGCCACGGGCAGGGCTACGAATATTCCCACGACGCTCCTGACGGCATCGCGGCCCAGGACTACCTGGGCGTGGAGAGGCGGTACTACGAGCCGACCGACCGGGGCCTGGAGCGGGATTTGGGCGAGCGGCTCGCTGAGATCAGGCGGCGGCTTCACGAGGGGCGCCGGGGCGGGCCCGAGCCGCCGTGAGCTCTCCGGCGACGGCGCCCGTGAGCACCGCCTCCAGTCGCTCGAGCGCCCGCGCCGCCGCCGCACCATCGAGCACGCGGTGATCGGCGATGAGCGTGACGAGGCAGCGGCCATCCGGCTCCAGCGGCCCGTAGGCGAGGCTCGTGGTGCAGAGCGTGGGATGAAAGCGGTTGAAAGCCTGCTGCCCGGCGAGCGTGGAGAGGCTGAACGTGCCGATCCGCGATGGCCGCTTGGGCGACGTCGAGTTGGCGTTCCAGCGGAGGAGGGTCCGACGCACGGGTCCGGGCATCGTCTCCAGTTCCAACTGCCGCTTGAACATCTCCTCGATCGGCCGCGTCATGCAGGCCTGGACAAAAGCCTGAATCTCGGTGAGCGGCAGCGACTCGGGCCGCTGCAGGCGGGCGAAGCAGAGCCGCTCGGCTGTGCCGTCAGTGCGGTTCACGGCCAGGGTCGCCACGCTCTCGCTCGACGTCGCCAGCCGGGGCCAGAGGCCGCGAACGAACCACGTGCGCAGCACCGGCAGCTCGCGGGCGACGAGCCCATACGCCTTGAGGAACACCGCCGCCCACCCGATCCGCGTGGCCGCGGCGGCGCGGGCCTCGGCCACGGGGCCGAGCCGGAGCGAGCGGTCCACGGGAAAGAGCGGAATCTCGCGGGCGACGATCGCCACGTCGGCCACGCAGCCGCGATGACCGGAAACCGGCGCGGTGGTTACGGTGGGGGGCATGGCGGGATTGGAGCGTCTTTTCGGGGCCGATGAAATGGCAGTTGCCGGCCCCGGCAGTCGTGTTTTCGGCCCTGTTCACGGTGCATCCGCCCCCCGCCGGCGTGCGAAACCGTCGATGGAACCGGAATTGGTCCGGCTGCCGGACGGGATATG
This sequence comes from uncultured Candidatus Kuenenia sp., assembly GCA_964545915.1. Classification (GTDB taxonomy): domain Bacteria; phylum Planctomycetota; class Planctomycetia; order Pirellulales; family UBA1268; genus QWPN01. The sequence continues at coordinate 44,034 of CAZJHQ010000013.1, read as the reverse complement.
CTCGGACTCGTACCCTCTCGCCCCCCCGCGAACGCACGATCCGCCTCATGCCCCGCACCGGGATCCTTGCCGACGTGGCCGCCGGTCGGAGTGAGTCGATGGAGGCGTGCATCGCGGAGTTCGGTGGCATGGTCTGGTCGTTGGCCTTGAAGATGTCACCGAGCCGGGAGGACGCCGAGGAGGGCGTGCAGGAAGTATTCATGGACGTATGGCGGCATGCGGCCCGGTTCGATGCCGCCGTGTCGTCGGAGGCGACATTCGTGGCAATGATCGCCCGCCGGCGGCTGATCGACCGCCACCGCCGCCGCGCCAGCCGCCCGCTGTTCACGAGCCTGGAGTCTTCAGCCCCCGTGCCCGCGCCCGCCGCCACCACCCCGCTGGAGATCGCCGACGAAGCCGCCCGCGTCATTCGCTGCCTCGACCGCCTGCAGCCCGAGGTGCGCCGCGTGCTCGAACTCGCCTTCGGCGAGGGGCTCACGCAAGCGGCGATCGCGGAGCGCACCGGCCTGCCTGTCGGCACCGTCAAGTCACACGCCCGGCGCGGACTCATCCGGCTGCGGCAGCTCGTCGCGGAGGGTTCCCCGACGACCACGGCCATCTCATGAAGGAAGGAAGTGATATGCACGACCTGAACAAAGCACCGGGGACGACCGTCGAGCGGCTCTGCGAGCTGCTCGCCGACAGGGCCGCGTTCGGCCTCGACGCCGCCGCGGAACGCGAACTTGCGGACCTGCTGCGCGACCATCCGGCTGAGGATGCCGAGGCCTATGACCGGATCGCCGCGGCGGTGGCCGTGGCGAAGGGCGGGGCCGCCGAGCTGCCCGCGGGGGTGTGGGCCCGGCTGCGTGACGACGCGCGGCGGTTTCAGGCGCCGGCGGCGAGTCCACGGAGCGGCCGGTGGATCGCCGTCGCGCTGGCGGCGTTGGCGACGGCGGCGAGCCTCTTGCTGCTGATCGGCCGCCGGGACGAGCCGGTGGCTTCGCCGCCGTCCCACGCGGTCACGCCGCCCGCGGTGGCGGCGAAGATCGCCCCGACTCCGGCCGTGCAGCGCGAGGAACTGCTCGCCACCGTGGCCGACGCCGTCCGCCTCGACTGTGCGGCCGCCGCCGAAGCCGGTTCCGGCCCGCGGCAGGCCCAAGGCGACGTCGTCTGGAGCCCGTCGCGGCAGCGCGGTTTCCTGCGGATTCGCGGCCTGACCCCGAACGACCCGGCCCGGAGGCAGTATCAGGTGTGGATCGTGGATGGCGACCGCGGCACGCCGGTTCCCGGTGGCGTGTTCGACGTCGTCGGTGCGGACGGCGACGTGGTCGTGCCGATCCTGCCGCAGTCCTTCGTGCAGGGGCCGACGATGTTCGCCGTCACGATGGAACCGCCCGGCGGCGCCGCTGATGCCGGCTTCGACCGCGACCGGGTCGTGGCTCGCGCTGAGTGAGCCATCGGCGGATCCGGACGGCGGGCGCTGCGGTCAGGGCGACGATCATGATGACGCCGGATGGCATGCCGCCGTGCGTACCGGCTTGACCGGTCTCGTGGCGGCTACACTGGTTCGGCATGCGAGCCGTGGTACAGCGCACGACCGAGGCAGAGGTGACGATCGCCGGCGTACTATCCGGCCGGATCGCCCAGGGGCTCGTCGTGCTCGTGGGCGTGGAGCTGGGCGACAGGGAGGCCGACGCCGACTGGCTGGCCCGCAAGATCGCCGCCCTGCGGATCTTCGCGGACGAGGCGGGGAAGATGAACCGCGACGTCCGCGAAGTCGGCGGTGAGACGCTCGTGATCAGCCAGTTCACGCTCCACGCCAGCACCCAGAAGGGCAACCGGCCGAGCTTCATGCGGGCGGCGCGGCCCGACGAGGCCGTGCCGCTCTACGAGCGGTTCTGCGCGACGCTTCAGGCCGAGACGGGGCGGCCCCCGGCCCGTGGCGTGTTCGCGGCCGACATGCGGGTGAAACTCGTCAACGACGGCCCGGTGACGATCGTGATCGACTCCCGGCGGCCGGAGTAGATGGCGGCCCGTCGCATGGTATGATCCGGGGGTGTCGCGGCGGCCGCAGGGCCGCCGCCGTGCGGTGGCTATAGCTCAGTTGGTTAGAGCATCGGTTTGTGGTACCGAGGGTCGCGGGTTCGAGTCCCGTTAGCCACCCTGAAAAACGAGGGGTTTTGGATTTCGGTTTCGTCGCCCCGGACCGATTTCACAAGATTTCACAAAAAAGTACCGGCCGGAGGGCATGGGTCTGGCCCGGGGGTGGTTCCAGGCCAAGGTCCACCGATCCGGCATGGTGTCGCCACTGGTGTGCCAAGCGGGTTGCAGTTCGGGTGTTCCCGAGCCCGCCAGAGGCCAGCCTGGGGCCCGCGGCGGTGCAGATCAAGGGTCAGCCTGCTTGGCGACCCTGACGGGCGAGTTCAGCGGAAAGCCGCCCGACAATTCCCATTCCTCGGCGAGGGTTGCCTCCCGCCCCATAGGCTCACCGGAAACCCGCCGCGGGTGGCTCCGCGAGGAGTTTGGAACCGAAGCTGATGTCGAGAGAATCCGGCTCCAGGAGCAGTTCTTCGGCAGTCGCGTCGACAGGGCTCTGAATCTTGACTGGATGCTGCCCAACGACCAGTTCGATCGGGCCGTGCAGGAGGGCCTCCGGCGGAACTTTCCCGGCGAGCAGATTCTGTGGCCGGACCATTGCGTCGCAGAGACCCACGGGGCAGGTTTTCATTCGCACCGCAGAGTCTCGCCCGCCGCCGAGGTCGTTCGCAAGGGCACGAGCCGGTATCAAGACAGTTGCTCGGCCTTCTGCGAGAACGAGCGGAAGATCCCCGTGGGGCTCAATGCCCTGCTGCGTGAGGCGGGCGTTGGCGAGATCTTTCTGGCCGGGCGGGCGACAATCGAGGAACAACTCCAACTGATTCTATCGCGAGTTCATAGCATCGGGTTGTTGAACAGAGGATTTGAGGTTCGGCTTCGCGAACTCAAATCCTGAGAAGTGGTTTCAAAACTGTCGAAGGGTGATCATCAGGCAGGCGACCTTCAGGAAGGCCAGGAAAGCGTGCAGGTGATGCTGGACGCCGACATCGAGGTCATCAAGCAGCTCGACGAGACGATCGCCAGGCTCGAGACCCACGTCCTCAAGCACGCCAAGGTGCACGACCCGGCGCGGCTGCACCTGCTGCAGACGATCACCGGCGTTGGCAAGGTGCTGTCGCTGGTGATGCTCTACGAGATCCGGGACGTGAACCGCTTAGAGAACATCGGGCAGTTCGTCTCCTACGCTCGACTCGGTCAGGCCCCTACCGGTGATTTACAGAACGTATGTTGCACTAACCCGCCTGGCGGCGGCTCGCCTGCGTGCGACCGGGCCTGAACACAGGCCTGATCATGCACCGCACCCAGGGTGACACCTCACGGGCACCCAGGTCTGCGGCCGAGCCTCAGAGAGATGTTTGGCGCGGTCGTGTCAGGACGCACCTGGCACGCCCGACTCCCGATGAAGAAGGATTCCGCGTCGCCGACCGGTCAGGGCCCGCTGCCAGCCCCGCTCGAACCCGAAACACAAAAAGCCGAAGATCGGCTGGAAAAATGAAAATGTTTCGAGGTCGACGATACCGGTGCGCCTACTTGACTTCAGAGGCCATAGAGATGTTCGACTGTATTTGCACGCACGAGTGATAGAGAACGCTATCGGAGTCCCTCGATCCGTCGCTATTCCGCAGGAGGCACGCCACTTATTTCGCAGCGCCCGTCGATGCGTTGACCGCTGAAGAAGACCTCCTTGCCATCAGAGTCGAGTATCTTCAGACCGATCTCTCCCATGCGGGGACTAGGGTCTGCTCCCAGGACCAACCGAGGCTTTGTGTCGGAATCATAGACGACCAAGGCAAGTTCCTTCTCCACGATGCCGAACTCTGCATAGGTCTCCCCGCCAGGCCCTGCGATCGTCAACTTTTCGGTCTTGATTTGTTTGGATTCCAACAGTTCAGCCAGTGGTGCCTTGGCGGCCATGGCACACATGCACACGCTAACAAGGGCCACCGAGCTAAGAGCGATGCGATAGCGGCGGTTTGCTGCCTCAAGCGCAGTGATTCTCTGCTCCACAGTCGGGTTCATTCGTTACGTCTCCTCTCTCTGAGTTGCCGAACGGCAAAGATCAATGGCTCGCGGCCATGAAGCTAGTCGTCAATCAAGACGATGCCCGCGAGTCCATTGCATCGCGTGGTTCCGTGTGCTTTTTCACCGGCCCCGACACGATCTTTCTGCCGGAGGCTTTTTGCCTCTCACGCAGACGCCGCCGAAACTCAGCGACGTCGCCGCCGCTGGCTTCCAGAAGGCGTCGGCGCGCCTCGTGAATTTCCGCCACCACGGGATCTGCGTAGAGCGATTCAACCAGCATCGGAAAACTCCTCAGGCGTGACGATCAGCGGCGGCGAAAAGCCCTCGGCCCTGAGTGTCTCGTACAGGGCTGGCAGCAAATCCGCATTTGCGATGTGCTTGCAGTTCCACGTCAGCAAGTAGTCTACGCCAGCCGTGGCAGCCAGGGCGACGTGTTGTGCATCTGCGGCTGCTTTTGCGGGCAGCAGATGGCGGGCGATGAGTAGGTCGGCAAGACGGTCAGCTTCCGCCGATTCGCCAAGAAGCGGCAAGCCGTCCAGCAGGCGAAGACGGTCGGCTGCTGCAGTGGGATCGCCCGCCCCAGCCTCATCGAGCACCAGTTGGCTGATGTAGAGGTCAAACCCCTCGCGCCGCTGCTTCCACCAACGACGCGTCAACTCTTGGCGAGCTTGGAAAACCACGTCCGACGCCGAGCGCGCGGTCAGGTAGCCGACAATCGAGGTTTCGACGTAAATCGCACTCATAACGCGTCACTTATTTCACGGAACGAAAAAGTTGAGCAGCTCGCAGCCAACAACCTCACCATACCGCAGGACGCTATCGCGAGTCTGCTCCAACGCCTGGATGCTCATCATGGCCTCCTGCATGGGGGCGACGGAGTCCTATAAACCCGTGACGAGCTCGGGGCTCGGCGTCATTTGTGCCGAAGCGTTGTCGGCAACGAGGCTCACCGTCACGCACCAGCAGGAGGGCCATGATGAGGTTTTATCGTGAACAGCGGCGATTCTACTGCGGCATCGATCTCCACGCGAGCAAGATGTACGTCTGCATCCTCGACGACCAAGGCAACGTCGTCCTGCACCGCAACATGCGGGCCGAGCCCGATCCCCTGAAGCGGGCCCTGGCACCCTACCGGGCGAGCCTCGTGGTCGGGGCCGAGTGCATGTTTTCCTGGTACTGGCTTGCCGACTGGTGCCGGGCGGAGGGAATCGAGTTCGTGCTCGGCCACGCCCTGTACATGAAGGCGATCCACGGCGGGAAGGCGAAGAACGATCGCATCGACTCCGAGAAGATCGCCAGGCTCCTGCGCGGTGGCACGTTTCCACTGGCGCACGTGTACCCCAAGGAGATGCGGGGCACCCGCGACCTGCTGCGGCGGCGGACCCTGCTCGTCCGCAGGCGGGCCGAACTGCTCGCCCACGTGCAGAACACCCACACGCAGGACAACGTGCCGACCACGAGCGGCAAGGGGCGGGACAGAGTGCGAGAGGGCATCGCCATGTCCGCCTTCGAGGACACGAGCGTGCAGGTGATGCTGGACGCCGACATCGATGTCATCAAGCAGCTCGACGAGACGATCGCCAGGCTCGAGACCCACGTCCTCAAGCACGCCAAGGTGCACGACCCGGCGCGGCTGCACCTGCTGCAGACGATCACCGGCGTTGGCAAGGTGCTGTCGCTGGTGATGCTCTACGAGATCCGGGACGTGAACCGCTTAGAGAACATCGGGCAGTTCGTCTCCTACGCTCGACTCGGTCAGGCCCCTACCGGTGATTTACAGAAGAGACGGTACACGAACCCCCCCTGACCGCCCGAAGGAGGAGGAGCCTGTGGCTCCACCTCCTTCCGCCCCAGTGCCGTGCCGAAGACCGCCGACTCACTTTCTTGGAAGAGCCACCGGCCAGCGCCCGCCACCATTCACGAGCACACACAGGGAGATGAGCACGAAGCACTGACCCAATACACACGCGACCGCCGGTCTCACGAGCCGACCTGAACGGAGGCGTGCCTCGAGCACGCACTCGACGCTTTGAATAGCCGCTGGGAACGAACGGATGAACTTCGAGGACGCATGGTCTTCACGCAGGACTCGCCGCCTGGCGGCGGCTCGCCTGCGTGCGACCGGGCCTGAACACAGGCCTGATCATGCACCGCACCCAGGGTGACACCTCACGGGCACCCAGGTCTGCGGCCGAGCCTCAGAGAGATGTTTGGCGCGGTCGTGTCAGGACGCACCTGGCACGCCCGACTCCCGATGAAGAAGGATTCCGCGTCGCCGACCGGTCAGGGCCCGCTGCCAGCCCCGCTCGAACCCGAAACACAAAAAGCCGAAGATCGGCTGGAAAAATGAAAATGTTTCGAGGTCGACGATACCGGTGCGCCTACTTGACTTCAGAGGCCATAGAGAGGTTCGCATTGCGCTTCCCTACGACTTCAAGCATTGGTCGGAATCCTTTCGGCAAGACCCGACAGGCGGGAAGCTTCCAGTCGCCGAGCCACAATCTCGCGGTGATGATCAAAGTGAAACAGCGTGAACATCAGTATCTCCCGCACCGTCACCCGTCCCAAGACAGGATGAGGCAGCCGATAGCGATCTAGATTCTGCTCGCGCCAGGGCTCAATTGCTTTCTCCAACCTGAGAACCGTGCCCTCACACTGGAGGACGAGTCGACCCTGGTCGGCAGCCGCTTCGACCGGAACCGCTTTGCGAGGAGGTGCATAGCGGCCAGCCGTAGCCCCAGCCGCAAGTCCGTCACGATAGGCAGACCGCAACGCCTCCCAGTTTCGGGATGGCGTGCGTGTCATACCGAAGCATACTCGAAGCATGAGTCGCGGAATGCGCAAGGCCAGCGTCACCGGCGCCGTCGAGATCATGAGATGATGAACATTGTCTGCCGGCGACCACTTGCGATCGTGCCGAGACCAGAATCGTTCCGCTTCCATGCGTCGCCAGAGTTCGAGACCTTCCCCGCGAAGGTTGGCGAGCATTGCGAGAATGCGTTTTTTCGTCGGCACGGCCTGCGGAGCCTCCGCCGTCGGGGCGTCGCCGCATGGTGGTCCATGGGGAGTCATTGTCGCGTTACTCCTCGACGACCACAGAGGGCACATTGGCTGGCAACACGCTGGCTGTGCCAAGACTGCCGTTCGCGAGATGGGCGAGCAGTCCGCATGCGAGGCACATAGCGGCAATCACGTCAGTCGCAAACACTTTGCGCAGGTGGTCGTTGTAGCCACCCACGTGCCAAGCAAGCAGTAGGAATGAGCCCACGCTGACGGCACCCGCAACCAAGCCCGCGAGTCGCAGGGGAGGAACAAGAGCGGCGACGAATAGAAATGCTCCGAGAAGGCCGAAGAGCACCGCCCTGTGGCGCATCAATATGGCAAGGTTCGGATCAGCGATAGAAATGCCGTACAGCCCGGAAAGATGCTTTTCACCGAATGCTCCCATTAGGGGCAGCACGTGAATGGCCGCGACGATGAGGAGCATGATTGTCGCGATGGAGTGCATGCAATAACTCGGCAACTGCGAACGGCCGCGATCAGCGGCTCGCAGCCTTGGACGAACCACACCGCCGGATTTTATCGCGAGTCCGCTGCATCGCTTTGTTCAAGTAAGCCGCTCCGCGGCAGGCTGCTTTCAGCCCGCTCATTGTAGCCGGATCGCCCCGGCCTTTCAGGCGTGACCGGCCTCGGTGGCCACGTGCCATCGCCGCAATCATCGTCGCTCGCAAGGGTTTTTCTTCCTCCTTTGCGAAAGGTTTTCACGATGATCGCTCCTCGCCCCACGACCGCGCTGCGTCAGCGGATGATCCAGGACCTCCAGCTCGCAGGCCGCAGCGAACGCACCCAGGAAGCCTATGTCCGTGCCGTGCGAAAGCTGGCGGACCACTACCGCCAGTGCCCGGACCGGCTCACCGAGCCGCAGGTCCGCGACTACTTCCTGTACCTCAAGAACGACCGCCGGTTCTCTCCCAGCGCCCTCAAGATCGCCCACAGCGGCATCAAGTTCTTCTACACCCACTGCGTGCCGCGGGACTGGGCCACGCTCCTCAAGCTCCGCGTCCCCAAGCAGAAGACGCTGCCCGACGTGCTGACCGTCGACGAGGTGCATCGGCTGCTCGACGCCGTCCGCACCCCGCACAACCGTGCCTTCCTCTGGACCGTCTACTCGCTAGGCCTGAGGCTTCAGGAAGGGCTGGCCCTGGAGCTGGGCGACATCGACAGTGCCCGCATGCTCGTCCACGTGCACCGTGGCAAGGGGGCCAAGGATCGGTTCGTCCCGCTGCCAGCCCGCACGCTCGCGACGTTGCGTGCGCATTGGGCCACCCATCGCCATCCGCGGCTCTTGTTTCCCGCCCTCGGTCGGGGACGCGTACACGCGTCCACCGCGACCAGCCCGATGGCCGCCAGCAGCGTGCAAGGGGCGATGCGGCAGGTCGTCGCGCAGCTCGGCTTCCGCAAGTCAGTCTGCGTCCACACCCTGCGGCACAGCTACGCGACCCATCTGCTCGAAGCGGGCGTCAACCTGCGGCTCATCCAGCAGTACCTGGGCCACAGCTCCCTGCAGACGACCATGATCTACCTGCACCTCACGTCCACCGGGCAGGAACTCGCCCGCGAAGCCATCGAGCGGATCATGCAGTAATAGCGCCATGCCGACCGTCGCCGAGGTGCTGCGGCGGCATGGCGGGGAGTATCTCGACCGGTTCGGCACGCGGATGCCGCCCCTGCATCGCCAGGTGCTCGGCGCCATCCGTGCCTGCCGGACCGGAGCGCTGGGGAAGGTGCAGTACGCCTGCACCACCTGCGGCGGCAGCCATGTCATGGGACGATCCTGCGGCAACCGGCACTGTCCGACATGCCAGCAGGAGAAGACCAGGGCCTGGCTCGAGAAACAGACTTCGCGCCTGCTGCCCTGCCCGTATTTTCTGCTCACGTTCACGCTGCCCTCCGAGCTGAGGTGCCTGGCGCGGGGCAACCCTCGCGCCGTCTACGCCGCTCTCTTCCACGCGTCGAGCAAGGCCATCCAGGCCCTCGCCGCCGACAAGCGATTCCTCGGCGACGCTCAGCCCGGCTTCTTCGGCGTGCTCCACACCTGGGATCGCACCCTCGGCTACCACCCTCACGTCCACTACGTCGTGCCCGGCGGAGCCGTCGCCGCTGATGGCAACTCCTGGATCGCTTCCGGACCGGCGTTCTTCCTGCCGGTCAAGGCGTTGTCGATCCTGTTTCGGGCCAAGTTCCGCGAGGAACTCCGCAAGGCGGGTCTGCTCGAGCAAGTCGATCCGGCCGCCTGGAAACGGGCCTGGGTCGTCCACTCAAAAGCCGTCGGCGACGGCCGCATGTCGCTGAAGTATCTGGCGACCTACGTGTTCCGCGTCGGCATCAGCGATCACCGCATCGTCGCCTGCGACGACCACACGGTCACGTTCTACTACCGCAGGAGCGGATCCAACCGCTGGCGGAGGATGACCCTCCATGCCATGGAGTTCATCCGCCGCTTCCTTCAGCATGTATTGCCAAGCGGCTTTCAGAAGGTGCGGCACTACGGGTTCCTGGGAGCACACGCCCCCATATCGATCGAAGCCGTCCGCTGGCTCGTCACGCTCAATAACGGCGAACAGTTCCTGCTGCTCGCCACGACCGCTGCCGACACCCCCGTCCTCCCGGCGCGACGCTGCTGCGAGTGCGGCGGACAACTGCGGGTCGTCGCCATCTTCCCCAAACGCGCCTCTGCCATCCACGACACGAGCTGACCGGATGCCACCAGTGCGCCACGCCGTCATCACCGTTCCCGTCTTTCATCGCGCTCGTCGCGACTCGGACGCGGTACGCGCTCATCATGGTTTTCAACGCTGCCGGTGCGCGGCGACGCGCACACAACACCACTCCGTCAGCCCGCTGCACGGCTTCAAAGCCCAGTCGCCAAGGCCGATCAGCACCAGCGGGCGGCCGTCACGCTCTCCGTGACACTCTAGCGGCAGCTCCGCTGCCCACCGTTACCCTAGCGCTGCGGCTCACTCGCAGGGGCACCGGGCTTCTTGAACAGAGGATTTGAGGTTCGGCTTCGCGAACTCAAATCCTTAGAAGGTTCGCTCTTCCTGGCACTCGGCTAAAACATCCCAAGAAACTTACGGCGATAGAACGGCTGGCCGCCCTTTGTGAAGTGCTCCTCGATACCACCCCTTCCCGAAATCTGCATGAAGTCGACGGGTGGGTCGGGGACAGAGACTTCGCGAGCAATCATTCCCGCTCCTGCTACCACTGGCTCCCATTCGCCGGTGACTTCAATCGCGATAAGTGTGTGGGGCTTCTCATCGCGCTTCGGGTTGAAGTACATAGCGATGAATGCACGTCGCACCGACTTCCGGGTACTGAAATAGCGCGCTAGAGCGGCAACCAATTCTTCAGGGTAACGCGCGGGCTGGCCGATCAGGACTTGTTCTTCCTCCTTCGTCTCCACACGCTCCGATGGCTCCCATATCGTTCCGTCGAGAATCGATGAAATCTCCTCCGCGGGCAATTCCTTACCGAACGCCGCGCCAGGGTTCAGCAGAAGGTTTGCTCCCTTGGTGATCTTCATGAACTCCATCGCGTTGATGGCCAGAAACCCAGCCGGTTCAGTCAGCCCTGCTTCCAGTCGCTTTAGAGACGAGAAAACTGGGATAAAGCTCTTCCCGTTCCACTCGATTTGACCGACTTTGATGGATTCCTGTGCTTCCGTGACGCGACGCCCGCTGCGCCCTGCGGGAGGGGTGGGCTGGACAATGAAGAACTCAGCAGCGGTCAAGTCCCGATAGAACTGCGGTCGATGCGACGGATCGGTTGCCGCCTTCTCCAGCGACTGCTCAAAGGCGTTCTGCGGATCGAATGTTGTCATGGTTATGAGCGAACGGCCCCGATCAATGGCTCGCGACCACGGAATTATCCATCCCGCTGGACGCTGCCGCGAGTCCATTGCATCGGGTGGTTCAAGTAAGCCGCTCCGCGGCAGGCTGCTTTCAGCCCGCTCATTGTAGCCGGATCGCCCCGGCCTTTCAGGCGTGACCGGCCTCGGTGGCCACGTGCCATCGCCGCAATCATCGTCGCTCGCAAGGGTTTTTCTTCCTCCTTTGCGAAAGGTTTTCACGATGATCGCTCCTCGCCCCACGACCGCGCTGCGTCAGCGGATGATCCAGGACCTCCAGCTCGCAGGCCGCAGCGAACGCACCCAGGAAGCCTATGTCCGTGCCGTGCGAAAGCTGGCGGACCACTACCGCCAGTGCCCGGACCGGCTCACCGAGCCGCAGGTCCGCGACTACTTCCTGTACCTCAAGAACGACCGCCGGTTCTCTCCCAGCGCCCTCAAGATCGCCCACAGCGGCATCAAGTTCTTCTACACCCACTGCGTGCCGCGGGACTGGGCCACGCTCCTCAAGCTCCGCGTCCCCAAGCAGAAGACGCTGCCCGACGTGCTGACCGTCGACGAGGTGCATCGGCTGCTCGACGCCGTCCGCACCCCGCACAACCGTGCCTTCCTCTGGACCGTCTACTCGCTAGGCCTGAGGCTTCAGGAAGGGCTGGCCCTGGAGCTGGGCGACATCGACAGTGCCCGCATGCTCGTCCACGTGCACCGTGGCAAGGGGGCCAAGGATCGGTTCGTCCCGCTGCCAGCCCGCACGCTCGCGACGTTGCGTGCGCATTGGGCCACCCATCGCCATCCGCGGCTCTTGTTTCCCGCCCTCGGTCGGGGACGCGTACACGCGTCCACCGCGACCAGCCCGATGGCCGCCAGCAGCGTGCAAGGGGCGATGCGGCAGGTCGTCGCGCAGCTCGGCTTCCGCAAGTCAGTCTGCGTCCACACCCTGCGGCACAGCTACGCGACCCATCTGCTCGAAGCGGGCGTCAACCTGCGGCTCATCCAGCAGTACCTGGGCCACAGCTCCCTGCAGACGACCATGATCTACCTGCACCTCACGTCCACCGGGCAGGAACTCGCCCGCGAAGCCATCGAGCGGATCATGCAGTAATAGCGCCATGCCGACCGTCGCCGAGGTGCTGCGGCGGCATGGCGGGGAGTATCTCGACCGGTTCGGCACGCGGATGCCGCCCCTGCATCGCCAGGTGCTCGGCGCCATCCGTGCCTGCCGGACCGGAGCGCTGGGGAAGGTGCAGTACGCCTGCACCACCTGCGGCGGCAGCCATGTCATGGGACGATCCTGCGGCAACCGGCACTGTCCGACATGCCAGCAGGAGAAGACCAGGGCCTGGCTCGAGAAACAGACTTCGCGCCTGCTGCCCTGCCCGTATTTTCTGCTCACGTTCACGCTGCCCTCCGAGCTGAGGTGCCTGGCGCGGGGCAACCCTCGCGCCGTCTACGCCGCTCTCTTCCACGCGTCGAGCAAGGCCATCCAGGCCCTCGCCGCCGACAAGCGATTCCTCGGCGACGCTCAGCCCGGCTTCTTCGGCGTGCTCCACACCTGGGATCGCACCCTCGGCTACCACCCTCACGTCCACTACGTCGTGCCCGGCGGAGCCGTCGCCGCTGATGGCAACTCCTGGATCGCTTCCGGACCGGCGTTCTTCCTGCCGGTCAAGGCGTTGTCGATCCTGTTTCGGGCCAAGTTCCGCGAGGAACTCCGCAAGGCGGGTCTGCTCGAGCAAGTCGATCCGGCCGCCTGGAAACGGGCCTGGGTCGTCCACTCAAAAGCCGTCGGCGACGGCCGCATGTCGCTGAAGTATCTGGCGACCTACGTGTTCCGCGTCGGCATCAGCGATCACCGCATCGTCGCCTGCGACGACCACACGGTCACGTTCTACTACCGCAGGAGCGGATCCAACCGCTGGCGGAGGATGACCCTCCATGCCATGGAGTTCATCCGCCGCTTCCTTCAGCATGTATTGCCAAGCGGCTTTCAGAAGGTGCGGCACTACGGGTTCCTGGGAGCACACGCCCCCATATCGATCGAAGCCGTCCGCTGGCTCGTCACGCTCAATAACGGCGAACAGTTCCTGCTGCTCGCCACGACCGCTGCCGACACCCCCGTCCTCCCGGCGCGACGCTGCTGCGAGTGCGGCGGACAACTGCGGGTCGTCGCCATCTTCCCCAAACGCGCCTCTGCCATCCACGACACGAGCTGACCGGATGCCACCAGTGCGCCACGCCGTCATCACCGTTCCCGTCTTTCATCGCGCTCGTCGCGACTCGGACGCGGTACGCGCTCATCATGGTTTTCAACGCTGCCGGTGCGCGGCGACGCGCACACAACACCACTCCGTCAGCCCGCTGCACGGCTTCAAAGCCCAGTCGCCAAGGCCGATCAGCACCAGCGGGCGGCCGTCACGCTCTCCGTGACACTCTAGCGGCAGCTCCGCTGCCCACCGTTACCCTAGCGCTGCGGCTCACTCGCAGGGGCACCGGGCTTCTTGAACAGAGGATTTGAGGTTCGGCTTCGCGAACTCAAATCCTTAGAAGGTTAGGCGTTGTTGTGGGTGAATGTGTCTGACAGCTCCTCAAAAAGCTCTCTCCATATCTGGATGTCTGCATCGTCATCAATGTCCCACACACGCAGCCGCTCTCGGCACGGTTGTCGGAAAAAATAACCAGTAATGCCATCGTATCGAGACCAGGCGTCGGAATCGAAGGTGAGAATGTCACCGGCGGTGAAGGAGTCACGCAATGCGGCGAAGCTCTGGCGGACGCGATACTGCCTGCCGCGTGTGAACGGGCACTCTCTCCACGGACGAATCTCAATGGCAGGAGTGCTCATGACGCCTAACTTGTAATTCTACGGTTCCGTATAAACTCGGTTGCCGCTGGATAACGCTCGGCGGCCACTTCTTCGTGCCGCAACTATCATCTTGCCGCGGCAGGACTTGCGACGCAAAGCCAAGCAGCGCGTTGCCGCATTACGCGTTTTATCCGCTGGATAATCACCCTTGGCAGGCTGGGCAAAAGCCAGGTGCGCGAGTTGCTGCGGATGGGGGCCACAACCACCGCTGACGGCGGTGCGAAACGCCACCCTCGACGCCTCGGCCCCCCGAGCCGCAGTGGCGGCTGTCATTGCCCCAGCCCCAATCGGTCCGCCGGGCTGCGAACAGACACGCCTCCGCGGTTGAGCACGTGCGTGTAGATCATCGTCGTCTTCACGTCGTTGTGGCCCAGGAGATCCTGCACCGTGCGGATGTCGGCCCCATCCTGGAGGAGATGGGTCGCGAACGAGTGTCGCAGCGTATGGCAGGTCGCCCGCCGCTCGACTCCCGCGCGGATCACTGCCTCGCGAACCGCCCGCTGAATCACCGTCTCGTGGATGTGATGGCGGTAAAAGCGGCCCGTTTCACGGTCACGAAAGTCACTCTTGCCGGTGAACACCCATTGCCAGGCCCAGTCCAGTTCGGCATTCGGATGCTTGCGCGCGAAGGCTTTGGGCAGCATCACGCGGCCCCGACCGGCTTCAACCTCCGCCACGTGCTGCCGCCTACGGTGCTGGAGATGCCGGCCGAGCGGATCCCGCAGGCAGGAGGGAAGCACGGTGACCCGGTCCTTGTTGCCTTTGGCCTCCCGGATCGTGAGGACGTTGTGCGTCATGTCGATGTCCTTGACCCGCAATCGTAGGGCCTCAAGGAGCCGCAGCCCGGCGCCGTACAGCAGCATGGCCACCAGCCAGTGCTCCCCGGTCATGCATTCCAGAACACGACGCACCTCGTCTGGCGTGAGGACGGCCGGCAGCCGCTTGGGCCGTTTTGCACGGACGATGCCTTCCATGCGCTCCAGAGGCCGGCCGAGAACTTTCGCGTACAGGAAAAGCAATGCCGCCAAGGCCTGGTTCTGCGTCGAAGCCGCGACGTGCTCGTGGACGGCCAGGTGTGTCAGGAAGGCGTTGACCTCTGGTTCAGCCATGTCCTGCGGATGCCTGCGGCCGTGAAAAAGCACGAACCGCTTCGCCCAGTGCACGTAGGCCTTCTCGGTGCTGGTCGCCAAATGCCGCAACCGTGCCGCGTGCCGAATCCGGTCCAAAAGCCGCCCCGGCCTGGCCGCCGAGTCCAGGGAAGTCGTTGCAATGCCGCCCATGATCGCCTGCTCCTTCTTGGATAGTGAGTCTCGCACCATGCGGTTCTCTATCCTGTAAAGCGAGCGCCAGGCCGATCACGGGCAACGGACCGTTTTCGCGGCCGAAAAACCAAGGTCGCTTTTCCAGGCCGGCCAGCCCGCCCGCCGTCGTGGCCGGTCGGGGCCGAGGGCTTGCCCCCCGCCAGAGTCTCTCGCGGCGAGGAGGCCTGCCAGGCTCGCCAGCGTCAACGGTCTTGGGAATCTCGCCGTCCACGCGATCCTGATTTTCCCGGTGCCCGTTCGGCCTCGGCTCCGCGAATGCCTGGACACTGTTCGCGAAGACACGCTGCGCCGTCACCTTATTGTCGGTGGGGGGCCGGCGTGGCGGATTTGCCTACTGTCCCGGCACTTAACCGGCGAGCGGTTTCGGGGAATCCGCAGAAAGGTTCGCCCCTGCGTCGAGGTGCAGGGACTGCTCGCCGACGAAGGCTTGTTCACGGCCCGTTCTTGAAGGTCGTCCTCGATGCCAACGTGGTGCTTGGAGCGGTGGCATCCCGCGGCGTCGGCGAGGCCATCGTGGAACTTTACCGCGAGCGACATCCGACGCTGACGGGCGCCGAGATTTTGTCCGAAGTCTCAAGAAAGCTGCGGCTGCCGCAGGCCACCGCCATGAGTTACCACTGCAGGTTGGCCGTGAACCGCTTGAAGGGCTCGACCCACGCGGCAGTGATCGCCAACCGGCTCCCCAGGCGTGCAGCATCGAGCTGCCTCAAGGGGCGAGAATCGTCCATGTGACGGGGGTTGAGGCGACGTCGATTCGCACCCGCTCGTGGCCCGCGGCGTGGAGGGTGAGCAGTTCGACCGAGTCGAAACGGCACCGCACGACGCAGAAGTTCGCGAGCCCGGTGTCGTCGCCTGCGGCCGGTGCCGATGGAGCCGCGGGAAACGACGCCAGTGGCTCTCCCGGGGCATGGGCCGCCGTGTAGCAGGCGCGGCTCATCGGCGGTGAGGCCCGCCAGGCGTGCAGCGCGATGTCATCGGCATGGTGGATCGACGCGGTCGCGGGAATCCGGATCTGGAGCTTCATTTCGGGGGCATACCAGTGGAGGCTAACGCGGGCGTCACGGCGGATGGCCGCCGCCTTGCCGCTGCGGGCGTCGGTATGGAACCGAACCTCCCGTTTCGGTTCATCAAAGCCGCGGAGCACGACCGTTCTCGCCTCGGCCGCTCCGTCGGCGTTCACGGTCGCCAACGAGAGCAGATGGAAAGGGTGGCGTGACGAGCCGGCCGCGGCGGCGAGCGAGTCGGCGATGCGTCGCCAGGCAGTCGCCGCGTCGAGGGAAGAAAGCCAGACGCCCGCGGGGTCACTCCTGCCGGATGGCATAGAGCGCCTCGTAGCTCCGCACGTAAAGCGTGCCGTTGGCGACGAAAAGCGAGGCGGTGACGGCTTCGCCGCCGAGATCGACGGAGTCGAGCAGCTCGAACTCGCGGCCGGCCTTGACTACCGAAATCCATCCGTCGTTGGACCCGAAGGAGATCCGCCCCTCGACAAGCAGCGGGCTGGTGCGGTGCTGCCCGGTATGGGTCCGCTGGACGTAGACATCCTTGCCCGTCTCGAGGTCCACGCACTGCAGCTTGCCATCCTTGTGCAAGAGGTAGACGAGTCCGTCGGCGATGAGCGGGATGCTCACGTCGGGCGTGAGCGGGTTGACCCAACGGACGACCGCCGGCTTCGTGGAGCAGTCTCCCTGCAGTTCGTCGTTCACGCGGATCGCGACCGTCGGGCCTCCTTTGGCCGTGGGGATCACGATCGTGCCCGGGGCGATCGCCGGGGAGGAGACGAATCGGAACGTGTTGTCGTTGGCCTTGGGATTGGTGACGGTGGGGCCGTTGAGCCCCCCGAACCGCCACAGCTCGCGGCCATCGTCGAGCGCGTGGCCGGTCGTGCAGTCGGCCCCATGCACGACGAGGAACTCGCGGCCGTCATGGCGGTAGAGGACGGGAGAGGCGTAGGAGTGCTTGCACTCGAACTGCGCGTCGGTGACGCGATCGACCTCCCAGATCGTCCGGCCGGTCGCCTTGTCGAGCTTGACCACCTTGCCCGTGCGGGTCTGGTCGCCGAGCTTCATCGCGCCGTGGATGAGCTGGAGGTAGAGGGCGTCGCCGTCGAGCACCGGAGTCGAGGTCATCCCGAACTGGATGTCGATCCTGCCGAATCGGTCGGCCACGTCGAACTTCCAGACCTCGGCGCCTTCCCGCGAATAGCAGGCGAGCACGCCCGTGCTGAAGAAAACCCAGACGTGTTTGCCGTCGGTGGACGGGGAAGGGGAGGCGGAGTTGCCCTCGCCCGAGCGGGCGTCCCGATTGCCGCCGGCCACCTTTCTCTTCCAGAGAATCTTCCCGTCGCCCGCCGCCACGCAGAGGAGCACGAGATCGTCCCCCTCGTTGCTCGTCAGGTAGATGCGGTCGTCCCAGACGCACGGCGTGGCGCCGGCGCGGCCTGGAAGCGGCGTCCGCCAGGCGACGTTCTTCGACTTCGACCATGTGGCCGGCAGGCCCTTCGCCTGCGAGATGCCGTCGCCCCTTGGGCCCCGCCACTGGGGCCAGTTCTCGCCGCTGGCAGCGCCGTGCATGCTTGCAGCGACGGCGAGGGCG
Organism: uncultured Candidatus Kuenenia sp.; assembly: GCA_964545915.1. Taxonomy (GTDB): domain Bacteria; phylum Planctomycetota; class Planctomycetia; order Pirellulales; family UBA1268; genus QWPN01. Next base: position 26,252 of record CAZJHQ010000013.1, on the reverse strand, counting down.
ACAACGAGCGGTCTCGGCCATCGCTGACGCAAGGCGGCGGGCCACATGGGGGCGTCTCCGTACCAGGCTGCGGGGGATTCATGCGCCGATCGGCGCTGAACCGGTAGTGTACCGGGTGGGCAGCTGTCGCCGCATCCAGCGGCGGCAGACTTCGCCAGCCATTAGGCTGTGGAAAAAGTCTGCCCGAGCAGGATGCGATGGCCATCGACCCAGGAAACCCTCGGCGTTTCCTGCGGTCGATCAAGTGGAAAAAGGCCACGGAGGGCTTTTTCCACGGACAACTAGTAGTTGATCTGGAACTGGAAGCGGAGCAGGTCGCCCTGGAACTGGGCGAATTGGCCATTGATGATCTTGTAGTTGGAGCCGGTGTTCGTCTGGTTCACCCAGGCGTATTCCCAGGTGAGCTCCATCTGGGGCGTGAATTGCCACTCCATGCCCAGGTTGAAGTTGCCCTGGTAGGTGGCCGGGGAGTTGCGTTCCCAGAGATAGCCGCCGCGATAGGTCTGCCAGCGGAAGTAGGGGAAAATCGTGCCGTATTTCTCGCTGTCGATCTTGTAGTTCACGAGGATGTAGCCGCCCGACAACGGCTGGCTGGAGATCACCGGGCGGGTCGGCGGGTTCACCGGGCCGAGTTCCGGGCCGTTGCCCGTGTTCCATTCGGTGACGAATCCGAGCGGCTGCGGGTAGTAGACGAACGTGGCCCCGATCCGCTCGTCGACGACGCCGTTCGGTGGCTCGATGACGGGCGTGACGGTGCCGGTCGTGGTGACGATCGGCCCGGTGTAAGACGAGTAGCGGCCGGTGTAGGCCTGCACCCCCGCTTCCATGATTTGCCCGCCCGGCATCTTCCACGGTGAGCTGAGCCGCATCACCATGTGCATGTTGTTGTTGGCCTCGGCCTTCGACACGCCCTGCCCGTTGTAGACGCCGATGCCGAACACGCCGTAGTTGCCCGAGCCCTTCAGGCCCTCGTCGAGCACCTCCTTGTAGAGGTCCTGTGCGTACTCGGGCGTCCAGTAATAGATGACGCCCAATTGCCGCTCGCCCAGCACGGCGCTGTTCATCGAGTCACTGCGGTCGAGCGGAATGCGATTGGAGCTCGACTGCATGTTCTCCCAGCCGTAGGGAATCTTCGACAGACCGACCCGCGCCCGGTGCACCTTGTTGGTCGTGAGATACACGTCGCCGTAGCAGTCCCGGAGCTGCAGATAGTTGATCGCCCCTTCCGGGGCCCCCGGCACGGTGCCCGCCAGATCGGGCTGGATGTAGAAGAACAGTCGATCGCTCAGGTCACCGGAGAAGATCAGTCGACAGCGGCGGATGAAGAAGTGGTTGAGCGGCGCCACCGAGCGGTCGCCCGGCAGGTATGGGGGCGCGAGATCCTCGTCGTCCCAGAGCACGCTGTTGATGCGAAACTGCGTGTAGCCGCGGATGTTGATCCGGTCGTACCACTCCTTCTTCTTTTTTTCTTTCTTGTCGTCTTTTTTGTCTTTGTCGTCCTTCTTGCGGGTCTGCTCGTCGACCGTCTCGATGGCCGGATCGCGGATCTTGTCCCACCGCTCGCGAACCTGCTCGCCAAGGGAACTCCTGTCGCCGCCACCGCTGCCGCCACCGCTACCGCGACGGGTCATCTCGTCGACGGTCTCGATGGCCGGATCCTGGATCTGCTGGGCGAGCAGCAGATCCGGATCGAAGAGTGCCGAGGGACCGACGATGGCGGCTGGTTCGTCGGCAGCTTCGTCGAGCAGTGTCGCGAACTCGATGCCATGCCCGGGCCTCTCGAGCGCCACCAGAGCTGCACCGCAGGCAACGGCCGCAAGGAGCCATCCCGCCGCCGACCCCCGCGCCCCGCGCCACCGAGGTCGACCAGCGATCAGGCCAGACAACACACGATTCATGCTGAAAATGTCGCCCTGGTTGACGAAATCGGGACCGCCGCCCCGACTGCTACAGTCGGCGCAAGCAACTCGACTCATACAATCGACACATTGCGGCCGTGGCTTTGGTCCTAAACTCAACGGCCCCGATCACGGCGGCGGTAAACGCCTCAGACGCCGCATTTCCCCCAGGCCTCCCGGAGGTCCTGCGCGGAAGAGCCCGCGGGGGTGGCGCGTGGCTTGTGATGGGGCGAAGAGCGGCGGTCTCCGGCCGGCGGGCAGGCGACGGCGCAGCCCAGCCATGCCGCCACGAACAGCCGCCCCGTCGACAGCGTCGCCGCACTCATTCTCTGCATGGATGCCTCCAAAGCCGGATGTCAGGTGTCGAGCGTGTAGCCGGCGGGATACGTGGGCTTGACCAGATCGGCCACGCGGCGTGTCTTGAGGGCGGCGAGGTTCGTGACCTGCAGGTTCTTGGCGTTCCACTCCACCTTTTCGCCCCAGTCGCCCATCGCGCCTCCCTCGCCTCCCCGGGCGGCGGTCCAGACGGCGAGATTGCCCAGCAGGATCGTCTCGGTGAGTGGTCCGGCGCGGTCGATGAAGTTCGACCTGGCGATCTTCGGGTCGCCCGCCTGCTTGGCGCGGAACAACTCGAACATGTTGTTGGCGTCGTTGCCCTTGCCGGTGTCCTCGGCCGGCTCGTAGTCGGCCTGCACCTTCTCCACGCCCTTGAGTTCGTACTTCCCGCAGTAGTCGTCGCTGGAATAGAAGGCTCCCTTCTCGCCGATCACGAGCACGCCCCTGTCGGCGACCTTGTCGATGCCCCACTTCGCGAATACCCCGGCCGGCGGCTTGTTGCCCTTGCGGTCGTACCACCAGAACGGGATCGCCGGCCGCTCGGCCGTCGCCGGGAACTCGAACTTGATCACCGAACTCGCCGGGAAGCTGTCGAAATCATGGCCCGTCGTGCGGGCGACCACCGAAATCGGATCGCGGAGGCCGCAGGCGGCGAAGGGCACGGTGAGGATGTGGCAGGCCATGTCGCCCAGGGCGCCGGTGCCGAAGTCCCACCAGCCGCGGTGCTGGAAGGCGTGGTACAGACCGGGCCAGTATTCCCGGAACGGCGCCACGCCCAGCCAGGCCTTCCAGTCGAGCTGCCCGAGCGCCTTGTCGATTTCCTGCCGCTTCTTCTTCACGAACTCGGCGACGATCCCCGCGACGTCCTCGGCCGAGGCGTCCGGCTCCTCCGTCTCCTCGATCTCGGCCATCGCCTGCGCCTGGTACTTGCGCAGGTTCATCCGCCGCCCGGGGCCCTGGGCCCAGACGGGGCGATTCGACCAGGCGTAGACCTCCCGGATCGGACCGAGCACGCCGGAGCGAAGCTGGGCGATCGCTTCCCGCGACGACGGCAGGGCCGTGCCCTGGTTGCCCATCTGGGTGCAGACCCCCTTGCCGGCCATCTCGGCGGCGACCCGCGCCAGCAGGCGGGCCTCGTAGATCGTGCGGGTGAGCGGCTTCTGGGTGTAGCAGCTGATCCCCAGCCGCATGGCGTCGAGCGTGATCGGGCCGTGCATGTGGTCAGGGGTGCTGACGACGCAGATGTCGATCTTTTTTCCGTGCTTCGCGAGCAGTTCGCGATAGTCGGTGAACCGTTCGGCCGCCTTGAACTTCTCGCCGTTGCCCTTGCTCTCCAGCGTCTTGCGGTCGACGTCGCAGATCGCGATCACGTCGCCGAACAGCGCGGCGTTGTCGGCGTCACTGCCCCCCTTGCCGCCGACGCCGATGCAGGCGACCGTGGGCCGCTCAGAGGCCGCCTGCGACCAGGCCCGGCGGCTGCCGGCGGCCACGAAATAGCCCGCTCCGGCCAGGGTCGACGTGCCCAGGAAGCGACGGCGGGAAGGACGTGGCACGGGGGCCTCCTTTCGGCGGGTGACGCGGATGCTGCGGGACGTTTGACGGACCCTGGCGGCACCGGTATCAAACCTTACTGTAAAGATCCGCCAAAGATCCGCCGCCAGCCATCCGGCCACCCGGCCCCTTCGCAACGGAGAACCGCCGATGATCCTCGGGAAACTCTGGAAGGCCCTCGCGGCCCAGATGAACAAGATCGCCAACTTCTTCTGGACCGCCGATCCGATCGCCCAGCTGCAATATGAATACGACAAAGCCGTCGATCAGATGAAGGACGGCCGCGAGGGGCTGGAGCAGTACCGGGCCCTCGTCGAGCGGGTCACCCGCCAGGTGAATGGTGACCGGCAGCACGTCGCCTCGCTCGAGGCCCGCATCAAGGCCTACCTCCAGGCGGGGGAACGGGAGACGGCGTCGAAGTTCGCCCTCGAGCTGCAAAAGGCGAAGAAGGAGCTCGCCGAGAACGAGTCCCAGCTCAAGATGCACGAGACCGCTTACAACAACAATGTCACCAAGGTGAAGCACGCCACCAAGAAGCTTTCGGAACTCAAGAACAAGATCGCCAAATACGACGCCGATCTGAAGCTCTCGCGGGCCGAGGCGGAGCTCGCCAAGCTTGCCCAGAGCTTCAACTTCGACATCACCACCGACTTCGGCCAGATCGAGGACGTGATCCAGGACAAGATCGGCCTCAATCGGGCGAAGGTCAGGGTGGCCGCCGATCTGTCGGGCGAAGGGCTCGAGGACATCAAACGCGAGGAGGCGGTCGAGAAGGCGATGGCCGACAACGCCCTGCGCGAGTTCGAGATCGAGATGGGGATGGTCACCCCGGAGACCGCCGGCGTGAAGGCCGACGACAAGGAACTCGGGACCGACCGACTCAGGCAAACCGCGGGCTGACGCGGTTCGTGGCCCGCTTCCCTCCTGCGGTGAGTCGCTCGTGACGAATCAGATCTCCCAGTCAGCAAGCCCGCCCCCCGCCTCCGGGCTGGGCACCGTGCCGGCCGCCGCGGCCGCGGCGGCGCTTCCGGACTGGTGTCCGGCATGGGCGGAGCGGCTGGGCGATGCCTATCTCTCCGGCACGAGTTGCGTTTTCATGCTGCACGGAAACGTCCGCGACCTCGTGCCCGTCGCGGCTCTGCCCGCCGACGGCAAGGGGGCGGCCGACGCCTGGGGCACCGTGCCCGAGTTTCTCTCCCGGGAGATGTTCGGTCGTTGGGACGTCGTCCTTGGCTACGACGTCGGCAAGGGCCTCCGCCCCCTGGCCGGCTCCGACCCGACGCGGCTGCGCACGATGGCCCAGTGGCTCACCGAGCGGCTGGGCAACGCCGCAAACTGGCCGCGCGATCCCGACCAGGCGATCGCCGCGATCGACGCGATCCTGGAGCGAAATCTCATCGACCCGCCGGAGCAGCGGAAGCGGATCGCCGTGGTGCTCGACTACGCGCAGTATCTGGCGCCGGCGGGCGACGCCGCGGCCGGTGCCCGAGGCGGCGCCGGGCGGCTGGTGAGAATCCTGGCGTGGGCGACCAATCCCTTGCTGCGGCGGGTGAACGTGGCGGTCGTTCTGCTGACCGACGCGCTCGCCGAGATGCATCCGCGGCTGGTCGCAAATCCGGCGGTGACGGCGATCGACGTGCCCCTGCCCGACGGGGCGGAGCGGGAGCGGTTCGCCCTGGCCGCCGCCGCCGCCGTGGGCATGCCGGCGGAGCGGACCGACGCGGTGAAGCGGGCGGCCGCCCTCTCGGCTGGCCTGACGCTCGAGAGCCTGCGGGCCGTGATCGCCCTCTCCGCCCGGGAGGGCAGCCCTCCGGACGGCCCGGAGTTCGCCGCCAAGAAAAAGGACCTCATCGAGCGGTCGTGCCACGGGCTGGTGGAGTTCATCCAGCCGCGGCTCACGCTCGACGCCGTCGCCGGCCACGAGGCCGCCAAGGACCGGCTCCAGGCCGATGCCCGGGCGATCCGGCGTGGCCAGTTCGAGAGCGCCCCGATGGGCTACCTGATCTGCGGCCCGGTCGGCACCGGCAAGAGTTTCATCGCCGAATGCTATGCCGGCTCGGTCGGCATCCCGTGTGCGGTGCTCAAGAACTTCCGCAGCAAGTATGTGGGTGAGACGGAGGGCAATCTCGAGCACGCCCTCGACGTCCTCCGCAGCCTCGGGCCCGTCGTCGTGATCATCGACGAGGCCGATGCGGCCCTCGGCAACCGGGAGCAGGGGGGTGATTCCGGCACGTCGGCCCGCGTGTTCTCGATGATCGCCCGGCAGATGGGCGACACCCGCTACCGCGGCAAGATCGTGTGGATGCTGCTCACGAGCCGCCCCGACCTGCTGCCGATCGACCTCAAGCGGCAGGGGAGGGCGGAGGTGCACATCCCGCTCTTCTATCCGCACGATCAGGCCGAGATCGACGCCATGTTCACGGCGATGGCGCGGAAGTGTCGCGTGCCGCTGGCTCCCGGCCTGCCGGGGCCGGTGGACCTTGCGCTCGGCCTGTCCGGCGCCGACATCGAGAGCATCGTGCTCGCCGCGCGGCGCAAGGGCCTCGACCGGGCCGCCGACGCGGGCCAGCCGGCGCCCGCCATGATCACGGCCGAGGACCTGAAGGCCGCGCTCGACGACTTCATGCCTTCCGCGCAGGGCCTGGAGAAGGAGATGCAGGAGATCGCCGCCGTGCTCGAATGCACGGAGAAGCGGTTCCTCCCCGACCATTGGAAGGAGAAGGTGGGCCAGCCCGGCGGCCGGTCCCACCTGCAAGAGCGGCTCGCGGCGATCCGCGAAGTGATCGGAAGTTGACGACCGCCGGCCCGACCGCCCCCGCCCGTTTCCCAGACCCCTCGCAGGAGACTTCACCATGGCCCAGGCATCCGCAGGCAAGACCCCCTGGTTCGACGACGCCACCGAGGCGCCGCTGCTCGCCGAGTACGCCCGCAAGCTCGACTCCTTCATCGACGCCATCTCCGACGCGGTGGTCGAATCGAAGGAGCTCGCGGCTCAGGAGAAGCGGGTGGTCGATCTCATGAAGGAGGTCGAGCCGCTGCTCTCGCCCGAGGCTCACGAGAAGGTCACCCGGCTGCTCTGTGAGGTCACGGCCTACGACCTGATGCACGCGCTGCACATGGCCGGCAAGGCGCGGCCCAAGACCGTCTTCCGCGGCTGATGCCGCCCGGGGACGGCGCCGCCGTCCGCGATCGCACCCTTCCCTTTTCCGCGAGGCTTCTCGATGGCTGGTCAACCCAAGGCTCCCTTCTGGCTGGCAGTGTGGGCCGTGATCCTCGGCCTCGTGGGGCTTTCCGCGTGGCGGGCCGGCATGCTCGAGCCCTTCGGATTCGGCCGGCCCGGTGCCGTCGGCGGGCAGCGGCCGATGGCGGGGGGTGGGCCGGCCGGCGGTGGCGGTGATGGCGGCGGCGTCGAGGGCATGACCGAGGCGCCTGACGTCTCCGTGCCCACGACGGTCAAGGAATACACGTTCAAGCCGGCCGAGCGGCTGCCGCCGGTCAAGGGCGTGAGCGGCTACAAGCCGCTCCAGGACGAGACCGTCAAGTTCGCCCTCAACGTGTGGGCCGGCTGGGCGCCGATCATCCGGGCCAACAACGGCTTCAAGCCGGGCAAGGTCTGGCAGGCGGCCGGGGGCAAGCCTTTCAAGGTGGAGCTCGTGCTCATCGACGACCCCGTGCAGATGCGCGACGCCTACGCGGCGGGTGAGGTGCACATCGGCTGGGCCACGCTCGACATGCTCCCCCTGTTCATCGACAGTTTCGCCAAGGACTCGCGGATCATGCCCCGCGTCTTCCAGCAGGTCGACTTCTCCAACGGCGGCGACGGGATCGTCGTCCGCGAATCGATCAAGACGGTCAAGGATCTGGCCGGCAAGAGGCTGGTGATGGCCCAGAATTCGCCGAGCCAGTTCTTCGCCCTCAACATGCTCGTGGCGGGCGGCCTCCAGCCGGCCGACGTGGAGATGGTGTACGTCAACACGGCCTTCGAGGCGGCGGCGGCCTTCAGCCGCGACAAGAGCCTCGCCGGCTGCGTCTCCTGGGCTCCCGACATCTACAACCTCGCCGAGGCGAAGGGCAACCGGATGCTCGTCACCACGCAGACGGCCAACCGTCTGATCGCCGACGTCTGGTTCGCCCGGGCCGACTTCGCCAAGGACCACCCCGACAAGATCGAGGCCATCGTCCGCGGGATCTTCGACGCCATGACCGAACTCAAGACGGAGACCGCCCGCACCCAGGTCGCCCAGCTCATGGCCGACGGGTACGCGATCCCGGCGACCGATGCGCTGACGATGCTCGGCGACGCCCACTCCACGAACTGGGCCGAGAACTACCAGTTCTTTCTCAATCGCAACAACCCGGCCAACTTCGAGCGGATCTGGAAGCAGGCCTACATGCTCTACCGACGGATCGGGGCGATCGCGAACAACCCCGTGTCCTTCGATCAGGTGATGGACTTCTCCGTGATCCAAAAGCTCGGGGCCGAGCCCAAATATGCCGAGACGCAGGATGAGTACACGGCCGCCGTGGCGCCGAAGACGGTGCAGCAGATTCGGGCCGAGAACGAGGAGATCCTCACCAACACGATCGTGATCCACTTCTTCCCAAACAGCGCCGACCTGCGGAAGAAGGTGATCCGCAAGGTCGATGGCAAGGACACGGAGGAGCCATACGATCCCCGCGTCGACGCGGTGCTCGACGAGGCGGGCATGCTCGCCAAGCAGTTCGGCAACGCCCGGATCGTGGTCGAAGGGCACACCGACGCCTCGATGCGCGGCGCCGTGCCCGCGGCGATGGTCCGCGAGCTTTCGCTGCAGCGGGCCCGGGCCGTGAAGGACGCCCTCGTCGGGAAGTTCAAGTTCGACGACAACCGCTTCGCCGTGGATGGTCTCGGCTGGGAACGCCCGGCGGATGACGACCACCCCGACAACCACGCGCTCAACCGGCGGGTGGAGATCAAGGTCTACGCTGCGGAGAAGGAATGACGCCCGCGACCGCCCCGGCGCCGCCGTCGGTGCCGGCCCGGCCGCTCCGCGGCGCGGCCGGGCCGGGCACGGCCTTCCTCTGGGGGCTGACGTGCGTGGCGAGCGTCGCCGCCTTGTGGTTCGTGGCCACGGCCGGTGACGCGGAGAGCCGGTTCATCAGCCCCGCCACGCTGCCGAGCCCCGCGGAGACGCTCTCCGCGGTGCCGGCCGCCTTTGGCGAGCGGCGGCTCGTGGCCAACACGCTCGTGACGCTCAAGCGGGTCGTGCTCGGCTTCGGGCTTGCCGGGCTCGTCGGCGTGCCGCTGGGCGTGTGGGCCGCCTGCTTTCCCGCCGTGCGGGCCTTCGTGGCCCCGCTCACGATCTTCGGCCGCAACATCCCCGTGGCGGCCCTCATTCCCCTGACGTTCTTCTTTTTTGGAATCGGTGAGTTCCAGAAGGTGATGTTCCTGTTCATCGCCAGCGTGGCCTTCGTGGTGAGTGACACGGCGGCGGCCGTGCTGGAGGTGCCCGAGCGGTACGTGGACACGGCCCGCACCCTCGGGGCCTCGCGGCTGCAGATCATCCTCAAGGTGCTCGTCCCGCTGGCGGCGCCCGCGATCTTCAACTCGCTGCGGCTGCTGTTCGGCATCGCCTTCGGCTACGTGATGCTGGCCGAGGTGGTGAAGCTCGGCGGTGACACCGGCGGGCTCGGCGACCTGATCAACGTCTCGCAGCGGCGCGGGGAGCGGGAGCCGATCCTGATCGTGCTCGTGGTCATCCCGCTGATCGCCTACGCCATCGACCGGCTGTTGTGGTGGCTGCAGTGCGACCTGTTTCCCCATCGCTACGGCGGCCGCGGCTGGCTGCCGAAGCTGCTGCGCCGCGTGCTGCACGGCGCGGCCGCCCCCGCGGAGGCCGTGGCATGAGCGAGCAGACGCCAGCACCGCAGCCAGCCGCGGAGCCGGCTCCCGCGGTCGTGCCCGGCGCGGCGACCGATCGGCCGGCGGCCGTCGAGTTCCGGAATGTGACCAAGATCTACGGCCAGGGCACGCCGCGGGAGTCCGTGGCGATCTCGGATGTGAGCTTCACGATCCCCGACGTGGCCGACCACGGCGAGATCTCCTCGTTCCTGGGCCCCAGCGGCTGCGGCAAGAGCACGGTGCTCCGGCTCGTCGCCGGCCTCGGGCCGCAGCACCCCCCGACGAGCGGCACGGTGAAGGTGCTGGGCCGCGAGGTCGTCGGGCCGGGGGCCGACCGCGGCATGGTGTTCCAGGACTACACGAGCTTCGACAACCGCACCGTGCTCGACAACGTCGCCTTCGGCCTCGAGTGCCACGGTGTGCCCCGCCGGCAGCGGGAGGCCGAGGCCCGCGAATGGGTGGCCAAGGTCGGCCTCGACCCGCGGCGTGACGCGACGAAGTATCCGCACGAGCTCTCCGGCGGCATGCGGCAGCGGGTGGCGATCGCCCGCACGCTCATCCTGCGGCCGCGGGTGATCCTCATGGACGAGCCCTTCGGGGCCCTCGATCCGGCGACGCGGCTCGACATGCAGGACCTGCTGGTGAAGCTGTGGCGGGAGGTGCAGGCGACCGTGCTGTTCGTGACGCACTCGGTGGAGGAGGCGGTGTATCTGGGTGACCGCGTGTTCGTGATGGCGACCACGCCGGGGCGGATCGCCGAGGAGATCCGCATGCCGGCCGCCTCGGCTCCCGCCCGTGAAACCCAGTCGGAGCCCTGGTTCCACGAGCACGTCAACGCCCTGCACGCCCGGATCGAGCAGGTCGAGGCGGCCGCCAAGCGGCCTGATGGAGCCCTCCGCTAGTGTTCGAGCGTTTTGGTGCCTACCTGAAGACCGCCTTCACCACGAAGTGGAACCTGCTCCTCTTCGGTGGCGGCGTCGCGGCGGCGTTCATCAGCGGGTTTCCCGGCGTGGTCCTGCCCTTGGTGGTCGCCGCCGAGGTCTTCTACCTGGCGAGCATGCTCGCCAACGATCGGTTCCGCAGCGCTGTCGAGGCCCAGGGCGCCAAGGCCCGCCGTGCCGCCGAGGCCGTCGGCGCCCGCGAGGCCTACGAGCGGATTCGCAAGCGGCTGCCGCGGCCGCTGCTCGCCCGGTTCGACCAGCTCCGCGACCATTGCCTGAAGCTGCTGGAACTGGCCGGCAGCATGCGGGGGCCGGACGCCCGCGGGCCCGACGGTGGCACGCTCGAGTCGCTGGACAGGCTGCTGTGGGGCTATCTGCGGATGATCTGGGGGGCCGCCAATCTTTCCGAGTTCCTCGACCACACCGACGACGGCTCGATCCGGGCGCGGATCGCCGACCTGGAGCGGCGGCTGGCGCGGCTGCCGGCGGAGGGGGATGCGCAGATGCGGGCGGCCCTCGAGGACCACCTGAAGACGAGCCGCGAGCGGCTGGCCAACATCGAGGAGGCGCGGCGGAAGCTCGACGTGGTGGGAGCGGAGGTCGAGCGGCTGGAGGCCAAGATCGCCGCCCTCGCGGAGGGTTCCGTGGCGAAGCGTGACGTGAGCGACATCGCCCAGCGGGTGGACGAGGTGGCCGAGGGCATGCGGAAGACCGACGAGACGATGCGGCAGCTGCAGCTCCCGCCGGAACTCGAGGACTTCGAGGAGCCCCCGCCGCTGCTCCGCGAGGAGGCGTGAGCGGTATTGCGCCTCGTGCTTCCCGGCAGCGGGTCACGACGGTCGTTGGTTGTTTTGTTCTTCTTTGGTTCCGCCCTGGTGTCCTTGAAGCCCGAGGCGTGAGCCGAGGGAATGCGGCCATGTTTCCGGTGAGGCGACGCGTCTTTCCGCAGCGTACGCAGCATACGTGAACCTCATGCGTGGCGCTGGTCGGGGCTGCCCACGCCCCATCGCCGGACGTTCGCGGTGGCCATCGTGGCCACCGCTCTCTCGAGGCTGCCTGCGCTTCGGCATCCATGCCTCCGCTGGTCAGCCACGCCGGCTCCTGGGGCATGGGCAACCCCGCCCTGACCGTTGGCGTGCAGGAGCCATTCGTGGGCGAGGCTCGAGCGTGAGCCGCATGGCGCTTCAAGCTTTCCCGGTAGCGGGTCACGACGGTCGTTGGTTGTTTTGTTCTTCTTTGGTTCCGCCCTGGTGTCCTTGAAGCCCGAGGCGTGAGCCGAGGGAATGCGGCCATGTTTCCGGTGAGGCGACGCGTCTTTCCGCAGCGTACGCAGCATACGTGAACCTCATGCGTGGCGCTGGTCGGGGCTGCCCACGCCCCATCGCCGGACGTTCGCGGTGGCCATCGTGGCCACCGCTCTCTCGAGGCTGCCTGCGCTTCGGCATCCATGCCTCCGCTGGTCAGCCACGCCGGCTCCTGGGGCATGGGCAACCCCGCCCTGACGGTTGGCGTGCAGGAGCCGTTCGTGGGCGAGGCTCGAGCGTGAGCTGTTTTGCGTTTCGTGATTTCTGGCAGCGGGTCACGACGGTGGTTGGTTGTTTTGTTCTTTTTTGGTTCCGCCTTGGTGCCCTTGAAGCCCGAGGCGTGAGCCGAGGGAATGCGGCCATGTTTCCGGAAAGGCGCCGCGTATTCCCTCAGCTTCCGCTTCGGGCTTCCTAGCAGCGGGCGTGATGTGCGCGGATGACTCGCACGCAGCGGCCGCAGGCCGCGCTGCGTGCTGCGGCCCAATGCGGCTCGGATCGAAGCGTCGTCGAGCCGCCGCTCCGCGGCGGCACGGTCGCCCGGAGGTGCGACCGCCTGCCCGGCTGGTCGCACCTTGGCTGCGACCACGCCGGGCCAAGCCTGCGGGGGCCATGGATGGCCCCGCAGGCGTGAATTCAATCCAGCCAGTCGGCCTCCGAGAGCCGCTCGGGCGTGTACGTGTCGGTCACGTAGCTGATGTCCTTCGAGATCAGCGACTCCACCTCCAGCTTGAAGCCGTTGGCGAGCATGGTCTCGATCTCCTTCTGCCAGGCCTTCTTGCCCGCGAACCACGGGTAGGCCGCGATCTGCTTGGCCCGCTTGATGTCGGTGTCGTTGAGGGCGATCTGCACGCTCGGGGAGAGCTTGCACCGCTGGTAGTCGCGGGAGCGGATGCCGAGGAAGCGGGCCTCGGGGATGGCCATCCGCTTCGACTCGTAGGCCAGGTTGATCGAGCCCTGCTTGAGCACCGAGTAGATGTAGTAGCCCCAGGGATCGTTGTCGAGCAGACAGTAGACGGGCAGTTTGAGCTCGTTGTGGAGCCGGTAGAGCATGCGGCGGACGCCCCGGGGAGGCTGGCCGCCGCCATGCGTGAGCAGGCACTGGTGCTTCCGCCAGAACTTGTCCTCGTTGAACCGCCGCCAGACCGTGTCCTTCTCGACGTGGAGGATGAACTTCGCGTCGCAGGATTTGAACTTGACGATGTCGGCCTCGACGATCGACGGAATCGAGTAGCCGCCCGATCCCATGCGCGAGCAGTCGATCTCGTCGCCCGAGTCGATGAGCGTGATCGGCCCCACCATGCCGCCACGGTTGCTGGCGTAGACGTGCAGTTCCTCGCGGAGGCTCTCCAGCGTGACCTCGAGGTCCTCGATGATCGGGTCGCACTCCTCCTGCGTGGCGAACGTCTCCTCGCGGGTGCCCTCGATCGTGTGCTTGAGCAGGTAGTAGAGACCGCGGATGCTGGTGGTCTTCTGCTGGTCGATGAGCTGCTTGCAGCCGGTGGCCACGAGCAGGGTCTGCATGTAGCTCTTGGCCTGCGCCAGGTTGAAGAGCTGCCGCCGGTTGGTCTGGCCCCCCATCTCGATGATCTTCCGCGCCTTGTTGAAGCGGACGTTCGAGAGGCTGCGGGTGGGGATGTCGAGGTGTGGGTCGCGGCGCTTGTCGGCGGCGGCGGCCACCTGGTCGGCCAGCTCGATGATCAGCGAGCGGGTCTTGCGATCGACCGGCGGCAGTGTGCCGGCCGCCGCCTTGGGCATGCGTTTCGTCTTCGGGGCCATCTTCGGATAGAGTGTCGGGCGGGTGCGGGGCCGAAACCGGCCAGCATCCTACCCTCCCCGTCCGCGGGCCGCACGCATGTCGAAATACCTTCTGGCCTACCTGCTGATGGGCCTGCTCATCGCCCTGGGCACCTTCATCGTCTGTCGCCCGAGCCGCCGTTTCGATCCGGACAAGGACGCCTGACGGGCCGTTTGCGGAGCGTTCAGGAACGGACTTCGTCGGCCTTGCCCACGGCGCGGCGGAGGAAGTGCGGACCGCGAAGCGTTTCGGTGGCGGGGATGGTCGCCGCCGGTCGGGAGGCGTGGAAGAACTCCGCGATCCGGGCGACGACGGTCCGCTGCTCGGCGGCCGTCAGTTCGGGGAAGATCGGCAGGGCCAGGGTTTCCGTCGCCGCCTGCTCGGTGTGCGGCAGATCGCCCGTCCGCCATCCCAGGTGCTCGAAGCACTGCTGCACGTGGAGCGGCACGGGATAGTAGATCTCGCTGCCGACCCCGTGGGCGGCGAGGTGGGCACGCAGCGCATCGCGCTGGCCGGCGGCGATGCGAACGACGTATTGATTCCACACGTGCCGGCCGCGCGGCTCCTCTCCGGGCACCGTGACGCAGCCGGCGAGATCGGCGGCGGCGAACAGTTCGCCGTACCGCGCGGCGTTGACCTGCCGAGCGGTGGACCAGGCGTCGAGGTGCGGCAGCTTGACCCGCAGGACCGCCGCCTGGATCGAATCGAGTCGGCTGTTGATCCCGATCAGCTGGTGGTAATACCGCGGCTCCATCCCGTGGACGCGAAGCAGCTTGAGCGACTTGGCGATGTCGTCACGGGTCGTCGTCAGAAAACCGCCGTCGCCGATGCCACCGAGGTTCTTCGTGGGATAGAAGCTGAAACAGCCCACGTCGCCGAGGGCCCCGGAGCAGCGGCCGTGCCAGGTGGAGAGGATCGACTGTGCGGCGTCCTCCACCACGGGCACGCCGGCTCGCTTCGCGATCGGCAGCAGGGCGTCCATGTCGGCCGTCCGGCCGAAGAGGTGAACCGGGACGATGGCCTTGCAACGGCGGCTGATCTTCCGCTCCACGTCAATCGGATCGACGAGGTACGTCTGGGGATCGATGTCGGCGAAGATCGGCACCGCGCCCAGGCGGGTCACGGCGCTGGCGGTGGCGAAGAACGTGTAGCTCGGCACGACCACCTCGTCGCCGGCGCCGACGCCGAGCGCCATCAGCGCCAACAGCAGGGCGTCGCTGCCGGACGCGCAGGAGATGACATGGGGCACGTCGAGCGCCCGGGCCAGTTCCGCCTCGAGGTCGTTCACGTCGGGACCGAGGACGAATCGTCCGGAGTCCACCACGCGGTCGATCGCCGCCCGGATCTGCTCCCGCAGCGCCGCGTGCTGCCGGTCGAGGGCCAGGAGCGGCACGGACGGCAGCAAGGCTTCCTCGGGCGCCGAGGTGGCTGGGGCGGGGCTGGCGGAGGTCGTCGTCTGGCGGATCATCGTGGCTGGAACTCCAGGGGGCGCTGCTGCCGTGCGGGCGGCGCGATCATCGCGCGTCCGGCGGGTCATCCTTCGGGTTTCGTGATCGTCATGATCGACCGATCCGCTGGAGGGGAATGTGGCGGTTGGGACGGGATCCGCGTGCCCGCCGCCGGCGAGCCGGCCGCGGGCACGAAGGGCGGGAAATAGGCGACTTGGCGCAGGGGAGTCAAGGCCAGGCGCGCGGCTTGCGCCATGCGGAACGGGAGAAGCGAGGCAAGCTGGGCGCCGATGGGCCGGCCGACGTCCCGAGGCGGGCGTTTGACACCCGTTCACGCATCCCCCTAGATTCATGGAAATGATCCAGATCCCGCCGTTTGCCCGCACAGTCGCGCGGACGGGGGATTGCGGAGGAGAACTGCGCGGATCGGTGGCGGGGTTCATGGCCGCCGGCTCGCGAGACGGATGGGATCGACAGCGATCACTGCGGTCATCGACCTGGGGCGGATCGCCCACCGCCTCGGCATGCCCGTCGCGCGGGTGGAGGCGACGGCGCTCCTGTTGGACGCCGGCAACACGATCCCGTTCATCACGCGGTATCGCCGGGACCAGACCGGCGGCCTCGACGAGGAGGACGTGCGGCGGATCGCCGCGGCTCTCGGCAAGGCGCGGCAACTGGCCGATCGCAAGCAGACCATCCTGCGGACGGTGCAGGGCCAGGGGCGGCTGACCCCCGAACTGGAGACGGCGATCGCCGCGGCCGAGAGCCCGAAGCAGCTGGAGGACCTCTACCTGCCGTTCAAGCCGCGGAAGCTCTCCCTGGCGGAGGTGGCCCGGCAGCGCAAGCTCGGACCGCTGGCCCGCGAGATCGTCGGCGGGGATCCGGCGGTCGGCGCTCTGGATGCGCGGGCGGCCGACTTCGTCGATGCCGACGCCCAGGTTCCCGCCATCGCCGATGTCTTGCTCGGTGTCGGCCACATCATCGCGGAGGAGTTCAGCGCACGGGCGGATCTGCGGCAGCGGTTGCGGGCGATCCTGCACCGCACGGCGCAGCTCAAGAGCCAGCGCGTGGAAACCACGGGCAAGGCCCTCACCAAGGACGAGAAGCACTACCGCGACTATTTCGACTATGCGGAGCACATCCAGCGGGTGCCGCCGCACCGCGTCCTGGCGATCAACCGCGGCGAGCGGGCGAAACTGCTCAAGGTCCGCGTGGAGGGCCCACAGGAAGAGCTGCAGGCCGCCGCGGAGGAACTGCTCGTGCCCGCGGGTCATCCGCACGCCGATTTCCTGCGCAACTGCTGCCGCGACTCGCTCGCCAGACTGGTGCTGCCGAGCCTGGAACGCGAGATCCGCAGGGAAATGACCGAGTTTTGCGAGGCCCATGCCGTCGAGGTCTTCGCCCGCAACCTGCGCAACCTGCTCCTCCAGTCCCCCGTGACCGGCCGCCGCGTGCTGGCGCTCGATCCCGGATTCAAGAGCGGCTGCAAG
The DNA here is from genome assembly GCA_964545915.1 of uncultured Candidatus Kuenenia sp. GTDB lineage: Bacteria > Planctomycetota > Planctomycetia > Pirellulales > UBA1268 > QWPN01. The sequence continues at coordinate 9,608 of CAZJHQ010000013.1, read as the reverse complement.
GCGGTCGCCCTCGATGAGTGCGGCACGCCGCTGGAGCACGCCGTGCTCCACATCATCGGCAAGCCGGAGAAACGGGCCGCGGCCGCCCGCCGGATCGTGGAACTGGTCAACGCCCATGCCTGCACGGTGATTGCCATCGGCAACGGCACGGCCGGCCGCGAGACCGAATCGCTCGTGGCCGAACTCGTGGCGGGGGAGCTCCGGGCGCTCGACGTCGCCTATGTGATCGTCAACGAGGCGGGGGCGAGCGTCTACTCGACGAGCGCCTTCGGCCGCGAGGAGCTGCCCCAGCACGAGGCTGCCGTTCGCGGTGCGATCTCGATCGGCCGCCGGCTGCAGGATCCGCTGTCGGAACTGGTGAAGATCGAGCCGGCCAACATCGGCGTCGGCCTCTACCAGCACGACGTCAAGGCCCGGCATCTGCACGCCTCGCTCGACCAGGTGGTCGAGAGCTGCGTGAACTACGTCGGCGTCGACGCGAACACCGCCAGCCCGGCCCTGCTCCGGTACGTGTCGGGATTGAATCAGGCGACGGCGCGGAACATCCACGAATGGCGGACGAAGAACGGTCCGTTCACGTCGCGGCAGCAGTTTCTGGAGGTGCCGGGCTTCGGTGAGGCGGCGTTCGTGCAGGCGGTCGGGTTTCTCAAGATTGCCGCGGGCGCCAACCCGCTCGACGCGACCTGGATCCACCCCGAGAGCTACGCGGTCGCCCAGCGGGTGCTGGAGCGGATCGGCGGCGGCCCCGCCGACCTGGCCAACCGCCAGCAGGCCGAGGCGATCGCCGAGCGGGCCGCAGCCCTGGACCTCGTGGCCCTGGCCGACGAGCTCGGGGTGGGCCGGCTGCTGCTGGCCGACATCGTGGAGCAGCTCAAGCGGCCCGGCCGTGACCCGCGCGACGATCTTCCGAAGCCGTTCTTCAAGAAGGGCGTGTTGAAGCTCGAGGATCTCGAAGTCGGCATGGAGCTGCTCGGGGCCGTGCTCAACGTCGTCGACTTCGGCGCCTTCGTCGATATCGGTCTGCACGACAGCGGTCTGGTGCACATCAGCCAGTTGTCGAGCCGCTTCGTCCGGGATCCGCACGATGTCGTGAGCGTCGGCCAGATCGTGCCGGTCTGGGTGCTGGAACTCGACAAGGCTCGGCGCCGGGTGGCGCTGACGATGATCGCCCCGGCTGAACGGGAACGGCAGCGGCAGGCCAAGGAACGCCAGGAGTCGCGCAAGGCTCGCGGCGGACAGGAACCCAAAGACGCGGCGGCTCATGAACAGCGGCCCGCGCCGGCGGGCGGCGGACAGGGGGGCGAGCGACCGCCGCGGCCACCCCGGCCGGCTGGGGGCCGCGGCCAGCAGCGGTCGCGCCCGGCACGGGAGCAGGGACCGCGGACGTACGTGGCCAGCGGCCCGAGCGGTCCCCCGAAGCCGCTCACGAAGGCCATGAAGACGGGCAAGGAGCCGCTGCGGACCTTCGGCGACCTGAAGCAGTTCTTCGAGTCGAAGGATGCGACCGAGCCGCCGAGCGATGCGTCGCCGCCCGAAGAGTCGGCATAGCGGCTGCCAAAACCGATGGTCGGAGACCGCCGCTACAGTGGCGCACGCCTCCAGGCTTGCGAATGCGGATGGTGGAGCCACATGCCGGATTTGAAGGTCGGAAGCCGCGGCTCCAGGAGAGGGCGTCGTCGTTGCTCCGGAGTTCCGCTCCTGTGCCCTTGAAGCCCGAGGCGTGAGCCGAGGGAATGCGGCCATGTTTCCGGTGAGGCGGCGCGTATTCCCTGAGCGTGCGCCTATGGATGGTGCGCTGAGTGGCTTGACAGAGCATCGTCGCTGCTGGAATCCGGCTGCGAATCGTGTTTTGCCGACCCGTGAACAAGGGATCGGTCCCGTCACCGGCCCGAGAAGCCCCGGGCGGGAGCCCGGGGACTCCGGGCTTGAAGACCACCCCGTCATTCACCCCGCACGACGGCACGTGATTCCCCGGCTCGAACCTGCACCGCATGGCACGCGGGAAGGCATGCCACCCGGAGTCCCCCGGCTTCCGCCGGGGGCTTTTTGTGTGAGTGCCAGGCCCAAAGGGCCGCGCTTACGGCGAGGCTCGCCAGGAGGGCGAGCCAACGCCCGGCTGGTCGCACCTTGGCTGCGACCACGGCGGGCCAAGGCTGCACGGGCCATGGATGGCCGTGCAGCCGTGAAGCCAGCAATCACCGCTCGCGGAACGTGATTCGGCCCTTGGTGAGGTCGTAGGGGGAGAGTTCGACCTTCACTTTGTCGCCCGGCACGATGCGAATGAAGTTCTTTCGCATCCGACCGGCGACGTGGGCGTTGACGATGTGGCCGCCCGTGATCTGCACGCGGAACCGCGTGTTGGCGAGGGCCTGAGTGACGACCCCTTCCACTTCGAGGGCCTGTTCTTTTTCCGCCATGGGGATCCTTACGGTTCTACTCGGGCGCTAGCAGACTGTGGCACACGTCTGCCGCCGCAGGATGCGGCGCCAGCCGAGCGTGGAAAACCTTGGCTTTTCCACCGCTCGGCCAATGTGAAAAAAGGCCCTGGAGGGCTTTTTCCACGGACAGATGGGACCCATGATCGTATCCCCGGCCCCAACGGCCGTCCAGCGGCGGATCATTCGTCGCCGCCGGCCTCAGGGGCCGACCCGGAGGCCTTCCACCGCAGGTAGGCGTCGAAGAAGCCGTCCAGGTTGCCGTCGAGCACGCTTTGGAAATTGCCGACGTAGTGGCCCGTTCGCTGATCCTTGACCCGCTGGTCGGGGTGCAGGAAGTAGTTGCGAATCTGCGATCCGAAGCCGGTTTTCGGCTGTTGCTTGTAGCGGGCGAGCTGCTCGGCCTCCCGCTTCTCTTCCTGAAGCCTGGCGATGCGGGCCCGCAGCATCTTGATCGCCGTGGCCCGGTTCTTGTGCTGGCTGCGCTCGCTCTGGCATTGCACGACGATGCCGGTGGGGAAGTGGGTGAGGCGGATGGCGCTGGAGGTCTTGTTGACGTGCTGGCCGCCGGCGCCGCTGGCCCGGAACACGTCCTCGCGGATGTCCTCGTCCTTGATCTCCACCTCGGTGTCGTCATCCGCGATCTCCGGGGCCACGTCCACCGCCGCGAAGCTCGTCTGCCGCTTGCCTTCGGAGTTGAAGGGGCTGATCCGCACCAGCCGGTGGATGCCGGTCTCGCCCTTGAGATAGCCGTAGGCCCACGGCCCCTTGATCGCCACGGTGGCGCTCTGGATGCCGGCGACGGCATCGTCCTGACGGTCGAGCAGCTCCACCGTGTAGTCGTGCTTCGAAGCCCAGGCCGAGTACATCCGCAGGAGCATCTCGGCCCAGTCATTGGCGTCGGTGCCGCCGTCACGGGCATGGATCGAAACCAGGGCGTCGCTGGCGTCGTGCGGCCCGGAAAGGAGCGAGGCGAGTTCCAGGGCGTCGACCAGCCTCGTCAGGCGATCTGCCTCGGCCGCCAACTCCCCTTCAAGCGACTCGTCCTCGCGGGCCAGTTCCTCGAGCGCCTCGAGATCTCGGCCCACGGCGAGCGCTTCATCGAGCGGCTTGAGCACCGTGTTGACCGTCTTCAGCTCCGCGACCGTGGCCTGGGCCTTCTCTGAATTGCTCCAGAAGTCGGCCTCGCCCATGGCGCCTTCGAGCCGCGCGGCGGATTGCTTGCGTCCCTCCCAGTCAAAGGGAGTCCCGCAGCTGGAGCAGGCGGGCCCGGATCGCTTCGGCGCGGTGGAAGAGTGCTGTGTCCATGCGGCGGATTGTACGCGCCGCCGTCGGAATGGAGAAGCCGAGCACCCACACGCCCATCGTGAGCCGCGTCTGACATCCCAACCCGCCCGGGAGACACACGCTGGTCCGCCGTCACATCCGCTCGACACGGTTGCCCGGCAGCCGCCGCAGGATGCGACGCATCTCCAGCACGCCGAGCGTTGCCAGAACCTGCGACGTGGCCAAGCCGCTGGCCGCGACCACGTCGTCGATCGCCGCCGCGCGGGTCGCCCCGTCCGCTTCGCCGTCGAACGCGGCGAGCACCTGCCGCTCGACGTCGTCGAGCCGCAGTTCGGCCGGCGCGTGCACCCGGCGGCCGTCGGCCGCCTGCGTCGCTTCGCACAGGGGGCCGAGTTCGTCGAGCACGTCGTCGATGCCCTGCACGAGCCGGGCGCCGTCCCTGATCAGTTGGTGGCAGCCTCGAGACAGCCGCGCGTCGATTGGCCCGGGCACGGCAAACACTTCCCGGCCCTGTTCCCCGGCCAGCCGCGCGGTGATCAGGGCGCCGGATCGCTCCGCGGCCTCGACGACGATCACCCCCAAGGACAGGCCCGACACGATCCGATTGCGCTGGGGAAAGCAGCCCGGCTGGGGGAACGCCAGCGGCGGAGCCTCGCCCAGCAGGGCGCCGTGGGCCATCACTTCGACCGCGAGATCGGCGTGTTCCGGCGGATAGATGTTGAGCACGCCGCTGCCGAGCACGGCGAGGGTACGGCCGCCCGCGTCGAGCGCGCCGCGATGGGCGGCGGCGTCGATGCCCCGCGCCAGGCCGCTGACGATCGTGTATCCCGCCCGGGCGAGCCCGCCGGCGAGCTGCCAGGCGACCCGGCGGCCGTAGGCCGTCGCATGACGCGAGCCGACGATGGCGATCGCCAGGGAGTCGCAGGGCTCGATCGACCCACGTGCGAACAGTAGCCCGGGTGGGTCGGAGATCCGGCCCAGCAGGGGCGGATAGCCGGCGCCGCCCTCCACCAGCATCTCCACGCCGCGATCGCGGCACAGGGCGAGCACCGCGTCGGCCGCCGCGGTATCGGCCATGCTTGGAATGGTCTTGGCGATCTTCCGGCCCACGCCGGGCACGGCGGCGAGTTCGCGGGGAGAGGCGGCCAGGATGGCCTCCGGCGAACCAAAGTGGGCGAGCAGGTCGTGGCGGGTGCGCGATCCCACGCCTGGCAGGCAGGCGAGACGGACGTGGTCGCGGATCCGTGCGGCGGAGGCGGAGGGGGGCATGGTGACTGGCAGGGCGGGGGTGAAATGTGTACAAATGTTCTGATGGCGGTTGTATGACACGCATTCGTTGCCGTCAACTGTCGAGCAGGTGAGGCCGCGGCCGAATCTGCGGCTCTCGGAAACCCGCTCGCCGCCCAAACCGGGTATCGTGATGGCATGCGTACCGAGGACTGCCCCATGACACCCGTGGCCACGACGGCGACCGCCGTCCCCGGCTGCCAATTCGCCAGCGACAACACGTCGGGTTTCTGCCCCGAGGCCTGGCGGGCGCTCGAGGTGGCCAACGCCGGCTGTGTCGCCAGTTACGGCAACGACCCGTGGACGACCCGGGCCTGCGACCTGATTCGTGAGTTCTTCGAATATCCAGCCGACGTGTTCTTCGTCTTCAACGGCACGGCGGCCAACTCCCTGGCGATCGCGGCCATGTGCCAGTCGTACCACGCGATCCTGTGCCATGAGCTGTCCCATGTGGAGACCGACGAGTGCGGGGCGCCGGAGTTTTTCTCCAATGGCACCAAGCTCCTGCTGCTCTCCGGTGATCGCGGCAAGCTGACGCCCGGGGGCATCACGCACGCGGTCGAGCGGCGGCAGGACATCCACTACCCCAAGCCCCGGGTCGTGAGTGTCACGCAGGCTACGGAACTCTCCACCGTCTACTCGCTCGACGAACTGGCGGGGATTCACGACGCCTGCCGGCGGCACGGCCTGCGGCTGCACATGGACGGCGCCCGGTTCGCCAACGCCGTGGCGGCGCTCGACGCGCCGCCACGGCAGCTCACCTGGGAGGCGGGCGTCGACGTGCTCTGCCTGGGTGGTACGAAGAACGGCATGGGCGTGGGCGATGCGGTCGTGTTCTTCCGCAAGGATCTCGCCGAGGAGTTCGCCTACCGCTGCAAGCAGGCTGGGCAGCTCGCTTCCAAGATGCGGTATCTCACGGCCCCCTGGGTCGGCCTCCTCGAGAACGGCGCCTGGCTGGCCAATGCCCGGCGGGCCAACGCGGCCGCGGCACGGCTCGAGGCCGGGCTGCGTGGGATCGCCGGTGTCGAGGTTCTCGGCAGCCGCGAGGCCAACGCCGTCTTCGCCCGCCTGCCCGAGTCGCTCGCGGCCGCCCTCCGGGCCCGTGGCTGGCGGTTTTACGACTTCATCGGCTCCGGCGGCTGCCGCTTCATGTGCTCCTGGGCGACGACCGACGCCGATATCGACACGCTCCTCGCCGACGTCCGCGGGCTGGCCGCGGCCAGCTGATGCCCCTTATCCCAACGGATGTTTTCGTGGCCGACACAGCCCGCCTTTTCCCCCGTCTCTCGCGTCGCGGTTTTGCGGCCGCCGCCGCGACCACGCTCGCCATCGCCACCACCCCGGCCGTCGCCCGCTCCCGGCGACTCGCGGCCGAGACGATCGTGGGTGAGGGGGCGCACCGCTACCGTGTCCGTCACCACTTCCCGCAGCTGCCCGACCGCTTCACCTGGCAGACGACGCACGGCGTGGCCCTCGACGCCGCCGGCAACCTGTACGTCATCCACGAGGGGCGCAAGGAGAAAAAAGACCATCCCGCGATCTTCGTGTTCGATCCCGCGGGGAAGTTCGTACGGGCCTTCGGTGCCCAGTTCCAGGGGGGCGGCCACGGCATCGAGGTGCGGAAGGAGGCCGCCGGCGAGTTCCTCTACGTCTGCGGCTACCAGCAGGTGAAGTCGTTCGCCAAGCTCACGCTCGACGGCGAGATCGTTTGGTTTCGCAAGGCCCCGATGGAGGCGGGTGGTTACGCCCCCGGCGAGGACCTCTCGACGACGCGGAACTGGAGCCGCCAGGGCTTCCTGCCCACGAACTTCGCCTTCCTCGACGACGGCGGCTTTCTGCTCGCCGACGGCTATGGGTCGTTCCGCATCCACCGCTACGACAAGGACGCGAAGTGGGTGAGCTGCTTTGGCGGCGCGGGTGACGGCAAGGGCACGTTTCACACGCCCCACGGCCTGTGGGTCGACCGGCGGCCGGGCCGAGAGCCGACGATCGTGATCACCGACCGGGCCCACGACACGCTGCAGGTCTTCGGCCTCGACGGCACCTATCAGGAGACGATCTCGGGCTTCGGCCTGCCGGCCAACATCGACACGCTCGGCGGTTTGATGCTGGTGCCTGAACTGAAGGCCTGCGTGACCATCCTCGACGACAAGAACCAGCCGGTGGTCCGGTTGGGGAGGGCGCCGGAGCGCTTGGCGGAGATCAAGGACCTGCGGAAGCAACCCGACAAGTGGCTCGACGGCCAGTTCGTGCATCCGCACGACGCCTGCTTCTCACCGGCGGGCGACATCTTCGTTGCGGAGTGGGTGGAAACCGGTCGCGTGACGAGGCTCGAAAAGCTGGCGTGACGCCAGCGGCCACACGGCGGAGTCGGATCTGCGGATCGACCGTCTCGATCCGGAACTGGCGGCCGGTGCTGATCATGGCCGTTCGGTTTTTTCCCGCAACCGGATCAGAAAGACAAAGGCCTGGCGTTCCGCAGATCCAATGCGTCGTGCGGAGGTGGAGAGCCGTCTCACGCGGGCCGAAGCGTGGATCGACAAGCCGCTGCCCAAGGTCGACGCCGACCGCCTCAACCTCGAGGTGTCGCCCGATGGCCCGGCGGATTTCATCCGCACGATGTTCGACCTCATCGTGCTGGCGTTCGAAACGGACACGACGCGGGTGGCGCCCTACCAGATCAGCGCCGAGGACGGCGTCGGCGTCTGTGAGCGTTTTCCGATCATCCTCGGCCTGGGGAAAGGCCACCACGCGCTGTCGCATGATGACATCGCCAACTGGGCGAAGTACGACCGCTTCCTGCGGCAGCCGGCCGAGCGGCCGCTCGGCGACCTGATTTTGACGCTGCTCCATCGGTTCGACGTGCCGGTGAAGACGTTCGCTGACAACGCCGGTGAGTTCACCGAGATCGTGGGCTGAACAACCGGTTCGCGTCCGGCTGGCCGGCAGTCGACTCCGCGTCGCGAAGGATATCAGTCACCAGCGTCGTTCGGCCGTGGTGCGGCGCCGCTCGTGCATGGTGGGCGAAACGGTGTTTGCACCCGGAGTCCCCGGGTTTCCACCCGGGGCTTCTTGGGAGGCCTCGGGCGACTTGCTCCTAGGCACGGCAGGCCGCGCAGCGCGCGTCAGCCCGCTGCTGCCTGTCGCAGGAAGCGACGCATGGTGGCCCGGTGAACCCTCGGCGTTCACCGCGGCCGCCGGGCGTGCCGTGGCCATGGATGGCACGGCAGGCCGCGCAGCGGGCTTTAGCCCGCTGCTGCCTTCAGCTCGGCCAGGTGCTGGGCCGTGTTCACCAGGCGATCCCAGTTCTTTTCGACGTACTCGGGCGGGCCACCGATCTGGGCCACCACCTGGGCCACCTGCTCGGTGGGCACCATCTCGATGGCGTCCCACGGGCAGACCTTGAGGTCGTACGGATTCGACTTCTTGCCCGGGATATGGACGCACACCTCGCAGCCCACGCACCGTTCGATGTCGATCTCGCACCAGCTCTGCAGGTTGTGGAACTGGTCGTACTGCTGCACCTTGATGATGCAGTCGACGGGACAAACCTCGAGGCAGCTCTCGCAGCCGGTGCAGTTGTCGGCGTTTATGACCGCCAGTTCCTTGGGCAGCTTTTTGCGGGGTCCGGCTTTGGCCATGGTGGGTGTGATCGGCGGGACAGGAAGAGGAACTTCAACTGCTTCATCGTAGCCGGCACCCGCAGGCTGGCCAAATCGCCGCCTCTGCCGCCGGGGATCAGGCCGCCCGGCGCAGTCGGCCGCCGGCCGCCGGAGCGGGGGAGCGGCTGCGTTGCCGGCTGGCCGCCGCGTCGTCGAAGGCATAGCCGAACCGCTCGATGTCGGCGGCGAAGAACCGGCCCACCTCGGCGGCGAGCCGGTCGTCATAGTAGCTGCGGTAATCGGCGTGGCGCGAGGTGTTGGCCCGCGGCAGCGAGGCCTCCAGTTCGAGCACCTGGCAGATGAAGGCGAAGTCGTCGGGGAGCGACTCGAACCGTCCCACGAAGTCCACGAGCAGTCGGCCATCGTGTCCGGTGAGCATGGCGGACTGTGACATCTTGCCGCGGCGGATCTCGTAGGCGGCGTATGCGGCGAATGACCGCAGGCGGGCGTGGCGGCGGCGATGGTGCCGACCGTTGGCGAGCAGGAAGTGATAGGAGGAGACGAGCAGTTCCCAGGGATTGCGGACGAAGGCGAACTTGAAGAGGTCGGCGAACACGTCGGCCGGCAGTTGCCGCCGCAGGACCGCCGCCGGGGTGTGCGTGCGGAACTTCTTCAGGCGGTAGGGGGCGTAGTGATTCACGTGGATGCCGAAAAGCGCGAGGCCGCGGGTCATCCAGTAGTCGTCCACGTGGTCGGCATGCGGCCACAGTGCGAAGGCCACGCTCGAGCCCGCGGTCTTGGGGACGTGGATGAAGGCGAAGCGGTGCCGGTGGGAGATGAGCATGGCGCGAGGAGGGTCGCGAAATCCCGCCGCCGAGGCCAGAGGGAAAATCCGGGCGCAGGGCCGCCGGCGTGGGGCTTTGTCTGCGCGACGCGCATGGTCCAAGAAGCCCCGGGTGGAAACCCGGGGACTCCGGGCACGAAACCCATCCCGCCA
>CAZJHQ010000012.1:49586-66403 GCA_964545915.1 uncultured Candidatus Kuenenia sp. | reverse complement strand
AGCGCTACACCTTAAACAGGGCCCACGACTGTCCAAAGATTGGGGTCCACCTCACATGTCGATGAAAATTTCAAGGTTTCCTTCCGCCAGGCCAGCAAAAACTTTCTGAGGACTGGGTGGCACGTTATTGGACGGCGGTTTATCGGGCAATGGCGCCCAACCATCGCGCATCGCCGTGTGCAGTCCATCGCCGACGAGCCGTGAGGCAAAGGCGGCCAGGCCGAACCACTCGAACGGATTGAGCTGGTTGGGTTTTTTGCCCGAGTTGAACATGTCGGCGTACTGGGTGGTGATCTGCCGGTTGCGGTTGATTGGGTCGCCGGGGACGAAGCGGTCAACCTTCAGGGCATCCCAGGCCTTCGCTTCCCATGTGAGGAGTGTTCCGTCGGCCGTGATTCGGACGAGGATGTTGGACAGTTGCCAATACGGAATCGGAACCACTTAGCCTTAACGAGTCGGGGCGTGTATTCGTGAATGAAAACGTGAACGGCTTGCTCGTGCCGCTGTTCCAGGTGCGATCGACTTGTCTCTGCGGCAGGGCGCTGGTGTTGCTCGTGATTCCAAGCTCCCAGTCGCCGTTGGGGGCGTTGTTGTCGTAGCGGCCGTCTCTGCCGGAACCTGGAGCGGCGGTCTCGAACCGCCGAATGCGGTCCCGCGACGAACGCCTCTGCCGGCGCGGGCGTTTCGGGTACAGTCATGGCTCGCTGGCACCGCCCACCGGGAGCGCATGACATGGAACCGCGGCAGACCCACGCCCGCAAGGAATACGACCGCGCCGCGCTCGAAGAGGCGACGATCGACCGCGACCCGCTGCGGCAGTTCGCCGCCTGGTACGACGCGGCCGTCGCCGCGGGCGTGCCCGAGCCCGAGGCGATGACGCTCTCCACCGCCACCGCCGACGGGCGGCCGTCGGCCCGGGTCGTGCTCCTCCGCGGCTTCGACGCCCGCGGCTTCTGTTTCTTCAGCAACTACGACAGCCGCAAGGGCCGCGAGCTCGTCGCCAATCCCCACGCCGCCCTGACCTTCCATTGGCCCGACCTCGAACGGCAGGTGCGGATCGAGGGAACGGTGGAGCGGACGACCGCCGCCGAGTCCGACGCCTACTTCCACAGCCGGCCGAGCACGTCGCGGATCGGGGCCTGGACGTCGCCGCAGAGCGCGGTGATCGCGGATCGGGCGGCGCTCGAGGCGCTGTTCGCCCGCTTCCGCGCGGAGCATCCCGACGACGCCACGATCCCGCGGCCGGCCCACTGGGGCGGCTATCGGCTGCTGCCGGAGCGGATCGAGTTCTGGCAGGGCCGGCCGAGCCGGCTCCACGACCGGCTGCGGTATCGCCGCGAGGCGGATGGCTGGGCCGTCGAGCGGCTCGCCCCCTGACGTCGCCCGCGCCTCGGAGACTTGTAGTCATGACGGCCACCGACCGCAGCCTCACGGGCAGACTCCGCTTCCTCGGCACGGGCACGAGCGTGGGCGTGCCGGTGGTCGGCTGCGACTGCCCGGTTTGCACGAGCGCCGACCCGCGCGACAAGCGGCTGCGGACGAGCGTGGCCCTGGGGCTGCCTGCGGGCACGCTGCTCGTCGACACGACGCCCGACCTGCGGACACAGCTCCTCCGGGCCGGCATCGGCCAGGTGGATGCGGTGCTCTACACGCACGACCACGTCGATCACGTCTACGGCCTCGACGACGTGCGGCCGCTGTGCACCTGGGCGGGACGGTCGATGCCGGTGTTCTGCGAGGAACGGGTGGAGCGGCGAATCCGCCGCGCCTTCGACTACGCCTTCGAGACGCCGCCGGCGCCGGGTGGCGGCATCCCCAGGCTCGAGTTCGAGCGGATCACGACGGCCCCCTTCGAGCTGCTCGGCGCGGTCGTCGTGCCGTTGCGGCTGCGGCACGGGGTGTTCGACGTGCTCGGCTTCCGGTTCGGGAATCTCGCCTACTGCACCGACACCAACGAGATCCCCGACGAGACCTGGCCGCTGCTGGCGGGCCTCGACACGCTCGTGCTCGACTGCCTGCGGGAGTCGCGGCACCCGACCCACTTCTCCCTGGCCGAGGCGCTGGCGGTCGCCGAGCGGGTCGGCGCCCGGCGCACGCTGCTCACGCACATGGGGCACGAGATCGGCCATGCCGCCGTCTCCGCCAAGCTGCCGGCCGGCGTGGAACTGGCCTACGACGGCCTGGAGGTGCCGCTGCACGTGCCATCGCGGCCACTGTAGCGGCGGTCTCCGACCGTCGTGCCTTCCTGCATTCTGTAGCGGCGGTCTCTGATCGTCGTGCCCGATTGCCGGGAAGCCCGAAGCGTGAGCTGAGGGAATCCGCGTCGCTTCACGCGGGGCCGTCCCTATTCCCTCGGCGCCCGCCTTTTGATGTTGCGCGTTCCCCAGTCTTGCTCTCAGCTTCACACACGCGAATGGCACAAGAAGCCCCCGGCGGAAGCCGGGGGACACCGGGTTGCATGCCATCCCGGGTGCCATGTGACGTGGGGTTTGAACCGGGAAATTGCATGCCGTCATCCGGCATGGACGGCGGGGTGGTTTTCATGCCCGGAGTCCCCGGGTTTCCACCCGGGGCTTCTTGGACGGGCGACGAGACCGATTCCCGATTCAAAGGATCTGCAAAACAACGGTCGCAGGCGGATTCCTGCAGCGACGACGCTCTGCCGAGCCACTCCACGCAACATCAAAAATCGTGCCTTGGGCTTCAAGGGCAAGCATTCCCTCGGCTCGCACCTCGGCTTTCAACGTGCCGCACACCTCCAGGTGTGCGAATGCGGGTGGTGGAGCGCGGAACCGGATTCGCAAGCCTGGAGGCTTGCGCCATTTGGAGCAGCGGCGGCGCCGTCAGTCGAGGTCGATGCGGCGCAGGCGCAGGGAGTTGGCGATCACCGACAGCGAGCTCACGCTCATCGCGGCCGCGGCCAGCATGGGGCTGGTGACGTGGCCGAGCAGGGGGTAGAGCGCCCCGGCGGCGACCGGGATCGCCAGCACGTTGTAGAGGAAGGCGAGGGCGAGGTTCTGACGCACCGTGCGCATCGTGCGCCGGGCGAGCCGCAGCGCCCGGGGTACGGCCTCGAGGCCCCCCGAGAGCAGCGTCAGGTCGGCCGTCTCGATCGCGGCGTCCGCGGCCGAGCCCATGGCGATGCCCACGTCGGCGGCGGCGAGGGCCGGGGCGTCGTTGATGCCGTCGCCCACGAAGACGACCGTGCGCGGCCGGGCGGCCCGGCCCGCCGCGGCCCGCAGGGCCACCACCCGATCGGCCTTGTCTCGCGGCGTGAGCCCGCCCGCGGCCGTTTCGATGCCGAGGTGATCGGCGACGTGCCGCGCCACGGCGGGCGCGTCGCCGGAGAGCATTTCCAGCGCCAGTCCCTCCGCGGCCAGCGCCGCGAGCACCGGCCGCGCCTCCGCACGGGGCGGGTCGGCGATCGCAAACGTGCCGATCGCGCGGCCGTCCGCCGCGACGTGTACGATCGTGGCGCCATCCGCGCATGCCGTCATGCCGTCAGCGCTCGCCAGCGGGATGCCGCGTTCCCGCAGGAAGGCGCCGCTCCCCACGAGCACCTCGCGGCCCGCGATCGTGCCGCTCACGCCCCGCCCCACGACGGCCGCGACTGCGGTGGCCGGCTCGAGGGGGATGCCGGCGTCGCGAGCGGCGGCCGTGAACGCGGCGGCGAGGCCGTGCTCGCTCGACGCCTCGACCGCAGCGGCGAGCGCCAGCACCGACCGCAACGGCTCGGTCGCGAACGCGGCGGCCCGCGTGGCATCGAGCGTCGGGCTCACGGCGCCGTCGAGCGCCGCGGCGGCGACGATCCGCGGCCGGCCTTGCGTGAGCGTCCCCGTCTTGTCGAAGACGATCGTGCCCGCGCGGGCGAGCTGCTCGACCGCGCCGGCCGAACGCACGAGGATCCCCTCCCGCGCGCCGCGGCCGATCGCCACCGTCATCGCCAGCGGCGTGGCCAGCCCGAGCGCGCAGGGGCAGGCGATCACCAGCACGCTCACGGCCGAGAGCAGGCCGTGGGCCAGCCGGGGCTGCGGCCCGAACAGGGCCCAGGCCAGGAAGGTCAGCGCCGCCACGGCCAGCACCGCCGGCGTGAACCAGGCCGCGACGCGATCGGCGAGCTGCTCGATCGGCGCCCGCTGCTGGTGCGCCTCGCGGACGAGGCGGGCGATCCGCGCGACCAGCGAATCGGCGGCGGTCGTGGTCGCCGCGACGATGATCGCGCCCGCGCCGTTGATGGCTCCGCCGAGCACTCGATCGCCGACGCTGCGGCCCACGGGCAAGGGCTCGCCGGTGAGCAGCGCTTCGTCGCAGGTGGTCACGCCCTCGCGGATGATGCCATCGACGGGGATGCGTCCCCCCGGCTTGACCCGCAACAGGTCGCCCACGCGGACCTCGGCCAGCGGGATCGTCTTGGCCTCCTCGGCGCCGCCACAGCAGGCCGGCCGCTCCCCGCCGAGCCGCTCCGCGGTGGGCGGGGCGAGATCCATGAGGGCCCGCAGCGCGGCCGTCGTGCCGCGGCGGGCCCGGCTCTCCAGCAACTGCCCGATGAGCACGAGCACGATGATCGTGCCGGCCGACTCGAAGAACACCTCCACACTCCCATCGGCCCTGCGGAAGGCGTCCGGAAACAGCCCCGGGGCGAGCGTGGCGACGGCGCTGGTGCCCCATGCCACGAGCACGCCGAGCGTGATCAGGGAGAACATGGTGGGCCGGCCGCGGCGGAAGCCGGCGAGGCCGCCGGCCAGGATCGGCCAGCCGCCCCAGAAGACGATCGGCGTGGCGAGCGCCAGTTGCAGCCAGTTGCCGCGGCCGCCCGCGAGTCCCAGCCGCTCGAACCAGGCGGCGACCGCGTGGCCGCCGGTCCACGCGGGGAGCATGTGCCCCGCCATGCCACCCATCGCGACGATGAGGAGAACCGCCGCCAGCAGCGTACACACGGCAAGCCGCCTCGTCTCCCGACGCCGGGCGGCGATCTCATCCCCCCCCTGGCCGATCGGCTCGAGCGCCATCCCGCAGATCGGACAGCTGCCCGCCGCGGAGGCCGTGACCGCGGGGTGCATCGGACATTGCCACCCGAACTCGCCCACGTCGGCACGGGCGCAGCACGGCCGCGGCCCAGCGGCCGGTGGCTTCTCCGAGACCGGCTCGGGCTGGATGACCTGCAGTTCGAGCATGCGACAATTCTACGGCGCCGCCCCGCCCGCGGTGGCGCGGGGGCCTGCATCCCGCCGCGAACAGGCCACGAGCCGGGCGAGGGTCTCCGCGGCGGCGCCGCTGTCGATGGCGTGTTCCGCAAGCCGCCGCGCGGCCGGCAGGTCCGGCGCCCGGCCGGCCGCCCAGAGCGTCGCCGCAGCATTGAGCACGACGACGTCGCGACGCGGGCCGGACTCGCCGGCGAGCACGCCGCGGATCGCCGCCGCGCTCTCGGCCGCGTCCGCGACCTCGAGATCCGCGGCCCGGGCGGCGGGCAGTGTGGCCAGGCCGAAGGCTTCGGGAGCCCATGCGTGCCGCCGCACGCCCGCGGACGACACGTCGATCACGTCGGTCGGCCCGAACAGGCTCACCTCGTCGAACGCCCGGGAGTCGGCGCCGAGATGGCCCGAGACGACGAGTGTCCGGGTCGCGCCGAGCAGCCGTGCGGCGTCGGCCACCGCCTCCCGCACGCCCGGTCGGCCGACGCCGATGACCTGCACCGCGGCGGCCGCCGGGTTGCAGAGTGGTCCGACGAGATTGAAGACAGTCGGGCGGCCGAGCGCCCGCCGCAGCGGTCCCACGCGGGCCATCGCCGGATGATGGGCCGGCGCGAGGCAGAAGCAGATGCCGGTCTCGCGCAGGCAGCGGGCCACGGCCTCGGGGCCGGCGTCGATCGTCACGCCGAGGGCCTCGAGCACGTCGGCCGATCCCGTCCGGCTGGAGACGGCCCGGTTGCCGTGCTTGGCGACCGGCTGGCCCGCGGCGGCGACCACGATCGCGGCGGCCGTCGAGATGTTGAACGACCCTGACCCGTCGCCGCCGGTGCCGCACGTGTCGGCGACGAGCGAGGTGCCGTCACGTGGCACGGGCAGCATCCGCGCCCGCAACGCCCCGGCGACGCCCGCGATTTCGGCGGCCGTTTCGCCGGCATCGGCCAGCGCCACCAGCCAGCGGCCGAAGGCGTCGAGATCGAGCGTCCCCGCGAGCACGGCATCGACGAGCATGTGGATCTCGGCGGCCGTCGCGCGGTGGCCGGCGCGGAGGGCGGCGGCCAAGGTGTCGGGATCGGGTGTGGTGCCGGTCATGCGTGGACGGGCCGCAGGTGCCTGCGGCCGCCGGTTTCGGATAGGATTTCGCAGCCGAGACGGCCGCAGCCCGGAACGGCGCCGCGGTGAATCGATTCAGGGAGGCGCGGGGATTGGCGTGAGGATGCGGAGCGTGGCGGACATTCGCCAGCGACGCAACTCATGCCGTCCCCAAGCCGCCGAACCGTTTCGCTGGCCGGCTCGGCCCCGTGCAGTTTACACGCCTTCCACAGAGAGCCCGCAGTGCCCCCGTCGCCCGCGCCCCGCAAGGTGATCATCGACGTCGATCCTGGCATCGACGACGCCGTGGCGCTCGCCCTGGCCCTGTTCGACCCGCGGCTGGAGGTGGTGGCCGTGACGGCCGTCGGCGGCAACGTGCCCCCCGCCCAGGCGACCGAAAACCTCCAGGCCCTCGTCGGCTTTCTCGATCCGCCGCGGCTGCCCCGGCTGGGCGTCGCGGCCGGCGACGTCGTCCTCCCGGCCCGGCCCTTCAGCATGCACGGCACCGACGGCCTCGGGGGCGCGGAGGTTCCCCGGGTGCCGCTGCATGGCGGGCATCCGTCCGAGAAGGTGATCTGGGAGTGCCTCAAGGCCCATCCGCGCGAGATCACGATCATCGCGCTGGGGCCGCTGACCAACGTCTCGCGGGTCCTGGCCCGTGATCCGTCGATCGTGGAGCTGATCGGCGAACTCGTGATCTGTGGCGGCACCGTGCACGGCGCCGGCAGCGCGACCCCGGTGGCCGACTTCAACTTCTACTGCGATCCCGCCGCCGCGCGGCATGTCCTCCGGGAGCCGCTCACCAAGACGCTGGTGCCGCTGGAGACGACGTCGCAGGTGGTCCTCGGGTTCAGCCTGCTCGACGAGCTGCCCGGCGACTTCTCCCGGGCCGGCCGGATCCTCCGGCGGATGCTCGGCCACGCCTTTCGGGCCCACCGCCAGATCCTGGGCAGCGAGGGGATCTGCCTGCACGACGTCGTGGCGCTCGTGGCCGCGACGAACCCCGAGCTCTTCGAGCGGGTGACCGTGGCGGCCGACGTGGAGACGGCCGGCGAGCTGACGGCCGGCATGCTGGTGGTCGATCGCCGGCAGACGCGGCAGTGGCGGCCGAACGTCGACCTGCTCGTCGGCTGCGACGCGACGGCCGTTCAGGACTGCATTCTCCGCGGGTTCGCCGCCGCGGCCGACGCCACCTGACGCGGCCCCCGAGCCGGCCGTCCATCACGGCCGGATGCGGTCGCCCTACTCGAACGCGCTGCGGCTGGCGACCGGGATCCGCAGCGGCATCCGCTGCCGGTTCCGAAAAATCACCACTTCGACCGTGCGGTCGGCCGGCGTCATGCTCACGAGGCTCATGAGGTGATCGTCATCCTCGACCGGCGTGCCGTCGTACTCCAGGATCACGTCGTCGCCGCGGATGCCGGCCGTGTCGGCCGGGGCTCCGGGGGTGACCGCCACCACCCGCGCGCCCACGGGCCGCACCATGCCCAGCTGCCCTGCCGCCCGGGGCGAGAACTCCTTGTCGAGCGTCACGCCCAGGTAGCCCCGCGACACCGATCCGTTCTCCACGAGCTGCCGGGCGACGAACAGCACCATCGGCATCGGGATCGCGAAGCCGATCCCCTCGTTGCCTCCCGAGTTGCTGGCGATGCAGGTGTTGATGCCGACCACCTCGCCGCGCAGATTCACCAGCGGCCCGCCGCTGTTGCCGGGATTGATCGCGGCATCGGTCTGGATGAAGTCCTGGAACTTCACCGTCCCCTCGCCGAGCTCCAGGTCGCGGCGGCCCTTGGCCGACACGATGCCGAGGGTCACGGAGTGGGCGAGGCCGAACGGGCTGCCGATGGCGAGCACGGTGTCGCCGATTTCGAGCCTGTCGCCCTCGGCCAGGCGGGCCGTCTGCAGGTCGTCGCCGGCGAGTTCGAGCACGGCGATGTCAGTGCCGGCGTCGGACCACAGCCGCCGTGGCTTGACTTCGCGGCCGTCGTCGAGTCGCACCGCGATGGCATCGAGCTCGGCCCGGTTGACGACGTGGCGGTTGGTGAGCACGACCGTCCGCCCCGCCACCTTTGCGATCACGCCCGAGCCCGTTTCGTCCTCGGTGGCCTTGCCGTTCCGCGGCCGCTGGAGCGGCTTCGTGGCGTCGATGTGGACGACGGTGGGGCGGATCAGTTGCATCAGCCGCCGCAATTGGCGGCCCTGCTGCTCGAGGTGCTCGGCATCGCGGGCCGCCTGCTCGTAGAGCCGCTCCCGTTCGGAGGCGGACAGGCGGGCCGGACGCATGGGATCGACACGGTCGTCGCGGCCCACGACGGCGGGGACGGGGGCCAGCCGGACCACCGGCTCCTCCGCCCGCAGCGGAACGGCGGCGAGCAGCCAGCCGCCGGCCAGTGCCAGGCGGTGCAGGCGACGGGACGCAAGAACAGGCCGCAGGCTGGACATGGGGTCCTCGAACCGCTGGTCGGGAACCCGGTCGATGATAGCAGTCGAACTGCACCCGACGGAACGCTTACAGTTCCAGTTCGCCGCCGACCGCCTCTTCGCTCGCCTCTTCCGCCTCTTCCCGCCGGGGGGCGTAACCGCCGCCGCTGCGCTCCAGCTCCCGCTGGCACTCGATGCACATCGTGGCGTAGGGCAGGGCATTGAGCCGGGCCATCGGGATCTTGCCGTTGCACACCTCGCACAGCCCATACTTGCCCGCCTTCATCCGCTCCAGGGCGTTCTCGATGTTGGCCAATTCACGGCTCTCGACCTCGGCCAACTGCGAGCTGATCTCGTCCTGGGTGGAATCATAGGCCGCATCCACGACGTCGCCCGGCGACTCGCTCCGCAACTCCTTGAGCAGGGAGAGGTCGCCGGCAAGGGCGCTCCGCAAGGCGTCACGCCGCCGGACGAGGATCGCCCGCAGGTTCAACAGTGCTTCATGGCGTGCCATGGTTGCCGCTCCGGGGTGTCGGAGCCCGCCTGGCCGGCCCTCAACTGGCCGCGCCGGTGCGAGCCGCAGCCAATAGTACGGGGCTTGGGGAAGGATGGTTCACGCCAGGAAAATCGGCAGGAGTTGTGCCGGAAATAGAGCGAAAACCGGTGGCGACACATCGCGGGGGCCAGGTGGACTTTGCCGGCCCCTGGCGAGGCGTTTGTCACGGAACGCTCGCGGCGATGGTCCGCCAGGCCGCCATGACGTGGCGGCGTTCGGTGATGGCGCCGCCGATCGCCAGGCGGATGGCGTAGCGGCCGGTGACGCGGGCGTGGGTGAGGAAGACCGTGCCGCCGGCGTTGACCCGCTCCAGCAGGGCGGCGGTCGCCTCGTCGCCGGCCCGGAGGGCGAAGCAGACGAGGGACAGCGATGGCGGGCAAAGAAGTTCGAACCGCGGGTCGGCCGTCACGCAGGCGGCGAACTCCCGCGCCCAGGCCACGTGGTCGCGGACATGCCGCCGCAGGGCCTCGGCCCCGAGCATCCGCAGCGTCAGCCACAGCTTCAGGGCGCGGAACCGGCGGCCGAGCGGCACCTGCCAGTCGGCATAGTCGATGACCGCGCCGCTCTCGGTGGCGGCATTCCGCAGGTACTCGGGCTTCATCGACAGGGCCCGGGCCAGGGGGCCGCGGTCGGCCACCCAGAGCACGTGGCAGTCGAAGTTCACCAGCATCCACTTGTGCGGATTGAAGCCCCAGCTGTCGGCGCGGTCGGCTCCGGCCACGATCGGCCCGCGCAGTTCCGGGCAGACAGCCGCCGTCCCGGCCCAGGCCGCATCGACGTGCAGCCAGGCGGCATGGCGGCTCGCCGCCGCCGCGATCGCGGCCACCGGGTCGATCGCCCCGCAGGCGGTCGTGCCGACCGTGGCCGCCACGAAGAAGGGCCGCAGGCCCGCCGCGGCGTCGGTCTCCAGGGTGGCCGACAGCGCCGTGGCGTCCATCGCGCCGCTGGCGTCGAGCGGAATCCTGCGCAGGCCGGCGGCCTCGATGCCGGCGATCCGCAGGCCCTTCTCGACGCTCGAATGGGCATCGATGCTGCAATAGGCGACTAGCGGCTGGCCGGCGTGCGCCGCCAGCGCCCGATCGCGGGCGGCGATGATCGCGCACAGCGTGCCGCTCGATGCGGAGTCTTGAATCACGCCGCCCCCCGGGCCCGTCGCGGCGAACCGCTCTGGCAGGCCGAGCAGATTCCGCAGCCACTCGATGCAGTGGGTCTCGAGCTCGGTGCAGGCCGGCGCCGTCGCCCACAGCATGCCCTGCACGCCGAGCCCGGCCGCGAGCAACTCACCGAGAATCGACGGCCCGCAGGTGCTCGCCGGGAAGTAGCCGAAGAACGACGGATGCTGCCAGTGCACGAGTCCCGGCAGGATGACCCGGTCGAGGTCGGCGAGCACCGCGGCGAGGGGCTCGGGCTGCTCGGGGGCGGCGGCCGGCAGGGCGGCCCGGATGCTGCCCGGCTCGACCCGGGGCGTCACGTCCCGGGATTCGAGCGTCGCCCAATAGTCGGCGATCCAGTCCACGACGGCGCGGGCCTCGCGGCGAAACCGCTCCGGATCGAAGGCGGCCGCGGGGTCCATCAGGGGGTCTCGCCGTGGGCGGTGAGTACGAGCGACCGCGGTCCGCCCCGGTCGCGATGCTCGCACAGGTAAATGCCCTGCCATGTGCCCAGCAGCAGCCGGCCGTTGCCGATCGGCACGGTGACGGACGACCCGAGCAGGGACGCCTTTACGTGGGCCGGCATGTCGTCGGGGCCCTCGACGGTATGGGCGTAGGGAAAGCTTTCCGGGGCGATCGCGTTCAGGGCCGCCTCCATGTCGCGGGGCACGTCGGGGTCGGCGTTCTCGTTGATCGACAGGCTGGCCGACGTGTGCCGGATGAACACGTGCAGCAGGCCGACCGAGAAGCGGGGCATGCCGCGCAGGGCGGCCTCGACCTCGGCGGTAACGAGGTGAAATCCGCGCCGTCGCGGTGCGAGCCGCACTTCGGTCTGGAACCAGGCCATGGCTTCCGGTGCAGGGGAATGCCGAAAGAGGATATCATCCTGCCGCCGCGACGCGGGCCGTCGCGGTCCGCCATCCTGGTCACGATGCCGCCATGTACCCGCGATTCGAGCAGCTCCGTTCCGCCTGGTGGCTCGCGGTCGCCGCCGCGTTCCTGTGGATCCTGTGGCTGCTCGGACCGATCCTCACGCCGTTCCTCGCCGGCGCGGTGCTGGCCTACATTCTCAACCCCGCGGTCGACTGGCTGGCCCGCCACCGCGTGTCGCGGGCCACGGCCGCGGCGCTGGTGCTACTGCTGGGCTTCGTGGCGCTGCTGGCGCTGTTCCTCATCGTGGCGCCTTTGATCCGCAAGGAGTCGGCCGAACTCGCCGCCCGCGTGCCGGCCCTGCTCGCGCGGCTCGACGCCTGGCTGGCGCCGACGCTGGAGTCGTGGCTCGGCCGCGAGGTGCACGTCGATTTCGAATCCCTCAAGGCGCTCGTCACCGAGAAGGTGCAGGGCAGCGACGGGCTCTTCGGGAAGCTCCTCGCCTCGGCCCGCATCGGCGGCCTGGCGGTGGCGGGCTGGATCGGCACGCTGGCGCTCATTCCGGTGGTGCTGTTCTACCTGCTCGTGGATTGGCACGACATCGTGGCTCGCGTCGATCACCTCGTGCCCCGGCGGATGCACGGGCAGGTGCGGAGCATCGTCGGCGAGGTCAACGCCGTGCTCGCGGAGTTTCTCCGCGGGCAGTTGGCGGTGATGGGTCTGCTCGCCGCCTACTACGCGGGCGGCCTGTGGCTGGGGGGCATCGAGTTCGCGTTGCCGATCGCGCTGGTGGCCGGCGGCCTGGCGTTCGTGCCGTACCTCGGTTTCGGCACGGGCCTGGCGCTGGCGCTGATGGTGGCGGCGCTGCAGGCCGATGCGATGCGGAATCTGGTCGTCGTGGCGGTGGTGTTCGGGGTCGGCCAGCTGCTCGAGAGCTTCGTGCTCACGCCGCGGATCGTCGGTCAGCGGATCGGCCTCCATCCGCTGGCGGTGGTGTTCGCGCTCTTGGCGTTCGGCCAGGTGTTCGGGTTCTTCGGCGTGCTCCTCGCCCTGCCGGCCTCGGCCGTGCTGCTCGTCGGCCTGCGGCACCTCAAGGACGCCTATGTCGCGAGCCCGTTCTACGGCGCGGGCTGACGGTCAGTCCGCCTTGCGGCAGCGGACGAGCGTGCGGACGGCGAAGGCGGTGCCGTACTGCATGTGGTAGTCGTAGAACGGGTAGTCCCACCAGCAGCCGTTGGGCTCCTGGAGCGGCAGGAGGAGCCGCGCGAGCTGATCCTGCAGCGGCGGCCGCACCGCGGCGGGCAGCGACTCGATGCACTCGGCCGCGTAGAAGTGGCCGTAGAAGAAGAAGTAGCCGGCGACGGCGAACCACGACTCGTGCGGGATCGGCTTCTTGCGGCCCAGGTCGAGCCAGCCGTTGCGGGCGAAGAGCCGCTCCAGCCAGGTGACCGTCGCGGCGTCGGTGACGTCCTTGTCGCCGAGCCGGCGGAGCAGGGCGTTGCAGGCCTGGGAGCGGCCGAGGCTGCCGGCGGGGAGGTTCACCGGATGTTGCGGCACGTACTTGAGGTATTCGCCATACAGATAGCTGCGGTCGGGCTTCATCTGCCGGCGGACGGACGCCAGGCCGCGGTCGAAGAGCTTCTGCGGCACCTCGATGCCGAGGTCGCGGGCATCGGCGAGGGCGAGAAGCACCGTCGCGGTCGTGAAGCTGTTGGGGCTTCCGGCCGGCTTCTTCGACCCCACGTCGAAGTCGTAATAGCCCCAGCCGCCGTCGACCGTTTCGTAGCGGTCGAGGAGTTCCACCTGGCCCTTGATGCAGTCCACGATCCGGGACTGCGCTGCGGCGTCGCCGGCCTGGCGGCGGTGGAGCAGGGCCAGGGCCTCGATGCCGTAGGCATGCCCCCAGACGTTGTAGAGCGCGTCGGGCGTGGCCCGGCGGAGTTTTGGCAGCTTTTCCAGCAGCCAGGCGGCGCCGCGGTCGATCGCCTCCCGGGCGGCCGCGTCGTCTCGGCCCGACTCGACCAGCGCGGAGACGCACAGCGCCGTCACGCCGGCGCGGAAGGCATGATGGCCCCCCGGCGGGGGCGCGTAGATGTCGATGCCCCCCTTCGAGTTGTCGGCCGATCCCCACGAGCCGTCCTCGCGCTGGCTCGAGAGCAGGAACTTCACGCCGCGGTCGAGCGCCGCCTCCAGGTCTGCCGCGGGGAGCGGCTCGACCGTCGCCGGCTTCGGTCCGACCTCGGCCTGCGGCGGTGCCGCCGGTTCGGCCCGGGCGACACACGTCACGACGGCACCGGCCGCGATCGCGGCGGCGCATGTGAGGATGCGGCGGTGCAGGCAGGCGGCGGCGGTCACTTGCTCGAAGCGGCCGGGGTGGCGGCGGCAGGCGTGTTGGCGGCGGCGGCCTTTTCGGCCTCCGGCTTGGATGCCGGCTCGGCCTTCGCGGCCGCCGCCTCCTTGCGGGCCGGCGCTGGCTTCTCCAGCAGAATTTCCTCGCCCACGGCGAGGCCGGCCGTGATCTCGGTGAGCTCGTCATTCGCCCGGCCCACGGCCACGGTCCGCTTCACCGCGTCCTTGCCCGGTTCGGGCACCACGAGGACGTACCGCTTCGCGTCGTCGAGTTCCTCGACGAACACGGCCTTGCGCGGCACGGCGAGCACCTCCGGTCGGAAGTCGGCGACCACGCGGACGTCGGCCTCCATGCCCGCGACCAGTTGCGGCCGCTCGTCGGTCAGGTCGATGACGGCCTCGAACCGGCCGGGGCCCATCGGCACGGACGAGACGCTGCGCACCCGGCCCGCGAGTGGCGGCTCGGGGAACGCCCGCGGCGCCACCTTGGCAACGGCGTTCACCGGCATGCGGCCCAGATCTTTCTCCGCGACCACCGAGCGGAGGTGGAGCTTTCCCGCGCCGACGATCGTGATCACCGGCTCCCGCGGATCGAGCGGAGCACCCGGTCGCAGCCGTTGGGCCGCCGCCTCGCCGTCGACCCATTTGCCCTGCCGCCAGCGGCCGTAATACACGACGCCGTCGGTCGGCGCCGTGAGCGGCAGCCGCCGCCGGTCGGCCTTGAGGTCGGCGAGTTGGGCGGCGGCCTTGCGCCGCTCGTTGGTCGACTTCTCCAGCTCGAGCCGCAGCTTGTCGAGGGCTAGCGGCAGGGTCGCGGCGGCATGCTCCTGGTCGAGGACCGCGGCCTCCGCGGTCTTGCGGATCGACTCCAGCCGCCGCGGCAGGCCGAGCGTGGTCGAACGCTCGTGGCTGTCGCGGGTGAACTTCTCCGACAGCCGGGCCATCTCGGCCTGGAACCGGGCCCGCTTGAGCACGATCGCCTCGGTCTCTTCAGTGAGGTCGTCCTGCTCGTACATCTTCTCCAGTTGCGCGAGCTCCTCCTCGGCATTCTCGCGGCTGAACGCGGACATCTTCAGGCTGGCGTCGTTCGCCGTCGCGGCCAGCGCCTGCTCCTTCTCTTCGTACCGCTTCAGGTCTTCCTCCGCGATCCGTCGGGCGCGGCTGGCGAACTCCAGCTGGCGGGGCGTGGCCTTCTCCAGGGCCGCGAGCTCCCGCTCCATGAGGGAGTGGGTCAGGTTGGCGAGCCGGACGCCGATCTCCAAGTCGCGGATCGATTCATCGAGCTTTTCGGTCTCCACGGTGACGACGACGTCTCCTTTGCCGACCCGGGTGCCGTGCGGCACCGCTTCCGTGACGACCAGCTGCGTCAAGCGCCTGGGATCGAGGCGGACCTCGACCATGTTCGGCGACTCGAACACACCCTCGATCCGGGCCTCGATCCGCAAAGGCACGAGCCCGACGCGGTGGGTGGCGGGAGTCGCCTTCGCCGGCGGATCGGCGGCAGGGGACTGGAGCCACGGGGCTGCGGTGCCGAGCAGGCAGGCGATGAAAGCGACGAAGCGGCGGAGCATGATGCTGTTCCGAGGCGGAAATCGTGGTCGGTGCCGGACGAAACGTACGCTACCCACGGACCCGGCGCGGGTCAAACCATCGTGCCCATGCATCCATTCTCATGGCGCCGTCGCGAAGCACCACACGGTGCCGTCGTCGGAGGCGATGACCACGCGGCCCGCGGCGACCGCAGCGCCGGCGCCGAAGCCCCCGCCCGCGTCGAACTCCCACCGCGGCTCCCCCGTCGCGGCATCGAGGACCATGACCTTTCCGGCGGCGTCGGCGACGATCGCCGCGGGGCGTGGGCCAGCGGCGTCGCGGCCCGAGTCGGTGACGCCGACGACGACGGGAGATGCGTCGACGCGGCCGCGCATCGGCCGGCGCCACGACCGCGCGCCGTCGGCCGTGGCGAAGGCTTCGACTGCGCGGCGGCGGGACCCGACGATCACCAGCCCGTCGGCCAGCGCCGCGCTCGAGCGATAGGCCTGGCCCGCCGCGGCCGGCGCCGCCCGCCAGGCGGTCGCGGCTTTGATGAAGTCGACGGCGAAGAAGGCGCCTCCCTCGGTGCCGAAGAACACGCGGTCGCCCAGGACCGCGGGCGTGGTGCCCGTCGGTCCGTCGATCGGCACGGCCGCCCGCTCCTTGCCGGTGGCGGCGTCGATGACGTGGAGTTTCCCGTCGCAGCCGGCGATGAACACGCGGTCGCCCGCGGCCGTCCGGGCCACGACCGGCGCGCAGCGGATCTGGTCGGCGATCGAGTGTTTCCAGACGAGCGTGCCGTCCGCGAGATCCAGGCAGGAGAGCGACGCATCCTGTGAGCCGACGAGGATGCGGTCCCCGGCGGCGGTCGGCAGGATCGTCGGGCCGCCGGAGATTTCGCCCTCGGTCTCGTACTCCCATACCACCTTGCCGGTGCCGCGGTCGAACGCCCTGACGACGCCGGTGTCGTCGCCCACGATCACCAGGGACGGTCCGGGGGGCAGCGACACGGCGGCCGCCGACGGAAAGCCTGCGGCCTCCGCCTTGAACGACCACTGCGTCGTCCCGTCGGCCAGCGCCAGCGCGTGGAACGTGCCGTCGAGGTCGCCGAGGTAGATCGTGCCGTCCGCGATCACCGGCACCGCGCCGAAGGCCGTTTTCTCGAACGTGCGGTGCCAGGCCTCGGCCAGCGGCAGGGCGAGGACGGCGGCGGAGCGGCCCGTGCCGGCCAGTGATCCACGGGCCAGCGGCCAGGCGTCGGCGGGCGCCGCCTCGAAGGCGGGTTCCTGTGCCGCCGCTCCGGCGGCGACGAGGGCCAGGAGCAGCATGCAGGACAGCAGTCGAAGGCTCATCGGGCGGAGGCCTGCCAAGCGAACCGCGGCACGACGCCGCGGGTTCGCGTGAACCATTCTCCCCGGCTTCCGCCGGGGGGCTTTTTGTGTGAGCGGCGCGCGTGGTCCAAGAAGCCCCGGGCGGGAGCCCGGGGACACCGGGCATGACAACCACCCCGCCGTCCACGCCGCACGACGGCACGTGATTCCCCGGTTCGAGCCCGCACCGCATGGCACGCGGGAAGGCATGCAACCCGGAGTCCCCCGGCTTCCGCCGGGGGCTTTTTGTGTGAGCGGCGCGCGTGGTCCAAGAAGCCCCGGGCGGGAGCCC
>CAZJHQ010000012.1:17417-49486 GCA_964545915.1 uncultured Candidatus Kuenenia sp. | reverse complement strand
GGGGACACCGGGCATGACAACCACCCCGCCGTCCACGCCGCATGAACCGAGGCGCGAGCCGAGGGAATGAGGTCCGCTGCCGGTAAGGCAACGCGGATTCCCTCAGCTCGCGCTTCGGGCTTCCCAGCAGTCATCGCTCACCCTCGACACGTGATTGCGACGTCATGGCAATCAGTTCACGGTCTCGACGCGTTTCCGCCGCCCCGGCACTCATCGCACGGCCTCGTACAGCGCGGCGAGGTCGGCGACGGCGACCGGCCGTGGATTGAAGCCGCCCGTCCACTGGGTCGCCGCAGCCGCCGCCAAGGCGGGCACGTCCGGCGCCGCGATGCCGAGCGCGGTGAGAGATGCCCGCAGGCGGGCGGCCCCCAGCAGGCTTGCGAGCCACGCGGCGAGCCGGTCGCCGGCGGCGTCGGGCGGGGCTGCGATGCCCACGTCGGCGAGTAGGTCGGCATACAGCGGGCCGCATGTCGGGCCGTTGAACCGCACCACGTGCGGCAGCATCAGCCCCACCGCCTGGCCGTGGGCCACGCCGTGCGCGGCGGTGAGCGGATTGGCGAGGGCATGGGCCGCGCCAAGCATCGCGTTCTCGATCGCCAGCCCGGCCCAGGCCGCGCCCTGCTGCACGGCCGCCCGGTCGGTGATCGTGCCGCCGTCGGCGAGCACCGCGGGCAGATGGCGGGCCAGCAGCCGCCAGGCCTCGCGGGAAAAGATTCGCGAGGCGGGCGTGGCGGCCCGGCTGACGTGGCTCTCCACCGCGTGCGACACCGCGTCGATGCCGGTGAGGGCCGCGATCGACAGCGGCTGCGTGAGCGTGAGGTTGACGTCGAGGATCGCCACGCGAAACGCGGCCCGTGGGTCGCCGCAGGCCATCTTCATGCCCGTCTCGACGTCGGTCACCAGGGCGAACGACTGTGTCTCGCTCCCGGTGCCGGCGGTCGTGGGCACGCCGATCGACGGCAGCATCGGCCCGCGTGCGGTGCCGCGGCCCTTGTAGTCCTGCATCCGGCCGCCGCCGGAGAACAGGAAGTTGATCCCCTTCGCGCAGTCCATCGAACTGCCGCCGCCAAGGCCGACGAGCAGGTCGGGGCGGAAGTCGCGGGCCACCGCCGTGCCGGCCTCGATCTGCGTGCTCGCGGGGTTCTCGCCGAAGCTGGTGAACAGGCAGGTGGCGATGCCCGCCCGCTCCAGCGACACGATGCCCGCCGCCGCATGCCCCGCATCCACGATGCCCGGATCGCTGGTCACCAGCGCCCGGGTCGCACCCAGTTCGCGGGCCAGTTCGCCGAGGCGGCCGAGCGTGCCCGGCCCGACGACGAGCCGTGGCCCAGCCCGAAACTCGAACTCCGCCAGCGGTTGTCGGGCCGAAGCCGTCACGGGGCCCTCGCTCAGCGTGCCGCCCCGGCGGCCGGCGTTGGTTGGTTCGCGGCCCCTGCCGCAGCCACCTGCAGCGCCCGCGACCGGTAGAGGAAGTCGATGATGTTGCCCTCGTGCGGCTGCAGCCAGTCGAGCTTCGTCGTGGGGATCGGCCCGAGGTTGAGCCGGTCGATATGCGTGCAGTCGACGAGCCGGCGCTGGAAGGCCGCGTCGGCGGTGATCGCCGTGCAGACGAGCGTGGGGCCGATCGCCTCCAGCATTTTCTGTTCCGGGCACTCCACCACGCTCACGAAGGGGAACATGTATTCCGCCCGCGCGATCTCCGGCTCCGGGCTCGTGCAGTGCACGACCGTGGGCCGCAGCCAGCCGCACCGCTCTCCCTCCACGAAGCGGTCGCCGTAGGCGGCGGTGGCGTGGGTCACGCCGGAGCCCTTGAGCAGGCCCTCGATCTGCCCCCAGATCGCCTTGGCGGCGCCGGGAATCGTGAAGGCGGCGAGCTTCGCCTCCGGATCGTCGGGCGGCTTGACCTCGACCGGACCAAGCCGCTCGGCGAGTGCCGCCGCGATGGCCCGCGTATGGCGGCTGGCGTAGATGGCCGAGGCGTTGATGCATCCGCGGCCGCTGTTGATCGCGACGCTCTCAGCCATCACGTCGATGAACCGCTCCCAGTCGTCTACGCAGTCGTCGCCGAGGATGATCTTCGAGAAGCCGGGGCCATGCACCTGCACGCCGGGGTTGCCGCGGTACTGCTCCACCGTCTTCGCGCTGCCGAAGATCATGCTCCGGCGGCAGCCGGCGAGGATGCCCGCGCCCACGTCGGTGGCTCCCGGATAGAGGCCGATCGCCTCGGCCGGGATGCCCGCCTCCACCATGCACGCCGCCATGCGGTAGGGCGTCCATGGCTCCTGGCTGCCCGGCTTCATGACGAGCCCGACGCCGAGGGCGATCACCGGCAGCCAGAGCGTGTGCACGCCCGGCGAGTTCGACGGCAGCACGAGGCCGAGCACCGGCGACTGGGCCTGGTAGCTGACCGTCACGCCGCGCTGCTCGACGCCGTGTCCCGTCCAGAGGATCTGCGTGTCGAGGCCGCGGGACAGGGCGTCGAGGATCCGGTCCATGTTCGAGAGCACGAACATGTTCTTCTGCATGTTGGCCCGGCAGAGGCTTTCCGGCAGTCCCGTCGTGGCCGACTGCTGCTTCACGAAGTCGTGGGGCGACTGCTTCACGTCGCCGACCGTCACGGTGCCGTTGGCATAGAGGTTGCCGGCCGTCTGCAGCCGCTCGACGATCTCCTCGGGGTCGATGGCGAGGAGGGCCGCCCGGGCCTGGGCTGCCTTCTGCAGGTCGCGGCCGACGATCGCGCCCCCGACCTGGCTGACCTCTGCGACCGGCTCGCCGGTGAGGAAGTGCACGAGCGTCTCGCGTTCGAGCGACTCGTAGGGCTTGCCGAACCGCCAGGCGGGAAGGTGCATGGGTGTACTCCTCGGGGGATGTACCAGTGTAGTCGAACGGTGGACTCTGCAGCCCAATCCGGCGCGGGGCTACCCATGCCCTCTCGTCGGACGTTCGCCTCGGCCCTCCAGGCCTCGGCTCTCTGCATGTCCGCTTCTCTGCGCCATCCCTGGCTGCGCTCGCTCCCATAGCCCGCTCGAGGGCACGGGCAGCCCCGCGCCTCCGCGATCGAAAGAGGCAAGGCGCGGGGGTGTCCGTGCCCCGGGAGCCGGCGTAGACGACAAGCGGAGACATGGATGTCGAAGCGCAGGCGTCTCCGAGCGAGCGAAGACCAGGATGGTCGTAGCGAGCGTCCGGCGACGGGGCATGACTCCCCCGCGCCGGGTTGGGCGCGAAGAGGACCGTGCCGAAGGTGTCCGTGCGAAGAGACGCGGCTAATACACGCCCACGGTCGTCGTGGCCGCTAACTCGCGGAACGGGCGGACGCCGCTGATGCCGTCCCACGGATACTTTGCGTAGGGCAGTTCACGCTCCCCTTCGTCCCGCTCCAGGAAGCCGGGGATGAAGGTCTCCTTCGTGAGCGTCGTGAGCCGCACGCGGCCGGTGCCGCCGTAGGGGACGAGGCGGTCGCGGTCGTCGAAGTCCACCACCTCGATCACGGCCCGCGGCTGCGGCGCGTAGTAGGCGATCGTGTAGCCGTCGGCCGGCACGACCGGCCGGCTTGCCGCCAGGCCCATCAGCGTGTTGCCGTAGGTGGGCGTCATGTAGGCGCCGTCGAGCAGCTCCTCGACGGCGAAGCGGGTCCACTGCGGCGTGAACTCGGTGCCGCCGGAGAAGATGCCGGTGATCCCCGCCTTGCGGATCGTCGTGCCCTTCTTCTCGAGCGCCAGGGCGAGGGCCTCGAGGAGCTTGGGCGTGGTGAACATGCAGCGCACGTCGTGGCCCGCCTCGAGGATCGTGATCGCCTGGTCGATGCAGTGCTGCTTGTAGGCCTCGAGGTGCTCCATCCAGCCCTTCTGGATGAGCTTGATCACCCAGCGGGGATCGAGGTCGACGCAGAAGCAGATGCCGCCGCGATACTGGGCAAGGTGCTCGATCGAGAGCCGCAGCCGTCGCGGACCCGAGGGGCCGAGCATCAGCCAGTTGGCTCCCTTGGGGAAGAACTCCACGGGCAGCGTGTCGCTGAACATCTCGTAGTCGGTGCGGAAGTCGCGCGAGTTGTACCGCGACTTCGGAATGCCCGTCGTGCCGCCGGTCTCGAACACGTAGGCCGGCTGGTCGGCCAGCCCCTTCGGCACCCAGCGGCGGACCGGGCCGCCGCGGAGCCATTCGTCCTCGAAGGGCGGAAACTTCTTCAGGTCGTCGTAGCACTTCACGTCGGTGAGCGGGTTGAAGTTCAGCGACTTCGCATACTCCAGCCAGAACGGGCAGCCGGTGGATTCGTGGAAGTGCCAGGCCATGATCTCGACCGTGTGGGCGTCGAGGGCGGCGCGGGCGGCGGCCACCTGCTCCGGCGTGGCGACGGCGAAGACGGGGGCCTTGGCGGCGGGGGCGGTGGCCATGCGAAGACGGGTCCTTTCAGAGGGAAGAGGAGCGGCTGGGCTCACGAAGGGCGATCAGCCATCCGCGGGAGCCTCGGCCTGCGGCAGCGGCGCACCGAGCTGCGCGAAGAGCTGCAGCACGCCGTTGAAGTGGGCGAGCCGCGGTCCGTAACGATCGATGAACTCACCGAGGGCGTATTCGCTGTCGGAGAAATCGTCGGCGTTGTCAGCCGCTTCCTGGGCGATGCCGGAGAGAAACTCGGTGTGCACCTTCGTGAGCGCCTCGGCGGCCCGGCGGCACGACTGCGCGAGGTGCGGGTTCGCCTCCTTCCAGGCCTTGAGCTCCGCGGCCCGCTGCCGCTGCTGCAAGGAGACCTGATTGACCAGCTCCGCGAGCAACTCGCAGGAGCGGTGCTGGAGAACCACGAGATCGCGGAGCAGCTTCGAGGTGTCTGAGCCGTCGAGGGCGGGGGCCGCGGTGGTCGATCCGGCCACCGTCCCGGAAGAGATGTCGAGCTGCGTGAAGATCGGAGGAACGTCGTGCATGAGTTTCCTCGGGGCGGGGAGGTGGGAACAGTCGCCCCACGCGATTGCCATCATCGTAGGCAGCAGGGGGCCGGTTTTCCACGGCTGCCGGTTCGCTCTGCGCCATCCGCAGGGTTTCTCCAGGGTGCCGGCGCGGCCGGCCCCAAGCCCCGGGCAGGGGATGCCCGGGCAGGCCGCTCAAGTGGCCGGTGGGCCGGGCCCGATGGATGCAATCGCCGGGCAGGCCCCGCAGGGAAGCGGCGGTCCAAACGGCACAGGGAGCGGCGGCTGGGCATGCAGCAGCGGGAAACAGCGCGGCCCGACGGGCTGACGTACGGATTTCTGACCGTCGTAGACTCGCCGACGCACGGCGTGTTCGGCGGCTATCTGGTGGTGGACGAACTGGGGCGGCCCGTGGAGTTCCACTGCACCACGCCGGTCAAGGTGTCACGGGCCCAGCAGATCCTCTACGGCCCCACGCTCCATGGGCACCTGCACGGCCGCCAAATCGGCGCCACGCTCCTCGCCGAGGGAACGACGCAGCCCGAGATCGTGCTCACCGACATGGAATCGATGCTCCAGGTGCGTCCTCACACATCGCTGCCCGTGGCCCTCGTGCAGCGGGCCGATGCGGATGGAGCCGCGGCTGGATTCGTGATCGGCGCCGCCCTCGTGCGGCCCCACGAGACGGATGCATCCGGGGAGGCCGCCGTCCGCGACCGGCTCGCCGCGCTGGGGGCGGCCGTCGACCTGTGCGAGCCGTTCGAGCGGATCCGCGCGGCGATCGACGAGGCACAGCGGCACTGATGGCCGTCGGAGGCTCCATGGGCGACGAGCATCTTGGCGGGCGGGCGGCCGTGCGATCCGTGCGGCGGCCCGACCTGGCGCTGCCGGGCGTGGCCGTCATGCCACCCGTGGCGCCGCGGCTGCCGCAGCCGGCCGCCGTGCAGCTGCCGCTGGCGGACATCGTCGTGCGGCCGACGCGGCTGCCGCTGCTCGACGTCGTGCCCCGGGTGACGAGCTGCCGCTTTCCGCGGGCGGCGGCCACCGCCGCAGCGCCGCCTCCATCGGCCGTTGCCACGGTTCCGCGCCCAGGTCGGTCGCCCATTGCTCGCGAAGGGAACACGCCGCCGGCCGCCGGCCCGCGGACGCGGATCGCGCCCCCGAAGGACGTCGTCAAGCTCGCGGAGCGATTCTTCTACCTGCTGCAGCCCGACCTGGAGACGATGCTCCAGGCCGGACGGCTCGAGTTTCCCCGGCAGCCGTTTCCGTTCCAGCTCGACGGCATGGCGTTTCTGATGCCGCGGCACGGCGCGGTGCTCGCCGACGAGATGGGCCTCGGTAAGTCGATGCAGGCGATCTCGTCGATCCGGCTGCTGGTGCGATCGGGCGAGGCACGGCGGGTGCTCGTGGTCTGCCCGAAGGGGCTGGTGAGCAACTGGACGCGGGAACTCGCCGACTGGGCGCCGGAGCTGGTCGTGGCCGTCGTGGAAGGGGATCCGCAGCGGCGGCGTTGGCAGTGGTCGCTGCCGGACGTGCCGGTGAAGGTCGCCAACTACGAGGTGCTGGTCCGCGACCGCGACCTGGTGGCGGAACTCGGCCTGGCGTTCGACCTCGTGGTGCTCGACGAGGCCCAGCGGATCAAGAACCGTTCCAGCCAGACGAGCCAGGCGGTGCGGGGGGTGACGCGGGGCCGCAGCTGGGCGCTCACCGGCACGCCGATCGAAAACAGCGCCGACGACCTCGTCGGGATCTTCGAGTTCGTGGCCCCGGGCCATCTGAGCGACCGCATGACGCCGAAGGCCATGGGCGCGGCCGTCGCCGACCACGTGCTCCGCCGCACGAAGGACAAGGTGCTCAAGGACATGCCGCCGCGGCTCAATCGTGACGAGCGGATCGAGCTCGGTGCCGAGCAGCGGGAGACCTACCGGCGGGCCGAGGAGGAGGGGGTGCTGCGGCTGGCGGGCATGGGAGAAGAGGCCACGATCCGGCACGTCTTCGAGCTCGTGCTGCGGCTGAAGCAGATCTGCAACTTCGACACCGCCACCGGGGAAAGTGCGAAGCTTGAACGCCTGAAGGCCGAACTGGAAGAGGTGCAGGCCAGCGGCCGCAAGGCGCTTGTCTTCAGCCAGTGGGTGGAGACGCTCGGCCGGCTGCGGGAAGACCTCGGCCGCTTCGGCGCCCTGGAGTATCACGGTGGCATGTCGACTACGGCCCGCGACGAGGCGATTCGGCGGTTCAAGCACGACAAGCAGCACTCGGTGCTCCTGCTTTCCTACGGCGCCGGGGCGGTGGGGCTCAACCTGCAGTTTTCGCAGTATGTGTTCCTCTTCGACCGCTGGTGGAATCCTGCGGTCGAGGACCAGGCGATCAACCGGGCCCACCGCATTGGGGCGGCGGGGGCCGTGACCGTGACGCGGTTTCTCTCCGTGGACACGATCGAGGAGCGGATCGACGAGGTGCTGCGGCGGAAGCGGAACCTCTCCGACACGATCCTCTCGCAGGCCGAGGCACCGGCCGCCAGCGGCATGACGGCGGAGGAGCTCTTCGCCCTCTTCCGGCTCGCGCCGCCGGCGCGGCTGGCATCCCGCCCCGACGCGGCGGCGGCCTGACGCCACGCCGCACAGGTGTCGCCTGACCGGCCGCGATGTGCGCAAGTCGTTGCCTCGTGGACGCTCCGGCGTTGGACGGGGCACGAATTGCGGCGTGCGTTTGCCGCCGCTGCACGGCGCCGCGTATGAATCCGGCGACGACGCAGCCGCGGCCACGAGTTCGCGGCGGCCGAGTCGCACAACAAACGATCGTCGGAAAACGAGTTGAGGGAGCACCTGGCTTCGGCCGGGGGTTCTGCCACGCGTGGGCCGGCGCGAGTGAACGCCACGGGGCGTCCGTTCGCGCCGGCCTTTTTCGTTTCACACACCGAGTCACCAGATACGAGGAGCCACCCATGAGCCTGTTCACCGCCCCGTTCGCTCGTCGCGTCCGCAGCCGTAGCGAGGGGGGCGTCAGGCGTCCCGTGGCTTCCCGCCGCCGGCCGCGGTCATTCGGAGAGGCCGAGCGGCTCGAGCGGCGTGATCTCATGGCCGTGGACATCGTCAAGTTGACGCCCGACACGTTCTTCATCAACACCGACAATCGCACGATCACCAGCGAATACGAGGCTATTCAGATCACGAACAACACCGGCGCCGCAATTGCCGACCTGTGGGTGCGGGCGACCGATTTCACCGGCGGCGTCGTGGGCCTGGGCACGAACGAGGACGGCTACTACCAGATCGGCGGGCTGGCCAACGGCCAAACCGACATCGCCTACTTTTACCTGCGGGCCTCGGGGGCGACGGCGATCGACCAGACGCATACGATCCGGCTGTTCAGCGGCGATCCGCGGGAAGGCGGCACACCGCTCGAGGATCCGATCGGTACGCCGGTCACCGCGACATCCACGTTCTTTGATGTCCTGCAGACGATCGAGGCGAGTTCCAACAAGATCTTCACCGTCGCCTACGACTCGCCCGACCCCGTCCTGGGCAGCACCCTGACGATGACGGTGACCGGTGATCTGGGGCAGGCGAACAACGACAGCGTGCTGTTTACGCCTGCATCGTTCGATGACTGGCTGCCTGACGTGTACGTGCTGGAGTCCTCGACGATCAACATCACGGGGCCGAACGCCCGGACACTCACGAACGATCTCTATGACACGGGGTACGGATCGTCTTCGAGCAATCTCTACACGGCCGTGTACACCTTCCGCCTCGCCGGAGTCTCGTCCGGCACGACGGCGTCGCCGACGCAGTTCGTGGGGCGAAACGAACAGTGGAAGCACCATGCGCCGGGCAACGTCGTCCTGCCGCCAGTATCCCCCGTCGCGAACTCGACGACGGTGGAGAAACTCGTGGCCCTGCCGGGCGACCCGGGTCAGCCATCGATCACGATTCTCGAGACGGGAGCGAGCACGGTCGTGGAGTTCTCCCTGCGGTTCACGAACACGAGCACTCGCACCGTGACGCTGAACTCGATTCTTGACACGCTGCCATCGCTGCCGGCGAACGCCACGTACGTGCTCGGCACCTCGACGTACGACAATAATGGCACGGCCCTGCCCATCGGTGATCCGTCGGTGACGGGTCAGGATCTCAAGTGGCTGGGACCATTCACGATCCTCGGCAATTCGACGGCGGTGCTGAAGTTCCGGGCCACGATCCCGGCGCCGACGGGCACGTATGTGAACAGTGCGACCGGCAGGATCGGCACGACGGTGATCGACACGACGCTCGACACCAAGGATTTCGTCCCGGCCACGGCGATCGTCGTGTGCACGAAAGACGTGGATCTCTCGCTCGACAAGGTGACGGTCGGCCCGGTGGTGGCGGGCCAGTTGGTGTCGTACACGATCGCGATTTCCAATAGCGGCAAGAGCGACGTGACGGGCGCGGTGGTGACCGACCCGTTCGCCGGGGTGTTGAGCGGGGTGACGTGGACCGCGGTATTCAGCGGTGGCAGCGGGAATACGTCCGGCTCCGGGAACATCAACGAGCTGATCGACCTGTCAGCTGGTGGGTCAGTGCTCTACTCGGTGACCGGGCTGCTGGCATCGAGCGCCTTCGGTTCGCTCGTCAACACCGCGACGGTGACCAGCCCGTTCGACACGGCGACGGACACAGTGAGGGATGACATCAACCGAAACGTGGACCTGTCGCTCGACAAGGTGACCGTCACTCCGGTGGTGGCGGGCCAGTTGGTGTCGTACACGATCGCGATTTCCAATAGCGGCAAGAGCGACGTGACGGGCGCGGTGGTGACCGACCCGTTCGCCGGGGTGTTGAGCGGGGTGACGTGGACCGCGGTATTCAGCGGCGGCAGCGGGAATACGTCCGGCTCCGGGAACATAAACGAGCTGATCGACCTGTCAGCTGGTGGGTCAGTGCTCTACTCGGTGACCGGGCTGCTGGCATCGAGCGCCTTCGGTTCGCTCGTCAACACCGCGACGGTGACGAGTCCGTTCGACACGGCTTCGGACACAGTGAGGGATGACATCAACCGGAACGTGGACCTGACGCTCGACAAGGTGACCGTAACCCCGGTGGTGGCGGGCCAGTTGGTGTCGTACACGATCGCGATCTCGAACTCTGGTAAGAGCGACGTGACGGGCGCGGTGGTGACCGACCCGTTCGCCGGGGTGTTGAGCGGGGTGACGTGGACCGCGGTATTCAGCGGCGGCAGCGGGAATACGTCCGGCTCCGGGAACATAAACGAGCTGATCGACCTGTCATCTGGTGGGTCAGTGCTCTACTCGGTGACCGGGCTGCTGGCATCGAGCGCCTTCGGTTCGCTCGTCAACACCGCGACGGTGACCAGCCCGTTCGACACGGCGACGGACACAGTGAGGGATGACATCAACCGGAACGTGGACCTCACGCTCGACAAGGTGACGGTGTCTCCGGTGGTGGCGGGCCAGCTGGTGTCGTACACGATCGCGATTGCCAATAGCGGCAAGAGCGACGTGACGGGCGCGGTGGTGACCGACCCGTTCGCCGGGGTGTTGAGCGGGGTGACGTGGACCGCGGTATTCAGCGGTGGCAGCGGGAATACGTCCGGCTCCGGGAACATCAACGAGCTGATCGACCTGTCGTCTGGTGGGTCAGTGCTCTACTCGGTGACCGGGCTGCTGGCATCGAGCGCCTTCGGTTCGCTCGTCAACACCGCGACGGTGACGAGCCCGTTTGATACGGCGACGGACACGGTGAGGGATGACATCAACCGAAACGTGGACCTGTCGCTCGACAAGGTGACCGTCACTCCGGTGGTAGCGGGCCAGTTGGTGTCGTACACGATCGCGATTGCCAATAGCGGCAAGAGCGACGTGACGGGCGCGGTGGTGACCGACCCGTTCGCCGGGGTGTTGAGCGGGGTGACGTGGACCGCGGTATTCAGCGGCGGCAGCGGGAATACGTCCGGCTCCGGGAACATAAACGAGCTGATCGACCTGTCAGCCGGTGGGTCGGTGCTCTACTCGGTGACGGGCCTGCTGGCGTCGTCGGCATCCGGGACGCTTGTCAACACGGCGACGGTGACGAGTCCGTTCGACACGGCTTCGGACACGGTGACGGATGACATCAACCGGAACGTGGACCTGTCGCTCGACAAGGTGACGGTGTCTCCGGTGGTGGCGGGCCAGTTGGTGTCGTACACGATCGCGATCTCGAACTCTGGTAAGAGCGACGTGACGGGCGCGGTGGTGACCGACCCGTTCGCCGGGGTGTTGAGCGGCGTGACGTGGACCGCGGTATTCAGCGGCGGCAGCGGGAATACGTCTGGCTCCGGGAACATCAACGAGCTGATCGATCTGTCAGCCGGCGGTTCGGTGCTCTACTCGGTGACGGGCCTGCTGGCGTCGTCGGCATTCGGAAGCCTTGTCAACACGGCGACGGTGACGAGCCCGTTCGACACGGCGACGGACACGGTGAGGGATGACATCAACCGGAACGTGGAACTGTCGCTCGACAAGGTGACCGTCACTCCGGTGGTAGCGGGCCAGTTGGTGTCGTACACGATCGCGATTGCCAATAGCGGCAAGAGCGACGTGGCTGGCGCTCTCGTGACCGACCCGTTCGCCGGGGTGTTGAGCGGGGTGACCTGGACCGCGGTATTCAGCGGCGGCAGCGGGAATACGTCTGGCTCCGGGAACATCAACGAGCTGATCGATCTGTCAGCCGGCGGTTCGGTGCTCTACTCGGTGACGGGCCTGCTGGCGTCGTCGGCATTCGGAAGCCTTGTCAACACGGCGACGGTGACGAGCCCGTTCGACACGGCTTCGGACACGGTGACGGATGACATCAACCGGAACGTGGACCTGTCGCTCGACAAGGTGACGGTGTCTCCGGTGGTAGCGGGCCAGCTGGTGTCGTACACGATCGCGATTGCCAATAGCGGCAAGAGCGACGTGACGGGCGCGGTGGTGACCGACCCGTTCGCCGGGGTGTTGAGCGGCGTGACGTGGACCGCAGTGTTCAGCGGTGGGAGCGGGAACACGTCCGGCTCTGGGAATATCAACGAGCTGATCGACCTGTCGGCTGGTGGGTCGGTGCTCTACTCGGTGACGGGCCTGCTGGCATCGAGCGCGACTGGAAGCCTTGTCAACACGGCGACGGTGACGAGTCCATTCGACACGGCGACCGACACGGTGAGGGATGACATCAACCGGAACGTGGACCTGACGCTCGACAAGGTGACCGTCACTCCGGTGGTAGCGGGCCAGTTGGTGTCGTACACGATCGCGATTGCCAATAGCGGCAAGAGCGACGTGACGGGCGCGGTGGTGACCGACCCGTTCGCCGGGGTGTTGAGCGGGGTGACGTGGACCGCGGTATTCAGCGGCGGCAGCGGGAATACGTCCGGCTCCGGGAACATCAACGAGCTGATCGACCTGTCAGCTGGTGGGTCAGTGCTCTACTCGGTGACCGGGCTGCTGGCATCGAGCGCCTTCGGTTCGCTCGTCAACACCGCGACGGTGACGAGTCCGTTCGACACGGCTTCGGACACAGTGAGGGATGACATCAACCGGAACGTGGACCTGACGCTCGACAAGGTGACCGTAACCCCGGTGGTGGCGGGCCAGTTGGTGTCGTACACGATCGCGATCTCGAACTCTGGTAAGAGCGACGTGACCGGTGCGGTGGTGACCGACCCGTTCGCCGGGGTGTTGAGCGGGGTGACGTGGACCGCGGTATTCAGCGGCGGCAGCGGGAATACGTCCGGCTCCGGGAATATCAACGAGCTGATCGATCTGTCGGCTGGTGGGTCGGTGCTCTACTCGGTGACGGGGCTGCTGGCGTCGAGCGCCTTCGGTTCGCTCGTCAACACCGCGACGGTGACCAGCCCGTTCGACACGGCTTCGGACACGGTAACGGATGACATCAACCGGAACGTGGACCTGACGCTCGACAAGGTGACCGTCACTCCGGTGGTAGCGGGCCAGCTGGTGTCGTACACGATCGCGATTGCCAATAGCGGCAAGAGCGACGTGGCTGGCGCTCTCGTGACCGACCCGTTCGCCGGGGTGTTGAGCGGGGTGACGTGGACCGCGGTGTTCAGCGGCGGCAGCGGGAATACGTCCGGCTCTGGGAACATCAACGAGCTGATCGACCTGTCGGCCGGTGGGTCGGTGCTCTACTCGGTGACGGGCCTGCTGGCATCGAGCGCATCGGGGAGCCTGGTCAACACGGCGACGGTGACGAGCCCGTTCGACTCCGATTCGGACACGGTGATGGATCCGATTACCGGCGTCGTAGACCTGACGGTGACAAAGACCGGCGACGAGACCTACAAGGGCGGCGGTCCGCTGAACTTCACGGTGATCGTCACCAACAATGGACCGAGTTTCGCATCGGGTGTCCGCGTGGTCGATAATTTGCCGGCGGGCGTTGTCAGCTGGAGTTGGACCGTCACCTACACGGGCACCGGCTCCGGCACCGCTGACGGCAGCCCTGATTCCGTCACCGACAGCACGGCGGATATCGATAAGCTCATGAACCTCGCCGTGCTCGGCACGGCGACGTTTTCAATCACCGCCCTGACCAGTGATTTCAAGAGCGACATCGAGAACACGGCCACGGCGACGATCGGCGAGGAGGTGGCGGAGGACACCTTCACGAGTGCCTACGACGGTCCGATCAATCCGACGGCTGACGTCGCCGCGCTCGTCATCGGCACCGACGACGGCTGCGGCATCGCCCCGTGGGTACGGCTGGTCGACCCGATCACGGGCACGATCCTGTCACAGTTCCTCGCCTACGAGCCCGGCTTCCGCGGCGGCGTCCGCGTCACCAGCGGTGACATGGACGGCGACGACATCGCCGAGATCATCGTGGCCCCGGGCCGCAATCGGATCGGCCAGATTCGCGTGTTCACGCCGCAGGGCGTGGAGTTGCCCCAGTATCGCACGTTTCCCTTCGGGACCGCCTACCGCGGCGGCGTCGAGGTGGCCGTGGGCGACGTCGATGGCGACGGCGACAACGACATCATCGCCGGCATGTCCACGGGGATTCCGATGGTGCGGGTGTT
The DNA here is from genome assembly GCA_964545915.1 of uncultured Candidatus Kuenenia sp. GTDB lineage: Bacteria > Planctomycetota > Planctomycetia > Pirellulales > UBA1268 > QWPN01. The sequence goes on along the minus strand of CAZJHQ010000012.1, from coordinate 35,528 downwards.
CGCCGTCACCCCGGGGGCCGGCGATCCCGTGGCCAACGCGCCCTTCCGGTCGTTCCGTGCCTTCCCGGCCCCGTACGCCAACGGCACCATGGTCGCCGCCGGTGACTTCGGTACCTACTTCAACGGCGTGAAGACGTCGTCGGCCCCCGACGGGGTTGCGGAGATCGTCACTGGCACCAACGCCGGCATCCGGGCGTGGACGCGGATCTGGGACGTGTCGGTCACGCCCAAGGTCGTCCGCGGTGCCTTCGTGATCGCTCCGGGCTTCCGGGGTGGTGTGACGCTCTCCACCGCACGGTGGGACGGCGACGCCATCGACGACGTGATCGTGGGGGCAGGCGTCGGCGGCAACTCGATCGTCGAGGTCTACAGCGGGGCAACCGGTGGCCAACTGGCGAGGCTGACGGCGTTCTCGTCCTTCGTGAAGACGAACGCCCGGGCGTTCGCGGCGGCCCTCGACCTCACCGGCGACGGCATCGTCGACAACCTGTACGGCGTGAAGGGCCTCAACGGCGGCGGCGGAGCGCGGGGCGTGCGGCAGTTTGCCCGGCCGACCGGGATCGTCTCCCAGTTGACCAGCTCGCCGCTCCTCGCCCCGCCGCTCCGCATCGCGCCGATCACGTTGCGGGTACCGGCACCGTGACCATCCGGCTTACCAGCGGGCCTCGAGGCCCAGGTTGGCACCATGCATGAAGATGCCGCCGCCCGACACCAGCCGACTCCCCGCCCCCGTATCGGTGGAGAAGTCGAACTGGTTCGGGGCGAGGGCCAGGCCGTCGATCCAGATCAGGTTGTAACCCGCACGAATGCCCCACACCTCCGTGAGCCGATAGATGACCGACGTGTTGATGTCTCCCACGAAGCTCACCTGGCCGGCGGTGTCCGACAAGCCGGGCCGCTCTGCGAAGCCCGTGTAGTCGATGAGCGGATCCTGGATCTGCTTCTGGGCGTTGCCGAACAAGCCCGCCTTCGCCCATCCCTCGAAGGCCCAATTCTCCCAGGTCCAACGGCTCCGGTTGCCGATCTGGGCGCCGAAGAGGTTGTTTCGCGTCCGCACGCCGTAGGGCACCGTGGTGAATGAGCCGTCGCTGCAGCCGTCGCGGCAGCCGTCCGTGGCGATCAGCGCCTGCTCCTCGACGCCGACGTAGCGGAACCCGAGCAGCCAGTCGACCGTCAGCCAGCTGGCGGTCGGCGGCCGCCAGTCATAGGACGTGCTGAAGAGGTTGAACTCCGCGCTGTTGATGACGGAGTTGTATTTCAGCGTGGACAGCTCGCCATCCGCCGTGAGGTTCGGGCCGAGGGAACCGGGCAACTGCAGATAGTTGGGCGGCGTGGCGGCCACGACCTGCGTGGCCGACTGGCCGTAGACGCCGAAGTAGCCGATTTCCCAGCCACCGCGGTCCGGGGCCCGCTGGCCATAGAAGGCCCGCACACCCTCGCTGAACGGAAACTGCAGATCACGGGCCGTCACGAGCGGCTGGCCCGTGCCCTCTGAAACGACGAGCGGCCGGTTCGTCGCCTGGTTGTCGCGGCCCCAGAAGAGGGCGTCGGTCAGGGCGTAGGAGGTCCACAGGGGCGCCGGGAAGGTCGGGCCGCCGCTCCAGGCCACCTCTTGCACGTCGATGTCGGGCGCGAACTGCGGCAGCGGTGGCGGCACGACCGGCTCCTGGGCCCGAATGGCCGTCGCGCATGACGCCGTTTCCACCACCATCGCCGCCACCGCCATCAGCCAGGCCGAGCGAACTCCCGCCGCTCTGGCACCCAATGCCGCTATCATGGAAAAACTCCTTCGTGACCGAGTGCGACCGAACCCCCCACCGAAAGACACGCAATCCACCCGAAGTGGGGGGCTCTCTGCCAGGGTTTTTCGGCCGGATGAGGCGCCGGCATGACACCGGCCGGCGGCGTGCGCTTTGCGTCAGGCAGGGAGGATGATTCAATCGGGCAGAGTCTGCCGGCGGCCGCGAGTCCGCCCAACCCGCCAGGTTTGCCTTCCCACCCATGGGCTGCACCTACCACTACGACGTGCTCGTGATCGGGGCCGGCCATGCCGGGGTCGAGGCGGCCTGCGCCGCGGCCCGGCTCGGGGCCCGCACGGCCCTGCTCACGACGAATTGCGACACGGTCGGCCAGATGAGCTGCAACCCGGCGATCGGCGGCGTCGGCAAGGCGCAGCTCGTCCGCGAGGTCGATGCGCTCGGTGGCCTGATGGGGCGGGCGATCGACGCCACGGGCATTCAGTTTCGCGTGCTCAATCGCTCCAAGGGGCCGGCGATGCACGGGCCCCGCGCCCAGGCCGACAAGAAGCTCTACCAGATGGAGGTGAAGCGGCTCGTCGAGGAGACGGCGCAGCTCGACCTCCGGCAGGAAACGGTCGACGACCTGTTGCTCGAACCGGTCGCCGCCGCGCCCGGTGAACCTGCCTGGCGGATCGCGGGCGTGCGGGTGCGGGGCGACGCCGAGTACCGCGCCGCGGCGGTGGTGCTCACGACCGGCACGTTTCTCCAGGCCGTGATGCACACCGGCGAGGCCAAGACCGACGGCGGTCGGGCGGGGGAAGGCACCACCTCGGGCGTGAGCCGGGCGCTCCAGCGGGCCGGCATCGCGCTCGACCGCTTCAAGACCGGCACGCCCTGCCGGCTCTCGGCCACGTCGATCGACTTCGCGCGGCTCGACGTGCAGGTGGGCGACGCCGTGCCCCAGCCGTTCTCGTTTCTCACCGACGCGATCGAGCAGGAGCAGATGGTCTGCTGGATCACGAAGACCAGTCCCGCGATTCACGATCTGATCCGGGCCAATCTCCATCGGGCGCCGATGTTCACCGGGCAGATCGAGTCGCGTGGCCCGCGGTATTGCCCGAGCATCGAGGACAAGGTCGTGCGGTTCGCCGACAAGGAGAGCCACCAGCTGTTCCTCGAGCCGGAAGGCCGCCGCACCCGTGAGATCTACGTCAACGGCATCTCCACGAGCCTGCCGCGGGACGTACAGGACGCGATGGTGCGGATGGTGCCCGGCCTGGAGCGGGCCGTGATCATGCGCTATGGCTACGCGGTCGAATACGACTACTGCCCGCCCGACCAGTTGTTCGCGACGCTCGAGAGCAAGCGGATCGCCCGGCTGTTCTGCGCCGGGCAGATCAACGGCACGACGGGCTACGAGGAGGCCGCCGCCCAGGGGCTGCTGGCCGGCGCGAACGCGGCACGGGTGGCCGCCGGTCGGGATCCGCTCGTGCTCGCCCGGGAAGACTCCTACATCGGCGTGCTCGTCGACGACCTCGTGACCCGGGGCGTGGACGAGCCCTATCGGATGTTCACCAGCCGCGCCGAGCACCGGCTCGCGCTGCGGCACGACAACGCCGACCGCCGCCTCACGCCGCTGGCCGCCACCATCGGGCTCGCCGATCCGCACCGCGTGGAACGGCTCGCGGCCAAGACCGCGGAGATCGAGGCGACGCTCGCCACGCTGGCGGCCCACCGCGTCGAGGGCGTGACGCTCGCCGACCTGCTCAAGCGGCCCGAGGTCGGCTGGGCCGACTGTGTCACGCGGCTGCCGGCGCTGGCGACGGTCTCGCGGGATGCCGCGATCCAGATCGAGCACGACATCCGCTACGCCGGCTACGTGGCCCTCGACCGGGAGCGGATCGAACGGCAGCGGAGGCACGCCGAGCGGCCGATCCCCGCCGGCTTCGACTACGCCGGCGTGCGGCATCTCCGGGCCGAGGCCCGCGAACAACTGGCCCGCATCCGCCCGCAGACGCTCGGCCAAGCCGGCCGCGTCCGCGGGATCACGCCCGCCGATTTGGCGCTCGTGCTCCTCCACCTGGAGGGCGCGAAGTGATATCGCCGCGGTCGAGGCGGGAGATCCCGGCATGAAGATCGTCCACATCACCGCCGGGGCAGGGGGGCGGCTCTGTGGGTCGTGCCTGCACGACAACGCCCTCGTGCGGGCGCTCCGCGGGCGGGGCTGCGACGCCATCCTCGTGCCGGCCTACGTGCCCACGACCACCGACGAGGAGAACGTCGCCGAGCGGCGGGTGGTGATGGGGGGCGTGAACGTGTGGCTGCAGGAGCATGTGCCGCTGTTTCGGCACACGCCGCGGTTCCTCGATGCCGCCCTCGATTCACGGCCGCTGTTGGAATGGCTGTCGAGCCGCACCGGCGGCGCCCGGGCCGCCGACCTCGGCCCGCTCACGGTTTCGACGCTCCAGGGGGAGGCGGGCCGACAGCGGAAGGAGGTGGCGAAGCTCGCCGCCTGGCTGGCGGCCGAGGTGCGGCCCGACGTCGTCCATGTCTCCAACGCGCTGCTCATCGGCCTGGCCGGGGCGATCCGCCGGGCGACCGGCGCCCGGATCGTCTGCACGCTCTCCGGCGAGGACATCTTCATCGACCAGATCCCGGAGCCGCATCGCGGGCAGATCTGGCGGCTGCTTCACGAGCGGGCGGCCGACGTCGATCGGTTCGTGGCCTTGAACCGGTTTTATGCGGACTTCATGGGCGAGCGGCTCGGGCTGGGCCCGGAACGCGTCGCGGTGATCCCGCACGGCGTCGATCTGGCGGCGTTTCCGGCGGTGCCGCCCGATCTCGTGGCCCGCCGAGACGCGCGGGGTGGCCGGCTCGTGGTGGGCTATCTCGCTCGAGCCTGTGCCGAAAAGGGGCTCGACGTCCTCGTCCGGGCGCTGCCGATGCTCGCCGACCGCCACGACGTGGAGGTCGTGGCCGCGGGCGCGACCGTGGCCGCCGAGCGCGGCTACATCGCCGAGTGCGAGGGGCTGGCGACGAGCCTGGGCGTGGGCGACCGGTATCGCTGGCGCGGGCAGGTGGACCGCGTGGGCAAGCTCGCGCTGCTCGGCTCCATCGACGTGTTCGTGATGCCGACGGTGCATCCCGAGGCGAAGGGCTTGCCCGTGATCGAGGCCATGGCGGCGGCCGTGCCGGTCGTGGCCCCGGATCACGGCACGTTTCCCGAGCTGCTGGGTGACGGCACCGCAGCCGCCGGCCTGCTCCATCGCCCCGGTGATCCCGCCGACCTGGCCCGCGCGATCGGCGCACTCCTCGCCGACCCCGCCCGCGCCGCCGCCCTCGGCAGCCGCGGCCACACGCTCGCCCGCCAGCGCCATGCCGCCGACTCCATGGCCGACGCCCACGTGCAGCTCTACGCCCGACTCGCGTAGCGGCGGTCACGACGGTCAGAGACCGCCGCTTCAGTGGAGTCGTTGTTGCCGCATGGTTCCGCCCCGGTGCCCTTGAAGCCCGAGGCGTGAGCCGAGGGAATGCGGATGGCTTCGGGTGAAGCGACGCGTAATCCCTCATCTTACGATTCGGGCTTCCCGGCAACCGGACACGACGGTCAGAGACCGCCGCTACAAGCCGCAGCCGCGCGGAGGCCATCGCAGGCCCGGCGGCCCGGCAGTCGCTCCAGTCAGAAAATGCCGAGCTGATCCCGCGCCGCTTCCGTCATCCGGTCGGGCGTCCAAGGCGGATCCATCACGATTCGCACCTCCACGGCGGACACGTCCGGCCGCGCTCCGACGACCCGCTTCGCGTCGCCGATCAGTTGCGGCCCCGCCGGGCAGGCCGGGCTCGTCATCGTCATGTCGATCGCCACGTGCTTCTTGCCGGCAGCCTCGGCGGCGTCGGCGAGCGTCACGCCGTAGATCAGGCCGAGGTCGACCACATTCACGAACAACTCGGGGTCCTTGACCTCCTTGAGCATCTCGCGGACCACGTCCTCCGAGAGCGGCAGCGACGCGAGACTTCCCTCGGCTGCGCCGGCGGGTGCCGGCGCGGTCGCCCCCGGGGCGGCGGGAGCAGCAGGACCGGCCGCCGCCGCAACCGTGCCGGTCGTGGCGGCCGGGGTCGCATGGGCCGCGGGGCCGGTCGCGGCCGCGGCATCCCGGAGCCGCACCCAGACGCCCCCGGCCTCCACCTTCACCTCGTGGGATCGCGTGGGCCTCACGGCCGGCATCGTCAGGGCGGCGCCGGTGCGGATGTCGAACTTCGCGCCGTGCCGCGGGCAGGCGATCTTGTGGTCGCGGAGTTCCCCGTCGGCCAGCGGACCGCCGTCGTGCGTGCAGACGTCGTCGAGCGCGTAGAACTGCCCGCCGACATGAAACACCGCCACCATCTCCCCTTCGACCTCGACGAGCGTCTTGCCCGGATCGGGCACCTCGCCGACGTCGATCACGCGCTGAAATTCATGCATCGCAATTGCCTCACGACTCTTTGGTCAGTTGTCGCCGCTCCGTCTGGGGACGAGATTCTTCCGCCGGCGGAAGCGGCGGCCATCGACCCGGGAAACCAGCGGCGTGGTCCGCGGTCGACGGAGTGGAAAAGGTCATGGCAGGCTTTTTCCACGGACACCTAGGCAATCCGCCGGATGCGGCTCGTGACCGCCCGGGCGAGCGCCTCCCGCACCGGCGGGATCGTGATCCGGTCGAAGACCTGCTGGAAGAAGCCCGCCACCACCAGCCGCGCCGCCTCGTCGGCCGTCAGCCCGCGGGCCTGGGCGTAGAACACCTGCTCGGCGTCCACCCGGCCGCTGGTCGCGCCGTGCGTGCAGCGGACGTCGTCGGCCTCGATTTCCAGGCCCGGGATCGAGTCTGCCCGGGCCTCGTTCGAGAGCATGAGGTTGTCGTTCCGCTGGTAGCCGTCGGTCTTCTGGGCGGCCTTGTCGACCTTGATCATGCCGCGCCACACGAGCCGGCTGCGATCCTGCAGCGCCCCCTTGTAGAGCAGGTCGCTCTTGCAGCCCGGGGCCTCGTGGTGCTGGAGCGTGTTGTAGACGAGGTGCTGGCGGCCCTCGGTGAACATCACGCCGTTCACCTGGGCGTCGGCACCGCGGCCGGCGAGGGCGACATCCTGGGCCACCTGCGAGACCCGGCTGCCCAGAGCGCCGAGCGTCCATTGGAGGCGGCCGTTCTCATGGACCACGGCCTTCTGCCGCGCGAAATGCCAGACGCCGGTGTTCCAGTTTTGCAGGTTCACCATCCGCAGGAACGCGCCGCGGCCGACGACGATTTCGGTGCCGCCGCAGTGGAAGCCCCCCGCAGAGCCGGCCGGTCCGCCGCCGGCGGTTTCCGTGAGCAGCGTGGCTTCGGCGCCGTCGCCGAGCACGACGAGCACGTGCGCGGTATCGACACCCCCCGCGCTGATCGCGGACAGCACGTGGAGCGGTTCGATCACCCGCACGCCGGCCGGCACGTAGAGGACGGCGCTGGCCCGGTGGAAGGCGGCGTGCAGGGCGGCGAACCAGTCGCTCTGCGCGTCGATCACGGAAAACCAGTGTGGCGCGAGGGCCGCGCCGTGGTCGGCGAGCACGCGGTCGGCGGCGCCGAAGACGACGCCACGGGCGGCGAGGGAGGGGGCGAGTTCGTCGCGGAGCACGTGCCCGTCGAGCGACGTGAATCGGCCCGCGATCGCCGTCGCGGCCGCGGCTCGCGGGGCATCGTCAAAGGAAAAATCTGCCGCCGTCTCGCCCGCGGCAATCGCGGCCGACAGTAGGCCCTCGGGCGCGGAAGCGGCCGCGGCGGGCGCGGCCCGCAACGCCCAAGCCTGCGGCTTGAACATCCGCAGGTCGGTCCGCATCCAGTTTTCGCTGCGGCGATCGGGCAGCCCGAGTGCTTCGAGCGCTGCGAGGGCTGCGCGGCGGCGGGCCGTCACCCAATCCGGAGCGGGGTGGGCCGCGAGCAGGGCGTCGAGGCCGGTGCGGTCGAAGGTCAGGCCAGGGGCTGGAGCGGTGGCTGTGGTCATCGGGGGGAAGGCGGGGTGGCGAAAGGTGAGGGACGTCAGCCCACGGAACCTTCCATCTGCAGTTCGATCAGGCGGTTCATCTCGACGGCGTATTCCATCGGCAACTCTTTGACGAGCGGCTCGATGAACCCGCCCACGATCATCGTGCTGGCCTCGGCCTCGGAGAGGCCGCGGCTCATGAGGTAGAAGAGCTGCTCCTCGCCGATCTTCGAGACGCTCGCCTCGTGGCCGATGGAGACGTCCTGCTCCTCGATCTCGATGTAGGGATAGGTGTCGCTGCGGCTCTTGTCGTCGAGGATCAGGGCGTCGCAGACGACGCTCGACTTGCTCTTCCGGGCGCCCGGCTCGACCTTCACCAGGCCGCGGTAGCTGGCCCGGCCGCCGTTCTTGGAGATGCTCTTGGAGACGATCCGGCCGCTGGTGTGCGGGGCGGCGTGCACGAGCTTTGCTCCCGCGTCCTGATGCTGCCCCGCGGAGGCGAAGGCGATGGAGAGAATCTCGCCACGGGCCCCCGGCTCCATCATGTAGACGGCCGGGTACTTCATCGTCAGGTGACTGCCGAGGTTGCCGTCGATCCACTCCATCATCGCGTCGCCGTAGGCCATGGCCCGCTTGGTGACGAGGTTGTAGATGTTGTTGGCCCAGTTTTGGATCGTGGTGTAGCGGCAGCGGCCGCCGCGTTTGACGACGATCTCCACGACCGCCGAGTGCAGGCTCTCGGTGGAGTACATCGGCGCGGTGCAGCCCTCCACGTAGTGAACCTGGGCACCCTCGTCGACGATGATCAGCGTCCGCTCGAACTGGCCCATGCTTTCGGCATTGATGCGGAAGTAGGCCTGGAGCGGGAACTCGATCTTCACCCCCTTGGGCACGTAGATGAACGAGCCACCCGACCAGACGGCCGAGTTGAGGGCGGCGAACTTGTTGTCGGTGGGGGGGATGATGGTGCCGAAGTATTCGCGGAGCAGGTCCGGGTGCTCGCGGACGGCCGTATCGGTGTCGGTGAAGATCACGCCCTTCTTGGCCAGATCCTCCTGCAGCGAGCCGTAGACGACCTCGCTCTCGAACTGGGCCTTCACCCCGGCGAGAAACTTCCGCTCGGCCTCCGGGATTCCCAGCCGGTCGAAGGTCTGCTTGATCGCGTCGGGCACCTCTTCCCAGGTCTTGCCCTGCTGCTCGGCCGGCTTGAGGTAGTAGAAGATGTCCTGGAAGTCGACACCCACGTGGCCGCCCCAGTGGGGCATCGGCTTGGAGTCGAAGATCTCCAGCGACTTGAGCCGGAAGTCGCGCATCCACGCCGGCTCACGCTTCATCTCCGAGATCTGGGAGACGATTGCCGCGTCGAGGCCCTTGCGGGCCTTGAAGACCGCCGGGGCGTCGGTGCGGAAGTCGTACTTGTTGATTTCGCCAAGGGCGAGGGTCGCGGAATCGTCGAGGCCGGTGGACATGGTGCGATCTCCTGTGTGCTGGATCAGGCGGTGACCGGTTCGCGGGCCGCCGTCTTGCGGTCGTCCATCTCCCGCTCGGCCGCGGCCGCCTCCGGATAGGCGGCCCGAATCCGCTCGTAACCCCGCTTGTGCAGTTCGACGGCCAGCTCCGGACCGCCCGACTCCACGATCCGGCCGCCGAGCATGACGTGCGTCTTCAGGGGCGTGTTGTGCTCGAGCAGCTGCTCATGGTGCGTGATGATCAGGATGCCCATGTCGGCGCCGCCGATGCGGGCGATGCTCTGGCTCGCGAGCCGCACCGCGTCGGCGTCGAGGCCGCTGTCGGTCTCGTCGAGGACGGCGAACTTCGGCCGCAGCATGGCGAGCTGGAGGATCTCGGCCCGCTTCATCTCGCCGCCGGAGAAGCCGTCGTTGACGTAGCGGCGGGCGAAGTCGGTATCCATCGACAATTCGCCCATCTTGGCCTTGAGCTCGCCGCGGAACTCCTTCATCGGGAGCAGGTCCTGACCTTCCTTCCGGTCTGGGTTCCGCACGTTGGTCACGGCGTGACGGAGGAAATCGGCCAGCCGCACGCCGGGGATCGCCATCGGCCGCTGGAAGGCGAGGAACACGCCGGCCCGGGCCCGCTGGTCGGGCTCCATCGCGAGTAGGTCGTGTCGGGTGCCGTCGGCCGCGACGAGTTCGATCGAGCCGGCGGTCACCTCATAGCCGGGGTGCCCCATGATCGCGTAGCCGAGCGTGCTCTTGCCCGAGCCGTTGGGCCCCATCAGGGCATGCACCTCGCCGCGGCCGATCTCGAGGTTCACCCCCTTGAGGATTTCCTGGCCTTCGACCGAGACCTGAAGATTCTTGATGACGAGCGTGTCGCGGGCGGGCATGGCGAATCGGGGGTTGGAGGAACGGGTCAGGCCTGGACCTTCTGATGGTCGTAGACGAGCGTGTCGGAGGCGACGGCCGGGGCGACGTAGCCGGAGTGGTGGGGGACCGGCAGTTCGTCGGCCACCTTGCCCGGGCCGCCTTTCTGCTTGGCGATCCGCTGGCCGAGGATCTTGTCCTGGATCCGCATCAGGCCTTCGAGCAGGCTCTCCGGCCGCGGCGGGCAGCCGGGCACGTAGACGTCAACAGGGACGACGAGATCGACGCCCTTGACGACGTGGTAGCCCCACTTGAAGTACGGACCACCGCCGGTCGTGCAGGCGCCCATCGCGATCACGTACTTCGGATCGGGCATCAGGTTGTAGAGCCGACGGACGCGGCTGGCCATCTTGTAGGTCACCGTGCCGGCCACGATCATCAGGTCGGCCTGCCGGGGCGTGGCCCGGAAGGCGCCGGCGCCGAAACGGTCCATGTCGTAGCGACTGGCACCGGCGGCCATCATCTCGATGGCACAGCAGGCCAGGCCGAACGTCATCGGCCAGATGCTCGACTGACGGGCCCAGTTGATCGCCTGCTCGACCGTGGTGAGGACGAGATTCTCCTCGAACCGGCCTTCGATCCAGGGCTTTCCAGTGAGGGCTGGCTGTGTCATGGTTGGGAACTCCGTGTCGCTCCGGGGGTGAAACCGAATGGCATTCGATGGTTTAACCCTTGGGTTTTCAAGCCCCTGCAGCGGGTTCGCCCGCCGCCGCACCGCCGCCACCCGCCCCCCCGTTGACCGCCGTGAACCGGCAGCAGGAGCTGCCGTCGAGGCGGCATTCCGACAACTCCACCGAACCGCCGACCAGGTCCTGGAGCATGAGCCGCTCCGCGGCACAGATCGAGCGATCCTGCTCGGCGAGCTCCGGGTACGGGCAGGAGTAGCTCGTCAGCACGGCAAGACCGCTCGCCGCAGGCAGCTCGACGTCGCAGGACACGTCGCGCCGCCGCATGACGGCGGCCAGTGACCGAAACCGTTCGGCGGCGTTGTCCCCGGAAACTTCCGGGCGGTACATGTCCGCCATCGCGGAGCCGATCCGGGACAGCAAACCCTTTCGCACGGATGGCTCGCGGACCCCCCGCACCTCCCGCCACAGCACCATCGCCAGGTCGCGGAAATTGTCGCCGCCGCAGCGGCGCCCCGCGTCCGTGAGGCTGTAGGCGTGGGCCGGACGGCCCCGGGGCCGGGCCACGGTCTTCCGCTCCACGAGTCCGGAACGCATCAGGCGGTCGAGCCGCTGGCGGATCGCCGTGGCGGTGACGCCCAACGATGCGGCCAAGTCACCAATTTCCAAGGCGGAATCGACACGCAGCAGTTCGATCACCGCCGCGTCGGTGCTCCGCTGGTCGTGGTTGCCGGGAACGCTCATGACATCTGCCTCTCCGACGCAAATGTAGCGCCCGGCAGGTTTTTGACAACTCTCTATGCGGAAAAATGATCGCTTCCCCTTGGAAAACAGGTGTCCATGACCTGCAAAAACTCCTCCCGCCGGGTGACGCGCGAGACTTTCCCCCGGAAATCCCGGGCTCCGGGCAGCCCTTGGGCGTAGGAACAGGCGAACTTTCGCATCAGGAGCGTGCCCTGCTCGACCCCGAAGCGGCGGCAGACGAGGTCGTAATGATGGAGCACGATCTCCCGCTGCTCGGCCAGGGTGGGATCGGGGGGCGGTGGTTCGTCACGCAGCAGGGCCGCCGCCTGGGCGAAGATCCACGGCCGGGCCAGGGCCTCGCGGGCGATCATCACCCCGTCGACCCCCGTCTCGCGCAGGCGGCGGACCGCCGTCTCGGGGGAGTCGATGTCGCCGTTGCCCACCACCGGCATCCGTGAGACGCTCCGCTTCACGGCCGCGATCGCCTCCCAGTCGGCTTCGCCCGTGAAGAACTGGGCGGCCACGCGGCCGTGCACCGTCAGGCACGACGCCCCCGCCTCCTCGATCCGCTGCGCCACCTCGAGGGCGGTGCGGCAGGAGTCGGAGCAGCCGAGGCGGATCTTCGCCGTCACCGGCACGCCGTCGCAGGCTTCGACGACACGGCGCACGATCGTGCCCACGCGGTCGGGATCGCGGAGCAGCCACGAGCCGCTGTGGGCCTTCTCTGTCACCTGCCGCACCGGGCAGCCGAAGTTCAGGTCCACCACGCTGACGCGGAAGTCCTGGGCCAGGCGGCGGCCGACGGCCGCCAGGTTGTCGGGGTCGTTGTCCCACATCTGCACGGCCAGCGGCCGCGGCTCGTCGCGGACGCCCCACAGCCGGTCGGGATGCTCGCCGCGGTTGGTCTCCAGCCAGATCGCGCTGCGGGCCGCGATCATCTCCGTGGCCAGCAGGCCTGCGCCGCCGAACTCGCGGACCACCTGGCGATAGGCGTAGTTCGTGTAGCCCGCCATCGGCGCCTGGAGGATCGGCGGATCGACCAGCACGGGGCCGATGGCCAGGGGCGCGACGGTGGTCGGAGGCGGGGACGGCGTCATGGGCTTCGGATCGCCAGAGTCTACGCCACGCCGACCGCCGCTCGCAGCCCCTCGCCGCCACAGGAACGGGGTGTCCAGCCTGCGGCCGGCCTTGAAAAACAGGGGGCTGGCGTCGCCGTCTTGCATCTCCGCGCGCCGCTTCCATCAATGCGTTCGACCGGGGCGGATGCGTCCGCCTTCGCGAAGAAACTCGTGCCCGCCGGTTCCTGCCTGCGTTCTTCCGCCGAGTTTTTCCCGCCTGTTTCCTCCCCTCCGGGTGTTGTCATGCCACGTCATGCCGCGGTGCGCCTGCTCGCCATTCCCGGATGCTCGGACGCGTCCGCTCCCGCTCGCCTGTCGATCGACCATGCGTTCGTGAACGCCGCCGTATGCGGGCGGTCGCTGGTCTTCCAAGTCGTCCTGGCCGTCACCGCCGCCGCGCTGGCCGCCCTGGCGGGTGATGCGCGGGGGGCGAACGTCACCTGGGACGGGAGCCGCAGCGCGAACTGGGGCCGGAAGCAAAACTGGTCCACCGGCAACGTCCCGGGGAACGGCGACGACGCCTTCTTCGCCTCGGGCTTCTCCGCCAGCGGCACCGCGATCAACCTCGACGGCAGTTACGCGGTGTGCAGCCTGACCGTGACCACGGCCACATCGTTCATCCTCGCGCCGTCCGGTGCGGGGAACGTGCTCAAGCTCGCCTCCGGCAGCCTGACGAAGCTCGCCACCGCCAGCGGCACGCAGACCATCGCCGCGAACGTGACGCTCGGCGCCAACGCCGCGTGGAGGATCGACGGCGGCGGGCGGCTTGTCGTCAGCGGCACGATCGACGACGGCACCAGCACGTTCGCGCTCACCAAGTCGGGCACGGGCACGCTCCAGCTTTCGGCCGTCAACACCTACGGCGGCGCGACGACGGTCGAGGCGGGCGTGCTCGCCTGGGGAGCGAACAACGTCCTGCCCAACGCCACGCTCCTCACACTCGGCGCGGCCGGCACCCGTGGCACGCTGGACCTCGGATCCTTCACCGACACGGTCGCGACGCTCGGCTTTTCCGGCTCCGGCGGCACGCTGCGGATGGCCGCCAGCCAGACCGGCGGCGCCCAGCTCGTGACGGGTGGCGTTCTCGCGCTGGGCGGGAACTCGGCCCTCGACCTCACCGGCATGGCCACGACCGCCGGCCTCTACCGGCTCGTCTCCTACACGGCGCAGACCGGCAGCTTCGGCAGCGTCACCGGGCTGGCGAGCGGCTATCAGCTCGTCTACGGGGCGAACGAAATCGGCGTCCAGCAGCAGGGCGTGCTCGGCGCGGTGACGGTCACCCAGCCGGCCGTGCCGATCATCGTCGGAGGGTCGGCGGGCTTCACGTACACGGTCGCCAATGCCAACGCGAATGGCGGCGCGAGCCTGGCCTTCACGGGTACGGGCGGGATCGACGTCGTTGGCTCATCGAGCGGCACCGCGTCCGCCGCCGGCACGTCGGGCGGCGTCGGCGGCCTGTCTTTCACCAGTATGACCTCGGGCGCCGGCCGGACGGGAACGTTCACCGTGCAGGCCCCGGCCGCCTTCGGCGCGACCACGGCCTCGGGCACGGTGCAGGTCGACGTCTTCGACCACGCCCTGCTGACGCTCGCGAGCGGCACCATCCCGCTCGGCAACACCCGCGCCGGCTCAGCGATCAGCGGCACGCTCGTGGCGGGCAACGCCGCCGGGTTCCGCGTCGGGCTCACGAGCGGCGGGGCCACGGCCGGCAACGTCGCGGTCACCGGCCTGACGAACCTGGCCGCCGGCGGCACCGCCGCGATCGTCGCCACGCTCTCCGCATCGCAGGCCGCGGGGGGGGTGAGCCAGAGCGTCGCCTATACCTTCGGCGACAGCGGCACGGCCGCGGCCCTGAGCGGCTATCTGGCGGTCACCGGCACGCAGACGATCATGGTCACCGGCGGGGTCTACGATTTTGCCAATGCGAAGTACACCGGCACGACGCTCGATTTTGGCGTCGTGCATCGCGGGGCGAGCGTGGCGAGTCGGACCGTGGCGATCGGCAACCAGACCGTCACCAACGCCGGTTACCAGGATCTGTTGAACGTGTCGGGCTCGACGACGAACCCGGCCGTGACGGCGACGGGCTTCACGGGCCTGGCCGCGAGCACGGGCGGCACGGCGACCGGCGACCTCGTCGTCGGCGTGAGCACCGCGTCGGCCGGATCGCTCGCCGGCACGGTGACCCTGACGCTGGTCAGCGATGCCAACGGCGTCGCCGGCCTGGCCAACGGCACCGCGACGACGGTGGGAACGCCGGCCGCGATCACCACGACGGGCGGCGTGTTCTCCGGCGCCGGAATCTGGAACGCCGCCACCGGCGGCGCCTGGGGCGTCGGCGCGAGCGGAAACTGGACGAGCACCGAGGGCGTGGCGGCCGCCCCCGGCACGTTCGCTGGGTTCACGAGCACCGACATGGCGACGTTCGGCGGGGCCGTCCCGGCCGGCTCGGCCACGATCACCGTCGGCACGGCGAACCCGAGTCTCGCCGCGATCACGTTCGCCAACGCCGCCGCCGGGTATCTGCTCACCGGCGGCACGCTGACCCTCGACGGCGGCACGTCCGCGGCCCTGGTGACGATCACGGCCGGCACCCACGGCATCGGCTCGGCGGTCGCGATCGTGAACGGCGCCATGCTCGATGCGGCGGCGGCTGCCGGGTTGACCATCGCGGGGGCGATCGACGGGGCGGGCGGCGTCTCGAAAAGCGGTGCGGGCGTGGTCACGCTTGCCGGCGCCAACACCTACACAGGCGTGACGACCGTTTCGCAGGGCACGCTCGTCCTCGACGGCGTGGTGGCGGGGGACGTGAACGTCGCCGGCGGCGGAGTGGTGATGGGCCGCGGCACGATGGCGGGCACGCTCGCCGGTCCGGGAACAATCGGGCCCGGCAGCTCGATCGGCATCCTCACGGCCACGGCCTTCGATCCGGCGGCGGGCAGCACCGTCGTGTTTCAGTTCAGTGGCGCGGCCCCGAACTACGCGAACGCCGCCGCGAGCGTCAACGACGTGCTCCGGCTCACGAGCCCGACGACCCCGTTCGTATCCAGCCTGACTGCCGCCAACACCGTCGACGTGTTTCTCGACGTCCCCGCGATCGCGATCGGGGACGCGTTCCAAGGGGGCTTCTTCACCGACATGACGGACAGTCTGCTGCCGGCGGTCGCCGGGGCGAATTACCGCTACTTCGTCAGGGGTGACGGCGGCGGCAATGCCGCGACGCACGACGGCGTGCACTACTACGCGCTCGATGCCGCATTCCTGCCCGGCTTCACCGGCGTGCAGGTGAAGTCCACCGTCGTGCCGGTGGCGGCATTTGCGTCGGGAACGGTCAGTGGCGGCAACGTGACCGAGTTCGTCGTCGTGCCGGAGCCGGCCGTGGCCACGCTGGCCTTGATCGGCCTGGGGATCGCCGGGCTCATTCGCGGCCGGGTTGTTCGCCGATCGGCCGGTTCGCCGCCGGCGGCTGCCGCCACTGGATCGGGGCGCCGATGAGCATCGCCGCGAAGCGGTCGTCGGGAATGGAGAGATCGGCGGCGGCCATCGCATATTCCGCGATGTCGAGGTTGTAGGCCTTCGTGGCCTGGAGAAACTCCCGCTGCTGGCCCACGAGTGCCGCATGGGCCGCGATCACCGCCTCGATCGGCCGCTTGCCTCGGGCATGATCCGCCTCGGCCATCGTCGCCGCCTTCTCGGCGGCCCGGACGGCCGCGGCACGGGCCTCGAGCGCCTCGTGTCGGGCCGGCAACGTGCGGGCGATGGCACGCACGCGGCCGGTGGCCGGCCGCGTCGCGAAGATCGCCTCGAAGTGCGTCTGATAGGGGATCGCGAGCGGCCGATCGACGGGCCAGGGCAGGGGATCGGTGACGGGAAGCTTGGCGAGATCGACGAGTTCCTGCTGCGCGGCGCCGAGCTGGGCGCGGGTGTCGGCGAGATCCGCGCGGGCGGCGGCGGTGGCGACGTCGAGGGTGGCGCGGTCGTGCGGGTCGCCGCCGGGGGCCACGAGCTCCAGCCGTTCGATCGCCTCGGTCGACCAGCGGACGGCGGCGAAGGCCGTGGCCACCTTCCAATAGGCCTGCGTGATCCACAGCCGCCGGGCCCGGTCGCCGGAGCGATCGAGCGCCTCGAGCAGTGGGAGGGGGCGGGCGTAGAGTGCCGCGGTGCCATCGTTGGCGCCGGGCCGGCCGGCCAGCGGCTCGAGCGCCTGGGCCAGCATGTCCGTGGCCAGCCCTGCCGTTGGGGGCACGGCGGGGGGTTGGAACGGCGGCGGTTGCGTCGGCGGATTGGCGGCCGGGGGATTCGCTGCCGGCGGCTGGGGCACGAGCACGGATGGTTCCGTGGATGGCGGCGGGGGATCGGCGGGCACGACGACCGATTGCGTGCCGTCGGCCGCCGGCTCTGCGGCGCCGGCCTGCGCCAGCCCGATGACGATGAGTGCGACGCCCAGGAACGTTTCCATCACATGACCTCGGATCACAGGCTCACACGGAAGCAGGGGGCGAGTCAACTCGGGTCGGGCGCGCCGGGGTGAACCGTGGGTTTGGCGGCGGTCATGAACGCGGAATCCGCCGTGCGGTCGGGAAAGGGATCGTATCCCCGTGCCCTTGAAGCCCGAGGCGTGAGTTTTGATGTTGCGCGTTCCCCAGTCTTGCTCTCATCTTCACACGCGCGAACGACACAAAAAGCCCCCGGCGGAAGCCGGGGGGCATGGTTCACGCGAACCTGCGGCGTCGTGCCGCAGTTCGCTTGGCGGGCCTTTGCCCGCTGGTTTCAACCCGGCCTTCCGGGCCTGGCGCTCACACAAAAAGCCCCCGGCGGAAGCCGGGGGACTCCGGGTGGCATGCCTTCCCGGTTGCCATGCGAAGCGGGTTCGAACCGGGAAATTGTGTGCCGTCATCCGGCATGGACGGCGGGGTGGTTTTCATGCCCGGAGTCCCCGGGTTTCCACCCGGGGCTTCTTGGACGGGCGACGAGACCGATTCCCAATTCAAAGGATCTGCAAAACAACGTTCGCAAGCGGATTCCTGCAGCGGCGACGCCCTGCCGAGCCACTCCGCGCACCATCAAAAGGCGTGAGCCGAGGGCATATGAGTGGCTTTGAGTGCAGGGACGCGTATTCCCTCATCCTCCGATTCGGGCTTCCCGGCAACCAGGCACGACGGTCAGAGACCGCTACGCAATGAGCCGCTCCGCCGCCGCTCCGCGGCGGCCACGGCCGCCCGGAGGTGCGACCGTTCGCCCGGCTGGTCGCACCTTGGCTGCGACCACGCCGGGCCAAGCCTGCACGGGCCATGGATGGGCTGTGTTTACGGCAAGCCCCGGCATCCTGCCGATCTTGCCTTGGCCGGCCGCCGCCGGCTCTTGCTGGGCCGCCTTCCAGGCGGCCACCGGTTGAATTGTCGCTGCGCATCGGCCCCGCCGCCGCTCCGCGGCGGCCACGGCCGCCCGGAGGTGCGGCCGTTCGCCCGGCTGGTCGCACCTTGGCTGCGACCACGCCGGGCCAAGCCTGCAC
>CAZJHQ010000012.1:0-17317 GCA_964545915.1 uncultured Candidatus Kuenenia sp. | reverse complement strand
CCACGGCCGCCCGGAGGTGCGGCCGTTCGCCCGGCTGGTCGCACCTTGGCTGCGAACACGCCGGGCCAAGCCTGCACGGGCCATGGATGGCCGTGCAGGCGCTGAAGTCAGCTCGCGGCGTCGAGATACGGATCCTGGCTCATCTGGATGTGGGCCTCGGCCCGCTGCCGCTCCACGTATTCCAGCAGCCGCCGCTGGCGGACATGCCGCGCCTCCACCCGCTGCTGGGCCCGCTTGAAGATCCGTTCCAGCCGCGCCGTACTTCCGCCCAGCCGGCTCCGTAGGGCGGCGGCGATCCGCGCGGCCCGCTTCGGCCCGAAGCCCTGCACGAGGATGTCGTCGTCGAGGGCGAGGAACTGCCGCCACGTGCCAGGGTCGCCTTGGCGGCCGCAGCGGCCCACGAGCTGGCGGTCGATGCGGGCCGAGTCGTGGAGTTCCGTGCAGACCACGTGCAGGCCGCCGAGCTCCTTCACCCCTGCGTCGAGCTTGATGTCGGTGCCGCGGCCGGCCATGTTCGTCGAGACCGTGATCTTCCCGAGCTGCCCCGCCTCGGCGACGATCTCGGCCTCCTTGTCGATGTGCCGGGCGTTGAGCACGACGTGCCGCAGTCCGGCCTGCTCCAGCAGCTGGGAGAGGTCTTCCGACTTGTCGATCGACCGCGTGCCGATCAGCACCGGCCGGCCCAGGGCGTGCATCGCGGCGACGTCGGCGATGATGCGTTGCAGCTTTTCCGGGTAGTCGCCGCACACGACCGCCGGCAGCCGCTCGCGGATCGCGGGCTTGTTGGTCGGCACCACCGCCACGTCCACGTCGTAGGTGCGGGCCAGTTCGCGGGCGCTGGTGGCGATCGTACCCGTCATCCCCGCCAGGTGCGGCCAGCGGGCGAACAGGTCCTGGATCGTGATCCGCGCGGCGTGCCCCGACGGCACCGTGATCTCGATCCCTTCCTGGGCCTCGACCGCCTGGTGCAGGCCGTCGCGCCAGGTGCGTCCCTCGGCGGCCCGGCCGGTGAACTCGTCGATGATCACGATCTTGCCGTCGCGGACGACGTACTGCCGGTCGCGGGTGAAGAACTCGCGGGCTCGCAGCGCCCGTTCGACGGCGTCGTAGAGCTCCAGCAGGCTCGTGGAGTCGAGCTCCGGCGGCCGGTCGAGGGCCCGCACGCGGCTTCGTCCCCGGCCGAGGAGTTCGCAGGTTTGCTTCTGCACTTCCTTCTCGAAGTCGGCCCGGGCCTCGAGTTCCCGGGCCGCCCGGGCGGCGAAGCGAAACACAGCCTGCTGCACGGCCTGCGCCTCGCCGGGGGGTGAGGCGATGATCAGCGGCGTGCGCGCCTCGTCGATGAGCACGTTGTCGGCCTCGTCCACGAGCGCGAACCAGTAGGGCCGTTGCAGCAACTTCGCCGCGCCGCCCGCCGCCGCGCCCGTGAGCGTGGCGCCCAGGTCGCCGCGGCCCTCGGCGAGCTCGCGGCCGATGAGCCGGTCCTTGAGGAAGTCGAAGCCGAACTCCTTGGCCGTGCCGTAGGTCACGTCGCAGGCGTAGGCCTTCCGCCGCACGTCGAAGTCCATCTGCGACTCGACGATCCCCACCGACAGGCCGAGGGCCTCGTAGATCGGCGTCATCCATTCCGCATCGCGGCGGGCCAGATAGTCGTTGACCGTCGCCAGGTGGGCGCCCTTGCCGGCCAGGGCGTAGAGCACCAGCGGCAGCGTGGCGACGAGCGTCTTGCCCTCGCCGGTCTGCATCTCCACGATCGCGCCGTGCACGAGGGCCACGCCCGCGAGCAGCTGCACGTCGTAGTGCCGCATGCCGAGCCGCCGCCGGCCGGCCTCACGGGTGGCGGCGAAGCTCGCGACGATCAGCGAGTCGGCGGCCTCGCCGGAGCGGGCCCGGTAGGAGAGCGAGCGGCCGAGACGTTTCAGCGCGACGTCGTCGAGCGCTTCCATCTCGGGGGCCAGTGCGTCGATCTCGCGCACGACTCTCCAGGTCGCGGCGGTGATCGCCGGACGTCTCCCGGGCGCGATCCTGCCGAGCCAATCGAACATGGGGTGCATCACGGGCGTTGTGGGCGGAAGGGGGGCCGGAACCAGCGATTGTCGCCTGGCTGCGGCCGCGGGCCAAGCCGTGGCGAGGGGCCGGGCCGGTAGTGTACGCGGCGGGTGCGCCGGTCGGAGGCCGCGGCATCGAAAGCCCGAGGCGTGAGCGGTGGGTGGCGCGTCGATTGTGCTCGTGGTTTTTGCCCGGTGCCCTTGAAGCCCGAGGCGTGAGCCGAGGGAATGCGGATGGCTGCGGGTGAAGTGACGCGTATTCCCTCAGCTTACGCTTCGGGCTTCCCGGCAACCGGGCACGACGGTCAGAGACCGCCGCTCCACGCCGCAGCGGTGCTGCGGCCACGGTCGCCCGGAGGTGCGACCGCCCGCGAGTCGTGAGCTTGCTCACGCCTCGCCAAGGCTGTCGGGGCCATGGATGGGCTCGCTTTCGCGCCGGCGCATCCCTTCGGGCCTGCGTCGGCTTACGCGAGGCTCGCCGGGATGGCGAGCCATCGCACGCCGCAGCTGTGCTTCGGCCACGGTCGCCCGGAGGTGCGACCGCCTGCGAGTCGTGAGCTTGCTCACGCCTCGCCAAGGCTGTCGGGGCCATGGATGGGCTGGTGTTCGCGCCGGCGCATCCCTTCGGGCCTGCTTCGGCTTACGCGAGGCTCGCCTGGATGGCGAGCCATCGCAGGCCGCAGCGGAGCTGCGGCCACGGTCGCCCGGAGGTGCGACCGCCTGCGAGTCGTGAGCGTGCTCACGCCTCGCCAAGGCTGTCGGGGCCATGGATGGCCCGACAGCCGTGAAGTCAGTACCGCGGCGGCGCCGCGGGCGTGGCCCGCGCCGGGGGCATCGACGTCGCCGGCGTGGCGAACGGATTCCAGCTCGCATTCGCGGCCGGCGGCTGGCCGGTCGGCATCTGGGCCGTCACCTGCTGCTGGGCGCCATTGACATACTGCTGGGCCTGCTGGCCCGCCTGATTCATGTACTGATTGGCCTGCTGCGTGGCCTGGTTCATGTACTGATTGGCCTGTTGCTGCGTCTGGTTGGCCATCTGCTGCCACTGCTGGTTCGCCGAGTTCTGCATCTGATTGGCGAACTGTTGCCCCTGGGCTTGCATCTGGTTGCCGAACTGCTGGCCCTGGTTGGCGATGCTCTGGGAGTTCGGCATTTGAGGTGCGGCCGGCATCTGAGGCGCGGCAGTCTGCGGCTGCGCCCACGACCATGTGTTCGGGGCCGGGGTCGCCGGGGCCGAGGCCTGCCACTGGGTCGCGGGGCCGGGCATCGGCGGGGCGGCGGGATAGGCCGCACCCATCTGTTGCGGCATGACGCCGTAGGGGGCGGGCTGGCCGATCATTCCGGTGGCCGGCGGGGCGACCGTGGTCGGGGCCCGCGCGGTCTGGCAGCCGGCGAGACCCACGAGCGCCGCGGCCGCGAGCGCGGCGGTCGCGAGGCAGAGATACGAACGGTGTGCGCCCAGGTGCTGGTCGACGTTCGCGGCGCGGCTGGCGTCGCGACGGGACAAATGACAGGTCGACACGACAGGCACTCCACGAGGGAAGAGGCTTGGGAAACGCCGTGCCCGAGGAGACAATGCCCGGGACGGTTCGGGCCGGGACGATAGCGACTCCTCCGCGTGGGTCCATACCAGTTCCCGTCGCCCGCCCCGCCTCGCCCGCTCGGTCCGGCTTCGGTCCGAGCCCGCCTTGCCCAGGTTCTCCCGCCGGCCGCGACCGATGCCAACGCCCGACAGTCCCATGAACGGCCTCGACGTCCACGCCCTCGCGGCCGCCCTGCGGGCCGAGGCGGTGCGGATCGGGTTCTGCCGCGTGGGTATCGCCGCGGCCGTGCCGCCGCCGCATCACGACGCGTTTCGGCACTGGCTGACGGCGGGCCGCGCGGGAGTGATGCAGGATTGGCTTGCGCGGCACGAACCGCTGCGACGCGATCCGGCGAACTTACTGGCGGGCGCCCGCAGCGTGATCGTGTTGGCGACGGACTACCCGGCCGACCGTCCAGCGGAGTCCGTGCCCGGCCGCGGCCGTGTTGCTCGCTACGCCCGCGGCGACGACTACCACGACCTGCTGCGGCAGCGGTCAAACCTGCTCGGCGCCTGGCTCGAGGCCCGTGTGCCGGGCTGCCATACCCGCGGCATGGTCGATTCGGCGCCATTGGCCGAGCGCGACTACGGCCTGCTCGCCGGTCTCGGCTGGATCGGCAAGAACACGATGCTCATCGACCCGCGTGCGGGGAGCTACTTCTTCCTCACGGCGATCCTTACCGATCTCGACCTGCCCGCCGACGTGCCGCTCGAGACGGACCACTGTGGCACCTGCACGGCCTGCCTCGACGCCTGCCCGACCGGGGCCTTCGTGGAGCCGCGGGTGCTCGATGCGACGCGGTGCATCAGCACGCTCACGATCGAGGATCACGGGCCGGTGCCGGGGCCGCTGCGAGAAGGCATTGCCGACTGGGTGTTCGGCTGCGACGTCTGCCAAGAGGTCTGCCCGTGGAACCGGCACGCGCCCGGGTCGGCGGAACCCGCGTTCCAGCCGCCGGATGGCATGACCACGCTCGACCTCGTGGAACTGCTCGGGTTGGACGAGGCGGCATTTCGCCGCCGCTTCCAGAACTCACCGCTCCTGCGGGCCAAGCGCCGTGGCCTGCTCCGGTCGGCGGCGATCGCGCTGGGCAACCGGCCCGACCCGGCGGCTTTGCCAGCCCTGACCGGGGCCCTCGCCGACGTGGAACCGGCCGTCCGCGAGGCGGCGGCATGGGCGCTCGCGCGGTGGCAGGCTGCGGGCGTCGTCGAGGACCTGTAGCGGCGGTCGCTGATGAGCGAATGCGTTCCCGGCACGCGAGGCACGACGGTCAGAGACCGCCGCTCCAGAGGGCAGGGCACGACGATCAGGCGTTGTCAGTCCGCCCGCGTGACGCCCAGGCGCGGGCCAGGCGGATCGCGGCGGCGATCTGCTGGTCGAAGACCTCGGCCGTGAGGCCGTCGAGCACAACCTTGCCCGCGGCGTCGAAGGCGGCCGGCGGCAGGTAGAGGAACTGCGGCACGATCACGCAGCGGTGGTCCACCATCAGCGCGTTGGCCAGCGGCAAGGGAGCGAGGAACGAACGGTCGCCGCCGGCGTTGGCCACGAAGGTCACGACCTTGTCCTTCCAGGCGTCGTTGGTGAGTTCGACGAAGTTCTTGGCGGCCGCGTTGGGCTGGTAGTTGTAGACCGGGAAGCAGACCGCGATCAGGTCGGCGGCCCGCACGCGACGGGTCATGACGTGCACCCGCTCGTCCTGGTAGCAGGTGAAGCCGTCGCAGCCGGGCAGCGGCTCCGTGGCCAGGTCGATCAGGTCGATGGACAGGCCCTCCGCCGCGAGGCGGGCGGCGATCGTGTCGGCGGCGGTCCGCGTCTTGCTCCCGGGCTTGAGCGCGGTGGAGACGACGACGGCGTGGAGTTCGGGGGTGGACATGCGGGTCGAGTTCCTCAGCGTTGGATTCCGGTCAGGAGTTGTAACCGGATTCGCTCCGGGACGGTACGAGTTCGCTCGCTGCGGCGGGGCGCCGGCACGCTCGCGATCCTCGCACCGATCCCGTCGCTCGCGCCTCGCACATCGACATGCCGCCGACGCCTCGCCTCCCTGTTCGTTGAATTACGAATCGGCGGAAGGCTTGGGACGGGGTCCCATCATGCCTCGCAGGATGTCACCTCGTCCACGTCGGCGGCGGGGTCGCGGCCGGGACCGTCGACCGCATAGAAACGGTCGAGGACGGACTGCCAGTCGGCGTTGACCTTCACGGCGATGAAGGCGTCGCGGACCGCCAGGTGGTCGGGATGCACGCGGGCGTACTTGATGGCGAACTTCCGCATGCTGCGGCCGGCCACCGCCTCGCCGTGGAGCTCCATCGACAGGGCCCAGTGCTCGCGGAGCACCTCCCGCTGCTCGTGGATCGTGGGGGGCGGGGGCACGGGGTGGCCGGCGAGCAGGGCGAGCGTCTGGCGGAAGATCCACGGGTTGCCGATCGCGCCGCGGGCGATGCTCACGCCGTCGACGCCGGTCCGCTCGAGCATCGCCACGCAGGCCGCTGCGGAGAACAGGTCGCCGGAGCCGATCACGACGCGGTCGCCGGCGTGCCGCTTCACCGCCGCGAGAAACTCCCAGTCGCTCGGGCCGACGTACTTCTGCTGCACGGTGCGGCCGTGGACGGTGATCGCGGCCGCGCCGCGGGCGCAGGCGCCGTCGAAGATCGTCCAGAAGTTGTCACGGCTTTCCGCCGAGTCGTCGAGGCCGCGGCGCATCTTGAGCGTGACGGGAACGTGCGGTGGCACGGCGTCGCGGACCCGGGCCACGATGTCCAGGGCCGTGGCCGGCTGTGAGAGCAGGTAACCGCCGCGGCAGCGGCCCAGGACCTTCTTCACGGGGCAGCCGAAGTTGATGTCGATGACGTCATAACCCTCGGCCACGAGCCGCCGGGCGGCCGGCGGGAAGTCGTCGGGGTTCGCGCCCATCAGCTGGCCGCCGACGGGATGCTCCTCGGCCGCCACCGCGAGCCGGGCGAGGTTGCGGCGGTTGGTGCCCACGGTGGCCACGAACTGGTCGAGCAGCACCTCGCCGAGCGCGTAGGCCGCGCCGTGGCGGCGGGCGAGCACCCGCATCGCCCGGTCGCTGTAGCCGGAGAGGGCGGCCTGAACGACCGGCGAGGCCAACGCCACGCCGCCGATGGTCGGGCCCCGGAGGGCGACGGCGGTCCCGCTCACGTCAGCACCGGACACATGTCGAACCACGTGCGTCCCTGGGCCGCCATCCACTCGACGCTCGCCTGCGGGCCCCAGACGCCCGGCTCGTAGGCGTCGATCGGCGGCATGGCGCCGCCGCTCCAGGCCCGCACGAAGGGGTCGATGATCTCCCACGACTTCTCCACCTCGTCGGCCCGGGCGAAGAGGCTGGCGTCGCCGTCGAGCACGTCGAGCAGCAGTGGCTCGTAGGCCTCGGGCAGCCGCCCGGCGAACTCGCGGGAGTAGCTGAACTCCAGATCGGTGAGCCGCAGCCGCATGCCCTCCCCGGGCACCTTCGTGTGGAAGTGCAACTGGATGCCCTCGGCGGGCTGGATCTGGATCACGAGCCGGTTGGCCTCGCGATGGAACGTCCGCCGGCCGGAGGCGAACAGCTCCAGCGGCGGCTGGCGGAAGCCGATCACGATTTGCGTGGTCCGGCAGCTCATCGCCTTGCCGCTGCGGAGGTAGAAAGGCACGCCTTGCCAGCGCCAGTTGTCGATCTCCAGCCGCACGGCACCGAACGTGGCCGTCTGGCTGTGCGGCGGCACGCCCGGCTCGGCCAGGTAGCCGCGGTATTGGCCGCGGACGCCGGCCGCCGGCACCTCGCCGATGTCGAGCGGCCGGATCGCCTCCAGAACCTTGACCTTCTCGTTCCTCACGGCCGTCGCCTCGAACCGCACCGGCGCCTCCATGGCCGTGACCATGAGCAGTTGCAGGAGGTGGTTCTGGAACATGTCGCGGAGCACGCCGGCGGTGTCGTAATACGCCCCGCGCCGGCCGACCTGCACCTCCTCGGCCACCGTGATCTGCACGTGGTCGATGTACCGACGGTTCCAGACCGGCTCGAAGATCGTGTTGGCAAACCGCAGGGCGAGGATGTTCTGCACCGACTCCTTGCCGAGGTAGTGGTCGATGCGGAACACCTGGTGCTCGTGAAACACCCGGTGCAGGTGGGCGTTGAGCTCGCGGGCCGTGGCCAGGTCGGTGCCGAACGGTTTTTCGACCACGATCCGCCGCGGCCCGTGATCCTCGGCGGCCATGCCGTGAACGCCGAGCGCCGTGACCACCGGCTCGTAGAACTGCGGCGCGGTGGCGAGGTAGTAGACCCGCGTCGCCGCGGTACCGTTCTCGAGGACGGCGAGTCGGCGGGAGAGCCGGGCGAAGTCCTCGGCCTTGCCGATGTCGCCCGGCTGGTAGTGGATGTGGGCGGCGAAGGCGTCCCACGAGGCGGCGTCGAGGGGGCCGCAGTCGCAGTGCTTCGCGGTGGTCTCGCGGAGGCTCGCCCGCCAGTCGGCGTCGCTCATCACCGTCCGCGAGAAGCCGACGATGTGCGTGTCGGGGGGCAGCGACCCGGCCCGCGTCAGGTTGTAGAGGGCCGGCACGAGCTTGCGGCTCGTGAGGTCGCCCGAGGCCCCGAAGATGACGATCGTGTGTGGCATGGAGGGGAGTGTACCGTGTCGCGATCCGCGGGCTGAAGGCGAGCCTCGGCGTTCAGTCGCCCAACCCGGCGTGGGGCGGCCCATGCCCCGTCGCCGGACGTTCGCTTCGGTCATCCTGACCTTCGCTCACTCGGATGGCGGAGCGCAGGCAGCTTCGAGAGGGCGGAGCCCAGGATGGGCGCAGCGAACGTCCGGCGATGGGGCATCGGCAGGCCGAAGCCGGGTTGGGCGAGTTGAGTGCCTTTGACCTCGCTGCCGCTCGGTCAAAGGCTCATGCCGGTGAACCCGCCGTCGACGTAGATCTCGGCGCCGGTAATGAAGCTGCCCGCCACCGGGGCGCAGAGCAGGATCGCGGCCCCGACGAGCTCGTCGGGCGTGCCGAAGCGGCCCATCGGCGTCTTGGCCATGATCGTGGCCGTCCGCTCGGGCGAGAGGATCTTGCGGTTCTGTTCGGCGGGGAAGAAGCCGGGGCAGAGGACGTTCACGCGGACCCCCTGCGGGGCCAGTTCGCGGGCCACGTTCTTCGTGTAGTTCACCACGGCCGCCTTCGAGGCCGAGTAGATGAAAACCTTCGAGAGCGGCTTGTCGGCCGACACGCTGCCGATGTTGAGGATCGCGCCGCCGCCGCGGCCCGCCATGTGGGCCCCGAAGATCTGGCAGCCGAGGTGCGTGCTCTTGAGGTTCGTGTCGATGATCTTCGCGAAGTCCTCGTCGGGGATGTCGAAGTAGGGCACCGCCGAATTGACGCCGGCGCAGTTGACGAGGATGTCGGCCCGGCCGCGGGCCGCGACGGTGGCGTCGAGCAGCGCCTTGACGCTCTCGCGGTCGCAGGCATCCACGCTCACGAACGTGCCGTCACCTCCGGCGGCGCGGATCGCGTCGACGCGGGCCGCCCCCCGATCCGCACCGCGGCCGGCCACGACCACGAAGGCGCCGGCGCCGGCGAGGCCATCGGCCAAGGCGCCGCCAAGCACGCCCGTGCCCCCCACGACCACGGCCGTGCGGCCCTGGAGGCTGAACAGGTTTTTCAGGAACGCATCGGCCATGCAGGGCTCCTTGTCAGGTCACGGGCTTGCGGAGTTCGAGCCATTCGGAGTGGAACGTGCCCGGCTTGTCGGTCCGCTCGTAGGTGTGGGCGCCGAAGTAGTCACGCTGGGCCTGCAGCAGGTTGGCCGGCAGGTTCGCATGGCGGTAGCCGTCGTAGTAGGCCAGGGCCGACATGAAGGCCGGCACCGGAACTCCGATCGTGGCCGCCGTGGCGACCACGTGCCGCCATGCCTTCTGCGCCTTGGCGAGGGCGTCGGTGAAGTAGGGGGCGAGCATGAGGTTTTCGAGGTCGGGCTTCGCCCGGTAGGCCTCGGCGATCCGCTCCAGAAACCGGGCGCGGATGATGCACCCGCCGCGCCACATCATGGCAATCGAGGCGTAGTCGAGCGGCCAGTCCTGCTCCTTGGCGGCGGCGGCGAGCTGCACGAAGCCCTGGGCGTAGCTGGCGATCTTCGACGCGTAGAGCGCCTGCCGCACCTGCTCGACGAACTCGGCCTTGTCGCCGCGGTTGGCCATGTCGGGCCCCTGCAGCACCTGACTGGCCCGCACACGGGCATCCTTCAGCGCCGACAGGCAGCGGGCGTAGACCGCCTCGGTGACCAGCGTGCTCGGCACGCCCAGGTCGAGGGCCAGCTGGCTCATCCACTTGCCGGTGCCCTTGGCGCCGGCCTTGTCGAGGATCAGGTCGACGAGAAAACTGCCCGTGTCGGGATCGCGGGCCGTGAAGATGTCGCGGGTGATCTCGATGAGGTAGCTGTCGAGGTCGCCCCGGTTCCAGTCGGCGAACACCTGCGCGAGCTCGGGGTTGGTGAGGCCGGCGCCGTGCTTGAGCAGCCAGTAGGCCTCGCAGATCAACTGCATGTCGCCGTACTCGATGCCGTTGTGCACCATCTTCACGTAGTTGCCGGCGCCGCGTGGGCCCACCCAGTCGCAGCACGGGATGTCGCCCTGGGGACCGACCTTGGCGGCGATGGCCTGGAAGATCGGCTTCACCAGCGGCCAGGCGGCGGGCGAGCCGCCGGGCATCAGGCTCGGGCCCTTGAGCGCGCCCTCCTCGCCGCCGGAGACGCCGGTGCCGATGTACAGCAGCCCTGCCGCCTCGACCTCGCGGGTGCGGCGGTCGGTGTCGGAGGGCAGCGTGTTGCCGCCGTCGATGAGCACGTCGCCCTTGGCGAGCAGGGGAGTCAGCGTCTTGATGAGGTCGTCGACGGCCGGGCCCGCCTTGACCATCATCATCACCTTGCGGGGCGGCTTCAGGGCGGCCACGAGGTCGGCGAGCGTATGGCAGCCGACGACGTTGGGCAGCTTGCCACGGCCGGAAGTGAAGGCGTCGGTGACGCTCGTAGTGCGGTTGTAGACGGCGATGGAGTAGCCGCGGCTGGCGATGTTGAGGGCGAGGTTTTCGCCCATCACGGCCAGGCCGATCAGTCCGATGTCGCACGTCGCCTGCTGGGTCATTGTGGGGGAGGCTCCTGGGGGCACGGCCGGCTGCCGGGGCATGAAAATCTGGGGGAGTGGCGCGATGCCGCAGACTATATCGGCAGCGACGGCCGCCGACCAAAGGCCGGCCTTGGCGCCCGGAGATGGAACGGATTGAAGCCCGGAGCCTCCGCTGGCCGATGCCTAGCGTGTCCGGCAGGACCGCCATCCGCGATAGGACCGGCAGTGTCTTTGCGACGCGCACAACTTGACCAAACGGCCCAATCTGCCGTAGCGTAAAATCCGATTCGTTTTCGGCTCCGTAGCCAAGTGGCTAAGGCAGCGGATTGCAAATCCGCCATCGTCGGTTCGACTCCGACCGGAGCCTCTCAACAGAAGACCCTCGCGAAGTCCCGGTTTTACCGGGCTTTGCGGGGGTTTTTTGCGTTTTCCGGTCCGTGTCGTTTCCGGGCAGCGCTTTGTCTCCGTCCCTCCGCGGACGACCGCCAGCGGTGGCCGCGGCGCTTCCAGACTCCGATACCGCCCGGATTCGTCGGCATGACGCACCAACCCGCTCCGTTGTCGCGCCACGGCCGGTTCGCCCGCCGCGCCTGGATTCTGCTCGACTGGGCTGCCAGCGCGTTCTCGACCGTGCTCATCACGCTCGTCGTGGCCTATGTCGAGAACCTGGTCTTCGCGAAGCATGTGTGGGGCGTCGATGCCGGGGTCGTCTGGGCCTGGACGATGGCGGCGGCGATGCTCGCGTCGGCAGTGCTGGTGCCGTGGGTCGCCGCCTGGGCGGATCGCCGTGACGGCCACCAGTGGGCGCTGATCATCGCCACCGGCGTGGGCGCCGGAGGTTTCCTGTTGCTGGCCGCCGCACCCCCCCAGGCCCGGATCGCCGTCGTGGCCGCGGTCGTCGCGGCATGTGTCGGGTTCGACGTCGCGCAGGTGTTCACCGGCAGCCTGCTGCGCCGCGTCGCCGGGGATAGGGATGCCGATCGGCTCTCCGCAGTCGGCTTCGCCGCCGGCTATGCGGGCGGCGCGATCGCGCTGGTCATTGCCACGGCCGTCTTCACCGCCCATGCCCGCCTCGGTCTCGACGAGGCGGGCGGCGTCAGGCTCGCCTTCGCCGTCACGGCGGCATGGTGGCTCGTCTTCTCCGTGCCGGCAGCCGTCGCCCGCTTCGACCATGGCAACGGCGCTCGGCATGCCGCGACGCCTGGCCGTGAACTCGGTGCCTTCGCCTCGAGCCTGTGGCATGCAACGCCCGGGTCGGCGGACCGCGCGTTCGCCAGAGTCCTCGGCGGCGCGATGCTTGCCCTCGGCGGCGTGCAGACGGCGATTGCCCAGTTCTCGAGTCTCGCCCTGCAGCGGTTCGACCTCGACGGCCCCGCGCTCGTGCGGCTCGTGCTCCTCGTGCAGGCGGTGGCTCTTCCCGGCGCGATCATCGTCGGCTGGCTGTCGACGCGGTTCGGCAGGCGGCCGGCCACCGTGCTCTGCTTCGGCGGCTGGATCAGCGTGCTCGTGCTCGCCTGGTTCGTGAACTCGACGCAGCAGCTTTACGGGCTCGCTGTCCTGCTGGCTCTTGTGCTCGGGGGCATCCAGAGCCTGCTCCGCGCGGCCGTCGCCGTGCTGGCCCCGCCCGGCCATGCTGGCGTGTCGTTCGGCCTCTTGCAGGTGGGCACGAAGCTCTCGGGCTGCGCCGCGAGCCTCGCCTTCGGCGGGCTGCAGCTGATGACGGGCAGTCCGCAGTCCGGGCTCCTCGCGCTGATCGCGCAGCTGGCCGTCGGCTGGTGGCTCATCCGCCGCCTGACCTGACGCGGCATGGTCCAGGAACACGGTTACACTCTGGAGTCATGACGCTCTCCGGCGACGAATTTCTGCGGCTCGAAAGCCTGATTCATCGCCCGGTCTCGACCCGCCCTGACTGGCTCAAGGCCTGGCGGAACGAGGCCAACTACCTGCTGTTTCTCGCCCGCCGGGCCGAGGACGACGAGAACACCGAACTGCTCGAGGAATTGGAGGATCAGGCCAGGGAAATGGCTGACATGGTGGAAGCCCGGTGGCGGGCGGAAGGGCTGTGAAAGCATCCTTGCGGAGAAGTACAAGGTGGCAGGCGCGGGCTGCCGCTGACCCGCCTCACCCGGTTTCTTCGGCGATCGCACCGCGGCCCAGATCCGCCACCACGGAAAAGCCTTCGACCGTGAACCAGCGGGTGAAGAGGTCGAAGTCGGCGGTGTCGGGCCAAAGCTTCTCGTCCGGCTGCCAGGCCGCGAGTTCGCGGCGGAAAATCTCCTCGAAGAGGTCGGCGACGACCTCCTCGAGCTCCTCGGGAAAGTGGCAGCCTGCTATCAGATAGACGGTCTTGTCGGCGATCTCCCGTCGGGCGGCGATCGCCTCGGCGGCGACGCCCGCCGTCTTCAGCCAGCCGAAGAAGGCCGGCTCGTGGCCGATGACCACGGCACTGCGGTTGAGCATGGGTGTCGCCGCCTGTGTGGTTCGGCGTCGTGCCCTTGCCCCCTGCCGCCGCGTGCTGCGGCGGCTCCGATACCGGAACCCTACGCATGGCCGCCGAGAAAGTGAAGACCGAGTAAACTGCCAGCCATGGTTGACACGCATTTGCGGCCGCACCCGGATCAGGCTTGCGGCACCTGCATGTTTTGGCGAGCCGACCCGGATGTCGGCCACGAGGCGGGCTGGGGCCGGTGCCGGCGGATGCCCCCCGCGCTGCCGCCGATCCGTGACGACAAACTGGTCCACGTGGGACTCTGGCCCCACACCGACGAGCGCGACTGGTGCGGCGAATGGCAGCCGCGGAACGAGGCCGTGGCACGCCTTCCGTGAGCGGCACAGCGGATTGCCCATGACGCCCGACATCTCCCTCGTCGTCGCGACGGTCGCCTCCGCCGCGGCGGGCTTCGTCAACTCGATCGCCGGCGGTGGCGGGCTCGTCTCGATTCCCATCCTCCTCGGCCTGTTCCCGGCGGCCCCGCCGGCCGCCCTCTTCGGCACCAACAAGGCGGCGATGGTCTGTGGCACGCTCCAGGCGGCGGGGTCGTATGGCCGGCACGTCTGCCTGCCGTGGGGCATGCTGGGGCCGGCCATTGGGGCGGCGCTCGTCGGCGGGCTGGCCGGCGCCGGGCTCGTGACGATCGTCTCCAGCGACTGGCTGCGGCCGCTCCTGCCGGTGATGCTCGGGCTGGTGCTCGTGCACACGGTGCTCCACCACAAGGCGGGCCGGGTGCATGCGCCGTGGCTCGCGCCGCGGGCCGAAGCGGCTGCCGGCACCGCGATCGCGGGGGGCCTCGGACTGTACGACGGATTCTTCGGGCCGGGGACCGGCAGTTTTTTCATCCACCTCTTCGTCCGGCTGCTGGGCTTCGATTTCCTGCATGCGGCCGCCGCCGCCAAGATCCTCAACGCGGCCACGAACCTCGGCGCGCTGGTGACGTTCGCGTGGACGGGGAACGTGTGGTGGAGCCTCGCGCTGCCGATGGCCGTGGCGAACATCGCCGGCAGTTGGGCCGGCTCGCGGCTCGCCCTGCGGCATGGCGCGGCCTTCGTGCGGGGGGTGTTCGTCGCGGTGGTCGCGGCCCTCGTGATCAAGACGGCCTACGACGTCTACCTGGCGCCGCCGGCCCCGACCGGGGTGGCTTGGTCGTGGTGGGGCACCGCGAGGATCGCTTCATGAACAAGAACCCGTCCGCGACCATGGAGCCGGTGCTGATCGACGGCGTCTGGCGGCCGGCCGCCGCCGTCGATGCCTTTCGGGCCTTCGATCCCACCGCGGGAGCGGTGCGTGACGCGGTGTGGCCGGTGAGCGGCTGGTCCGACGTCGATGCGGCCCTCGACGCCGCGGTGCGGGCCGCGGCGGCGTTGACGCGGCTGTCCGTGGAAGTGATCGCGGCTTTTTTGGACCGCTACGCCGCGCGGCTCGCGGCGCGGGCCGACGAGATCGTGGCCGCGGCGCATGCCGAATCGGGCCTGGCGGTCCGCCCCCGGCTGCTCGAGGTGGAACTGCCGCGGACGCTCGACCAGCTGCGGCAGGCGGCCGCGGCCGCCCGCGAGCAGACCTGGCGGATGGCGATGATCGACACGGCGCGGAACATCCGCTCCCTGGCCGTGGGCCTCGGGCCGGTGGTCGTCTTCCCGCCGGCGAACTTCCCGCTCGCCTACGGTGCCGTGACCGGCGGCGACTTCGCGGCGGCCATTGCGGCCGGCAATCCCGTGATCGCCAAGGCCCACCCGGGCTGTCCGTCCGTGTCCCTGCTCGCGGCCCGCGAGGCGCACGCGGCCGTGCATGAGGTTGGGCTGCCGCCGGCCACGGTGCAGTTGCTCCATGGCCTGGCGCCGGCCGCCGGTGAGCGGCTGGTCGCCGATCCGCGGGTCGGCGCCACCGGCTTCACCGGCGGCCGCGAGGCCGGGCAGAGGCTATTCGCGGCGGCCAGTGCGACCGGCCGCGTGATCTGGGTGGAGATGGGCAGCGTGAACCCCGTGGTGCTGCTGCCGGGAGCGCTGGCCGAGCGCGGCGGCGAGATCGCCGGCGATCTCACCGCCAGCGTGACCGGGTCGGCGGGGCAGTTCTGCACGAAGCCGGGGCTGGCCTTCTTCGTGGACGACGCGGCAGGCAGGGCGTTTGTGACGGCAGCCGTGACCGCCTTCGACCGGATCGGCGCCCAGGTGCTCCTCGGTCCGACGGGCCGCGACCGGCTCCGCGCGGCGCTCGGCCGGCTGCGGGCCGCGGGGGCGCGGCTGCTCGTCGGTGACGGGGCCGACGCGGGCGATGGAGGCGGGCCGTGCATGCAGCGGCCGACGCTGCTGGAGGTGACGGCCGCGGAGCTCGTCGCCGATCCGGATCGCCTGATCGTCGAAGCCTTCGGCAATGCGACCGTGCTCGTCCGCTGCGGGGCGCTCGAGGAACTGATCCGGGCGGTCGCGTGTGTCGGTGGCGCGCTGGGAGCGAGTGTCTACCTCGCCCGCAGCGGCGCCGACGACGCGGCCTGGGCCACGGTCGGGCCCTTGGTCGCCGCCCGGGCCGGCCGTGTGATCGAGAACCGAATGCCGACGGGGCTGGCCGTCGTGCCGCCGATGCAGCACGGCGGTCCGTGGCCCTCGGCCGGGCCGCCATTCTTCTCGGCCGTCGGCTTTCCGTGGACGCTCCTGCGGTTCGCCCGCCGCGTCTGTTTCGACGGCGTGTCGCAGCCGCGGCTGCCGGAGGTGCTGCGCGACCCGCCGCCCCCAGGTCGGCCGTGGCGGTTCATCGATGGCGGCTGGACACGGGTGTGAAACGGTTTGCCCGGTACGTCTGCGCCGGCGTCGGGCATGAAGGTGCTCGTGCCCACGGGACTCGTTCAGCGAATTATGGGACCGAAGAACCGGTCCCGTTCCGATTTACCGCGCCGACCTCACACCGCCGCCATTTCGTGGGGTGGCGTCTCGATCTGCACGGTCGTCCGCAGGTGCACATGCAACGCCGTGAGCACCTTCATCGCTCGCTCGAGCGTGATGCCGAAATATTCGTTGCGTTCGTCCCGCGAGACCTGCGATTCGTGTACTCCAAGCCGTTTTGCCAATTCCCGCTGCGTGATTCCCTGCGCGATGCGCAGCGAAATCAGCATGTGCCCGAAGCCACGAAAGTTGTCGAGCTCATCAAACTCGCGGCGCTTGAGTCTTTCGTAACTCTCGACCTCTTCCTTCAGCTGAAGATGGAACGACTCCATCGGATCGACGACACGCTGGACCGCCTCCGCCGAAAGTCCTTCCTCCGTCAGCCGCTTCCGATACAGCGAGAGGCGGGCGTGCTCCTCCGCAAGACGGTTGACGGCCTCTGTATATTCCTTCTCGTTGTGAATCATGGGTGGCCTCCTTTGAGCAGCTTCACGATCCCTCTTGGCGAACCGTCACGCCGCGATTGGCGGAATGTCGCAGGAAACTCCAGCTCATTTCCGTGCCGGTCGCGGATGCCACAACCGCCCCCCAACGCCGGTACATGCGGATACAACTCCACGCGATACCGATGCCACATGGGGAGCTGGAGCTTGGGATACCCGCGGTACGGCCGCCGCGATGCCGGCGACCAGGTCCAAACCTGGTCCGGGTCGATCAGATTCAGCTCTCGTTCGAGTCGGCCCGACGCAAGCAGATCGAGTTCGCAGACGAAATAGCCATCGATGTCGTTCGGGTGGTCTTTGTCCTCCGCGAATGATCCATCGGCATAGACTTCGCGGATTCCCACATGCCAGAGCTGTTGCGTCAGCCGTTCGACATTGTCGACGATTTGTCCACGCCATGCGGCATCCCAGTTCGGGGAAGCAAATGGCCCCTCTGGCCCCGTGACCAGGATCGACTGCCGAAGCTCGTCGAACGAGGCCTCGTGGTCGCCTGGCGCCAAAAGCCCATCGGGACCAAACGGAGGAATCGGAGGCACAAACAACCTGGTTTGAATGCCCAAATCGCATAGCTTGACATAATAGCCTTGCTTGACGCATAGGTCAAGTTTTCTTTCGGCTGATTGCCGGGGCGCGAATCCCCGCATCCCCGGCGGCGGCGGGGCTGGCCGTGGGGGCATGGGTGATGCCGGTGAGCCGGCCCAGGGCGTCGTAGG
>CAZJHQ010000011.1:38074-77069 GCA_964545915.1 uncultured Candidatus Kuenenia sp. | reverse complement strand
CGGATCATCCGCTCGTCGAAGTCGCAGGCGGAGGCCAAGGAGCGGCTCTGCCAGCTGCAGGCGCCGGCGGCGCTGCTGGAGCGGGCCCTCGGCGCCGACGGGTTCGCCGTGCTCCAGGAGGAGCGGGGGGCCAGCGACACCTACGGGCTGTCGCCCGTCCAGGCCGACGCCATCCTCCGGCTCACGCTCGGGCAGCTGGTGAACCTGGAGCAGGAAAAGCTCGGCGGCGAGCATCGCGAGCTGCTGGCCAAGATCGGCGAGTTCCGCCGCATCCTCTCCAGCGACTCCAACATCAAGGCCCTGATCCGCGGCGAACTTTCCGAGCTGGAGGCAAAACACGCCGACGAGCGACGGACCGAGATCAGCGGCGAGGTGGGCGACATCCGCGACATGGCCGAACTGATCACCGAGGCGACGATGGTGGTCACGATCAGCCGGGCCGGCTACGTGAAGCGGACGCCGGCCGACACCTACCGGGCCCAGCGCCGCGGTGGCAAGGGTCTCAAGGGGGCCAGCGCCGGCGAGGAAGATCCGATCGAGCACCTGTTCGTGGCCAGCACGCACGACTGGCTGCTGGTGTTCACCACCCTCGGGAAGGTGTTCTCGATGCGGGTCTTCGAGCTCCCCGAATTGGCCCGCGACTCGAAGGGCCGGGCGCTGGTGAACCTCCTCGAGTTCGAGCCGGGCGAGAAGGTGGCCGACTGCCGGGCTGTCGGCGGCTTCGAGGACCCGAACCAGTTCCTCATGCTCGCCACCCGCAGCGGCATGGTGAAGAAGACGGCGCTGGAGCAGTATCGCCGCCGGCGGACGAAGGGGCTGATCGCGGTCAAGCTCCGCGAGGGCGACGAGCTCGTCGACGCGGTGATCACGAGGCCGGGGGACGAGCTCGTGCTGGCCACGGCAAAGGGCATGTCGATCCGCTTTCCCGAGAGCGACGCCCGGCCGATGGGCCGCGACACCAGCGGCGTGCGCGGCATCAAGCTCGGGGGTGGCGACCGGCTCGTGGGCATGGTCGTGGCCGAACCCGACGCCACGCTGCTCACCGTCTGCGAAAACGGCTACGGCAAGCGGACGCCGTTCGGCGCGGGCACGCCCGTGTCGGGGCCGGCGCCCGACGAAGAGGGGGGCGAGCCGCCAGCCGCCGAGGAGCCGGCCGAGAGCGAAGGGGGTGACGAGGGGGATGGCGATGCCGGTTCGAGCGGCATGCGGTATCGCACCCAGCGCCGCGGCGGCAAGGGCATTCGCGACATCAAGGCGACCGCCCGCAACGGGGCGGTCGTGTCGATCGTCACGGTTCGCGACGACGACCAGGTGCTGATGATGACCGCCCGGGGCAAGATCCAGCGGGTCAACGTCCGCGAGATCCGGCCGATGGGCCGCAATACCCAGGGCGTGCGGATCATGCGGATGGACGACGGCGACACGCTCGCCGCCGTGGTGCCGGTGCCGCCGAGCGAGCAGGAGGAAGCCGACGCTCCGCCGGACGCAGGGGAGACGGCATGAAGATCGGCGTCGTCGGGACCGGTTACGTGGGGCTCGTGACGGGCACCTGCTTCGCCGACAGCGGCAACGCGGTCACCTGTCTCGACATCAACGCCGACAAGGTGGCGCGGCTGAACCGGGGCGAGATTCCGATCTACGAGCCGGGGCTGGAGGAGCTCGTCGAGCGGAACGCCCGGGCCGGACGGCTGCGGTTCACGACCGACACGGCCACGGCGATCCGTGATGCCGAGGTCGTGTTTCTGGCGGTCGGCACGCCCCCCGCGGCCGATGGTTCGGCCGACCTCTCCGCCCTGTGGAAGGTGGTGGAATCGATCGCCCCGCACCTGCGTGCCGACGCCGTCGTGGTCACGAAGAGCACGGTTCCGGTCGGCACCTGCGCCGGCATCGAGCGGCGGCTCAAGGGGGCGCTGGGCCGCGACTGTCGCGTGGCAAGCAACCCCGAGTTCCTCAAGGAGGGGGCCGCGATCGAAGACTTCCAGAAGCCCGACCGGGTGGTGGTGGGCGTGCGGTCGGCGGAGGTGGGCGAGATCCTGCGGGCGCTCTACGCGCCGTTCCTGCGGACCGAGAACCCGTTCCTCGTCATGGCGCCGGAGAGCGCGGAGATGACGAAGTACGTGGCCAACGCGCTGTTGGCCACGAAGATCAGCTTCATCAACGAGGTGGCCAACCTCTGCGAGCGGATGGAGGCCGACATCGACGACGTCCGCCGCGGCATCGGCCACGACAGCCGCATCGGCTTCGCCTTCCTGTTTCCCGGCGCCGGCTATGGCGGTAGCTGCTTTCCGAAGGATGTGCAGGCCCTGGCGGCGATGGCCCGCGACAAGGGCGTGACGCCCCGGATCCTCACGGCGGTGCACGAGACGAACCGCGCCCAGAAGCAGGTGCTCGGCGAGAAGATCGCCGCGCATTTCGGCGGCGATCTCGCCGGCCGGAAGGTCGCCGTCTGGGGGCTGGCATTCAAGCCGCGGACCGACGACGTCCGCGACGCGCCGGCGCTGGATCTCATCGAGCGGCTGCTCGCCGGGGGCGCGGCCGTGACGGTGTTCGATCCCGAGGCGACCGAGAACGTGCGGGCCTTGTATGGGGACAGGCTGGCGTATGCCGCCGCGCCCATGGAGGCCCTCGATGGTGCCGACTGCCTGGCGATCGTGACCGAGTGGGGCGATTTTCGGCGGCCCGATTTCGACGAAATGGCCCGGCGGATGAAGTCCCGCACGATCTTCGACGGTCGCAATCTCTACGCCCCGCGCGAGATGCGGGCCCGGGGGTTCGTCTACCACGCGATCGGCAAGGCCCCGGCCTGACGGCGGCGGTTTGACTTCCCCCCCGGGGGAGGTTTCAATTTCGCGCTCCCGCGGCCGGGTCGCGACCGGGAGGGTTCCTGGGCCTTCCCGCAACCGTTCAAGCGTTCCGCTCGTGTCTTGTCTTTCCGGAGTCTTCCGATCGTGAAACGTGCCACCGCTCTCGTCGTCGCCGCGCTTCTCGTCCTGCCGTTCGTCGGCTGCACAGGCGCACCCGTGAATCCCGAGGCACCGCCGACGGGCTTCGCGAACATGTTCTACATCTTCTGGTGGCTGGTGGGCGTGGGCGGGGCGGTGCTGGCCCTCTTTCAGGCCTGGCAGTTCTTTCAGTGGATGGAGGCCCAGCCCGCCGGCACGCAGAAGATGATCGACATCGCCGGCTACGTTCGCACCGGCGCCGACGCCTACCTCAAGCAGCAGTACAAGGTCGTGGGCTGGGCGTTCCTGGCCATCTGCGTCCTCCTGCTATGGATGGCCTTGGGCCTCGGCGTGCAGAGCCTGTGGGTGCCGTTCGCGTTCCTCTCCGGCGGCCTGTTCTCCGGCCTGGCCGGCTGGTTCGGCATGAAGACGGCCACGCTCGCCAGCAACCGCACGGCCGCCGGCGCCGAGCGGTCGCTCAACGAGGGGCTGCAGATCGCCTTCCGCTCGGGCGCCGTCATGGGGCTCACGGTGGTGGGGCTCGGCCTGCTCGACATCATGCTCTGGTTCTTCATCCTCTACTGGCTCGTGCCGATGCTCGGCTTCAAGCCGCTGTCGCTGGAGGAGATCACGGTCACGATGCTCTGCTTCGGCATGGGCGCCAGCACGCAGGCCCTCTTCGCCCGCGTCGGCGGCGGCATCTTCACCAAGGCGGCCGACGTCGGCGCCGACCTCGTGGGCAAGGTCGAGCACTCGATCCCCGAGGACGATCCGCGGAACCCGGCGACGATCGCCGACAACGTGGGGGACAACGTGGGCGACGTGGCCGGCATGGGGGCCGACCTCTACGAGAGCTACTGCGGCTCGATCCTCGCCACGGCCGCCCTCGGCGTGGCGGCCTTCACGGGCGACGGCGCCATGCAGCTCAACGCGGTCTTCCTCCCGATGGCGATCGCCGCGGTGGGCACGATCCTGTCCGTGTGGGGCATCTACCAGGTTCGGACCCAGGAAGATTCCTCGCAGAAGGCCCTGCTGGCCGCGTTGGCCAAGGGGATCAACTTCTCCACGATCGCCATCGTCGCGGCCACGTTCGGGATCACGTTCCTGCTGATGCGCGGCTTTTCCCACATGGGGATCGCGATCTCCGTGATCGTCGGCCTCGTGGCCGGCTGGCTGATCGGCAAGTGGACGGAATATGCCACGAGCAACGAGTACGCCCCGACCAAGGAATTGGCCGACCAGGCCCTGACCGGTCCGGCGACGATCATCATCGGCGGCGTGGCCGAGGGCATGCTCTCCACCTGGGCGCCGGTGCTGATCACCGGCGCGGCGACGCTGCTGGCCTTCGGCTTCGCCAACGGGTTCAACTTCACCGACCCCAACGCCTTCGCCCTCGGCCTGTATGGCGTGGGGATCGCGGCCGTCGGCATGCTCTCCACGCTCGGCATCACGCTGGCCACCGACGCCTACGGGCCGATCGCCGACAACGCCGGCGGCAACGCCCAGATGGCCGGCCTGCCGGAAATCGTCCGCGAACGGACCGACGCCCTCGACGCCCTGGGCAACACGACCGCCGCCACGGGCAAGGGCTTCGCGATCGGCTCGGCCGCGCTCACGGCGCTCGCCCTGCTCGCCGCCTACGTCGAAGAGGTGCGGATCGGCTTCGACCGTTGGGGCCACGCCGCCGTGGTGACCCGCGACAACGTCCAGGAAGTGGCGGCCGGCGGACGGAAGCTGGCCGCGGGCGACTGGGTGAAGCTCGCCGATCGGCTGGTCGTCGCGGTGGGCGACAAGGCCGAGAACAACCACGTGTACATGGTGCTCGACCCGGCGGTCCTCGACGGCCGCAAGGGCCGCGACGGCAAGGAGATCCTGGCGCCGGCGGTGACGGGCCTGCAGGGCGCCGTTCGCGGTGCGGTCGCCGCGGCGGCTCCGGCCCCCGAACTGCTCGCCGAGCTCGTCAACGAGAACCGGGTCGTGGATGTGAAGAAGGCGACGATGCGGGACTACATGCGGTTCTACGACGTCACGCTCATGAACCCGAAGGTGCTCGTCGGCATGTTCATCGGGGCGATGAGCGTGTTCGTGTTCTGTGCCCTGACGATGAAGGCCGTGGGCCGCGCGGCGAAGGGCATGGTGGAGGAGGTCCGCCGGCAGTTCCGCGAGAAGCCGGGCATCATGGAGGGCACCGACCTGCCCGACTACGCCGCCCCCGTGGCCATCAGCACGAAGGCGGCCCAGAAGGAGATGGTGCTCCCCTCGGTGCTGGCCCTCGCCGTGCCCGTGGTCGTGGGCCTGCTGCTCGGCGTGAGCGGCGTGCTCGGTCTGCTCGTGGGGGGCCTGACGACCGGCTTCTGTGTGGCCGTGTTCATGGCCAACTCGGGCGGCGCCTGGGACAACGCCAAGAAGCACATCGAGAGCGGCGTGCACGGCGGCAAGGGCAGTGACGCCCACAAGGCGGCCGTCGTCGGTGACACGGTGGGCGACCCCTTCAAGGACACGAGCGGCCCGAGCCTCAACATCCTCGTCAAGCTGATGAGCATGGTGAGCGTGGTGGTCGCCGGCCTCGTCGTGCGGTACTCGCTCGAGGCCCTGGGAATCTTCTAGCTGCCCGTGGAAAAAGCCCTCCATGGCCTTTTTCCACTTGAGCGACCGCAGGAAACGCCGAGGGTTTCCTGGGTCGCTGGCCGTCGCATCCTGCTCGGGCAGACTTGTTCCACAGTCTGCTAGGCCGCGAGCGGAAGGGACTGAAGCGACCCGGTTTCGGAGCCGGCGGTGGCATGCTCGCCGCCGGCGGACTTTGTCAACATCCGGCGTGATCGGAATGGATGCTCCTGCGGCGGAGACAAAGTTCACCGGCGGCTGCGCGTGCCGCCGACCGACTCCGCCGTAAGCATCTTCAGCTCGATTGCCGGCATCTGGCCGTCGTGCCCTGCCGTTGGGCATCGTGAGGATTGGTCACCTCATGGAATCCGGCCGGCGACTGTCTTCGGGCGCGCGGAGGGTGAGGGTTGCCTGTGGCGTGCCCCGTATGGTTTCCTGGTAGTCGTGATCGTTGTGGATCGGATGCGCGACATTGGACCAGTGAGGGGCTGCCCATGCCCCGGGAGCCGGCGTAGCTGACCAGCGCAGGCATGGATGCCGGAGCGCAGGCAGCTCCG
Source organism: uncultured Candidatus Kuenenia sp. (assembly GCA_964545915.1). GTDB lineage: Bacteria > Planctomycetota > Planctomycetia > Pirellulales > UBA1268 > QWPN01. The sequence continues at coordinate 70,966 of CAZJHQ010000011.1, read as the reverse complement.
AGTGAGCGGAGCCCAGGATGGGCGCAGCGAACGACCGGCGACGGGGCGTGGGCAGCCCCGAACGGCGGCCCCAGTTTCGGTTTTGCTCCACGCCCTTCCGACAGCCCAGTTAAGCAGGCGTGCCGTATGAAATCCGGTTTTTCCTTCGCGCTCGAGGCCACCGATGGCGCGGCGCGGGCGGGCATGCTCACGACGCCGCACGGCAGCGTGGCCACGCCGCTGTTCATGCCCGTGGCCACGGCGGCGACCGTGAAGGGGATCGACATCGGCCGCGTGCGGGAGACCGGCGCGGGGATGGTGCTCTCCAATGCGTATCACCTCCACCTCCGGCCCGGTGAGGCGATCGTGGAGCAGGCGGGCGGGCTGGCGGCCTTCATGGGCTGGGGTGGCCCCACGCTCACCGACTCCGGCGGCTTCCAGGTCTTCAGCCTCGCCCAGCAGGTGAAGGTCACGGAGGAGGGGGCGTTCTTCCGCTCGCACCTCGACGGCCGACCCGTGGCGTTCACGCCCGAGAACTCGATGCGGATCCAAGAGCGGATCGGCGCCGACGTGGCGATGCAGATGGATCATGTGGTGGCGCTGCCCAACGACCGGGCCGTGGTGGCCGACGCCATGCGGCGGTCGCTCCGCTGGGCCGCGCGGTGCCGTGACGCCCACACGCGGCCGAGTCAGGCGCTGTTCGGGATCGTGCAGGGGGGCCTGGAGCCCGACCTGCGGGAGGAGAGCGCGGCAGGGTTGCGGGCGATCGGCTTTCCCGGCTACGCGATCGGCGGCCTGTCGGTGGGCGAAGGGCCGACGGCGATGGACGCGGCGCTGCGGGCCACGGTGCCGCACCTGCCGACCGACCGGCCGCGGTACCTGATGGGCGTGGGCCAGCCGCGGGACATCGTCGAGTCGGTGGCCGCCGGTGTGGACATGTTCGACTGCGTCCTGCCCACGCGGTGCGGACGGAACTCGCTCGTCTACACGTTCGCGGGCCAGTTGCGGCTGCGGAACGCCGTCCACGCGACGGACGACCGTCCCCTCGAGGCGGGCTGCCCGTGCGTCGCCTGCCGCCATGGCCGCGGCTATCTGCGGCACCTGTTCCTGGCCGGTGAGATGCTCGGGCCGGTCTTGGCCTCGATCCACAACCTCACGTTCTACCAGCGGCTCGTCGCCCGACTGCGGGCGGCGATCGTGGCCGGTCACTTCGCGCGGACGCGGCAGGAACTGCTCGCGGCGTTCGCGCCGGCTGCGGGTCAAGCGGGCGGGACGGAACCGGCCTCCGAGTGAAGCAGCCGACGTCGCGCTCGCTCCGCACGATGCGGGCTTGTCGGGCATGCGCGGGGGCCACTACATTTGCGGGCTTCCGGGCGACGTCCGTCCGGGAGTCCCGCTCCGCGCCGGCATGGTCGTTCGCATGTTCTGTCCCTTCGCCCTGGTCGCCCTGCTGGCCGATGCCGCCGACCCGGCGGCCGCGCCGCCCGAGTTCCTCAAGACGCTGATCAACACGCTGCCGCTGGCCTTGATCGCCGTGGCCGCCTATCTGCTGCTTTTTCGCCCCGAGCAGGAGCGGCGCAGGCGGCAGCAGGACCTGCTCGGCGGCCTGAAGAAGAACGACCGCGTCGTGACGACGGCCGGCATCTACGGCACCGTCGCCAACGTGGAACGCGACGCCGACCGCGTGGTGCTCAAGATCGACGACGCCGCCAACGTGAAGATCACCGTCACGCTCTCCAGCATCGCCCGCGTGCTGGGTGAAGAGAAGTCAGAGGCCCGAACCGGAAGAGACGAGTCATGAACATGCCCTCCATCGCCCTTGGTCTTTTCGCCCAGGCTGCCGCCGCGGCCGTCGCGGCTCCGGCCGCCGCAGGGCCCGCTGCCGCCGCCACGGCGGCGGAGTGGTGGCGCGAGCCGTGGGCCCTGTGGGGCCTCGCCCTGCTCACGATCGCGGGCCCGACGTTCCTCGCCTGGCTGCTCGCCAAGTCGTTTCGGGCCAGCGACATGTGGGGCCGGCTCGCGGCGGTGCTCGTCGCGGCCGCGGCCGGCGGTGTGATCTGCTGGCTGGGCTGGCCGCCGCGACTGGGCATCGACCTCAAGGGAGGCGTGATCCTCGTGTACGAGGTCGATCAGGCGAAGCAGCGACAGAAGGGCGCCGATGGCGAGGCGTCCGGGCCCGTCGACATGGACAAGCTCGTCGCGGCCGTCAGCCGCCGCGTGAACCCGGGCGGCCAGAAGGAGGTCACGGTCCGCCGGTTCGGCCTCGACCAACTGGAGGTGATCGTTCCCGAGGTCGATCAGGCCGAGGTCGACCTGATCAAGAAGACCGTCTCCAGCGCCGGCGTGCTGGAGTTTCGGATCACGGCGAACTCCGAGGATGCGCGGCACCGGCGGGCGATCGAGCTCGCGGGGCGGTCGGCGGGGGAGACGGTCAGCGACGGCGGCAAGCCGGTGGCCCGCTGGGTGCAGCTCGACACGGCGAAGATGGATCCGGCCGAGAATCGCGGCCTCGTGATCCGCACGTCGTCCGACGGCCGGGCCGAGGCGCTCGTCATCCTCGACAACATGAACGTCACCGGCGGCTCGCTCGCCCGGGCCTCGTCGAGCTACGACTCGAACATGGCGCCGTGCGTGAACTTCGCCTTCAAGCCGGACGGGGCCGTGCGGTTCCAGGTGCTGACGAGCCAGAACCTCCCCGACCAGGCCAACGGGCAGTACAGCCGGCTGGGCATCCTCCTCGACAGCACGCTCTTGTCCGCCCCCCGGATCAACGACGTGATCTCCGCCAACGGGCAGATCACCGGCAACTTCCAACAGTCAGACGTCGATTGGCTCGTCGGCGTGCTCAATGCCGGCAGCCTGCCGGCGGCGCTGGTCAGCGAGCCGATCAGCGAGCAGAAGATCAGCCCCCAGCTCGGAGCCGACACGATCGCCTCCGGCGCCCGGGCGATGCTCCTGGCGACGATCGTCGTGCTCGCCTTCATGCTCGCCTATTACCGGTTCTCAGGTTTCGTGGCCGATCTGGCCGTGCTCCTCAACATCCTCCTCGTGCTCGCCCTGATGATCTCCATCAAGGCGGCCTTCACGCTCGCCGGCCTCGCCGGCATGGTCCTCTCCGTGGGCATGGCGGTGGACGCCAACGTGCTCATCTACGAGCGGATGCGGGAGGAGATGGACCGCGGCGCGGCCGTGCGGATGGCGATCCGCAACGGCTTCAGTCGGGCCTTCTCCACGATCGTGGACTCGAACCTGACGACGCTGATCACCGGCTTCGTGCTGTACTTCATCGGTACCGACCAGTTGAAGGGCTTCGCCGTCACGCTGATCCTCGGCCTGACGCTCAACCTGTTCACGGCCGTGTTCTGCTCCCGGGTGATCTTCGATCTGGCCGAGCGGAACCGCTGGATCACGAAGCTCTCCATGGCCCGGCTCTTCGGGCAGACGAACTTCCGCTTCGTGGCCTGGATGCGGCCGGCGATCCTGTTCTCGCTGTGCTTCGTGCTCGCCGGCCTGGCGGCCGCTTGGCTCCGCGGGGCGGGGCTGTTCGACATCGATTTCACCGGGGGCACGAGTGTGCAGGTCGCGTTCAAGCCCGACCAGCCGCTCGATATCGCCGCAGTGCGGAAGGCCGTGTCGGTGCTGCCCGACGTGGCGGTGAGCGCCGTGACCGCCGGCGAGGTGGCTCCCGGCACGCGGTACAAAATCGACACCTCGATGCGGGACGAGAAGCCGGATGACGGCAACGATGTGGAGAAGACGCTCCGCGAGGTGTTCCCGGGCCGCCTGCTCACGTATTCGATGGGCTTCGGCGCGGTGACCTCGACGGCCAAGGAGGGGGAGAAGCCCGATCCCGCGGCCCTGACGACCGTCGCGCCCCTCGACTTCCCGGAGAAGATCAATCGCGTCACGTTGCAGGCGACCCTGCGCGACGCGTTCGCGGCGGCCGGCTTCCCCGACGCCCCTTTCGAACTCGAGTCCGAGGGCACGGCGAGCCGCACCCGGCCGGAGCGGAACTGGGCCGTGTCCACCGCGCTTGAGCCGGCACAGCTCCGAACGGTGCTCGAGCAGGTGGCGGCCAAGCTGGCGGGCACGCCGGTCTACCTCTCGGCCAACGCCATCGGCGGCAAGGTGGCGGGCAACACGAAGCTCACGGCCGTGTACGCCCTGCTGGCCAGCCTGGTGATGATCGTGCTCTACGTGTGGGTGCGGTTCCAAAACGTGGCCTTTGGTCTGGCGGCCGTCGTGGCCCTCGCCCATGACGTGCTCGTGGCCGTGGCCTGCCTGGCGTTGAGCAAGTTCGTGGCCCCTTTCATGGGCTGGGCGCTGGTGGACGACTTCAAGATCAGCCTCGACGTCGTCGCCGCCCTGCTGACGATCATCGGCTTCTCGATCAACGACACGATCGTGATCTTCGACCGGCTCCGTGAGCTGCGGGGCAAGAGCCCGTTCGTGACGGCCGACATGGTGGATCGCGCGGTCAACCAGACGTTGAGCCGCACGATCCTCACCTCGGGCACGGCGCTGCTCGCGACGCTGATCCTCTACCTCTTCGGCGGCCAGGGGATCCATGCCTTCGCGTTCACGATGCTGGTGGGCATCATCACGGGCTCCTACAGCACGATCTACATCGCCGCGCCGATCGTGCTCTGGCTGCAGCACCGCTTCGGCGGGGCCGCGGAGCGGTCCATCCGCCCGTCCGGCGCGGCCCAGCCGGCGTGACCCGCGGGGCGTGAGGGTCGGGCAAGGGCTGCGGCCTACGGTGGCGGTGCGGGTGCTGCCGACACCGGCAGGCGCACGGTGGCTGGCTGGCCCGGCGGCTCTCCCCGGCCGACGACCGCGGCTCCCGGCGCGAGGCATGGTTGCCTTGTGGCCATGCATGCGGCACTCCAGCCGCGACGGGAGTCAGGATCATGTCGAGGATCGTCGCCGCCTTCCGGTTTTTGATCGGGCTGGCACTGGTGGCCGCCGGCGCCGCCCTTGCCGGGCCCACGATCGTGCCGCTCGTCCAGGAACTGGTCCGGGATCGGCAGACGGCGCCCGCGGTCGTCGCGCCCGCGGCGGCGCCGGGGCAGATTCCGAGCGGCCCGCCGCCGGCAGCGCCGCCGCTCGCGATGCAGCCTCCCGCTGCATGGCCACCGGTCGAGGAGCAGGCCTTCCCAGGGCCGGCGGTTCCGCCCGACCCGCACTACCAGCCGCCGCCTCCGCCGGCTCCGCTGCCCCCCGTGACGGCGGAGTTGTCCGGCTTCGCCCCCGAGGTGGCGGCGGCCTATCGTTCGACGTTCGCCGCGCCTCCGCCTCCGCTCCTCGACGCCCATCGGCCGCCGCCGTTGGCCGCGGGGTGGACGGCCCGGGAAGTCGCCCCGCCGCCGGTGGCGGAGATGCCGGCGGCGGTCGTGCCACAGACCTACGTGATTCGTGACGGTGACGACCTGACCGGCATCGCCACGCGGTTTTACGGTCATGCTTCGGCTGCCACCGCCATCTGGGCCGCCAACCGCGACGCGCTGCCCGATCCGAACGTCCTGCCGATCGGGGCCGCGATCATGCTGCCACCGGCGTGGACGGTGCAGGCGGCGCGACACGGCGATCCGCGGGCGATCGAACCGCGTCCGGCCGGTGCAACGCAACCCATGCCGGATCCCGCGCTGGCGATGACGGCGGCGCGGCCCGTCGGCTGGCTGACCGGCGATCGGCCGCCCCCCGCGTCAGCGGCTGCGGTCGGGCCCGTGACGCCGCAGCGGCCGGGGTCCGTGCGCGTCGCCCCGGGGGAGACGCTGGCGTCGTTGGCCCGTCGGTTCTACGGCGATGAGCGGATGGCCGCCCGGATCTGGGAGGCCAATCGCGACCGCCTCCGGAGCCCGGAACTGGTCGTGCCGGGAATGGAGTTGCGGCTGCCGTGACGGCGGCGGCGCGCGGGTGTGCTGGATGGTCACCGGCGAGCAGGCGGCATGAGTTCGCTCGCTGACACGCTCGCGATCCTCACGCCGACCCGCTCGCCTCATCCACAGGGAGGCGCATGCGGTGGCGGCGCCGTCAGGCAGTGGGAGAGGAAGGGAGAGGCGGTCGGTCAGCGTTTCGGCCGGGCGCGGGCCATGTCGAAGAACTTGACGATCACCGCGGCCGGATTGAGCGTGCGGTCGGAGGCAAGGGCATCGGCCGTGCGGGTCGAGTCGAACTCGAAGGAGAACAGGGTCGCCTTGGCCGGGTCGTCGAGCTTTGCCGCCTTGTCCGTCGTGCGGTCGGCCCGCTGCTGAAACCACGACGTGGACCGGTTCCGCTTCAGCTGGTCGAAGACCTTGGCGGCGTCGCGGTCGGATCGTCCCGCGATCACCATCACCGGGACTTGCGCCCGCACCGCCTCGTTGGCCAGCGGCCCGCTGATGGAAAAACCGCGGGTCGTCCACGCCGGACTGATGAGCACCAGCCCACGAACCTGCCGCCCCTGGTCGCCCCTGGTGCCCACCGGCCAGTTCGCATCCTCGGCGGTCCACGCAGCCGCGATGGCGGCACCGAACCCGGACCCCACCACGAACAGCCGGTTCATGTCGAGCCCACCGTCTTCGGCCTTCCGCTTGATCCAGTTCCGCACGGTCTCCACGTCGCCACGGATGGCGGACTGGTCGCGGATCTGGCCGCCGCGGGCGGCGGCCATGAGCTCGAAGTCGACCTTCTTCAGCAGGCGGAGATCGATGTCGCCGCCCGCCCGCGTCGTGCTGGCGCCGTGACCGCGGAGATCGGGCGCCACGACGTCGCAGCCGGCCGCCTGGAGGGTCATGGCCAGGGGTTCGACGGAGCGGTGCGATCCCTCGAGGTCGTGCAGCAGGATCACGGTGGCCTGGGGCGACTCGTCCTCCGCAACCTTGGCCGGGTAATACCAGGCGTGTAGGTCGAGGCCGTCGGTCGTGGCGAGAACGAGCTCCTCCGGCTTCGCGGGCTTGGCGGACGTGTCTTCGGCGGGGGGCTGGGGCGGCCCCGGCGGGGCTGCCGGCACGGCAGCGGCCGGCGGGGCGGCGGGGGCCTGGGGCGCGGGGCCGGCCGGTTCGCCGCCGAACTCCACCTGCGCCTGGGCTGCGGCTCCCACAGCCAGGGTTGCGGAAATCGTCCACAGGCAAACAGCAAGGGACTTTTTCATGGTGCCTTTCGAACCAAAAGGCCGGGGCGAGCGAATGAAGAGGCGGAAACGCCCGCCGGGGAATAGAATACCGGGAGTTCGCCGAAGTATTCCATGGCGGGGCCGGGCCACCAGCCCGGTCCGAATGTTCCTACGCGGGTGCTGACCGTGAGTTCGCTCGATCGGTTCAGGCTGTGGTGGCAGGAGTACACGGGGGAGGAAGAGACCCCGTTCGACGGCGACGCGCCCGCCTGGGCCGTGAGCCTGGTGCTGCACGTCACAGTGCTGCTTTCGATGGCCCTGATCGGCTTGCCGGGGACGCCCGCGAAGCCACGGCCGATCGCCATCGTCGCCACGGAGCCGGTTGAGACCGAAGTCCTGCTCGATCCCCCCCAGGAACTTACCGTTTCGGCCGAGCCCCAGGAGGAGGCCGGAGCCCAGAGCGAGGATGCCCTGGAGATGGCCCAGTCGCTGGCTCCGACGATCGCCGAGGAGTCGATCGTCCCCGTGGCGGTCGAGGACAACCCCGCGGCGGAAATCAATCTGGAAGCCGGCGACGTCCTCCCCACCGGTCTGGAACTGGACTCCGATATCGCCGTGAAGGGCGACGTCGGCGTGGGCACCACCGGTGCCAGTGGAGCGGTGGACCGGCTGACCGTCGAGATCGCGGCGTCACTCGAGCAGCGGCCCACGCTCATCTGCTGGGTATTCGACCAGTCGGTGAGCCTGGCGGCGCAGCGGAAGGAGATCGCCGCGCGGCTGGGCCGCGTGTTCGACGAGCTCGGCATGAACAAGTCGCGGGCGAACCGCCCCGACCTTCTGAACATCGTCTTCGCCTACGGCAAGGGAATGCAGCAGGTGATCGAGAAGCCCACTTCCGAGACGGACGCCGTCGTGGCGGCGATCGAGAACATCGTCGTCGACGATTCGGGCGTCGAAATGACCTTCTCGGCGATCCGGGCCGCGGCCGAGCGGGCCAAGCCGCTGCGGATCGGTCCGCCCAGGCGCAACGTGATGATCGTCGCCTTTACGGACGAGGTGGGCAACGATCAGCAGATCGCCAATCAGACGGCGCAGGTCTGCCGAAATCAGGGCATCTCGGTGTACGTGGTCGGCGTGCCCGCACCATTCGGGATGGCGCAGGTGAAGATGAAGTTCGTGGAGTTCGATCCGCAGTATGACGGTGGCGAGCAATGGGCGGTGGTCGACCAGGGGCCGGAGACGCTGTATCCGGAGTTCGTCCGCATCCACCCCCGCGAGGCCGAGGAGCCGATCGACTCGGGCTTCGGGCCGTTCCATCTATCGAAACTCTGTGCCGAGACGGGGGGCATCTATTTCGCCGTTCATGCCAATCGAGGTGCCCGCGGTCGGGTGAGCGACGCGGCGGTGGCGCCGATGGCCTCGCGGCTGCGGCGGTTTTTCGAGTCGGACGCCCTCAAGGCGTATCGCCCGGATTACGTCGCCGCCGCCAAGATCGATCAGATGATCGCGGCCAACAAGGCGAAGAAGGCCCTCGTCGAGGCCGCCCGCAGTTCGCAGATCTCGCCCATGGATGCCCCGACCATGACCTTTCCGCGGGTGGATGACGGCGCCTTGGCACTGCTGCTCGCCGAAGCCCAGAAGGGGGCGGCCAAGATTCAGCCAAAGATCGACGCCCTTTACGGCACCCTCGCCGCGGGCGCCGCCGACCGCGGCGCCATCGAGGAAAAGCGGTGGCAGGCAGGCTACGACCTGGCGATGGGGCGGGTGCTGGCGGTGAAGATCCGCACCGACGCCTACAACATCATGCTCGCCCAGGCGAAGACCGGGATGAAGTTCAAGAACCCGAAGAACGACACCTGGGTGCTCGAGCCCAGCGACGACGTCTCCGCCACCGGCTCGCAGACGGACAAACTCGCCAAGCAGTGCCGCACGTATCTGGAGCGGGTGGTCAAGGACCACCCGGGCACGCCGTGGGCCTACCTCGCCGCCGAGGAACTGAGGACGCCGCTTGGGTACGCCTGGACCGAGACCTACACGGGCGTCAACAAACCGCAGATGGGCAACGGCGGAGGAGGAGGTGAAGGCAATCCGGCGGACGATCAGGCCCGGGCCCGCCTGGCCCCGCCGAAGCCGAAGCGGCCGCTCAAGAATCTGTGATCACGCGAGGCCTCGGCATCCTGCCTCGCCTCGCTTGGCCGGCCTCCGCCGGCTTGTGAGGGGCCGCCATCCGGGCGGCCGGTTGGGCGACGGGGCGTGGCGGTTAGCGTGGAGGCCTCGGCATCCTGCCTCGCCTCGCTTGGCCGGCCTCCGCCGGCTTGTGAGGGGCCGCCATCCGGGCGGCCGGTTGGGCGACGGGGCGGGGCGGTTAGCGTGGTGGCCTCATGCGATGAAAAAGCCGCTGCACCGATACTGTAGCGGCGGTCTCTGACCGTCGTGCCCGGCTGCCGGGAAGCCCGAAGCGTGAGCTGAGGGAATACGCGACACTTCACCTGCGGCTATCCGCCCTCGGCTCACGCCTCGGGCTTCAAGGACACGGGGGCGGCACTCCGGGGGCAATGACGGCCCGTGGCTCCACGACCCGCATTCGCCAACTTGGAGGCGTGCGCCGCTGGAGGAACGGTCCCGCCGCCGCTCACAGCACGTGATTGTCACTCGCGAACACGTCGCGGCTCTCGTAGGCGTGGAAAAACCGCGCGATCTTCAGGGCGAGCTGCTGGAGGAACAGCGCCCGGAACTGGGCCTCGGTGCGGTCGGTCGTCGGAATCGCACTGTCGGCCGGGAACGTGTAGTCGTCGATCCGCTTCTCGAACACGAGCTCCTTCTTGTCCACGTCGAACACCCGCACGTGAACCGTGGCCCGGCCGCGGTACAGCGTCGCCCCTTCGTGGAGCCGAAAGCCCTCGAGGTCGATGCCCACGACGTAGTTCGCGTCGAGTGCCTTGCCGAGCGTCGGGTAGTCGACCCAGGCGTTCTCGTCGATCCAGCGGGCCACCTCATGCTGGCCGATCACCTTCACCTTGTGGACGGCCTGCTGGATCTGACCGCCGACGAGCGACGCCAGCTCGCGGGACGAGCCGGCGTCACTGAACTCGAGTTCCACGATCGGCTTGCAGACGACGGCCACGTGCTTCCCCTTGAGGCCGGCGTACGCGGCCGGCACGTCCGCGGGCTGGAGCAGGTAGGCCGCCGTGATCAGCGTCGAGCAGCCCGAGAGCAGGGGCAGGGCCAGGGCGATGCCGAGCAGACGGTGAAATAAGTCTGCCCGAGCAGGATGTGAGGGATGTCGACCGGGGAAACCCTCGGCGTTTTCACCGATCGACCAAGTGGACAAAGGCCAAGGAAGGCTTTGTCCACGGGCAGCGAGCGCGGTGCGACGGAGCATGGACGGGTTCCTCACGGTCTCGAGTCGTCCGTGGGCGCCCCACGGCGATGGGAGGGTAGGGCGGGGCGGGGCCCGGCTCAATGCCGCTTCGGCGCGGCGTCAGGCGGCCTGCACGACGCCGCCCGTCCGAACTGGCAGAATGGGAAAACGGGAAAGCCATGGAGTCCTCCTCCGCGCCATCGTCCTCCGCCCGCGACCGGCTCCTCGCCGGCCTCGCCGCCGGTCTGCCTGCCCGGGGCATCTGGGCCGCACCGACGGTCGTGGCCGTCTCGGGGGGCGCCGACAGCACGGCGCTGCTGCTCGGCCTCGTCGCCCTCGCCCCGCCGCCGGCCCGCCTCGTCGTCGCCCACGCCGAGTACGACCTGCGGGCGACCGCGGCCGCCGATCGGGAGTTTGTGACGGCCCTCGCCGCCCGGTTCGGGCTGCCGTTCGTCTGGCGGCGGCTCGCCGTCCGCGCTGCCGACGACGACGCCGGCGCGGGCATCGAGGCCCGGGCACGGCGGTTGCGGTATCGGTTTCTCGAGGAGGTGGCCGGCGAGCACGGCGCCCGACACGTGCTCGTCGCCCACACGGCCGACGATCAGGCCGAGACGATCCTCCATCGCATCCTCCGCGGCACCGGTCCCGCGGGCTTGGCCGGGATGGCGGTCGCCCGCGAACTCTGCGCCGGCGTGGCCCTCGTCCGGCCGCTCCTGGCGGTGGGGCGGAGCGATGTGCGCGAGTATCTCGGGGCCGAGGCGGAGGCCTGGCGGGAGGATGAATCCAACGCCGACGTCCGCTTCGCCCGCAACTTCCTCCGCCACGAGATCCTCGCCCGCTGTGCCGCCGGGCCGTATCCGGCCGCCACGGCGGCGCTCGGACGGCTGGGGCGGCAGGCCGGCCAACTGGCGGCGGCCCTGCGGAGCGCGGCCGACCATCTGCTCGACGCGCATGCCCGTCGCCGCGCCGACGGCACGATCGAAATGCGGACCACTGCCCTCGCCGGGCTTGCCCCGTATCTCCTCGCGGAGATGTTCGCCGCCCTTTGGGAGCGGGAGGGTTGGCCACGTCGCCACATGACGGCCGCGCATTACGAGCGGCTGGCGGCCCTCGTCCAGGCCGCGGATGCGGCGGCCGCCGGCATCACCGATTACCCCGGCGGCGTGCGGGTGACGGCATCGACCGGCGGCCGTCTGGAAATGCAGCCGCCCGGCTGACCGTCAGTGGCCAAGGCCGCGGGCCTGGTAGCCGCCGCGGGCCTTGAACCAGGCCAGGAGCAGGGCGTAGCAGGCGAACATCGTGGCCGGAACGAGGGCCGTGAGTTTGAGCGCCTGGCGGCCGCCGAAGAGCCCGGCCGCCTCGACGAGCGGCTGATCCGCGGCGCTCGTCGACGCGGCCTTGTCGGTCCACCAGGCGACGAGTTCCCTCTGGGCCGCGACCGTCTCGGGCTTGGCCTGTTCCTGTTCCAGCAGCTCCAGCGCCCGCTGCGCCTCCTTGCCGCCGTCCTCGAGAACACCGACCTTCGCACCGTCGAGGCCGACGGCCTTGAGCCACAGGAACTCGTTCTCCTTGGGTGCCCGGTAGCGCTCGAAGACGGCCGCGTCGGCGGTGCGCAGGTTCTCGGAGGCGTTCTTGTCCTGCAGGAAGCCGATGCCCGGGCCGCCGAGGAGGCCGGCTGCGAGCATGCCCACGCCGCCGGCGGCTCCGATCGTGATCGCGCCCCCCTTCGGGAACTGTTCGCTCACGACCGCGAGCATGGTCGGCCACAGGAAGGTCTTGCCGATGCCGTAGACCGTGGCCGCCACGACGCACATCACGGCGCCCTCCGCGTTGCCCAGCAGCGTCAAGCCGATGGCCCCGAAGATGGCCGAGGCGGCGAGCAGGCCGAGCGGCGAGATCTTTTCCACGATCGGTCCGGCGAAGAACCGGAGGATGAACATCAGGCTCGACGTATAGACGAACAGCAGCAGACCGTTCGCGGGGCTGGCCATGATCGCGCCGGTGATCTTCGAGATCCAGGAATCGGTGCCGAGTTCCACATACCCCACCATCGCGTGAACCAGCAGCAGGAAGGCAAGCAGCAGGTGTCCGAACCGGAATCCGGTGGCGGCGCCGAAGGCCGCCAGCAGGGCCGCGGCGATGCCCGCCGACACCAGCGGCGACAGCCCCAGGTCGCTCTTGAAGAACAGAGCCAGCAGGCAGCAGATGACCGCGGCGCCCGCCAGGCCGAGCTCCCCGAGCATGTCGCGGAAGGACACGCCCGAACTGCTGGCCTCACTCTTGGGAAACCGCTGCCCCAGCATCATCAAGCCGTACAAGACCACGGGGATCAGGAACAGCGAGATCTGGATCTGCCAGGAGACGGGCTTCGTCGCCGCATTGCCGGCCATGAAGTAGCTGGCCAGTCCGCCCAGGATCAGCCCGCCGGGCCAGCCGGCATGGAGGATGTTGAGGTAGTGGGTCTTGTTTTTGGGAAACAGCGTGGCGACCAGCGGGTTGACGACCGCCTCGGCGATGCCGTTCCCGATGGCGAAGAGGAACATTCCCCAGAACAGGCACTGAAATGCCAGCGGCTTGCCTCCCGCCGCGAAGGCCGCGCCGGTGGCGAGCGTGAGGGCGGCCGAAATCAGGTGCATCACGAATGCGGCGAACATCAGCGTGCCGAACCCGATGCGGTCGGCGATCAGGCTGGACAGCAGGATGATGATGCCGAAGCCCGTCAGACCGCCGCCCGTGATCGCGCCGAGCTCGGTCTGTGTGAACCCGTATTGCTCCGCCCATTGGCCGAGGATGCCGCCCCGGATGGCGAAGCCCACACCGGCGGCGAGGATCGCCATGAAGCCGGCCCACAGGAGCCGCTGGGCGTTGGGCGTGACGCCGGTGAGATCGTGGTCATGGCTCGACGTGGCGGGCGCGTGCATGCGTGGTCCCCCGGAAAGGCAGCGACTGAAGGGAGGCACTATAGCAAGGGCCAGAGACTGGGGGAACGGCGGGTTCTCGCGGGGTGGCGCGGGCTGACGGCGGCTTGACCCCCCGCGGCTGCAGGCCTATTTTCCCGCCCCGTTTCGGTCCTTCGGCACGCCTGCGGGCCGGCGCACCCTTCGAGCTGCTCGTGAAACCGCTCGCCGACTTCCTCTGGACCCTTGTCCGCTGGTCGCTGCCGCTCACGGTGGCCGGCGTGATCGCCGCCGGCGCGATCGGCGCGGGACGGTTCGGCGACGTCGTGCGCGGCCGGATCGAGACGCGGCTGCGGGAGGAGTTTCCGGGCGTGGCCGTGCAGGTGCAGGCGGCGAGCATCGTGGATGGCGAAGGGATCGTCGTCCGCGGCGTCTCGTTCGTCGATCCCTCGAGCCCGCCCCAGCACCGCCAGCTCGTCTGGATCGACGAGCTGACGCTCGCCTGCGGCACCGACCTGGCCGAACTGACGAGCGGCCAGCCGCGGATCACGGCGGTTCGCATCCGCCGGCCCGTCGTGCACGCGCGGCGGGCCGCCGACGGCCGCTGGAACCTCGCCCGCCTGGCCCGCCGGCCGACGGCCAACGCCGCGCTGCCCGTGACCGTCGAAGATGCGACGTTGCTCCTCGAGGACGAGCGGCTGCGGGGCCGAGCCGCCCTGCGACAGATCGAGGTCGTCGTCGATCCGCCCGCCGCTGGGCAGGCGAGCGGGGCATGCGCGGTGCGGGGCACGTGCACCGGCGACTGGTTCGATCGCGCCGGGTTTGCCGGCCAGTTCACGCCGGCGACGGGGGGATTCGCCGTCTCCGGCACGGTCGATGCGATCGAACTCTCCAAGCGGCTCACGGCGCCGCTGCCTCTGACCCAGGGGCCGGTCAGGTGGCTGGCGGGCCTCGAGGGACGGCTCGGGATCCGCTGGCAGGCCGCGGGCGCCATCGCCGCGCTCGACGCCGTCGCGTTCGAGGTCGCGGGCCGGCTGGAGTCGGGCCGCTTCGAGCATCCGCACCTGCCCTTTGCCGTGAGCGACGTGACCGCGGAGTTCACCGCCGATCGGCAGGGCGTGCGGTGCGACCGCCTCGAGGCCCACTCCGGCTCCACGCTGCTGCGCGGCTCGGGGCGGCTCGACGGCTGGACCGAAACCGCCGACTTCGAGGTCGCCGTCGAGGCCGAGCGGCTCGTCGTCGGCCGGCACTGGGAGGGGCTGCTCCCCGAGTCGCTGGCGGCCCATTGGAGCCGCCTGCTGCCGGCCGGCGAGGTCGACGTGACCGCCCGCGTCGCCCGGCGCGGCGGCGGGATCGCGCCCGACGTCGCCATCCGTTGCCGCAACGTGTCGCTGACGCACTACCGGTTTCCCTACCGGCTCGATCGCACCGTCGGCACCGTGACCTACAAGGACGGCGGCGTCGCCTTGCACCTCACCGGGCAGGCGGGCGGCCACCCGGTGCAGGTCGACGGCCAACTGACGCGGACAGCGGACGGGACGACGGGCTTCGTGGAGGTGCGGGGCGAGCGGATGCAGATCGACGACGCGCTGCTCGCCGCCATGCCGCCGCGGAGCGCCGACATCGTGCGCCTGCTCCGCGGCGCGGGCAGCTTCGGCTTCGTGTTCCGGCACGAGCGGTCGCCCCAGCTGCCGGGCGGCCATGCCAACTCGCTCGGCATCCGGCTCGCGCAGTGCAGCCTGTGCTACGCCGGCTTCCCCTATCCGCTCACGAACGTCTCGGGGCTGATCCGCATGCACCGTGGCCGCTGGACGATCCAGGACGTGGTGGGCTCCAACGACACCGGCGTCGTGCGCTGCACGGGCACGCTCGAGCCGCTGGGGGCCGACGACGGCGAGCTGACGCTCAATCTCGTGGGCCGCGGCGTGGTGCTCGAGCCGGAGTTGCGCGACGCGCTGCCGCCGGGCATGAGGCGGATCTGGAACGACGTCGATCCGCGGGGCAACGCGGAGTTCACCGCCACGGTCCGGCACCGCGTGAAGGCCCGCCGTACGGACGTGGAACTCGCGGCGACGCCGGTGGGCGACACCGTGTCCATCGAGCCGGCCTGGTTCCCCTACCGCCTGGAGCGGCTGCGGGGCCGGCTCACGCTGGCCGGCGGCCGGCTCCGCTTCGAGGATGTCTGCGGCATGCACGATCGCACGACCGTCGCGGCCGCCGGGACGTGCCAGTTCACGCCCGACGGCGGCTGGCGGGTGTCGTTCGAGCGGCTCACGGCGGACCGCTTCCGGGCCGATCACGAAGTCCTCGGGGCCCTGCCCGCCGGACTGCGGCAGGCGGTGTCGAGCGTCGACCTGCAGGGCCTGCTCGCGCTCTCGGGAGCCCTCGACATCTACTCCACCGCTCCCGTGGCCGCGGTCCTCCCCGACGGCCGCACCGAAATGGTGCCCGGCCCGGCGGCGGCGGCCTGGGATCTCAACCTCGACGTCGAGCAGGCGTCGCTCGACGTCGGCCTGCCCGTGGAGCACGTGCACGGCGGCATCCGGCTCCGCGGCCAGAGCGACGGTCGCGGCTGGCAGACGCTCGGCGACCTCGCGATCGACAGCGCCATGTGCCGCGGCGTGCAGCTGACGCACGTGCAGGGGCCGCTGACGATGGACGCCGCCGGCGTGCGGTTCGGCGCCGCGGCGGCGGTGCCCGGCCAGCCGGGCGGCCGCCGGCTCTCGGCCCGTGTGGCCGGCGGCACGCTCCTGCTCGACGGCAGCGTGGCGGCGGCGGCCCCGGGCGGGTTCACGCTCGCCGCGGTGCTCGGCGACGCCGACCTGGAGCGGCTCGCCGCCGACGTCACGGGCGCGGCGAACCGCTACCGCGGCCGCGTGTTCGGCGGCGTGGAGGTCAGCGGCTCGCGGGCCGGACGGCATTCGCTGGCGGGCCGTGGCCAGGTGCGGCTCCGGGATGCCGACATCTACGAGCTCTCCGTGGTCGTGGCCCTCCTCAAGATCCTGCGGGTCAAGGCGCCCGACCGCAACGCCTTCAGCACGAGCCTCGTCGACTTCCGCATCGAGGGACCGCGGGCCTACCTCGACACGATCGAACTGTCCGGCGACGCCATCAGCCTCGTCGGCGCCGGCGAGATCGATTTCGACTCGAACATCAACCTCACCTTCCGGCCGATCATGGGCGACAGCGAGACGCAGCTCCCGGCCATGAAGCGGCTGCTCGGCGGGGCCGGCGGCCAGTTCATGCTCGTGCACGTCGATGGCACGCTCGCGGAGCCCGTGCCCACCACCGAGGCCTTCCCGACGCTGGCCGCGGCGTTGCAGAAGTTTCAGAACCAGCGGCGCGGCGGTGGCGGGGAGCGGACGGCGGCGCTGTGGGAGCCGGCGCGGTGATGCCCGCCGCCGCGGAATCCTGGTAAATTGGGTCATTCGCGCCGGAGCATCCCGCATCCGGCACGGGCGGCAGGAGCGATCGACCGATGAAGTTCGTGAAGATGCACGGAGCAGCCAACGACTACGTCTACGTGGACTGCTTCCAGGAGCGGTCGCCGCCCGATCCGGCCGGCCTCGCGCCGCGGATCGCGGACCGGCATCGGGGCGTCGGTGGCGACGGCCTCGTGCTCGTGCAACCCTCGCAGGTCGCCGCGGCCCGGATGCGGATGTTCAACGCCGACGGCAGCGAATCGGAGATGTGCGGCAACGGCGTGCGATGCGTCGCCCATCTCGTCGTTTCCCGCGGCCATGCGGCCGCGGGCCGGGTGGCGATCGAGACGGGTCGGGGCGTGCTCACGCTCGACGTGGAGCGGACCGGACCGCGGACGTCGCGGGTCCGGGTCGACATGGGGCAGCCCCTGCTGGAGGCGGCGGAGATCCCGGTCGCCGGTGCGGGGCGGATCGTCGATGCGGCCTGCCCGGCGCTCGGCACGCGCGATCCCTGGTGGGACGCCTGCGGCCTCGATCCGCGGATGACGTGCGTGTCGATGGGCAATCCGCACGTCGTCTTCTATTGCCGCGATGTCGCCCGCGTGCCGCTGGAAACCGTGGGGCCGCGGATCGAGACGCACCCGATCTTCCCGCGCCGCGTGAACGTGCACTTCGTGGAGGTGCTCGCCCCCGACCATGTGCGGATGCGAACCTGGGAGCGCGGCAGCGGGATCACGATGGCCTGCGGCACCGGCGCGTCGGCCGTGTGCGTGGCCGGCGTGCTCACCGGCCGCACCGCCGGCACCCTCGCCGCCGACCTCCCGGGAGGCCGGCTCGATCTGGCGTGGGACGGCTCCGGACCTGTTTTCATGACGGGCCCGGCGGAGGAGGTCTTCGAGGGAACGTGGCCCGACGCGTGACGACGAACCGGCGCAGGTTCAGGGAAGAACGACGAGCGTGAAGATCAAGTCTCCATTCGCGATCGGTGCCTGGTCGC
Organism: uncultured Candidatus Kuenenia sp.; assembly: GCA_964545915.1. Lineage (GTDB taxonomy): Bacteria > Planctomycetota > Planctomycetia > Pirellulales > UBA1268 > QWPN01. The sequence continues at coordinate 53,217 of CAZJHQ010000011.1, read as the reverse complement.
TCGTGTCGACGGCCGCCATCCGTCAGTGGATGGGCACGCTCGACTGCAAGGGCGACTTCGGCGATCCGACCGTCGATCCGGTGCACCCCGGCTACCGCGGCGCGAAGATCTACGTCTTCTGGCACGAGAACATCCTCCTCCCGCTCTATCTCCGCGGCCACTCCAACATCGCGATGCTCCTGTCCCGCCATTGGGACGCCAACATTCTCGACCGGGTCGCGCGGATGATGGGCTTCGGGGTCGTTCGCGGCAGCACGTTCCACGGCGGCTCGGCGGCGCTGCGCGAGCTCGCGGTCCGAGCGGCGGAGAGCAACCTCACGATCACGCCCGACGGCCCACGTGGGCCCCGACGCCGGCTCGCGCCGGGCTGCGTGTTCCTGGCGAGCACGCTGCGGATCCCGCTGGTCGCCATGGGCCTCGGTTACGAGCGGCCGTGGCGACTGGGCACCTGGGATCGGTTCGCGATCCCGCGGCCCTTCTCCCGCGCCCGGGCGATCGTCAGCCGGCCGCTGGCCATCCCCGCGGACCTCGACCGGGACGGGATCGAGGCTCACCGGGTTGGCGTGGAGCGATTGCTGGTCCACCTCTCCGATGCGGCCGAAGACTGGGCGACGGCCGGTGGGCGGCGGCCGGGCGAACGGGTCGTGCGCAAGGAGCCATCGCGGGTGGCCCGTCAGGCGGCGGCGCTGCCCGGCCCCGCGGGCGTGCCGCTCGACGAAGAGCTGTCGAAGCACGGGCTGGAAGGTCTGGACGCGATCGGGCGATCCGCCGCCTGACCACCGGGCGCGATCAGAGCCGCGGCGCGACGCCGAGTTCGCGCTCCAACGCGTCGAGCCGCGCCCGCAGCCACCGCAATTCCTCGCGGGCCGCCTCGTCGGCGGGACGATTGGCACGGTAAGGGAATGATTCCGCGGCCGGGCTCACGGCACCCGGCGCGGGGCTGGGAATCAGCGTCGGCACGCTCGGGGCGGCCGCAGGATCGGTGCCGATGAGCGCCCTCTCGAGCGGCAACTCGAGCGGCTGGAGCACGACCTCCGCCTTCTTGGCCGCGCCGCCGGGCAGCACGTACTCCAGCGAAACAGGCCTGCCGACCGGGCTGCTGGTCACCATGCGCGTGAGATCGTCAGGCGAACCGACCGGCCGTGCGTCGAGGGCCACGATGACGCTGCCGGGCGGCACGCCGGCGCGGGCGGCAGGCAGATCCTGCACCACTCCGATGACGTAGGCGCCGCTGAGTGCCGGCAGGCGAAACCGCGACTGCGTTTCCGCATCGATCGGCATGGTGCGGACGCCCAGTGCCGTGCGGCCCCGGCCACCGGGAGCGGCCTGCGGCGGCGGAAGTTCGTGGGCGACAGATGGCGGCGGTGCCGTCGGGCCCGGAACGCCGGCGGTGGCGGCGGGCAGGAAGCCGCTGGCTGGCGCCGCCGCGAAGGCCGAAGGCGCGGCGAAGCGGCTGGGTGTCGTGACGGGCGGCGGCACTAGGACGGACGGGGCTGGCTGTGCCGGCGCCGCAGGCGGGGCAGTCATCGGGGCGGTCGCGGCAAAGGCGGGAGGCATCGCGACAGCGGCGGGCGGCGCCCCACCCGCAAAGCCGCTCCGGTCGGGCATGGCAGGGGCCGGCTCGGCGGGGGCCGCCTGCCAGCCGCGGGCGGCCCCTGGCGTGGGCCGCGGCACGGCGGTCATGCGGACGTCCGCGACCGACTCGTCGCGGGCGATGGCGACACTTACCGCCTGGCCCGGAGCGAGCGCCGTGAGCGACTGCGACACGTCGTCGGCACTCTGCAGCCGTGTGCCGTTGATGGCCCGCACCTCGTCGCCGGCGCGGATGCCGGCTGCTTCCGCGGGGCTACCGGGCGCGACCTCGGCCACGACCCACCGGCCTGGTGTTCGCGACTCGGCCACGACGATGCCCAGCCAGCCATTGCCCGGGACGGCTCCCGGCGGTGCGGCCGCGGGAGCTGCGGCCGGCGGGGCCTGGTTCGGGGGCAGGACGATCGGCTCGCCGATGGAGATTTCGCCGGGCACGAAAGGCGGGGCTTCAGCGGTATCGGCCGCCCGCAGCGATCGGCCGCTCGCGACGCCCCCGAGCAGGGCGAGGCATGCGGCCCACGTGAGTCGACGAATGGCGGCCGATGATCGAGCGTCGTGCATCATGCATCTCCGCGGGCCGCGGTGTGTCGAAGAAGCGAAAGCGATTCCGCACCTGCATCCGGTGCATGAGTATAGAAAACCGCCGCGCGTGCGGAATCGCGCGGCCGAAATCGCGGTTTTTTTTGCAGTTTCGCCCCCTGATCGGCGACCAGCGGCTGCGCCGCACGCCGTTCGTCACCGATGATGGCGGTGTGGTGCGCGCGTGTCGTGCGACGTGAACATCACTCTTCTTCGCGCCGCGTGGCGATGGTTTGACAGCACTGCCAGCACTCCTATACTCGCGCCGCGATCGCCCGCAGAACGGTGCGTTCGCCAGGATGGATGCAGCGAGTGCCGGCGGCGGTGCTGCGGGGAACCGCCAGCTGCGGAACAAACGGACGGATCCATGGCCAAAGCAGTCGATGTCGGCGCGCGAGCATTGAGCCGGGACATCGGCAACCTCGCGACGCTCGTCCGCGACGCGTTTCGGCGGCGGGTCGGCGACGATCGGTTCGCCGTCTGGTTCGGGCCCTCGGCCGTCTTTGCCATCGACGCCGCGGCCGAGTGCCTGACTGTCGAGGCCGGGCCGGGCTTCCAGCAGGAGTGGCTGCGGCGGACGTTTCAAGCCGACCTCGATGCCGCCGCGATCGAAGCCTGCGGCCGGAAGGTTCGGGTGGTGTGGCGGCCGGGCGTCACCCAGCCGGCCGTGGCTCCCAGCCACCAGTCGGCGCCGCGTGCCCGGCGGGCGGCTGCGGTGGTCACCCCCCCGGCCCCCGCTCCCGCTGCCGGTGCAGGCCGCCGCCCGTTCAGCGATCTCGAGGACTTCGTCGTCGGCCCGAGCAACCGCATGGCCTACGGCGCCGTGGAGATCGCCGCCGCCCGGCCGGGCGAGATGTCGCCGCTGGTGATCCACGGTCCGACCGGCGTCGGCAAGACGCATCTCCTCGAGGGCATCTGCGGCCGCGCCCGGCAGTGCCATCCCGGGATCAACGTCGTGTCGCTGTCGGCCGAGCAGTTCACCACCGGGTTTCTGCAGGCGCTGCATGGCACCGGACTGCCGGGGTTTCGCCGCAGCTGCCGGTCGGCTGATCTGCTCGTGGTGGACGACATTCAATTCTTCGTCGGCAAGCGGGCCACGCTCGTCGAGTTTCAGCAGACCGTCGATGCGCTCTATCGGCAGGGGCGACAAATGGTGTTCGCCTGCGATCGCGACCTCGACGCGCTGGATGGCCTCGGCTCCGACCTGGTGACGCGGCTCCGCGGCGGCATGAACGCCCGCCTCCTGCCTCCCGACTACGAAGTGCGGCGCGGCATCGTGGAGCGGATCTGCATGAAGCGGGATCTCCAGGTGCCCGAGGACGTCGTCCACTATGTGGCCACCCACATGGCCCGCCACGCCCGCGAACTCTTCGGCGCGGTCAATCGGCTCGAGGCCGCGAGCCTGATGCTGGGGATTCCGGTGTCGGCCGGCATGGCCGAGGAGGCGCTCGCCGACCTCGTGCGGTCGAGCGGCCGCAGCGTGCGGCTGGCGGACGTGGAGAAGGCGGTGTGCAAGGCCTTCGGAATCGACGCGGCGGTCATGCAGTCGGCGCGACGGTCGAAGGCCGCGAGCCATCCCCGGATGCTGGCAATGTACCTGGCCCGAAGGCATACCCGCGCCGCCCTGACGGAGATCGGCGGCCACTTCGGCCGGCGGAGCCACTCGACCGTGATCGCCGCCCAAAAGACCGTGGAGGAGTGGATCGTCAACCGCGAGCAGATCGTGCTCGCTGAGGTGGCGTGGGACGTGGAGGATGCGATCCGCCGCGTCGAGGACATCCTCCGCGCCGGCTGACGCGTCTTCAGCGGACGCGCTCTTCGAGCATCGACTTGTAGCGGACGCTCGACTGCGGGCCGCCGAAGCCGACGACGCGGCGGTCGATCCCGGTCTTGCGGCTCGTGACGCGGCCGGCCTCGACGTCGAACCTGATCGTGCCGTCCCAGATTCGCTCCAGCAGGCGGGCCTCGAGCCGCGGGTCGTCCACGGGGGTCAGCACCGTGGTGTCGACGCGGATCGTGGCCACTCCGTCGCGGACGTCTTCGAGCCGGTACCGCAGCCGGGTGCGGACCGCCTTGCGGCCGGCCCCCGGGGCCTCGACGACGACCTCCTGCGGGATCGTCCATTCGCCCCCCGCCGCCACCGGCTCGTCGGGCAGCGGCACGACCACGAGGTCCCCCGTCGCCGACGGAGGGCAGGGACGCAAGTCGCGGCGGTCGAGGACGCGGCCGCTGGGGTCGATCACCATCCGCGACAGCGTCACGCCCAGGCTCTGCCGCACGCCCTCGTAGCCCGGCGGCGGATCGTCGGTGCCGGCGCTGGCCCAGCGGACCTCCCCCTTGTCGCTCGTCCGCGAGGTCATCACGACGTCGTCCACGGAGTGCTCGAGCGTGGCATGGCCGGCGGCATCCACGGCCACGACCTTCCAGGTCTTCCGCGAGTCGGTCATCGTCTCGACCGTCTGCGTGGTGCCGTTCATCGTCGTTTCGGTCACCGCCCGGTGGGCGACGTCCATCTCGATCCGGTCGCCGACCTGGAAGCGATACCGCAGCCGCACCGGCTCGGCGGCACGGCTCACCGGCGCCGCCCAGGCGACGAGCAGCGTCACGGCGATCACGATCGAGCGCATCAACGACCTCCTGTCGTGCGCGGTTCGGCGGCCCGCAGGCCGCCGCCCCAGCCGAGTTTCTCCCGGAGCGTGCGATAGTAGCCGTGGTGGCTGGTTTCCACCAAGGTGAACCGCGGCGCCGCCCGGCGGACGCGGACACCGTCCCCCGCCTCGAGGGCCGCCACGACCTGCCCATCCACCACGCAGGCCGACCCGGCGTTGGGCCGAGGCACGAGCAGCTCGTAGGTTCGGGCCGCCGACTCGACCACCGTGCGGTTGGAGAGCGTGTGGGGATTGAGCGGCGTGAACACGAAGGCGTCGAGGTCCTTGCGGACGATCGGGCCTCCGGCCGAGAGGTTGTAGGCCGTGGAGCCCACCGGCGTGGAGACGATCAGCCCGTCGGCCCGGTAGGTGGTCGCCAGTTCGCCGTCCACGAGGAGGCGGATCTCGATCATCGAGAACGGCGGGCCGGCGAGGATCGAGGCCTCGTTCAGGCCAAGCTCCGTCCGCACGACCGCGCCGCCGCGGACGACCTCCGCCTCGAACATCAGGTGCTCCACCAGCCGGAACCGTCCGGACGTGATCTCGTCGACGGCTCCGGCCACGTCCTCGCGGGAGAACCCGGCGAGGAAGCCGAGCGTGCCGAGGTTCACGCCCAGCACCGGCACCTGCTCGTAGGCCAGCCACCGGGCCGTTCGCAGGATCGAGCCGTCGCCACCGAGCACGACGACCAGGTCGGGGGGCGACGCCGCCGCGGACCGCAGCGGTCCCATGCCCCATTGATCCCGCGTCGCGATCCGCACGATCGCCTCGTGTCCCCGGTCGGCGAGCAGGCGGGCGACGCGTTGGGCCTCGGCGGCCACGTCGGGCAGCTCGGCGGGGCCCACGATGGCGACCCGCAGCGGACCGCTCGGGGCCCGCTGCGGCTGCAGCCGCGAGGTCGGAGAAGCGGAGGACATGGGGCGATCAGGTGTGGGCCGCCGCGTGGTCGGCGTGGGCCGGCAGGGGATCGCGACCGGCCAGCCGCCGACAGGTTGCGGCGATGCCGGCGGCATCGAGGCCGAGCGTGGCGAGCAGTTCCCCGCGTTCGCCATGTTCCACGAAGCGGTCGGGCAGCCCGAGCCGCACGATCGCGCCGCCTGCCGGCCGGGGCTCGCCCGCCTCCAGGGCCGCGGCCTGCGCGTCGTTGACCATTTCGAGCACGGCCGATCCGAAGCCCGTCGGCAGGGCGTTTTCCTCGACCGTCACCGTCCAGGGAGCCGCCTCCATCCGCTCCAGCAGCAGCGCCGTGTCGAGCGGCTTCACGAACCGGGCGTTGACGACCGCGATCTCGAGGCCCTCCTGCCGCAGCTGCGCCGCCGCGGCGACCGCCTCGCCGAGGAGCGTGCCGCAGGCGACGATCAGCCCGTCGTGTCCCTCGGCCAGCACTTCCGCCCGGCCGAACTCGAGCGGCGGCCGCGGGCCGGGCTGCCGCTCGACGACCGCCTTCGGATAGCGGATGGCGACCGGACCGTCGTGGGCCAGCGCCCAATCGAGCATCGCGCCGAGGTCGTGCTCGTCGCCCGGTGCGAGGACGGTCATGTTGGGAAACAGCCGCATGTAGCCGAGGTCGTAGGAGCCGTGGTGCGTGGGGCCGTCGGGCCCGGTGAGCCCGGCCCGATCCATCATGAATACGACCGGCAGGTTCTGTAGGCACACCTCCTGGAACACCTGGTCGAACGACCGCTGGAGGAACGTGCTGTAGATGTCGACGATCGGCCGGCAGCCTGCCTTGGCCTGGCCGGCCGCGAAGGCCACCGCGTGCGACTCGCAGATGCCCACGTCGAAGAACCGGGAGGGAAACTCCGTCCGCACCTTCTCGAGCTTGTTGCCCTGGCACATCGCCGCCGTGAGCACCGTGACCCGCGGGTCACGGCGCAACGCGGTGCCGATGGCGTCGGCGGCCACGTCGGTGTAGGCGCGGGTCGAAGACTTCTTGATCGACACGATGCAGTCGTCGTCGTCGCACTCGAAGGGGGCCGGGGTGTGGAAGAAGACGGGATCGGCCTCGGCGGGCTTGAACCCGTGCCCCTTCTCGGTGAGCACGTGGAGAAGGATCGGCCCCTCCGCGTCCTTGACGAGTTCCAGGTAGCGGATCAGGTTGGGCAACGAGTGGCCCTCGACCGGACCGAAATACCGCACGCCGAGGGCCTCGAAGAGGGCGCCGCCGTGGAGCGTCGTCTTGATCGAGTCCTTGACGTTGACGAGCATCCGCTCGACCGATTCGCCCACCATCGGCACGCCCTTGATGATCTCACCGGCCTGGCTCTTGAGGCCGCGGTACCAGGGATTGGTGCGGATCACGTCGAGGTACTCGGCCAGCGCCCCGACCCGCGGGCAGATCGACATCTTGTTGTCGTTGAGGATGATCAGCAGCCGCTTCTTGAGAAAGCCGGCGTTGTTGAGGGCCTCGAAGACGATCCCCGAGGGCAGGGCGCCGTCGCCGATCACCGCCACGCTGTGCCGGTCGGCCGCGCCCCGCAGATCGTCGCCGCTGGCCAGGCCGAGGGCGGTGGAGACGCTGCACCCGGCGTGGCCGGTCATGAACAGGTCGTAGGGGCTCTCCTCGGGATTGGGATAGCCCATCAGGCCGCCCCGCGTGCGAATCGTGCCGAAGCGGGCGAAGCGGCCGGTGATCAGCTTGTGGGGATAAATCTGGTGACCGGTGTCCCAGATCAGCCGGTCGCGGCTGAAGTCGAAGACGCGGTGCAGGGCGAGGCACAATTCGACCACGCCCAGGTTCGATGCGAAGTGTGCGGTGCGGGTCGCGGCCACCTCGCACAGGGCGCGACGCATCTCGGCGGCGAGCCGCTCGAGGTCGGCCATGGGCAGGTCGACGAGGTCGCGTGGCGAATGGATCGAGGGAAGGATGTCGGCCATGATTTCGGTTCGCTCCTGCGGCGCGGCAATGTTTAATGGTCGCGGGTCACGATCCAGCGTGCCAGTCGGGCCAGTTCGGCGGCGGCGGTGCCCAGCGGCGCGACGGCCGCCGCCGCCGCGTCGGCCAACTCGACCGCCCGCCGCCGCGACTCCCCAACGCCCAGCACCGTGGGGAAGGTGAGTTTGCCGCGGTCGGCATCCTTGCCCACCCGCTTGCCGACCGTCGCTTCGGTCCCTTCGGCGTCGAGCAGGTCGTCGGCGATCTGGAAGGCTTGGCCGAAGGCGGCGCCGAAGGTCGCCAGCAGTTCCAGCCGGGGGGCGCCGGCCCCGGCCGCCAGGCCGCCGAGTTGCAGCGCGGCATGGAACAGGCCGCCGGTCTTCCGGCGGTTGATCCGCTCCATCCACGCGACCTGCACCGTGGCCGGCTCGGGGCGCAGGTCGGCGATCCAGCCGCGTTCCGTGGCCAGGTCGTCCATCTGGCCACCGACGAGGGCCTCGGCACCCGCCGCCCGGGCGAGCACGGCGCACCCGCGGGCCGCGCCGGCGGCCGGCATGCCCGTGGCGAGGATCTCGAAGGCCAGCGCCTGCAGGGCGTCGCCACAGAGGATCGCCGTGGCCTCGTCGAAGGCCCGATGGCAGGTCGGCCGCCCGCGGCGCAGGTCGTCGTCGTCCATCGCGGGCAGATCATCGTGCACCAGCGAATAAGCGTGGATCATCTCCACGGCCACGGCGGCCGGGGCCGCCCCCTCCCAGGTGCCGCCACAGGCCTGCGCCGCCCAGAGCACGAGCGCCGGCCGGAGCCGCTTGCCGGGCGCGAGCAGCGCATAGCGCATGGCATCGACGAGCCGCGGCGCGGATTCCGGGGATCCGGCGAGGCTGGCTTCGAGCCGCGGTTCGATGAACCCACGGACCTTCTCGAGCGCCGCACGAATCTCGGTGTCGGAACAGGCGGCGGTGATGGTGGAGGCGGTCACACGATTCCGGACGGAGGCCGGCCAGGTTGCCGAAACGGTCCGCGGTCGCCGTGTCTCGCGACCGGTTCGGCGCCGCGACTCCCGCTGCTTTTCCCGATGAAAAGTCTAGGCTTCCGCCGCGGCATCGTCCATCCCGGGCAGGCTTCGCGGCCGGGCAGTCTTGCCCCGCGGTGCCCGTTGGCCGCGCGACGCGGCCGGCGGGGTTGAGTCTGCGGCCTGGATCGCCCCGGTGGCGGCCGCGGGCTCGAGGATCGGCCGCCCCTCGTCATCGATCCGCACGAGCACGTTGACCCGCTCTTCCGCCGCGGCGAGCTCCTCGTGGAGGCGGCGGAGGATGGCCACGCCGCGCTCGTAGGCGTCGATCGACGCGGAGAGCCCGAGGCTGCCTGACTCCAGGCGGGCCACGATGTCGCCCAATTGGTCGAGCGCCGACTCGAACGTGGCTGCGGCGTCGGCGGGCTGTGTGTCAGAGGTGGGCGTCATCGGTCGTCGTCCTTTCCAGTCGGCTCCAGAGTTTGCCATCGGCGAGCTGGGTCATGATCTCGTCGCCAACACGGAGTCCGGCCACGGATCGCAGCGCGGTGCGGTCGCCCGCCCGCGTCGTCACCGACCAGCCACGGGCGAGCAGGTGCAGGGGGCTGCCCGCCTCCAGCCGGCCGGCCGCGGCCGCGAGCCGTTCGCGGCCGCGGGCCACCGCGGCGCCGGCGAGGCGGCGCAGGCGGGCCGCCTGCTGATCGAGCGCGAGCCGCCGATCGCGGACGAGCCGCGACGGGTCGGCGAAGATTCGTGACCGGGCCAGTTGCAGGACCCGCTCGCGGGCCAGCTCGACCCGCCGGCCGAGGCCGGACTGCAGCCGCAGGCCGAGCTCCGCCAAGGTCGCGGCCACCTGGGAGCCGTCGGGAGAGACGCGGGCCGCGGCGTCGGTCGGCGTCAGGGCGCGGAGGTCGGCGGCGAGGTCGGCGAGCGTGACGTCGATCTCGTGGCCCACGCCCGACACCACGGGAATCGGGCTGGCGGCGACTGCGCGGACGAGCGGTTCCTCGTTGAAGGCCCACAGATCCTCGAGGCTGCCGCCCCCCCGCACCAGCGCGATCACGTCCACCGCCGGCACGATCCGCGCGGCGGCGGCCAGGGCCGCCGCGAGCTCCGCGGCGGCGCCGGCTCCCTGCACCCGAGACGGCACGACGATCACCTCGCTCCCCTTCCAACGGGCGAACAGCGCCGTGAGGAAGTCGGCGATCGCGGCGCCGGTGGGGCTCGTGACCAGGGCGATGCGGCGCGGGAAGGCGGGGATCGGCCGCTTGCGGGCAGGGGCGAACAGCCCCTCGCGGTCGAGCGCGTCCCGCAGCCGGCGGAGCTGGGCCTCGAGCGCGCCGGTGCCGAGCGCGTGCAGGCGGTCGATCGTCAATTGATAGGTACCGCGTGGCGGGTAGACCTCGAGCCTGCCGTGGCACACGACCTGGAGCCCGTCGGCCGGATCGATCGCCAACTGGGCGGCGGTGCCCCGCCAGATCACCCCCCGCAGCAGGGCCGCTTCGTCCTTGAGCGAAAGATAGACGTGGCCCGAGGAGGCGCGGGTCAGGTTCGACACCTCGCCCGCCACCCAGACATCGGCGAACCGCGTCTCCAGCTGCTCCTTGACGCGGGCGGTCACCTCCGACACGCTCATGGCGTCCGGCGGCGGGCTGCGGCGGTCGGCGGCAAGGCGGTCGAACATCGGCCGCAATGTACCACTTCCTCCCCCGGGCGGTTCCCCGCAGTCTCCCCATCATCATGGCAGCATCCACCGCCCCATCGTCGCAGCCGTCCGGGGAGCGTGACGCCGCGCCGCCGCGCGGCGCCCTGCTGGTCGTGTTCCTCACGGTGTTCATCGACCTGCTCGGGTTCGGGATCGTGCTCCCGGTAATGCCGCGGCAGGTGCAGCCGTTCCTCGACGCCCTCGGCGTGACGCCCGTGGCCGGGGGCGCCGTGATCGGCCTGTTGTTCTCCGTGTTCTCGCTGATGCAGTTCCTCTTCAGCCCGCTGTGGGGCCAGATCTCCGACCGCGTCGGGCGGCGGCCGATGCTGCTGTTGAGCCTCGCCGGATCGGTCGTCTTCTACGCCGTCTACGGCTACGCCGCGAGTTTTTCCACCGCCGACTCGATCACGCCGCAGGCCGCGAAGACGGCGCTGGCGTTGATGCTGGTGGCGCGGGTCGGTGCCGGCATCGCGGGGGCGAGCGTCGGCACGGCGGCCGCGGTGATCGCCGACTGCACGACGCCCGAGAACCGGGCCCGCGGCATGGCCCTGATCGGCATCGCCTTCGGCGGCGGGTTCACGCTCGGGCCGCTGATCGCCTATTTCGGCCTCGGCCTCTTCGGCCGGCAGCCCTGGGGCGTGGGCGCGATCGCGTCGCTGCTCTCGCTCGTCGCGCTGGTGATCGCGGCGGCCGTGTTTCGCGAGACCCGCCGGCCCGGGGCCCGGGCGGCCAAGGAGTGGCCCAGCCTCGCCCGCACCGCCGCCGTCCTCGGCATGCCGGCCGTGGGCGGCCTGGTGCTCGTGTACTTCCTCGCCATCTTCGCCTTCGCGAACTTCGAGGCCACGCTCGCCCGGCTCACGAAGACGGCCTTCGGCATGGACGACGACGGCAACTTCCTGGTGTTCGCCTTCATCGGCTTCATGCTGCTGCTCGCCGGTGGCGGCTATCGGCCGCTGGCCAAGCGGCTCTCCGAAGGCACGCTCCTCGCCGGCGGCGTGGCGCTGATGATTCTCGGGCTCGGTCTGATCGGCGGCGTCGCCTGGGCTGTGTTTCGTGGTGCGGCAGGGGGCGGGCTCGAAAAGGTGTTTTTCGTGGCGGCCGCGATCGCGGTCGCCGGCTTCGCCGCCGTGAATCCGTCGGTGTCGGCCCTGATCTCGCGGCGGACCGATCCCGAGCGGCAGGGCGAGGTGCTGGGCGTGAACCAGTCGTTCGCGTCCCTCGGCAGGATCCTGGGGCCGCTCGCCGGCTCGATCCTCTTCGACGCCCATGCGTCGCATGCGCTGCCGTTCGTGGCGGCGGTGGCGACCCTCGGGCTGGTGGCGGCGCTCGTGCCGCGGATCGCGCGGCGGGCGTGAGGCCGACCGGGGGCGACGCGATGCACGGAGCCGCGACCGCCGATCTCCCCGGGGTGATCGTCATCGGGCACGGCACCGCCGACGCCATCGGCGCGGAGGAGACGCGGCGCACGGCGGCACTGGTCGCCACGCTGCTGCCCGGCACGCCGGTGGAACTCGGCTTCCTGGAACTCGTCGCGCCGTCGATCGAGGAGGCGGTCGCCGCGCTCGTGGGCCGTGGGTGCCGCGCCGTGGTGGCGGCGCCGGTGCTGCTGTTTCGCGCCGGCCACGCCCGGCGCGACGTGCCGGAGGCGCTGGCGGCGGCGGCCGCTCGTCATGGGCTCGCCGTGCGGCAGGCGGAGCCGCTCGGGTGCCACCCGGCCATCGTCGCGCTCGCGCGGCGGCGGCGGGCGGAGGCGCTGGCGGGACGGGCCGCGGTGGCCGCGGCCGAAACCCGTCTCGTGGTGCTCGGTCGCGGTGCGAGCGATCCGCGGGCCGTCTGCCAGTTATGCCGGCTGACGCTGGCCACGACGGCCGCTTGCTCGGCGCAGCCACCCCTGCACCTCGGCTTCGCGGCGGCGGCCCGGCCCACGCTCGACGAGGCGTTGGCGGAGGCCTGTGCGGCCGCCGGCGTGCGACGGATCGTCGTCCAGCCGCACCTTCTGTTCAGCGGGCACGTAGAAGGACAGGTCGACGCGGCCCTGGCCCGCGGCCGCGCGCGTCGGCCCGACATCGAGTGGCTGCGGGCGGCTCGGCTCGGCGCCGATCCGGCGGTGGCGGCGGCCCTGGTCGCCCGGGCGATCGAGGTGGCCCCGGAACTGCAAAACGCCGTTTCACTCCCGGCAAATGAGACCTCGCCAAGGCCGCCGTGACTCGTCACAATGACGGTTCTCCGGCACGTTCCATCGAAGGAGTAACCGCGTGATCCATCCCTGCCTGGCGAACCTGCTTCTCGGCCTGCGCCGCGTCTCCCTCCTGGCAGTGCTCGCGGTCGTGGCCACCGTGGTCCCCGCCGCGGAGCCGCCCCGTGCCGCGCCCGCCATCCCGGTCGCCGGCGGCGCCCCGAAGCCCGGCCCCAACGACCGGGCGATCACGCTCGCCGTCCGCAACTTTCTCGAGAAGGAGCACTATTTGAGCCGCCCGATCGACGACGAGGTGGCCCGGCGCTGGTTCAAGGGCTTTCTCGAGGCCCTCGACCCGATGAAGGTCTACTTCCTGCAGAGCGACGTCGATGCGTTCCTGCAGAAGCGGGATTCCCTCGACGACCTCGTCAAGCGCGGCGACGTGTCCTTCGCCTACGAGGTGCTGGCGCGGTTCCTGCAACGGGTCGATTCCCGGCTGCCGCTGATCGAGAAGTTGCTGCAGACGCCCCAGGACTTCACCAAGGATGAATCGATCGTCATCGACCGCGACGTCACCACCTGGGCACGGAACGAGGCCGAGGCGGAGGACCTGTGGCGGCGGCGGATCAAGTACGACCTGCTCGTCCAGAAGATGGAGAAGACGCCCGAGGCGGAGGCCAAGGAGAAGCTCCTGCGCCGCTACCGGAGCTTCGCCAAGCGGATGCACCAGATGACCGCCGACGAGCTGCTCGAGACCTATCTCTCCTCGCTCACCGCGAGCCTCGACCCACACACCAGCTTCATGTCGCCCGGCACGCTGGAGAACTTCGAGATCCAGATGCGGCTCCAGCTCGACGGCATCGGGGCCTCGCTCAAGGGTGAGGACGGCCACACGACCGTCGCCGAGGTGGTGCCCGGCGGGGCGGCCGACCGCGACGGTCGGCTGAAGGCGAAGGATCGGATCGTCGGCGTGGGGCAGGGGACCGATGGCGATGTCGAGGACGTCGTCGACCTCAACCTCAACGAGGTGGTGAAGAAGGTCCGTGGCAAGCGCGGCACCGTCGTGCGGCTGAAGGTGATCCCGGTCGGTGAGACGGCCCCCAAGATCTACGACATCGTCCGCGACAAGATCGAGCTCAAGGACGCCGAGGCCCGGGGCGAGGTGATCGAGCACGGCAAGAAGGCCGACGGCACGCCGTACCGCTTCGGCGTCATCAACCTGCCGAGCTTCTACATGGACATGGACGCCGCCCGGCAGGGGCAGGCGGAATACAAGAGCACCACGCGGGACTGCCGGCGGCTGCTCGACGATTTCCGGCAGAAGGGGGTGGACTGCGTCGTCCTCGACCTGCGGAACAACGGTGGCGGCTCGCTGCCCGAGGCGATCTCGCTCACCGGGCTGTTCATCGATCGCGGCCCGGTCGTGCAGGTGAAGAAGAAGGACAAGTCGGTCGAGGTGTATGACGACACGGAGCCGGGCGTCTCCTGGTCGGGGCCGCTGGTGGTGCTCACCAATAAGTTCAGCGCCAGCGCCAGCGAGATCGTCGCCGGGGCCATCCAGGACTATGGCCGCGGCCTGCTCATCGGCGACAACGCCACCCATGGCAAGGGCACGGTGCAGAGCCTCCTCGACCTGGGGCGGCAGTTGTTCCAGCGGTTCGACAACGCTCCCTCGCTCGGCGCCATCAAGATCACGATGCAGCAGTTCTACCGGCCATCGGGCGCCAGCACGCAGCTCGAGGGGGTGAAGAGCGACGTCGAACTGCCGAGCATCACCAACCACCTGCCGGTCGGCGAGTCGGACCTCGACTATGCGGTCGCCTTCGACCGCCTGCCGGCGGCGGGATTCAAGGCCGCCGGCCGGGTGAGCGAGCCGATGCTGGCGGCCCTGCGGAAGCAGTCGCAGGTTCGCGTCGCCGCCCACGACGAGTTCAAGAAGCTCGCCGGCGACATCGAGCGGTACGAGCGGCGCAAGAAGGAGAAGACGCTCTCGCTGGTGGAAAGCGTGTTCGCGCAGCAGTGGAACGAGGGCAAGGCGGCCGAGGCCGAGGAAAAGAAACTCGAGGAGATGGAGGCGCACAAGCGGCCCGTCGTGAAACGCGACTTCTACTTCGACGAGGCGATGAACGTGTCCGTCGATTACCTGCGGGCCCTGGCTGGGGCCGCCGGACTGACCGGGGCCCCGCAGCAGGCCGAGGTGGTGCGGCCGGTCACGCCCGCGCCGGTGCCGGCGCCGCGGTTCCAGACGCCCGTGCCGGTGCCCCTCCCGCAGTGACGTCTACCCGGTGTCCCCGGGTTTCCACCCGGGGCTTCTTGGAACGCGGGTCCCCCCAAAAAGCCCCCGGCGGGAGCCGGGGGACTCCGGGTAGCATGACTTCCCGCGTGCCATCCGGTGCGGGAGCGAGCCTGGGAATCACCTGCCGTCGTGCGGCATGGCTGGCGGGTTGGTTTTCGTACCCGGTGTCCCCGGGTTTCCACCCGGGGCTTCTTGGAACGCGGGTCCCCGCCAAAAAGCCCCCGGCGGGAGCCGGGGGACTCCGGGTAGCATGACTTCCCGCGTG
>CAZJHQ010000011.1:0-37974 GCA_964545915.1 uncultured Candidatus Kuenenia sp. | reverse complement strand
CTTGGAACGCGGGTCCCCGCCAAAAAGCCCCCGGCGGGAGCCGGGGGACTCCGGGATCGAAAACCTTGTCGCTTTCCATGCGGCGGCAGCCTGAGGCTCAGCGGACGAGCGTCGCCAGCGCGGCGAGCGGATCGGGATGGGCGAGCCGGATCGGGAGGTCGGCGAACAGTCGTGACGGGTCCACCCGCTTGTCGGCGCCGCGACTGCGCGGGGCGGCTGCGTCGAATTGCGGCGTGGGGCTGCCGCTGAGCGTGGCGAGCGTGCCGTACCAGTCGCGCCGCAGGATGGGGCGGCCGTCGGAGACCACGTAGAGGGTCCCGGGCGCGGCGGCCGCGGCGACCACGCGGACGACCTCCGCGGCGTCGTCCACGTGGATCAGGTTCAGCCAGCTTTCGGGATCGGTGGCGATCGGCGTTCCCGCCCGCAGGTCGGCGATCCGCGGCAGCCGGCCGGGGCCGTAGAGCCCGGCGAATCGCAGCGCCACGCCCGGCCCCCGGGGGTGAGCCCGGAGGAGCGCCTCCGCCTCCAGCAGCACCCGCCCCGCCTCGCGGGTCGGGTGGGCGGGCGTCTCTTCGGTCACCACGCGGCCGTCCTCGTCGCCCCACACGCCCGTCGAACTCGAGAGAATGACGCGGGGATCCCCCGGCAGCGCGGCGAGCAGGCGGGCGAGGCCGAGGACGTGGACGTCGCGGTGCGTCGTGCCGGAGGACCGGTCGAAGCCCACCGCCCAGAAGACCGTGGCCGCGTCGGGCAGCGCGACAGCGGCGGGAAAGTCGTGATCCGTGACGTCGGCCACGAGCGGCTCCAGGCCGAGCCGCGCCAGTTCGTCCGCCCGCTCCGGCCGGCGGGTCACCGCCACGACGCGGTCACCCGCGGCCAGCCAGCGGGCGGCGACCCGCGTGCCCAGGTAGCCGCAGCCCACGACGAGCCGCGTGGCTGGTTCCGCCGCGGAGACTGTTGGGAACAACGCGGTCATCCGTCGAGCGGCCGCGAGGCCGACTCCGCGTCACCATGCCGCTGGGCGTCCATCCACGACGCGAGCACGACCTGGGCGGCGACGGCGTCGGCCCGTGCCTTCTTGCGGCCCCGCGAGAGGCCGACGCCCGCGAGCATGCCGGCGGCCTCGCGGGAGCTGTACCGCTCGTCGTGAAAGGCGACCGGAAGGCCGGTGGTCCGGCCGAGCCAGGCCCCGAAGCGTTCCACCTCGGCGGACATCGCGCTGGTGGTGCCGTCGGCGTGGACGGGCAGGCCGACGACGAATCCGACGAGCGCCTCGGCGCCGGCGAGGCGGCTGAAGAAGGCCGCGTCGGCCTCGTGGTCGCCGTGGGTCTCATGGATGCACAGCGGACTGGCCAGGATCCGCTCGGCGTCGCAGACGGCGACGCCGATGCGGCGGCGGCCGTAATCGACGCCGGCGACGCGGCCCGGCGGAATCGAATGTGAGCGGGGCGTGGTCATTCGGCGGTCGGAGGTGCGGCGGGCAGGGCGGCGGGGAAGCGTCCGGTCGCCAGGAACTCGCGGGTCGCCCGTTGCACGGCGGCGTCGCGCATCATGGCGGCGTGGTGCACGGGAAGGACGAGAAAGCCGGCGGCGCCCGGAAGGCGGGTCTCCGCGACGCGGACCACCGCGTCGTCATCGCCGGCCAGCAGCGGGCTGTAGCCGTTTTCGTCCCCCTTGCCACCGGCCACGATCCCGAACGGGCACTCGGGCACGGCCAGCCCCGGCGCCACCCGCTGCCACTCGACGACCAGGTCCCGGGCGGCGCCTTCGGCCGTCTCGGCGACGCCCCAGATCCGCGACGCCATGCGGGCCAGGTCGGAGCCCTGATTGGGCGGACCGAGCATCACCATGCGATGCGCGCGGCCGCGGTCGTCCGGGGCGGCGATCGCCATCCAGCGGCGGACGACGAGATTGCCGAGGCTGTGGCCGACGAAACTGATCCGCTTCGCCGCGGGCAGGCCGGCCACCACGGCGGCCAGGGCCCGGCCGTGGGCGTCGATGTCGGCCTTCACGCTGGCATAGCCGAAGGTCAGCACCGTGGCGTCGAGCGATCGCCGCAGGTGCTCGGCGAGCGGCTGCATCGAGGCCCGCCCCTCGCCCAAGCCGTGCAGGAGGATCACCGCTTCGTCGGCGACAGGCGGCACACGGCCTGACGCGGCGAGGGCCGTGAAGGCCGCGCGGCACTCGTCCGCCGTGCCGTCGCGGACGAGCCCGTCGGCCGGATCGAGGATCCGACAGGTGGCCGTGCCCGGCCGCCGCTGCAGCCGCCAGTCTTGGAGCACGGCCTCATCCGTCCACTCGAGCGCCTCGCGCGACCGACGGGCCGCCTCGAGCCAGGCGGCGTCGCGGCGATGCACGGCGTCGGCCGCCGTCTCGTCGGCGCGGGCGGCCGCCGCCAGGGCCGTCACCACGAGCGCCGCCGCCGTCAGCCGCCTCCCGTTCACAGATACTCCTGCCAGCCGCGTTTTTCGAGTTCCGCAACCACCTTCCGCACGGCTTCTTCGCGGGCCCGGTCGGCCACGAGCGTCGCGTCCGGGGTGTGCACCACAAGCATATCCTCGAGCCCCATGGTGACGACCAGGTGGTCGCCCGCGGCGTGCACGATCGTGCGCACCGAATCGATGCCCAGATGCCGGCCGACGATCGTGTTGCCCTCGGCATCGACGCCCCGCTGCCGGGCCACCGCGGACCAGCCGCCCAGGTCGTCCCACGTGAACGGCGCCTCGATGACGACGACGTCGTCCGCGTGCTCGAGCACCGCGTAGTCGATCGAGATCCCCTTGATGGCGGCGAACTCACGGGCGAAAACGGCCTCGCGGTCGGGGCCGTCCCAGGCGGCGGCGATCCGTTCCAGGTGGGCGAGGCAGTCGGGCTGCCGCTCACGGAGCGCGGCAAGGATCGTGGCCGCCTTCCAAACGAAGATCCCGGCGTTCCACAGGGAGTCACCGGCGGCGAGGTATTCCGCGGCGACCTGGGCCGGTGGCTTCTCCCGGAACCGCGCGACCACGTGGGCCGGCGCGGCGCCGGGGGCGACGGCGAGCGCGGCCCCCTGCTGGATGTACCCGAAGCTCTCGGCGGGATACGTCGGCCGGATGCCGAACGTCACCAGCCGGCCCGGCGCCGCCTCGACCAGCGCCGCCGCCTGGCGGATCGCGTCCTGGAACTTCGCGGCCGGCGTGATCACGTGGTCGGAAGGCATGACGGCCAGCGTGGCGTCGGGATCGTGTCGCGACACGAGCAGGGCGGCCAGCCCGATGCAGGGGGCGGTGTCCCGCTTGCAGGGCTCGCCCACGAGCCCCGCCTCGGGAACCTGGGGCAGTTGGCGGCGGGCCGCGTCGAGCAGTCGCGCCGACGTCACCACCAGCACCCGCTCCGGCGGCACCAGCCCCTCGAGCCTGGCGACGGTGTCTTCGAGCAGCGTGCGTTCGCCCGCCAAGGGCAGCAGTTGCTTGGGAAGCGCGGCCCGGCTGGCCGGCCAGAAACGCGTGCCCGAGCCCCCCGCCATCACGATTGCATGCAACACTCCCCGCACTCCTTTCCTGTTCGTCGAGGCCGCTGTCAGAAGCGGCCGCGGACCCACATCCAGAGAATGAATCCCAGCAGGGGAAATCCGCCAAAGATCACGCCATAGGTGAAGATCGTCGTCCAGACGTGTCGTGGCCAACGTGCCATCAAGCCCTCATTCCGAACTGCGGACCAGCAGATCGACCGGAATCTCCAGCGGCTCCTCGGCGGGCTCGGCGAGTCGCACCTCCACCCGCACGCCCCACGGGAGCACCTCGGCCGCCGTCACCGTCGCCTCCACGCCGTCGTAGTCGGTCGATACCGCGACGGCGGGTGTCGTCGCGAAGGCGGGGCAGAAGCCGACGTGTCCGTGGGCGAGTCGGGCTCCGGCCCCGACCTCGACGTTGATCCGGCCCCGGAGACGGTCGCCCCCCTCGTGGGCGTCATACCGGGTGAACCGCTGGCGCAGACGGCCTGGCAGCCGGTCGGCGACAGGCCGCGGCCGGCGGCGGGCGGGCGCCGAACGCGCGGGCCGGCAGTGGCCACCGGCCGGCCGCGCCGACCCCGGTCGCGGGGCGAGCGTCACGGCGGCCGCCGCGATCGTGATCGCCAGTGCCGTGGCCGCGGCCTCGAGCCAGGTGGCGGCACGCGGCGGCAGGGCCACCGCCGCGACGGCCAGCACGAGCCCCGCCCGCGCGGCATGGGATGCCAGGCGGGGGCCCCCCGACCGCAGCGCCGCGTCGGCGAGCGCCACGAGCGCCGCGCCCGCAGCGGTCACCGGCAGCACGACCCCGGGGCCGACCGCGGCGTCGAAGCCCACCGCCGCGCGGCGGGCCACGAGCACGAGGCCCGCCGCCAGGGCGGCCGCAGCCGCGCCGGCGCCGAGGGCAGTCGCGACCAGGGCCGCGAGGCCGTCGAGGCCGGCGGCAGCCGGCCAGCCGCCACGGCGGGTGGAGGAGGCCGTCATGCCCGCGTCAGGCCACCGCGGCCGCGTTGGCCGCCTCGGCCAGAGCCGCTGCCCGGTCGGTCTGCTCCCAGCTGAAGCCTTCGCGGCCGAAGTGGCCGCCGGCCGCCGTCTTGCGATAGATCGGCCGCCGCAGGTCGAGGTAGTCGATGATGCCGCGCGGCGTGAGCGGGAAGAACTCGCGGACCAGCTCGCAGAGCCGCTGGTCCTCGACCTTGCCCGTGCCCTCGGTGTCGACGTGCACGCTCACCGGCTCGCTGACGCCGATCGCGTAGGCGAGCTGCACCTCGCAGCGGTCGGCGAGGCCGGCCGCGACGATGTTCTTGGCGACGTGGCGGGCCATGTAGGCGGCGCTGCGGTCGACCTTGGTCGGGTCCTTGCCGGAGAAGGCCCCGCCCCCGTGCCGGCCCCAGCCGCCGTAGGTGTCGACGATGATCTTGCGGCCTGTCAGGCCGCAGTCGCCGTGCGGGCCGCCGACCACGAACCGCCCCGTGGGGTTGATGTGGTAGGTGACGGCGCTCGTGTCGAGGTCCTTCGGCAGCAGCGGCTTGACGATCTTCTCGACGATGAACTTCTTGATGTCCTCGTTCGAAACGTGGGGGGCATGCTGCGTGGAGACCACGACGGTGTCGATGCGGGTCGGCTTGTTGCCCTCGTACTCCACCGTGACCTGGCTCTTGGAATCGGGCCGCAGCCAGTCGACCTCGCCCTTCTGGCGGGCCTCGGTGAGCCGGTTGAGGATCCGGTGCGAGAGCGCGATCGGCAGGGGCATCAGCTCCGGCGTCTCGTTGCAGGCATAGCCGAACATCAGCCCCTGGTCGCCGGCGCCGATGTCCTTGCCCTTCGACTCGTCCTCGTTGACGCCCATTGCGATGTCGCCCGACTGCTTGCCAACCGCCACGAGGACGGAGCAGGTGTCGGCGGCGATGCCCATCTCGTCGTCGGTGTAGCCCACCTCGCGGATCACGTTGCGAACCACCTGCTGGTAGTCGATCGTGCCCTTGGAGGTGATCTCGCCGGCGATCACGGCCAGGCCGGTCGTGACCATCGTCTCGCAGGCCACGCGGCTGCGCGGGTCCTGGGCGAGATACGCGTCGAGCACGCCGTCGGAGATCTGGTCCGCCAACTTGTCCGGATGGCCCATGCTGACCGACTCGCTCGTGAACAGATACTTTCCTTGTGACACGTTCCAGCCTCGTGCTTGCTAGGGGATTGGTGGAAGGATCGGTGGCCTGGCGGCTCCGGACGGAAGACCCGGATTATCGGGGGCGGGCCCGAGAACGGCAACCGGCCGGCGTGCGGCCCGTGTCATGCGCTCCTGGCCGCCGCGTCAGGCAGGCGGTCGAGGATCAACCGGGCCGTGGTCGCCGTGGCGCCGCGTTGGTCGGCCACGAACGTGGCGGCCCGGCGACCGAGGGCGGCGGCCCATTCCGGCTGCTGCAGGCAGCGGGCCACGAAGGCGCGGAGGTCGCGGCCGTCGGCGACCACCACCGCCCCCTGCACGGCCAGCAGCCGCGCCACTTCGTCCTGGAAGTTTCGGGTGTGGGGGCCGAAGGAGACCGCGGCCCCGTAGGCCGCCGGCTCGAGCATGTTCTGCCCGCCCCGCTTGCCGTCGAGGCTGCCCCCCACGAAGGCGATCGTGGCCGTGCCCCACCACCAGGCCAGTTCGCCGGTCGCATCGACCAGCAGCACCCGCGCGGCGGGATCCGCGTCCGCCTGCTCGATCCGGCTCCGCGCCTGCCACCGCAGGCCGAGGCTATCGAGGGTGGCACCGATCTCGGCCGCCCGCTCGACGTGCCGCGGCACGATCACCAGTCGCAGGGCGGGATGCGCCGCGCGAATCGCCACGAAGGCTTCCGCCGCGAGCCGCTCTTCGGGGGCCTGCGTGCTGCCGGCGAGGAACACGACGTCGTCCGCCGCGAACCCGGCGAGCCGCCGTAGCCGCTCGATCTCGGGCGTGTCGCGGTCACCACGCACGCCGTCGAACTTCATCGAGCCGGTCACCACGACCTCCGGGGCGCCGAGGGCCGTGAACCTGTCGGCGTCGGCCTGCGACCGGGCGACGACGAGCCCCACGCGGCCCAGCATCCGCCGCGCAAGCGGGCGGATCCGGGCGTAGCCGGCCGCGCTCCGCCCGCTCATCCGCGCATTGGCGACGACGATCGGGATGCCGCGGCGGCGGGCCCGGGCCAGCAGGTTCGGCCACAGCTCCAGCTCGCCGAGCACCAGCAGGTCGGGGCGGACGCGATCGAGTGCCCGGTCCACGGCCCAGGTGAAGTCGAGCGGGCAGGGGAACGACCGCTCGGGGCCGACCCGCTTCGCGGCCACTTCGAGACCCGTGGTCGTGGAGCTCGAGAGCACGCAGTCGACCGCCCGGCCTGCGGCCTCCGCCTGGCGGCGGATCTCGACGGCGAGCGCCGAGAGCAGTTGCACCTCCCCCACGCTCACGCCGTGCAGCCAGATCCGCGCCGCGCCTGTGGGCTGCGGCGGCACCGTGACCGCGCCGGTGAATCGGGTCCATGGCGCCGCCACCGGCCGGCCACCCGAGAACTTCCGCCATGCGACCCAGGGCAGGAGGGCCACGAACGCGACGAGGTAGAGGACGTCGAGGAGCATTCAAAGATCAAGGCACACGAGTCGGTACTTCCGGCACCGCAAAGAGGTGGCGCCGGTGCGGGGCCGCCCACGCCCGTCGCCGGACGCTCGCTGCGCCCAGAGGCTTTCGCGCCGTCGCCGCCCTTCCCGGCGTCGGCTCCGGCTTACGGTAGCCGGGCTGAGCCCGGCTACCAAGGCACATTGCCCTCCGCTCACTCGATGCTGCCTACGCTCCGGCCTCAGAGCCTGCGCGGGTCAGCATACGCCGCCTCCCGGGGCACGGGCAGCCCCTCACCTCCCGTTCTCCAAGAGGTCACCGTGCCAAGAAGCCCCGGGTGGTAGCCCGGGGACTCCGGGGCTGAAAACGATCCCGCCATCCATGCCGGATGACGGCACGCCATTTCCCTGGTTCGAACCCGTATCGCATGGCACGCTGGAAGGCGTGCGACCCGGAGTCCCCCGGCTTCCGCCGGGGGCTTTTTGTGGCAGCGGCGTGCTGAACGTAGAAGCCCCGGGTGGCAACCCGGGGACTCCGGGGCTGAAAACGATCCCGCCATCCATGCCGGATGACGGCACGCCATTTCCCTGGTTCGAACCCGTATCGCATGGCACGCTGGAAGGCGTGCGACCCGGAGTCCCCCGGCTTCCGCCGGGGGCTTTTTGTGGCAGCGGCGTGCTGAACGTAGAAGCCCCGGGTGGCAACCCGGGGACTCCGGGGCTGAAAACGATCCCGCCATCCATGCCGGATGACGGCACGCCATTTCCCTGGTTCGAACCCGTATCGCATGGCACGCTGGAAGGCGTGCGACCCGGAGTCCCCCGGCTTCCGCCGGGGGCTTTTTGTGGCAGCGGCGTGCTGAACGTAGAAGCCCCGGGTGGCAACCCGGGGACTCCGGGTCTGAAAACGATCCCGCCGTCCATGCCGCAAGACAGGGCGACGTTACCCCGCCGCCACGCCGCTCGACTTGCCGCAGCAGTTCTTGAACTTCTTGCCGCTGCCGCAGGGGCAGGGATCGTTGCGGCCCACCTTCTGGCCGAGGTTGCGAATCGGCTCCACCGGGCCGGTTTCGCCCCGCGGGCCGGCGGCGTCCGCGGACGACGGCGTCTCGGCCGGCGCCGCCAGCGTGGCGGATGCGGCCTCGGCGTGGATGGCGGCGGTCTCCCGCCACGTGCTGCGCAGCGCGTCCTCCTCGACCTCCTCGATGCGGTAGACGATGTCGACCACCCGCTCGTCGATGCCCTTCCACATCAGGTCGAAGGTTCGCATGCCCTCGCGCTTGTACTCCACCTTCGGATCGACCTGGGCGTAGCCCCGCAGGCCGACGCTGCTCCGCAGATGGTCCATCGCCAGCAGGTGGTCCTTCCAGGAGTTGTCGAGGATCTGGAGGAGCACGGCCCGCTCCATTCGCTTCATCTCGTCACGCGGGTCGTCGCCGCGGTCGTGCCGCCGGCGGCTGGCCTGCACGAGACGGGCCCGCAGGGCTTCGAGGTCGGCGGAGGCGAGATCCGCTTCCTGGAGGTCGGGGTCGAACCGCTCGCGGGCCCAGGCGAGCAGGCCTTCACGGTCGAGCCGTCGCGTCCCGTCGGGCTGTCGGCCGCTGAAGTGCGACAGGCCCACCAGCACCGGATACTCGATCTCCCGCTGGGCATAGACCTCGCGGGCCTTGCGGCGGACCAGCTCCTTGAAGGCGTTGGCGTCGTGGCCGGCCTTCTCGACCGCGGCGAGGTCGCTCTCATCGAGCCGCGCACCGAACCGCCATTCCGTCCAGCCGCAGGCGCTCCGCAGGCCGAAGTCGGGGGCCAGGAAACGGCCCCCCTCCGTCAGGTCGATGCGGTGGATCGCCTCGCGGGCCCGCTCCTGGAGGAACTCGGCCACGCCCTCGCGGCCCACCCGCTTCAGGTCCCGGTCGTTCACCGAGAGCTTCCAGCGGGCGTTCGCGAACGAGGCCAGGGCCGCCCAGTTCCACTCCGTCTCGTCTTCGCCCGACGGCAGGTTCTCGTCCACGGCCTCGAAGATCTGCGACTCCGACTGCCGCACCGCCTCGTCCACCGCCAGCCGCTCCGCCTCGGCGGGGTTCATGCCCCGGAAGTCGGCCGGATCGAGCTCGCAGCCGAGCTGGGCGGCCGCCCAGCCGGCGAACGTCTGCGGTCCGTAGTCCTTGTCGAGGAAGGTGCCGATGTTCTGGTCGACCTGGCGGTCGACCATCTCCAGGATCATCTCCCGCAGGTCGGCGTCGCCGTCGGTGTGGTCGAGAATCCGCTGCCGGAAGCCGTAGACCCGCTTCCGCTGCTCGTCCATCACCTCGTCGTACTCGAGCAGGTTCTTGCGGACCTCGAAGTTCCGCTCCTCCACCTTCTTTTGGGCGGCCTCGACGCGGCGGGTCACCATCCGGCTCTCGATCGCCTCGCCGTCCTGCATGCCGAGCCGCGTGAGCACGTTCTTCACCCACTCGCCGGCGAAGATCCGCATCAGGTCGTCTTCGAGCGAGAGGAAGAAGCGGCTCGAGCCGGGGTCGCCCTGCCGGCCGCAGCGGCCGCGGAGCTGAAGGTCGATGCGCCGGGCCTCGTGCCGCTCCGTGCCGATGATCTGCAGGCCGCCCATCGAGCGGACCGTCTCCCCCTCGGTCTTCATGTTCTCGCGGGCCGAGATCTCGGCGACCAGCGCGTCCCACTCCTCCTTGGGCACGTCGAGCCGCGTGGGGTAGGTGTCCTGGAGTTTCGCCCAGGCCATCGTCTCGGGGTTGCCGCCGAGAATGATGTCGGTGCCGCGGCCGGCCATGTTGGTGGCGATCGTCACGGCGCCGAGCCGGCCGGCCTGGGCGATGATCTCGGCCTCGCGCTTGTGGTGCTTGGCGTTGAGCACCTGGTGTTCGACGCCGCGCTTCTCGAGCAGTGCGGAGAGCCGCTCGCTCTTCTCGATCGACACCGTGCCCACGAGCACCGGCAGGCCGCGACGCTGGATTTCCTTCACCTTGGCCAGGGGGATCGACTCGGCCTCCCGCTCGCCCTTGGGGCGGAACTCGTAGGCGTCGGCGGCCTCGCCGAGGATCGTGCCCACCTTCCAGGTGCCGTCGGTCAGCGCCAGCGTGTCGAAGCGGTTGATCCGCTCCACCTCGTCGGCGACGGCGATCCATTTCTCCCGCTCGGTGCGGTAGATGACGTCGGGATGGTTGATCCGCTGCAGGCCGCGGTTGGGAGGGATGGCGATCACGTCGAGCTTGTAGATCTTCCAGAACTCGGTGGCCTCGGTCATGGCCGTGCCGGTCATGCCGCCGACCTTCTTGTAGAGCTTGAAGAAGTTCTGCAGCGTGACCGTGGCGAGCGTCTGCGACTCCTCCTTGACCCGCACGCCCTCCTTCGCCTCGACGGCCTGGTGGAGGCCGTCGGACCACTGCCGGCCGGGCATCAGGCGGCCGGTGAACTCGTCGACGATCACCACCTCCCCCTGCTGCACGACGTAGTTGACGTCGCGCTTGTAGAGGTGATGGGCCTTGAGGGCGTTGTCGATGAGGTGCGGCCACTCCATGTTGCCGGCGGTGTAGAAGCTCTCCACGCCGGCGAGCTTCTCGGCCGTCCGCACGCCCTCCTCGGTGAGGGCCACGGTGTGCTCCTTCTCCTTGACCTCGAAGTGCTGCTCGGCCTTGAGCTGACGGGCGATCTGGTCGGCGCGGGAGTACTTGGCGACGTCGTCGTGGGCGGGGCCGGAGATGATCAGCGGCGTCCGCGCCTCGTCGACGAGGATGTTGTCGACCTCGTCGACGATCGCGAAGTGGAGCGGGCCCTGGCTCTGCTGCTGGTGCTTCGGGAAGCGGTCGTCGCCGCGGGCCGCCATCCGCATGTTGTCGCGAAGGTAGTCGAAGCCGAACTCGTTGTTGGTCCCGTAGGTGATGTCGCAGGCGTAGGACTTCTGCCGCTCGCCGGACTCCATGCCCGACTGGATCGCGCCCACGGTGAGGCCGAGGCCGAGGTACAGGGGCCCCATCCACTCCATGTCGCGGCGGGCGAGGTAATCGTTGACCGTGACGACGTGCACGCCCTTGCCCTCGAGGGCGTTGAGATAGGCGGGGAGCGTGGCGACGAGCGTCTTGCCCTCGCCCGTGATCATCTCGGCGATGGCGCCGGAGTGGAGCACCATGCCGCCGATGAGCTGCACGTCGTAGTGCCGCATGCCGAGGAACCGCCGGCCCCCCTCCCGGCAGACCGCGAACGCCTCGACGAGGATGTCGTCGAGGGTTTCGCCGGCGGCGAGCCGGCGGCGGAACTCGGCCGTCTGGCCGCGCAGCTCCGCGTCGCTCAGCGCCTGGTACTTGGGCTCGAGGGCGTTGATGGCCTCGATCTTCGGCTCGAGCCGCCGCAGGTAGCGGGCGTTGGAGGAGCCGAACAGGCCGGTGATGAACCGCTCGATGCGGCTGCCGGTGGCGGCGGCGCCGTTGGAGAGCGAGTCCCAGATGCGTTCGAGAGTTTCCATGGATCAGGATCGGTTATGCGGACGGTCGCGGGGCCGTGAGGCGGCGGCGCGGAGCCAGCGGATTGGGCAGGGGCTGGGCGGCGATGAGCCGAACCTCCCGGCAAAAAACGCGAGCCAACCGACGATTCTCGCGGGGAATCGGCCCGGGGGTCAAGGCGAATGGCGGCGGTCGCGCGGGACGCGACGCAGGCGGAATACCCATGCCCCTCCGCGGCGGTCGCATTTCCGGGCCCGGGCCCGCCTGCGCGGCTGTGCCGGATCAGGCCCCCTTCGCGCCGCGGACCCGCACGACGTTGGCCCGATTGCGGTCCGCCAGGGTCGTGGCGAACGTGTTGCCAGCCTGCGTGCTCCCGGTGCAGTTCCCTTCGACGTGCACGCCTGCGATCGTGCTGCGGGCGAAGAAGTTGCTCCTCAGGGCGAGGCCGCGGGCGGCCACGAAGCCGAAGCCGTAGTTGTTGCCAAGGAAGGTGTTGCCCTCGACGACGGTGCCGGTACTGTCCCCCTGGGCCCGGATGCCGGTGCCGGCAAAGGTCGGGCGGCTGGGCACCGCCCGGTTCTCGGCGAACAGGTTGCCCTCGCCGGCCCTGGTCGTTCCCACGCGGAGATTGCGGGCGCCGTCGAGGAGCATGCCACGGAAGCCGCCGGTGAACTCGCTGCCGGTGATCCGCGTCCGTGACAGGTCGCCCGTCGCGTACAACCCCATCGACGTGGAGAGGTTGAGGCTGCGGACGACCACCCGGTCCACGGTCACGCCCTGGGCGGACCGAAGCTGGATGCCGAATTCGCGGAAGCCGCGGAGCGTCAGGCCCTGCAGCGTGCTGCCCGAGGCCGCCGCGCCGAGGACCAGGCCGTTCGTGGCGTTCATGCCCGTGCCCTCGAGTTCGACGCCAAAGCCGACGATCGCGACGGCCGCACGAATTTCGGGCAGCGGCGTCGCGATCCTGAACACCAGCGGGGCCAGGATCGCCACCCGTGGCACGTCGAACATCAGCCGGGCATCGAGTCCCGCCTTGTTCGCGTCGCCGACCTCGTTGAGATTGAGGAGGATCTGCCGCAGCGAGCCGGGGCCGCCGTCGGCCGTGACGTCGATCGACCACGAGATCGGGAGCGACGCGGTCACGCCGCCGGCGCCGGCCCGGAGTCGGCCGCCCGCGTACACGCCGATCACGTTGCGGGCGTCGAGGCCGATGGCTCCGGTCGGCGCCACCAGGCCGTCGGCTCCGATCCACAGGTTGCCCGTCGGTTCGACGGCGGCGAGGAAGATGCCCCCGGAGCTCGTCGCGGCCGAGACGCTCGCCGCCTCGATGCCGATCGGCACGGCCCGCGTGCCGATGCCGGTCGCTGCGTCGAGGCGAATCGTGCCGGGCGTGCGGATGGCGTTGCCCGCGGCGCCCGAGATCGCGTTCTGCGTCGAGGCGATCTTCACTGCGGCGTTCGACCAGAGCGTGCCGGCGAGGCTGACGCGGCCCTGCCCGCGGATGTCGGTCGCGCCGAACGGCCGTCCGTCCGTGGCCACGTCGCCGCCGAACTTCACGCCGCCGCCATTGGCGGTGATCGTGAGCGAGGGTGCCGGGGTGTTGTTGTCGCCGCGGTCGATCGCCCGCTTGAAGTCGAAGCCCTTGCCGGTCAGCGCGACGGCCGTGGCATCGGTCACCGTCACCCCGCCGTCGTAGGTCTGCGTGCCCGTCGTGCCGACGGTGTTGCCGGTGAGCACGGCCGGCCCCGTGACGACGAGATCATCCACGCCCGTGACGGAGTCGGTGGGGTCGTCGCCGAGGACGACGGAGGAGCCGGTGAGCGTGAGATCCCGGCCGGCCCCGACGATCGAGCCCTGGAACCAGATCACGCCGTTCTCGAACGTTGCGTCGGCGCCGAGCGTGACCTGCTTTTTCCAGGTCTGGATGACGGTCGCGGCGACCTTCGAGGCGTTGACGACCGCGTCGCCCGTCACCGTGAGTGACGAGATGCCCGTCACCGTGTCGTCGGCCGCGTCGCCGAGCGTCGCGTCGCCGTCGATCGTGACCGCCTTGCCGTCGCCCGTGACCGTGCCGCCGGTCGCCACCCTGCCGGTAAGCGTGGTGTCGGCGAAGAGTTGGAGCGGACCGCCGTACGACTGGCCGGCGACCCCGGAGGTGGCGACACTGCCGCCGCGGAGCGAGGTCGTGCCGTCGGTCACCGTGAGGCTCTTCAGTTCCGTCTTCGCCCCGATCGTGCCGCCGGCGTCGAGGTTGCCGGAGACGGCGAGCGACTGTTCGCCCTCGTCGTGCCCATTCACCAGGGAGGCGAACGTGACCGTGCCCGTGGCCGGAGCATCGACCACGTCGATCACGACGTCGCCGGTGAGGGTCGTGCTGCTGCGGAAAAACACGTCGCCACCCTTCGTGGTGACGTCGCCCGCCGTGAGGATGCCCGACATTGCCGAGAGATCGACCGCCGTGCCGCTCGTCGCGGCCGCCGTGATGTCGCCGGCCGTCAGGATCGTGAGCGTGGTGCCGGCCGTCACCGCGACGGTCCTCGCGACGTCGATGCCCGACAACTCGACCAGCGGCGCGACGGCCTCCACGGTGCCGATCGTGAGGTCGTCGGCGTCGCGGAACGCGACACTGCCCGTCTTCGCAGCCAGCGTGTCGATGTCGTTCGTGGCGAGGTCCAGCGACCAGTCGGTGCCCGTGCCCTCGAGGCCCAGGGCCGCCGCCACGATGGACTGCGTCTGCGACACGGTGGAGGCCTTCGCGCCCGAGGCCGTCACCAGCCGCACAACGCCCGAGCCGGCGGCGATGCCGGAGACCGTCACGGCGGGCGTGCCGCGGGCGGCGTCGGTGGTCGTCACGGTGCCGATCGCGTATCCCGAGTCCTCGCGGAGCACGACGGCGTCGTTCGTGGTCGAGATCGCCACCGTGTCGAAGGCGTTGCCCGAATCGGCGAGCGTGACGGCGCCGTCCGCCACGACCACGAGTTTCGGCGCGGTGATCGCGGCGGCGGAGGTGGGCTGCTGGGTGATCGTGCCGCCGCCCGTGGTCGTCAGCGAAACCGTGTCCGTGGCCCAGATCGGCGCGTTGAGGGCGATCGGCCCGGCGGCCGTGAGCCTTACCCAGGCGTTCCGCTCGTCGGCGGTCTGGTTGATCGGGGCGTTGACCGTGATGCCTCCGGCACGGGCCACGAGCTCCAGGTAGGCCGCCTGGCTCGTCACGTCCACCGGCAGCACGAGCTCGACGGAATCGTCGACGACGATCGAGCCGCCGACGATGGTCGTGGTGTTGAGCAGCTGCGAAAAGCCCTGCTGCGAGCCGATCGAGCCGATCGTGACCGCGCCCGTGCCGTCGAGTTCGCGGCCGAAGACCACCCGCTTCCAGCCGCTTTGGATCGCCGCCAGGGCGGCGTCGTTGATGGCGAGGCCGGCGGCCACGCCGGGGGGCGAGGCGATTGCGATCGCCCGATCCGCCGTGAACGGCTGGATCGTCAGCGTGGCCGTGGGCACGGCCGCCGACGTGGCGATCACGGCCGAGTTGAAGCCGACCTGGTCGGTGGTGAACGTCACGTCGCCGCTGCCTGCCGCGCCCGTCGACGTGAACCCGCCCTGGACGAACACGCGGTCCCGGCTCGTCACCTCCGCCGCGCCCACCGTCACCTCCCCCAGGAACCGGACCGCCCCCGATGCATTCTCGATCCGCAGCCGGCCCCCCACCGTGAGCGTGCCGGCGAACGTCACCGTGGTGGCCTTCGTGATCACGAGGTCGCCGTCCACCGCGACGTCGCCCGCGAAGGAGACCGTACTGGCCTCCGTGATCGTGAGGTTGTCGTCGACGTCCACGTTCCCCCCCACCGTCACGCTTCCGGCCTGCGTCACGACCAGGCTGCCCGTCAGCGACACAGCCTGCTGGAGGTTCACCGCCTGCTTCGTTTCGCTGGCGATCGTGAGATCGTCGATGCGCTGGGTCGCCCCGATCGCTCCGGTCACGGTGACGGTGGTCTGCGCAGAGATCGAAAGGTCGTCGTTCGCCGCACCTGGCGCGCCGTCGATCCGCCCGCGGCTGTTTCCGAAAATCTGCACGTAGCCCGGACCGCCGCTGCCCGTGGCGGCGATCGCCCAGGCGGGGCCGCCGGCCGCGACGTCACCGACCACGACGTTGTCGTCGATCTCGATGGTGTCGCTCGAGATGCTCGGGGGCAGGGTGACCGCCAGCAGCGCACGGGGCTCGAGGGACTCGGCCCGCAGGTCACGCCGCGAGGGGCGGCGGCGTTGCGGCCGCCGGGCGTCACGGAATCCGAACAGTGCTTGCAAGCTCGTCATATGCCCCTCGATCCTTGTGCGCGGACGATGTTCGCCTTGTTCTTGTTGGCGCCGGTGCCGAACGTGCTCGTCACCTGCACGCTGCCCGTGTTGTTTCCATCGACGTGGATGCCCGCGATGGAGTTGCGGTCGAACCTGTTGCCGGCCAGCCGCAGCCCGCGGCCGCCGACGAAGCCAAAACCGTAGTTGTTGCGGGCGAAGGTGTTGCCCGTGACGGTCGTGCCGGTCAGGTCGCCCTCGGCACGGATGCCCGTTCCCGCGAACGCCGGCTGTGACCGCACGGCGACGTTGTCGGACAGCATGTTGCCCTGCCCGAGGCGACCAAAGGCGAGGCCGCGGGCGTTTTGCAGCAGGGCCCCGCGGAGCCCGCCGCGGAAGGTGTTGTTGACGATGACCGTGTTCGTCAGCGTGCCCGTGGCGTAGAGGCCCATCGATGCGAGCGTGTTGAGGCCGGTGACCATGTTGCCGTCGATGGTGAGGCCGGTCGCCGCGTAGAGGTGGATGCCATAGCCACGATTCGCGGTGAACGTGTTCCGCTCGACCAGGCTGCCGGTCTGATTGCCCGCGGCCCGCACGCCGTTGCCGTTGGCCTGGATCACGCAGCCGCGGATCGTCACGCCCGGCGAGGCGTCGAGCACGATCGCGTTGTCGCGGAAGTTCAGCAGGGTCACGCCGGCGATCAGGCTGCCCGTGGCCTGCGTTCCGAACGAAAGCCCGGTGCCGACGATGCCGCCACCGTCGAGTTCCAGACGCGGACCGGTGGTGGCGTCGATGGTGAGCCGCGTCGCCACGACGGGCAGGGCGGAGCCCACGGCGATCCGCACCGTGCCGGCGGGCAGGGCGGGCCCGTCGAGCACCACCCGGCCCTCGACGCCGGTGGTGTTGGCGTTGTCGATCACCTGCCGCAGCGCGCCCCGGCCCGTCGGGGCGATCCGCGTGACCGACCAGTGGATCGGCTTGGT
Source organism: uncultured Candidatus Kuenenia sp. (assembly GCA_964545915.1). GTDB lineage: Bacteria > Planctomycetota > Planctomycetia > Pirellulales > UBA1268 > QWPN01. The sequence continues at coordinate 21,190 of CAZJHQ010000011.1, read as the reverse complement.
CGCCGTCACGCCGCGGCCGGGCACGACACCGGCGGCGATCCGGCCGCCGTCGGGCACGCGGATCATGCCGGAGGCATCGACCGCGATCGTGCCCGCCGGCGCGGCGAGGCCGTTGGCCCCGATCAGCAGGTCGCCGACGCCCGTCAGGAAGATCCCGCCGCTGCCGGAGAGGGTCGCCGTGACGGCGGTGGGGGCCGCGACGCGGATCGGCACGGCCTGGCTGCCCACGCCCGTGGCGGCGACGAACGACACGGTGCGGCCGAACGACGTGAACGTCGTGTTCGCCGTCGCGGCGATGCCGGCGGAGTCGGACTGCACGACGGTGTCGACGCCGACGAGCACGGTCGCGTCGCGCCAGGTCTGGCCGCCCGCGGTGCGGATCAGGCCGCCGGCGAGCACGGCCGTGCCGAGAGCGTCGGTCGCCAGGTCCGCCAGCGGCGTCGTGCGGCCCACGGCGCCGCCGAAGGTCGTCGTGCCCGAGGTGTTGATCTCCAGCGACCGGTTGGTCCCGGCCGCGCCGTCCACCGTGCCGCCGAACGTGATCCCACCGCCGCCGTTCGCGGTCAGCACCGTGTCGGCGTCGAGCACGACGGCGTCGCGGTAGTGCTGGCTCGTCAGGCCGGCAGTGGTGACGGTGCGGCCAGCGAGCCGCGTGCGGCCCGGCGCGTCGGTTTCGAGATGGGTCAGCGGCGTCTTCGCCCCCACGGCCGCGGCGAACGTCGTGTCACCCGCGGCGGCCACGACGAGCCGGAACGGCCCGTCCACAGCGGCCGCGAACGTGGCGGCGCCGGCGGCCGTGGTGACGGTCGTGTCGGCGGCGAGCGTGACCGCGTGGTTGAACCGGGCCGCGCCGCCGGCGGTGGTGACGGGGCCGGCGAGCGTCAGGCCCGACGGGGCCGAAAGGTCGACCGCGGTGCCCGTGGCCTGCGACGCCACGATCGAGCCCACCGCCAGTTCGCCGGCGTCGGCGACCTTGAGGCTGCCGGTGTCGGCGGTGAGCGTGCCGATGGCGTTGGCCTCGGTGAGCGTCCAGCCGCCGCCCGCGCCCCGCAGGTCGAGCGTGGCGGTCGAGACGATGCCCGCCGCCGTCTGGCCGACCGCACCGCTCGACCGCAGCGTGGCCGTGGCCGTGCCGACGGAGACCCCGCTCAGGCCGTCGACCGTGCCGATCGTGTAGCCCGCATCCGCGCGGATCGAGATCGCGTCGTCGGTCGTCCGCACCGCGAGCGTGCTGAACGCGTTGCCGGCGGCCTCGAGTGTGACCGCGCCGCCGGCGTTCACCCGCAGGCCGGAGGTCGCGATCGGGGCCGTGGCGACCTGGCTCGTGGTGGTGGCGGAGTCGAGGCCGACGATCGTCGTGGCGTTGATCGCGGCGTTCACCGCGACGGCGCCGGTGCGGCCACGGAGCCGCAGATGCGCGGCCGTCGCCGCCAGGTCGACCCGCTCGGCCACGGTCACCGAGCCGCCGACGATGGTCGTCGGATTCGCGAGCCAGGAGTTCCGGCTGCCGTGCGCCGTGCCGATCGTGCCGATCGTGACGGCGCCGGTGCCCGCGGCCGCGTCGCCGATGACGAACTCCTTCCAGCCGCCGGCGACGGCCGCGAGGTCGGCGTCGGAGACGTCGAGCGTGTTCGTCGGTGAACCGCCCGGCGAGCCCACGCGGATCCCGCGGCCGGCGGCCGCCGGCCTGATGGTGAGCAGGCCGGCGGCGGGGCCGATCACGGTTGCCGGCCCGCCCTTGAAGTTCACCTCGTCGGCCGTGAAGGCGGCGTCGCCGCCCGCCTGGAAGCCGTCGAGGACCTCGACGAGCGTGCTGGCCGACACGGCCACGGTCTGGCGGGCGTCGACGAGGCCGCCGAACCGCACCGTGCCGGTGACCGATTCGATTCGGAACGTGCCGAGCACGGTGAGCCGGCCGGCGAACGTGACGTCGGCGGCCCGCTTGATCCACAGATCACCGGCCACGGTCACGTCCCCGGAGAAGAGCACGGTCGACGTCGAATCGACGACGATGCCCCCGCCGACGTCGACCGCGCCACCGATCGTCACCGCTCCGCCGGCGATTGCGAGGTCGCCCGTGAGCGAGGCCGATTGCTGGAGGACGATGGCGGCATCGGCGGCGCTCGTCACGGCGAGGTCGTCGAGCTTCCACCGGCTGCCGATCGGTCCGGTCACGGTGACGGTGGTTTCGGCGGCGAGCAGGAGGTCTTCGTCGTCGGCCAGGTCGTCGCCGGCAGGATCGCCGTCGATCATTCCCTTGCCGGTGCCGAAGATCGTGATGCCGCCGGCGGAAGCGGTCGCCGCGGCTGCCACGCCCTCGTGGACGATGACGTTGTCGTCGATCGAGATCGACGCTCCGGAGATCGTCGGGGCCGCCGCTTCGAAGTGAAACGTGCCGCCCGAGCCGACGATCGCGATCGGGCCCGACGCGGAGAGCTGCGCCATGTCGACCGTCCCGCCGGCACGGGGCGCCCGGAGCACGACGCCGCTGCCGAGCGACGCCGCGGGGGAATGGAAGAGATGCTGGCCCTCGATCCTCCCGATCACGACCTGGCTGAAGGCCGTGTCGAACTGGGCGATCTCGTCGCCGTCGAGCGTGAAGTCATAGGGGGCCGCGACCTCGATGGTCGGGGCGGTCGTGTAGTTGCGGCCGGCGTTCGTGATCCGGAACTCCTTGACGGAGTAGCGGCGGCTGACCGGATCGGGCGTCGACTCGAGGATCGCCTCCACGAGCGCCTGCCCCGGCGCGGAGACGCTCACGGCCGGGGCCGAGGAGTAGCCGCCGCCCCGCTCGTTCTCCTTGATCGTGAACCCGGTGATCGTGCCGTTGGGCCCGACGATCGCGGTGGCTTTGGCGCCGCTGCCGCCGCCGCCGGTGAGCGTCACGGTCGGCGGATCGTCCGGGGCATAGTTCGTGCCGCCGAAGACGAGGTCGATCCCCACGACCTGGCCATCCTGCACGACCGCCGTGCCGAAGGCCCGCTGGCCGGCCGGATCGACGATCACGAGCGGCGGCTTGCCCTCCTCGTAGCCGCGGCCGCCCCAGAACTTCGTCGCATCGAGACGGACGAGCCTGCCATTTTCGACGATGCCCGCCGTGCGGGCCCGCGTGCCGGCGAGTCCGATCGGGGCGTCCACCTTCACCGGCTGGAGTTCGATCGTGCCGCCGCCGCCCGACCGGTTGAGCGGAACGTTCACCTCGATGTCGTCGGCCGTGAGCTTCACACTGCCGGAGCCGACCGCGATCTGGCCGCCTTCGTAGACGACGGCGTTGGTCACCGGATCACGTTCGTAGATCGGGATCGTCTTGGCGGCATCCTGCCACAGCGGCCGGCCCTGGGCGTCGAGGGCCTGCTTCGGGCCGCCGAGTTCGATCGCGCCGCCGAAGCTGGTGACGGTGACGTTGCCGTTGACCGTCGTGATGCCGTCGACGTTGAGGGCGGAGCCGATCCGCACGCCGTCCTTCTCCAGCACGTGCACACCGCGGCCGGCGTCGCGGGTGACCTGGGCCACGAACGTCTCCACGTCGCTCTTCAGCGGCTTGAGCGGATCGCCCACGCCCGCGCCGGCCACCGCCACGAGCGTGCCGCCGATCGAGCGGATGTGGACACGGTTGAGCGGCGTGCCGTCGGCAGCGGTCGTCGGGCCGCTCGGCGGATCGACGATCCGGCCGAAGCCGTTGGGCCGGATCGTCACCCTCGGCGGCTGGCCGTAGCCGTCGCCCGGATACGTGATCCGCAGCGACTCGATCGAGCCGTCGGCGGCCACGATCGCCGTGGCGGTCGCGAGCCCCTCCACCTCGACCTGCGGCGGGAGCGCCGGCGAGTAGCCGCTGCCGCCGCTGCGCTTCGTGAATCCGATCACGCGGCCGTCGGCGTCGAGGACGGCCGTGAACGCTGCGCCCTGGCCCACGGAAATGCCGGGGTAGGTCGTCGGGTTCATGAGGTCGTCGAGGGCCACGCTGGAACGGTAGCGATAGTCGCCGCCGATCCAGTCGATCACCCGTCCGCCCTGCGGTGCCCCCGGCCGGGTGTCGGTGGGGAAGAAGACTTCGCCCGAGGTGCTCACCATGCCGGTGTCGGCATGGAGGATCACTTTGCCGCGGCCGTCGCCCAGGCCCGCGAGGCCGCCCGGTGCCGAGCTCGTGACCATGGCGTCGATCTGGATGCTCGCCGGGGGCGGGATCACCACGAGCGGCGCCGGGCTCGTGATGTAGCCCGAGCCACCGGACAGCCGCAGGAAGCCGGCCAGCGAATCGCCGGTGCGGCTGGCGGTGAACCGGGCCCCGGTGCCCGCCGACGCGATCTCGGCGCCGACGGTAATCGACGGATCGAAGAAGTAGTGGTCGCCGGTGCGGGTGAGCACGAGCCCGGTCACCGCGCCGCCCACCACGGTGGCGGTGGCGGCCGCGCGGTTGGCGGCGGCGTTGATGTCGAGGTTCGGATCGCCGGGGTCTTGCCCCGTGACCCGGATCCGGATGTCGCCGCTGTTGGTCGTGTCGATCGCGTGCCGCACCTGGAACCCGTGGTTGGTCGTGATCGCCACGGTGTCGGCCACGATCCGGGCGTTCTGCTCCATCCGCGCGGCATTCACGGTGAACGTGTCGAACAGGTCGATGGAGGAGCCGAGCGTGAACACGCCCGCGGGCAGGTTCACCGTCACGGAGTCGACCTCGCTCCTGTCGAAGCCCGCCGGCCGCTTCTCGCCCACGTCGCCCCAGCCTTCGAACCGCACCGCCTGGGCCTGGCTCGCCGTGTTGGTGAAGCCGAGCCCGTAGGTCGTCCCGGAGCGGGACAGGGCCGCCGCCGGCAGGGCCGACGTGAACACGAGCTTGTCGGCGTAGCTCACGGCGTTGACGAGCAGCACCCTGGGCGCGGTGTAGTCGCGGCCTTCCTCGATCACCTGGATCGAGACCACGCGGCCCTGATCGTCGATCGTGGCCGTCGCCTTCGCCCCGAAGCCGGTGGAATCGAGGATCACGACGTCCGGCGCCACCGTGTAGCCCGAGCCGGCCGCGGTCACGGGGATCGACTGGATCGACTGGCACTTCCCCCCGACCGTGGGCGTGCCCGCGGTCGCGGGCGTGACCGGCCGCACGTCGTCGACGAGGATGCCATCCGAGGCGATCTGCGAGTCTCCATCCATGGTGAAGTCGTAGACGTCGTCGCCGAGGCCGCCGCGGAGGACGAGCCCCTTGCCGCCGTTGGCGTTGCGGGTCTGCGGGTTCGTCACCAGGAACGTGTCGGGCGCGGAGGTGCCGCGGATCTCCGTGAGGCCGGGCACGTTGAACGTCGCCACGTTGGCATCGCCGGCCCGGGCGCTGCCACTCGATCCATGCAGGTCGAAGACGACCGACGAGTAGACCTCGTTGAAGTCGAGGATGTTCACGGCCGCGCTGGAGGCGAGCGTGAGCGAGTCGATCCCGTACTGGTCCGAGAAGGCGATCGTGGTGGTGCTGCCGCCCTTGGTCGTGACGCTGTCGTTGCCGGCACCCGGATCGATCCGCACGACGCCCGTGCCGCCGATGATCGTGTCGGAGCCGAGGCCGCCGATGATTTCTACGACTCCGCCGCCGAGCACCTCGATCGTGTCGGCTCCGTCGCCGCCGTCGAGCCGGCTGGCCGTGCTCCCGTGGCCCGCACCGAGCTTCACGACGTCGGTGCCGTCGCCGCCGTCGAAGAACAGCGGGATGCCCGTGAGGCCCGTCGCGTCCAGCTCGTCGTTGCCGGCACCGCCGGCGAACACCACCCGCTGCACGTTCTCGTATGTGCGGATCTTCGTCGCCCCGACCTTCTTCGAGTAGTCGAGGAACTCGACGGAGACGGTCGAGCCGACGTTCCAGATCTTGTACCGTTCGGCGGCGTCCTTCGCCCCGAACGGATCCTCGTTGCTCACCCGCTTGGGGGCGTTCTCGCCGACGTGCAGCAGGAGCGTGCCGGGGAGCGGCGTGCCGTCACGGTCTGCGCTCCGGATCACGCTGCCGAACAGCGGCACGCCGTCGCGGCCGTCGAACTGCAGGTCGAAGATCTTCACCTTGGCGAAGTCGGCGCCCCCGGAGATCACGCCGAACACGTCGTAGTAGTACCGCGCGTAGGCCTCGCCCTTGAGGCCGAGGTCGAACGGGTCGAGCAGGTCTTGCGCGTCGCCGTGGTCGGTGAGCAGGCCGAGGAACTCGGTGAGCCGCAGCTTGCCGTCGTCGTTGGGGTCGTTGAGGTTGACGTCGGCCGTGACCCGCACGCCCCCCTCGATGCCCGCCTTGGCGAAGAGCACGTCGACGCCGCCGTAGAGCCCGAAACTCACGATCGTCTGGAACTCCGGCACGTCGGCACCGGTGCCGTCGGCGTTCGACCGGTCCGACACGTAGAAGCCCTGGGCCACGTCGAGCACGTCGCCCGAATCGCCGTAGAGCCTGAACCCGTAGGTGTCGAAGCCGAAGGCGAGCTTCGCGGCCATCTCGAAGCCCATCTTCAGGCCCACCTCGAAGCACACGATCCGCAGCAGGGGGATCGACTTCTCGAGCTGGTACTGCACCTTGGGCAGCTGGAACGTGAATAGCGGCACGTCCTCGCCCATCATCAGCTTGAAGGCCGTCAGCGGGTTGTCGAGGATCGGAATGCGGAAGCCGCCGCGGTCGGCCGGATTCGCGATGCCCTTCTGCTTTTTCGCGGCCTCCGGGCTGTCGGGATTCGCATCCTTGAGGGCGGTGAGGGCGTCGAAGGCCGCCCGCGCCGCGTCGTCGGCCTTGGAGCGATCGACGTTCACGCCGAGCGCCACGTTGTCGTAGCGGAACCGGCCGTATGCGTACCGCCCCGTCTCCTTGTTGGCTTCCTTCGGGAACCAGAACCGGCCCAGCGGCAGCTGCACGTTGACGCCGGCGGGTAGGGCCGCGATCCGGCCGACGATGGCGTCGATCGCCGCCACGGTGTCGATCAACGACCGCACGCCCTTGGCCTTCTCACCGCCGAACTTCTCGATCAGATCGACCACGCGGATGTCGGTGCCCGCCACGTCGGAGAGCACCGGCACCTTCGTGGTGAGGAACTGGAGCACCGGCCGGATCTGGTCGAGGTGCGGGTCCGCCTTGTCGACGATCGGCTTGACGAACTGCGTGAGGAAGCTGCCGAGGTCGAGCCGCACGTTCGAGAGGCCGATCTCGGGCAGGAGATCCATCTCCTTGGCCAGCGGCGCATTGGGGTCGATCCCCTTGTCGGCGCCGGTGGCCGGCTTCTGGGCGGTGTCGTCTTCCTCGGCGAACAACGCCCGGAGGCTGTCGCCATAGTCGTCCTCGGCCGGCGGCGCGCCCGACTCGGCCTTGTCCTGGATCTCCACCCGCGCCTTTTCGATCTTCGCGCGGGCCGCCTTCGTGCTCCAGTCCAGGTTCAGGTCGGCGAAGATCTTCGGGAAGGTCGCGCTCTCACCGACGGAGAGCGTGAGCTGGAAGTTGGCCACGGCCGTCGCCGCCAGGTCCACCTTGAAGATGCCGCGGCCCCCCGATCGCAGCTCGGAGAAGGTGAGCCGGTTCTTGCTGGCATCGGCGTTGATGTCGCGGACGGGCTCCCAGGAACCGATGACGGCCTTCGTCTTCGTGGCGTCGAGCAGCGCCTCCACCGGGTAGACGACGCGGGTGCCGAACTGCGCGTCCACGAGCCGCAGGTTCTCCGCGGTGGGGTCGGTGCCCTCCGGCAGCGTGTCGAGCTTCCGCTTGGGCCGCTCGACGACGTAGGTCTTCGGCTTCGCACCCTGCGGGATGGGGAAGGCGAAGCCGGCCTGGAGCAGGTTGTATTCCCCTTCGCCCGCGTCCTTCTTCTGGTTGCCGTTCTTGTCCTCGAACGCGTTGCGCAGGGCGTAGGTGAGCTGAACGGCCCGGTTGGCGGCACCGGTCGATGCGGTGGCGGGCAGGGTGACGACGAACTCGGCGTTGTCGTAGAGGACGACGACCTGCAGCGGGGCCTCGAGGGGCTTGTCGACGAGGTCCTTCGGCAGGAGGAGCGTCTTGAACGGCTCGTAGGGCACGAGCGTGCCGCCGGTACCGATTGTTTCCACCCGCGTGAAGATGATCGAGGTCGTGCCGGGGGTGACGTTGCCCACCCGCGGATCGACGCCCCAGCCCGTGGCCTTGTTGACGCGGCCCTCCTCGACGAACACGAACAGCTGGCCGGCGTCGTTCCAGTCCTCGCGGTCGTTGGCGTCGAAGGCCCGGCTCCAGCCGCGGGCCGAGACCACGTAGACGCCGTTCTCCTCGGCATTCACCTGGTTCTTGACGAGCACGCGGTCGCCGACCTTGAGCTGCACGCCGTCGATGATCCCGATCCCGGAGAGCTGGATGTTCCCGGTCGTCGCGACGCGGGCGGAAAGCTCGAGCGGCCGGTACGCCGCCCCCGGCCCCTGTCGCAGCTTGAACTCGTAGAACTGCCGCACCGGCACGGGCATTTCCGTGCCCGTCAGGCCGAGGAATCCCTTCTGGCCGGGGCTCGTGTACTTCTCCTTGATCACCGTGCCCTTGGCGTCGGCGAGCGCCAGGCCGTCGGGCAGGACGGAGGAGTCGGGAACCGACTTGAACGTGCTCTTGTTGGCGCTCGGGTCGACGATGTCGATCCCGATCACGCCGGTGAACGTCGTGGCGAGCTGGTTGTTGCGGTTGACGCCCTTGTCCTTGTCGTCGCGGGCCTTGGCGTCGGTCTGCGGGCCCTCGCTGGCGTCGAACAGGTAGGCGTTGTCGTAGTCGGCGACGCCCGTGAGCCCCCGGCGGACCATGTCGGTGGCCGTGAGCTTGAGGAAGGCGAGGCTGCCGGAGAGGCTCGCCGGCGCCATCGCCTTGACCTCGATCATCGAGCTGACGTCGGTCGCCGACTGGGCGACGTACCGCATCTCGTCGTTGAGCTCGGCGGGCCGCCAGTTGCCGGCGGTGTTGCGGGCCGCGACAACCCACCACACCTGGCTCCCCGAGGACGTCTTCTCCGCCGGCTGGCCGTCTTCGCAGGGGTCGACCGCGGCGGCTTCCGGCGTGCCGGGGAGCGGCACACTCGCGGTCACGTCCACGCCCTTCTTGTCAACCGCGAGGGCGCGATACGCCTCGTTCGTGAGCGGGTCGATCACGTCGGTGCCGTTGCCGTCGACGATCTTCCAGAAGCTCCCCGTCCACTGCGGCTTGTAATGGGCCGACTTGCCGGTGAGCGTGGCGTCGAACCGGACCTGGGCCTCGGGAGCGTCGGGGTCGAGTTTGATGTAGGGCCCGTTGGCCATGCTGAAGCCGAAGCCGAGCTGGATGTCCCAGCCCATCTGCAGCCGCAGACCCCCGTCGAGGCCGAGCTGGATCATCGGCGCGAGCGCGTCGAATTGAAAGCCGAGGTCGACGCCCGTGTCGAACAGCTTCTGGCCGAGGCGGATCGTGATCTCGAAGGCCTCGGCCCCCGCCACGCCCGTGGCCACCTTCTTGCCGGTGGCGTCGAGGAAGTCGAGCCCCACGTCGGTGGGCTTGGTCGCCCCGACCATGCCCTCGGCCGACCGCAGGCCGTTGTTGACGAGCAGGATCCCGGCCCCCTGGGGACCCAGGAAGTCGAAGATCTGCTGCCGCATGACGTCGAGCATGCCCTCGCCCTGGCCGCGGAGCTTGTGCCGCATGTCGAGCAGCCAGCCGCGGCGGAAGCCGAACAGGCCGTTGACCGCGCCGCCGAGGCTCGTGCCGATGAGCGGGAGGTCGAGCTTGTTGATGCCCGACATGGCGTTCTCGGCCCGCCGCAGCACCGTGTCGAGCGTGTCGAGGATCAGCGCCGGGTCGCGGATCATGTCGATCAGCGTGTTGTCGGCGCCGAGGATGTCCTTGGCGTTGGCCAGTTCGGGGGCGAACACCTTGAGCGCGGCGGGCAGGAGGTCGGAGTTCTGGTCGAGCACGGCCTGCCACTGGGCGAGCGTGAGCCCGCCGGTGGAGGCCGCGGCCGACTGCCGCAGCTCCAAAAGCGCCGCCTTGGCGTCGGCGATTTGGCCGCTGATCCGCATGAAGTCGGCGAGGCTGTCGATCCCGAGGTAGAGGCTTGCCAGGTGCTTCTCGAGCGGCTTGTACTTGCCCGCCTCGGCGGCGCTCGCCGCCGTCAGCTGCGCCGGGGCGAACTCGTCGAAGATCGGCATCACGACCTCGACCTTGCCCGCGAAGGCGGCCGTGTAGTTCGTCGCGTCGAGGGCGCCCCGCTCGTTCGACGCGGCGTTGACGAAGTAGACCGACGAGCCCGCGGTCGCCGCGTCGTGGTCGAGCCTGACGACCAGCGAGCCCTGCTCGATCTTCGCCCTGCCGCCCTTCACGAACATCCCGAACCGGGCGGGGAAGGCGAGGTCCGTGCCGTTGACGCTGACGTCGATCTGGAACGACGTGCCGGTGGCGAGGCCGAGCGACGTCGAGCCGTCGTGGCCGTAGACGAACGTCCGGCCGGTGCCGAGGTCGATGCCCACCGAGAGCGTGCTCCGGGCGGCGAGCGTGACCGTGAGCGGCGTCTTGCCGTCGGCGTCGGCCAGTTCGTTGATGCCCTGCGGCATGAGCTGGCCGAGCTGGGCGAAATACTCCTCGAGGTTCAGGTCGAAGCCGATCTTCCGCGTGGCGCTCGTCCGGTAGGCGAGGTCGATCCGGTAGGCCTTGCGGGCATCGTCGAACGTGATCGTGAGGTCGCTGTCGGGCAGGCCGAGGGCCGTCTCGAGCGCCCGCTCCAGGCCGGCGATCGAGGTCACGGCTGCCGTCCGCAGCGTCTCCACGCGGCCGCTGAAGCCGGTGTCGAGGGGGATGAGGTCGGCGAGCGGCGCGTTGAGCAGGGGCAATTCCGTGTCGGCGTAGGCTGCCAGATCCCGGGCCAACAGCGGGAAGATCCGGCCCGCGTCGCGGAGGGCGGTGGCGACGCTGGCCGGCGTGAGGCTCGCCTGGTAGCCGATCGCGCCGAGGTCGGCGTTGGCCGGCACCGTGACGACCGCGTAGGCCGGGTTGGCGACCGGCTCCGGCGCGAGCGGTTGCAGGTTGGATCCCGAGGCCGAGAAGCGGAGCCGGTCGCGGGCATCGACCGTCTCCTCCGTGCCGCCGCCGATCGACCGCGTGGCGAACTCCGCGGCGGCATTGAAGTCGGCGACGAGGTCGGCGAACGTCGTGTTGCCGAGGGAGGCCGACTGCGGCACGGTGACGGTGTAGGTGGTCGAGCCGACGACGACGGTGACGGCCGAGTCGGCCGCCAGCCGGCCGGTGGTGGAGCCGCCGGCGGCGAGGTTCGGCACGAGGCGGCCCGATATCACGGTGGCCGCCGGACTCGTGCCGGTCTGCAAGACCGTGAGCCGGCCGGCCGCGCCCGTGACCGTGAACAGGCCCGAAATGTCGACCGGCCCGCCGGCTGCCGCGTCGTTCACGATCCGGCGGGCCCGCGTGAGGGCGGCGCCGAAGTCCCCCACGAGGTCGTCGAACGAAGCGTTGTCCGCCGCGTCGGCGGCGGTGACGGTGACTTCGTAGGTGTCGCTGCCCCAGGTGAACCGAATCGCGGCGTCGGCCGCCAGGCGGCCGGTCGTGCGGCCGCTGCCTTCGAGATTGGCGAGGGCCAGCGGCACGCCGAGCGGCGTGAACACGTCGATTCGCTCCGCCGTGAAGTCGGATACCGTGACGCCGATGGTGGAGCCGGCCTTGATCGCGCTCGAGCCGTTGGCGTGCGTGAGTCCGGAGAGCGTGAGCGACGCCGTGTCGGTGAGCGCGGCGGTGAGCACGCTCGTGGGGTCGGACCCGAGCGCGTCGGCGGCGGCGCCCGCCGCGGCGAGAGTGACCGCGAGCGTCGCCGACACCGAGCCCGCCGTGTCGGCGAAGGCGATCGTGTTGAGGCCGTAGCCCACCTGGCCCGACAGATCGTCGAGCGACCACGTGAACGAGCCCGAGGCGAAGGGCAGCGACTCGTGCGGCACGACCGTCGAGCCCGAGGCGGTGGTGCGGGCGAAGAGCGTGTAGGGTGTCTTGGCGTCGTCGGCCAGGCTGTCGGAGAACCCGAGTTCCCGGCTGCCGGCCGAGCGGTTCGCGGTGACCGTGACCGCCGCCGGCATCGTGGGGCCGACGGTCGGCGTGTAGAGTTCGAAGCCGACGCCGAAGTCAGCCACGCGGGCCTTGAGCGGCGTGCCGGCCAGCGCGGCATCGAGATCGGCGAGCAGGTCGGCGGCCGAGGTGTTGTCGGCGGTGCTTGCCTGAGTGACCGTGACGGTCGTGGCCGTGCCGAAGGCGGGCGTGACGGTGAGCACCGCGTCGGCCGTGAGTCTGCCCGACGAGGCGGCAGCGGCCGGCAATTGCAGGGTGAGCGGCGCGGATGGCGCCACGTCGAACCGCACGCCGAAGCCGATCGCCACCGGGGCGGAGAAGGCGGCCGCGGTGCCCCCGGTAAACGAGAGTTTGCCGAGCGGTGCGATCGCAAAGTCGACCGCCGGCTTCACCGCCGGCGTGCTCGTGCGCGCGGCCGAGAACTGCACCGCCACCGTGCCGGCCGCGGCGTCGTAGACGGGCGTGATGCCGAGCGTTGGAAACCGCGTCGCGAAGTCGCCGAACGTCTGCAGGTCGTCGGGCCGGGCCTTGACGGTGGTGCCGTTGGTCGTCTTGTCGACGGTGACGTCGATCTTCGACCCGATCTCGTCGGCGAAGAGATCGGCGAAGTCGAACACGCTGCCCAGCGTCTGCTGCGCGGCGAAGGGCACGCGCGGCGCCAACGGGCTGCCCTCCGCCGCAGCGACTGCGGCGTAGGAGCGGCCGGCCGAGAGCACCGCGGAGATGATGTCGTCGGAGGAGAACGCACCAAACCAGACGAGCTTGTCGAATCCCGCGAGCGTCACGGCGGGCTTCGTGGTGGCGAACACGTTGCCCGCGGCGAGCGAGATTTTCGTGTTGGCTGCCGCGACGCTGGCGTCGCCGAGCGTGGCGGTCACCGGCAGGTCGACGGTGGCGGCAGGGGCGGCCGAGACCGCCTCCGCTGCGGCTCCCACGCTCGACCAGGCGGACACCGGGCGCGAGTGTCCGCCGCTGAAGGTGACGCTCGTGGCGTGGGCGGGAGATGTGTCGCCGGCGAGCGACACATCCAGAACGCCGATCCGGCCGGCGACGGCGTCGAAGCCGAACAGCCCGGCCTTCAGGTCGAGCGTGGGGATGGCGATCGAAGCGACCGGCAGGTCGGGATCGGCGAGATCGACACTGATCGTGAAGGCGCCGGTGAACGCGGAGCCGGTTTCGAGCCGCGGTGCCGACCGCAGCGTGAGATTCAGGTCGGAATTGAGATCGGCGAGCACGCGGCCCCAGACGGTCGGGGCGGTGTCGGGGCCCCGCGCGAGGGCCGCGGTGGTGGTCGCTCGCGCGGCGATCGAGACGGCCAGTTCGATCTTCGTGACGGTGGCACCGGTGGCGGTGATCGTGGGCGTGACGCTGATTGCGGGGGCGGTTGCGCCGGCCGTCGTGGCCAGCGCGGTGAGCTGCGTCTGCAGGGCCGTCGCGAGCCCCGCGAGCGTGGCGTTGCCGCCACCCAGGGCGGTGGAGGCGGCCGATGCGAGCGTCAGGAGCGACTGCACGTCGGCCGGGCTGAACGACGAGGCGGCCGTGAACAGGTCGGCGATGGTCCGCTGCGCGAGCTGGTCGGTGGCGGTGCCGGTGGTCGCGGTCTGCAGGGCAGTCTTCACCGCGGGCGCGATGTCGTTCTCGAGCCGGGAGAAGGCGGCGTTGACCGCCGTCTTCGCGGCGGCGGTGAACGTGTAGTCGGTCGGGGCCGCAGGGGGGCCGAGCGTCGTATCCCAGAGCAGGTCGACGCCGGCGACGAGCCGCGGGGGCGGCACGTCGCCCACGACGTACTCCAGATCGAAGTCGCCGCCCAGGGCGGCCGGGCCGGTGACGTCGATCGAGGCCGCCACGTCGAAGCCGGAGAGGGCGTGGATCGAGTCCACGAGGGCGGCGCCGTCGCCCCCGGCGATGTCGCAGCCCCAGAGGTAGAGATCGGCTCCCGGGCCGGCGAGCCGGTTCCAGGCGAGCAGCGATGGCCCGAGGGCGTCGACCGTGTCGGCCGCGAACCGTGAGCCGCCAAGCGTGAACCGCCCCGCGGCACCGTGGCTGACGACGTGAATCGCCGTCACGCCCCCCAGGTCGGCGAGCCTGTCGCCAACCAGTGCGAAGACGTCGTCGTGGGCACCGACGACGACGGTGGCCGCGACATCGGCGAACGAGCCCGTCAGGCGGCCGGCGCTGGATGCGGAGGCATCGAGGACGACGACCGCCCGCGGAGCGGCCTGGATGTCTGCCGAACCATCCGGGCTCGCGATGGCCGCGACCGCCCGACGCTCGTCGGCCGTGGGCAGCGGCGCCACCGCCATCAGCTGGCGAGATTCGAGCAGTTCAACGCTGCCGAGTCGCCGCGACAGCGAGGGCGTGGCGGGACGGAGCCGGCGGCGCGGACGGTTTGGCATGGCTGTGGACTCTCGGGGAGCAGGCCTGAACCGCCGGCGCGAGCCCGTTAATGACGGAGGGCACAAGTTCAGGATGGGCCATCTCCCCCGATCGGGGGGAATCGAGGTGTCCTGCGGCTTTTAGACGATTTGGCGCTGCTCTTGCGGTGAAGTCAAGAAACCGGCCGAGCACTGGGCGCCAGCCCGTGCGCCGGTGCGATCGCCACAATCGCTCAAGTCCATCGAATCGCCTGCCGATCACAATGCCATCACGAACGTCCCCTCGCGAGAGGGGTGTCTCTCGAGGGCGCGGCCATGACAGGTTTGCTTCGTAGGATCGTCGGGGCCAAGCCGACCCGCCCGATCGATGCCGGCGCGGTTGGCTTGGCCGACGTTCAGGCCAACGGCTGGTTTCAGCGGGCGACGGGCGAACTCGCCCCCGGCTTCCGCATCACCGTCGGTGACACCGTCCTCGACGTGGGGTGCGGCGGCGGCGGCATGAGTTCGTTCGCGGCGGCGATGGGCGCGGCGGTGATCGCCAGTGACGTCGATGCGGCGTGCATCGCCGCGATCCGGGCGCAGCTCGGCCACGGCAGGGCCCGCAGCTTCGAGGCGTTCGTCAGCGACTCGACGCCCCTGCCGGTCGCCGACGAGACGGCGACCCGCATCATCTGCACGGAGGTGCTGGAGCATGTCGCCGATCCGCAGGCCGTCCTCGCCGAACTGGTCCGGGTGGGCAAGCCCGGGGCGCTCTACCTGCTGACCGTGCCGGACGAGGCCGCCGAACGGGTCCAGTTGGGCATCGCACCTCCGACCTACTGGAAGCGGCCCAATCATCTCCGCATCTTCTCCCGCGCGGCGTTCGGCGAATTGGTCGCCGACGCGGGGCTGACGGTCGAAAAACGGCTGTCCGTCGGCTTCTTCTGGTCCCTGTGGTGGGTGCTGTTCTGGGCTGCCGACCAGGAGTTCGGAGCGCCCGAGGCGCCGCTGCTCGCCTCTTGGAGCCGCACCTGGCAGGCCCTGATCCAGACCCCCAAAGGAGACGACATCCGTCGCGAGCTCGATGCGTTCATGCCCAAGAGCCAGGTGATCATCGCCCGTAAGGCCGCCTGACGTTCCCGCGTTCCAGAGGAGATCCGTCCATCATGACCACGATGAAGATTCATGTCGCTGCATCCGCCGCCGGCAGTTCCATGCCACAGTGCACGCGGCCGCTCGGCCGCGAACGTCCTGCGTGGGCCCGGGACGAGCAGTGGGTGTTCCTGCTCACCTGCTACATGCTCGGCGGGCCGGCGGGCCGCAATCTCGGCGCCCCGGGCTACTCGCACGATTTCGTCGCCCGGCTCTTTCGCCCGCTCCTCGAGCAGTGGGGAGAGGTGATCGAGATTCAGGACGCCCCGCGGGATCTGCAGGGGGCCGTCGATGCGTGCCTGCGGCAGGGAAAACGCCCGGTGCATTTCAGCGTCCTGCCGTTTCAGGACGTGTGCCTCGCGGCGGGCGCCGCCAACGTCGTCATGCCGGCCTGGGAATACCCGGACGTGCCCAGCGAGCCCTTCGACGGGAATCCGCAGAACGACTGGCCGGCCACGGCCGATCGCTGCGACCTGTGCCTCGTCAGCGGCCCGTTCACGGCGGCCGCCCTGCGCCGGGGCGGTGCGACCGTGCCGATCCGCATCGTCCCGGTGCCGACGCCCGCCGGCTATTTCAGTCTGCCCGCGCGGGGCGTGGCGGAGACCCAGACGGTGAACTGTCGCGGCTACGTGTTTTCGCACGCCAGCGGTGAGGCTGCGGTGCCCGTCGCTCCCGCCGTGCCGCGGACCGCGCGGGTGGGCAAGGCGATCGAGACCGCCGTCCGCCGGGGCTTCAAGGCGACCGTGGGCAGGGCGGCCTACGAACGGCTGTCGGCGTGGTCGAAGACGCTGCGCTCCGGCCGCCGCTGCCGGACCTTAGACCTGCCCTATCCCGCGGTCGACACGCTGCAGCTCTCGGGCGTCGTCTACACGAGCATCTTCAACCCCGACGACGGCCGGAAGAACTGGCTCGATCTGTTGACTGGCTCCCTGGCCGCGCTGGCCGATCGCGAGGACGCGACGCTCGTCGTCAAGCTGATCGTCCGCCGGGAGAAGTCGGCGCGAAAGGTCATCGATGCCTATCTCCGCTGCGGCATCAGTCATCGCTGCCGGCTCGTGTTTATCTGCGACTTTCTCTCCGACGAGCAGATGCTCGATCTCTGCCGGGGCACTACCTTCTACGTGCAGGCGACCCGGGCCGAGGGCAATTGCCTGCCGCTGATGAACTACCTGGCCGCCGGTCGGCCGGGCATCTCGCCCGCCCACTCGTCGATGGGCGACTACTTCAGCGGCCGCTCGGGACTGGTCGTCGAGTCGCATCCGGAACCGGCCGCCTGGCCGCACGATCAGCGGCTACGGCTGCGGACGTCGTGGGGCCGCATCGTCTGGACGTCCCTCCGCGACCAGATCCGGGCCGGCTATCGCATGGCCACGGAGCAACCCGACCGCTACCGGGAGCTCGCGGCGACCTGCCGCGCCGAGATGCGGGCCTGGGCCTCGGCCGCGGCGGTTTCCCGCCGCCTCGAGGCGGCGCTCGCCGAGTTGGCCGAGCGGCGGCCCGCGACCACGATTCCGCTGCCGGCCCACCGCCGCGGCCCCGCCGCCCGGGCTGCGGCCTAGCTAGCAGACTGTGGCACAAGTCTGCCCGAGCAGGATGTGAGGAATGCCGACCGTGGAAACCCTTGGCGTTTCCACCGGTCGGCCAAGTGGACAAAGGCTATGGAGCGCTTTGTCCACGGACAGCTAAGCGCGCGACGACACCGTGTGCGTGGCTACCGCCGCGCCGTGACCCGTCGCGCCGCGGGGGCGCGGAAGGAGAGCCCGATCAATGGCACGTCCGCGAGCATGTCCGCAGCTGTTTTCGAGCGGATGAGCGGGGCATGAGCCTGGTTCACCGTTTTGGAGCCCGACACAGCGGATCTCGCAACGCCTGCCTTCCCTCCTGAAGCGGCGTTTTCTTGGTGTTCACGCGGAGTGTCTCCGAGTCCGGCCTCGCGGCGGCTTTGTTGTGACCTCGAGTTCTCTTGCGTGCGACACGAAAGAGAACTAGTCTGACTGGTGTGCGCGTCCTACGTGCGAGGAAACTTCCCTATGTCCCCCCGTGAGCCGACGTCGGAATGGAGTATCGCCGACGCCAAGAGCCGGCTGAGCGAGGTGCTCAACCGGGCCGACGATCGGGCCCAGATCATCACCCGGCGCGGTCGTCGGTATGTGGTCTTGGATGGCGAGTCCTACGCCCGGCTGACGGGTGAAAGCCCTCGGCTCAAGGATGTGATCCTCGGCGGCCCGTCGCTCGAAGGCATTGACCTCACCCGCGACTCGTCCGCTGGACGCGACGACGTGACGCTGTGAGAACCCTGGTGGACACCTGCGTTCTTTCAGAGCTTCGCCGCCCTGGCGGTGATCCGCGGGTCGCCCGGCAGTTTTCGGCCCTGGCCGATGAGGATGTGTTTCTGAGCGTCCTGACCATCGGCGAATTGCGGAAAGGCATCGACAAACTGCAAGCGGGCAAAAAGAAAAGCGGTCTCGACGCCTGGATGCGTGAGCTGCTCATCGCAGCCCGGGGCCGGATTCTGCCGGTGGATGTGGAGACGGCCGTGATTTGGGGAGAGGTCGCCGCCCGGGCCGAGCTGGCCGGACGCCCCTTGCCTGCCATCGACTGCCTGATCGCCGCCACGGCGATCCAGCACGGACTGCACCTGATGACGCGCAACATCGCCGACTTCGAACCAACCGGGGTGCTGCTTGTGAACCCGTGGAGCAGCGCGTGACCCCGCGATTGCGACGACCAGTGATACTGCGAATGATAAAGGAACGAAGGATAGCCCGGCCAAGAATCCCGGAACGCCTGCCACACCAGCACCATCCGGGAAGCTCGACCTCAGGCCGTCCGCCACGACTTCCTGAAACCGTCCCGGCTTGACGGGTCGGCGGACGAGTAAGGTGGTCACGATTTCGTCGCGGCTAGCATCATGTTCGAGACCGTTGAGGCGAACGAGCGTGCTTCGTGAGGTCAGCTCGATGCGTCGGCTGTCCGGCAGCGTCAGCACGAGCAGATGGGGCTTCAGGAAGTTTCCCGATCGATCAAAGTCCGCCTGATCGGCCGCGGACATTCCCGCGGTTGTCACGAGCTTTCGAGACGCTCCCAGCGTGACGCGAAGTTCCGGCAGCGGCCGAGCAGCATCTGCTTCAGGCGTCGGGGCGCCCGAAAACGACTGCCACGCCAGAACTGCACCGCCAAGCCCCAGCGCAAGATAGATCGAAAGGCGCTGGACCACTACTCACATCGTCATTGATGGTAGCCACCACGCAGCAGACGGGAAACGACGATCTCGCCGGGATTGGCGGCCCGCCATACCTTCCAGGCCGGGAACAGCTTGTCATCAAACCACGCCAGCCGGGCGTACGTCGCCGCGGCTCGGACAGCGCGATGGGCCAATCACGTTGCCGTCAGCGATCTTCGGGTGCGGGAAGTTTCTTCGGGCGTGCGTCGCCATCGCCCGCTGGGGCGTCGAGCAGGCTGACGCGATCGCGGAACCTGCGTTGGCTGTGGACGTACGACCGTGCACGTTCCGCATCCGACTTCGACTGTGGCGTCGTGTCGATCGTGATCCCGATCACGGAAAAGTCACCGTCGGCCGCCACCACCTTGTTCCAGGCCTCGAGATCGAAGCGATCCTCCCGCCGCCATCGTGGAACGTCCGGGGAATAAAAACCTTTCGGCGTCTCCACGGATTCGAGCTCCCGGAGCACGAATGTGGGTTGGCTCCGGAGCTTCGTGATGACTTTGTCATTCCTGTCGAGTTCGACATCTGCCTGCATCGTGAGCTGATACCGGCCGCCAAAATAGGCCTCGGTGACGAACGTCTTGCGCAGGACGCTGTCTTTGCCGTTGAACTCGTAGGTGGCAAAGAAATGGTCCGTGGATGGAAACTCCTGTTTTTTGTTACTTGTGGAGAACATCCGTTCGATCTGGAACGCGGCCGGCAGAAACTTCACGGCGGACTTGACGGACCGCTCGCGGACATCGCGAAGCAGGCGGACCTTTTGGTTGTGGGTCCGCCAATGCCGGATAAAGTTGCCGGACTGCGCCACGGGCGTGGGATCGATCTCGATGCCGATGGCCGAGAAGTCGCCGCCGGCCGCGACCAGTTTGTTCCAGGCGGCCAGATCGAAGCGGTGCTCACGCCGCCACACCGGATCCAGCCGCCCTCCGGTGTCGGGAGTGGGCGCGAGAACATCGACCTCCTGGAGGACGAACGTCGGCTCGCCGCGCAGGCTCGTGACCGTTTTGTCTATTCTGTCAAGTTCGACGGGAACCTTCATCGTGAGGAGATAGCGGTCGCTGCACCAGGCTTCCGTGGACCATGTCTTACGAAAGTCGCTGTCACTGTCCTGGAAGACGAAGTTATTGAAGCGGTGCGCCGCGAGCGGAAACAACTCCTCGATCTGGACGGGGACGGCTAGGACTGAGCGGATCGATTCGATGGCGAGGTGGTGAATGGCCCGCTCTTTCGCATCATGGAAATGACTGGGACGTGATTGGTGCGGCACGGCGAACGTCATCAGATAGAACCAGCCGCGGTCGGGGTCTGGATAGAACTTGACTTCCAGATGCAGCAATTCGGAAAGCGGCATGCTGCCGGCGTTCACCGAGGCGGGATACGTGATGCCTGGATCCCCATGGCCAGGAATGTCGCCCCGTGTGGTCAGAGCCAGTAGGTCTTCATCGGGCTCGATGCCCCAGCCGCGAATCGTGGCCAGCAGATCCGCAACGGCCTCCTGAAACTTTCCAGGCGTGAGTGGCCGCCGGGCGAAGACATCGGTGACGGCGTCGAACGCCGGGTCTCTGACTGAGTCGGTCGAGACGGACACGCTTCTCAGATCAACGTTCAGCCGCGTGCCGTCGGTCGTCACGACGGTCAACCGACAGGGCTCGAGCAGATTTCCGTGCGGCAAAAAGTTGCTCTTCTTTTCGGCACTCATGCCCTCGATTTCCATGCGCCGAATCGACTGGTTCATGAAGACCGTCAGGTGCGGCACAGGCCCGCCCTCTGCGGGCACGTCGTCGCCTGGAGCCCGCGCCCACCAGAACAACGCGGCGAAACCGGCGACAGCGGCGATCACGGTGACGGGCGCTCCGAGACGCTTCATGGTGAATTGTTGTAGTCGCCATTGAGCAACATGGGGATCTCGAAGGAGTCGTACATGGCCCGCCACCCGTCGCGGTACTTCCGAATGCGGGACCGAATCCAGGTCAACCGGTGCTCGACCTGGTCGAACGTGGCATCGGCTGGAATTCGAGGATTATTGCCATCGGGATTAACGCGATAGTCCTGGAACGTGCTCGTGTCACCCGGAAACGGTGACGAAATCATGTATATCCTGACTCGGACTGTCGCCGAGACGAAATTATTCGTCGCAGCTTGCCAGAGGGCAGGATCCTTGTCCAACACCCGTTGAAGTGGGACTCTCTGTTCGACATCGACCAATCGGTCGACGCCTTCCCATATCTTTTCATTGTTTGGTGCATCTGGATTCTCGCCCTCGGCGATCTTTTCCCATGCTCGTTTCTGTAGATCGATGAACTCGGCTGAGTTGTTGATTGTCTCGAACCCGCCATCTCCGTACGCCAGCCCGGCCTTGTACATTGAGGTGGACCCCGGTTTTCGGGCGCCCTGATAAGGTGGACTCTCCCGGGCGGG
>CAZJHQ010000010.1:9529-77314 GCA_964545915.1 uncultured Candidatus Kuenenia sp. | reverse complement strand
GCTTTTTGTGGGACGGTCGCGCCCAAGAAGCCCCGGGTGGAAACCCGGGGACACCGGGCATGAAAACCATCCCGCCATCCATGCCGTACGACGGCGCGCACGTTCCCGGTTCCAACCCACATCACATGGCACCCGGGAAGCGATGCGACCCGGAGTCCCCCGGCTTCCGCCGGGGGCTTTTTGTGCCGTTCGCGCGTGTCACGCCGAGAGCAAGACTGGGGAACGCGCAATACCAAAAGGCACGCGCCGCGGGAATCGGCGTCGCCCTACACCCGCTCGCCGCGGATCAGGTCTTCGGGGGTCTGGCGGGCGCGAACGAGGCGGGGCGTGCCGCCGTCGACGAGCACCTCGGCCGGCAAGGGCTTCGAGTTGTAGTTGCTCGCCATTACGAAGCCGTAGGCGCCGGCGATCTCGATCACGAGCAGGTCGCCCACCTGCGCTGCCGGCAGGCTGCGGGTGGCCACGAAGCCGCCGTCGGTCTGCGTGAAGATGTCGCCCGACTCGCACAGCGGGCCCCCCACGGCCACCTCGTCGGGCTCGGGCCGATCCAGGCCGTCGGCGGGGCAGAGGCTCATGGGGTGATACGAGCCGTAGAGCACCGGCCGGGCGAGCGTGTTGAAGCCGGCGTCGACGAGGACGTACTTCCGGCCCCCCTGCTTCTTCACGGCGCGGACCTCGGTGACGACGGAGCCGCTCTCGGCCGTCAGGTAGCGGCCCGGCTCGATCTCGAGACGGATGCGGTGGCCGAAGGCGTCTTCGAGCTTCTTGCGGGTCGCGTCCCAGAGCGTGAAGTAGCCGGAGAGGTCGGCGTGCACCTCGCCCGGCTTGTAGGGGACGGGCAGGCCGCCGCCGGCCGAGAT
Organism: uncultured Candidatus Kuenenia sp.; assembly: GCA_964545915.1. Taxonomy (GTDB): domain Bacteria; phylum Planctomycetota; class Planctomycetia; order Pirellulales; family UBA1268; genus QWPN01. Next base: position 76,454 of record CAZJHQ010000010.1, on the reverse strand, counting down.
CGTGGTCAGCGACCGGCCGATCTCGCGGGCCACCTTCTCCAGGGCCCCGGCCACCTCGGCGAGGTGTGCCAGATCCGTGCCGCTGCCGATGTGCATGTGCAGGCCGCTGACCGACAGCCCGGCCCACTCGGCCCGCCGGAGCACCTCGGGAATGTCGGCATGCCAGATGCCGTGCTTCGAGCCTTCGCCGCCGGTGTTCGTCTTCTGGCTGTGACCGTGGCCGAAGCCGGGGTTCACGCGGAGCGTGACGCTCGCGCCGGGCACCCGCTCGGCGAGCTGCTCGATCATGTCGGCCGAGCCGCAGTTGCAGTGGATGCCGAGCTTCGCCACGGCGTCGAGGGCCTCGCGGTCGAAGATGTCGGCGGTGTAGACGATCGGGTGGACCGGCGGCAGACCGTCGGCCGTGGCACTCCCGGTGGCGGCGTGGGGCGTGTAGCCGGCGGCCAGCGCCCGATGGATCTCGCCTGTGCTCACGGCATCCACCATCACCCCCTCGCGGCGGACGAGGTCGAGGATGGCGATGTTGGAGCAGGCCTTCTGGGCGAAGCGGATCGTGTCCCAGGCGGCGAGGTCGCGGCAGCGGCGGCGGATCATCTCCGCGTCGTACACGTAGAGCGGCGTGCCGTATTCCTTGGCGAGCGCGGCGACGGAAGCGCCGGCGATCTCGCGGCGGATCGCGGGGCGGGCGACGTCGGTGGGCAGCGGCGAGGGGGTGGCGGGGGAGATCATGGGGCGAGACCGGGGAGGGGGATGGGGCGGCCCTTGGGTACCGGGGCGGGGCCGACGCCGACGGGCCGGGAAGGAGCGGGGCTTTGGAGCATGACCATCGTCTTGATCACCTTGATCGCGCCCGCGTCGGCGGAGAGCCGGGTGGCCATTCCCCGCTCGATCGGCCGGACCAGCACCTGCACGAGCGACGAGGGCAGGGCGGCGGTCTCGGCGGCGGCCTTCGTCGCCACCGCGAGGCCGTCCGTGTCGTCCGGCGCGACGAGTTTCTGGGTGCCGGCGGCATAGGCCACGAGCGGGGCGAGTGACACGTCGAACTCGGCGAAGGGCTTGGCGTCGGGCTTGGCCGCAGCACCCGCCGTCGCCGCGGCGATCCGCTTCTCGGCGTCGCCGCCGAAGACCATGAATGCGTGTGTGGGCGTGACGGCGAGCGTCATCGTGAGCTTCTCTCCGACCATGCGCCGGAGGTTGTCTTCGTTGCCCGCCAGGTCGACGTCGACGACATGCAGGTTCGCCCCGCCGGCCTTGCCGGCATCGAACTTCACGGTCACGCCCGCCGGCAGGGCGTTCTTGGCGGCGACGGCGGCCTTGAGGCCCGCCTCGAGCGCCCGGCCGTCCTTGACCTTCATGCCGGCCGTCACGGCCGGCAGCGCCTTGCCCGCGGCCATCTCGGCGGCCGCCGTGTCGATCGTGACCGCGGCATCGATCCCGCCCGCGTCGAGCATCGCCGGCACCAGTTGCCGCACGAGTGTGAACACCGTGTTGGCCGGTGCGGAAACCGTGGTCTCGGAAAACCCGTTTGGCGTTTCGACGCGGCTCGACACCGGCAACGCCTGCACGATGGCCGCCTTCGCCGCCTCCCGCAACTCGTCTGGGATCATCATCGCCACGTGGCCGCTCACCGCCGCCGGCTTGCCATCGGACGTGGCGGCCGTCGGTGTCGAAAGCCCGGCCTTCGCCATCTCTGCGTAGAGATTGCCCGCGGCCGACCCGGGCACCATGGCGAAGCGGTTCTCCGCATACACCCGATCGTTCTCGATGTCGACGTTCGCGCCGAAGAGAATCGTCTCCACATCGGCGAGATTCTCCAGTCCGGACTTCAGGGCTTCGGGATCGACGGGCTGGCCCTGCTGGGCCTGCATCGCAGCGGCCTGCTGGAGCACCGCCAGGAGCTGCTTCCGCATGCCCACCGGCATCCGCGCCGGAAACAACTGCCCGCCGAGCGTGAAGGATTTCACGACCGGGTCGAGCGCTTTTTCGAGGCCAGCGGCGGCGGCGGGGCTGCCCTGCAGCGAGACGATCGCCCAGCCGTCCTGCTCCACGATCTGGATCGGCGGCATGCCGGGCGGGCTGATGACCTTCACACCATCCTGCTCCTGGGCCGGGCCAATCACACCCTGCAGAGCGGCGAGGAGCTTGCCGAGGTCTTTGACCGGCACGAAGCCGCGGACCACCGGGGCACCCGCGGGGCCCTCGGCCGTCAGCACCACGCCGGCCGGCCGGTTCACATCGAGGCCGGCCAGGCCCTTGAACTGCGTGGCGATCATGATGAACGATTCGAGGTAGCCGTCGAGCGTGGGCTGATCGACCTGCGCGCCCACCCAGCGGGCCTGCTTCTTCAGGTCGGCGTAGGGATCGACGGCGACGACGGCGACCACGGCCGGCTCGTCGGCCGCCCGCGCGGCGGCGGCCAGGCAGGCTGCGAGGCTGCAGAAAAGGATCGGCAGGCGGCTGCGGACGGTGGACATCGCGAGGTTCTCGGGGGCGAAGGGGGCGTGCTGGACGCAGAGCGGAGTGTATCAGCCTGCCATGCCCAGCGGGTATCCTCGCGGACACGCCATGGACATCCCGCCCCTGCCGCACGCGCCCGCGTTTCCGCCGTCGGCCGTTCCGGCCCGGCCGCGGTCCCCCGTGCGGCTCCAGACCCTGCTCTTCATCCTCACCGCGGCGACGACGTTCGCGGCCGGCGTCGTCGGCTGGCAGCCGATGCTGTTCGGCGTCGATGACACGCTGGCCACCGACATCGGCCCGCACTGGCAGCGGGGGCTCTCCTACATGGCGGCCGTGATGGCGGTGCTCGCCGCCCACGAGGCGGGCCACTTCATCGCCGCGCGGATTCACGGCATCCCAGCCACGCTGCCGTTCTTCATTCCCGTGCCCGTGCTCCTCACCGGCACGATGGGCGCCGTGATCGGCATGGAAGGCTCGCGGGCCAATCGGCGGCAGCTCTTCGATATCGCGCTCGCCGGTCCCGTGGCGGGGCTGGTCGTCGCCGTGCCGCTGCTGGCCTGGGGAATGCTCGCCGGCGCGGCCGTGCCTGCCCGCGAGAATCCGTTCGCTTTGCCGCTCCTCGCTCGCGGGCTGCTCGCCTGGATGCGGCCGGACCTCGCCCCCGCCACCACGATCGCCCCCAACTCGCTGTTCATGGCCGGCTGGGTCGGGCTGCTGGTGACCGGGCTCAACATGATCCCGATCAGCCAGCTCGACGGCGGGCACGTGGCCTACGCCGTCTTGGGACGTCGGGGCAACTGGCTGGCCCGGGGGGTGCTCCTGGCGGCGATCGCGACGATCATCGTGCTCGGCCAATACAACTGGGTCGTGATGGTGGTCGTGGTCACGCTCCTGGGGGTGGACCACCCGCCGATCCGCGACGAGGACCGGCCCCCGGGGCCGCTGCGCACGCTCCTCGGGCTCGCCGCCTTCCTGATCCCGATCCTCACCTTCATGCCGGAGCCGCTGGCGATCGACTGACCGGCAGGGGCGGAAACCGGGCCCCAGGGGCCGGAAAATTGCGTGACGGTGAACCGCGAGGTAAGCAAGAACGTAGGGATTCTGCCCTGCCGCCGCGTCCGCTTCCTCGGAGATCGTCCCATGGCCCGCCGTCCTGCCCGTTCATTGCTTGCGGTCGAGTCGCTTGAGGGCCGCCGGGTGATGGCCGCGAACGTGGCCGTGGGGGCCGAGATCGGCGCCGGCAGCGCGCCGCTGGTGCGGCTGGTGGACGCCGACACCGGCGCGGTCAAGGCGCAGGTGATGGCCTTCGAGGCCACGTTCAAGGGGGGCGTGCGGGTCGCGATGGGCGACGTCGACGGCGACGCCATCCCGGAGGTGCTCGCCGCCTCGGGCCCGGGACGCGTGGGCGAGATCCGTGTCTTCAAGCAGCAGGTGTCGGGGACCACGACCACGCTTACGGAGCTCGTCGGCTACCGCACCATTCCCTTCGGCCTCGGTTACACCAGCGGCGTCGAGGTTGCCAGCGGCGACGTCGACGGCAACGGTCGCGAGGACATTGTGGCGGCGATGTCGCGGGGCGCCGGCACGGTCAAAGTGTTTCTCTCCGTCGCCGCCGCCGATCCCGTGCAGAACGTGCCCTTCAAGACTTTCACGCCGTTCGGCGGCACGTTCACCGGTGGCGCGAGCGTGGCCGTCGCCGATCTCGGCACGTTCGGCGGAGGTCGACTGGTCGATGCCGACGTGCCCGACAACAAGGTCGAGATCGTCGTCGGCAGCGGCGCCGGGATGCCGGCGACGGTGCTGGCATACGATGTGTCCGCGGCGCCGCGGGTCGTGGCCCGAATCGCGCCGCAGGCAGGCCAGAGCGGCTTTGCGGTGGCGAGCGGCCGCGTGGATGTCGACGCAATCGACGACATCGTCACCTCCGCGGGCCGCGGTGGCGGTGGCGTGACGGAGGTCTACGCGGGCCGAGCCGCGGCGGCGGGCAACGCGGTGCGGCTGGCGCGGTTCGCCGCCTTCACCGGGCTGGCCAGGCCCAACGCGCCGGTGTTCACGGCGGCCGTCGACAGCGACGGCGATGGCCGCATCGACCGGTTCCTCGCCACGCAGGGTGATGGCGGCGGGTCGGCCGGGATCGTGCGGGCATCGCCTGCCACGGGCGGCCGCGTCGCGACATTCTCCACCGTCGCCGGGCCGCTGCGGGTCGCGGCCGCCCGCACGTCGTTTCGCGAGGTGACGACGAACACCGGCCTGAAATACCGCGACATCATCGTGGGCCAGGGGGCGACGCCCACGACCGGCCAGCGGCTCACCGTGCACTACATCGGACGGCTCGCCAACGGCACGGTGTTCGACAGCTCCATCTCGCGCGGCCAGCCATTCCAATTCACGCTCGGCGTCGGCCAGGTGATCGCCGGCTGGGACGAGGGGCTGGCCACGATGAAGGTCGGTGGCTCGCGGAAGCTCGTGATTCCGCCGGCGCTGGGCTACGGCAATGTTCCCAACGGCAACATCCCGGCGAACTCGACGCTGTTCTTCGACGTGCAGCTGCTCGCGATCGGCTGACCGGCGGCCAGGCTCACCACCGGGCCTCGAGGCCCAGGTTCGCGCCGCCGAGCCAGAGCGTCTGGTTGCCGTCGAGCCGCGTGCCGGCCCGCGTGTCGGCGGCGAAGTCGAACTGGTCGGGCGCCAGGGCGACGCCCGTCAGCCAGAGCATGCTGTAGCCGAACCGCAGGCCCCATGTGTCGGAGAGCCGGTAGACGAGCGTGGCGCCGACGTCGAAGATTCCGCCCGGCGTGTCGGTGCGGGAGCCGCGGGCGGAACGGTAGACGTCCCCCGTGACCGAGTCCACGATCGGATCCTGCGATTGGGCGAGCACCGAGCCCGCCAGCGCCGCCTTCGCCCAGCCCTCGACCGCCCAGGCCTGCCAGTCGGCTCGGCCGCGAACGCCGAGCTGGCCGCCGAACAGATTGGAGCTGGTCCGCACGGCGTAGCCCGTGACGAGCGCCGTCGGGCTGTCGCCGAACGCGAGTCCCGCCTGCTCGTCGAGGCCGGCCCAGCGGAAGCCGGCCAGCCAGTCGACCGTGAACACGCAGCGATGGCACTCCGCCGCGTAGCCCGAGGACCGCGGGCGGTGGACGCACCGCTCGGTGAACAGCACGTTGGCCTCCGCCGAGTTGAGCACGGAGGCGTAGGTGGCGCGGGCCGCCGAGGCGCCGCGCAGGCCGGCCACCGCGCTCGACAGCGGCGGGGCGATCTCGAGATTCGCGTTTCCGACGGCGGCCGCGTCGGCGAACATCCCGTAAACGCCCAGGTAGCCGACCTCCCAGCCGAGGCCCTCCGGTCCGTGCTGGCCGTAGAGGGCGCGGATGCCGGGCGCCGTGGGGAACTGCAGGTCGGACGTGCCGATCGCCGTCGCCAGCGTGTCGCCGTCGAGGACGAGCGGGCCGTCGTTGGCGGTGTTGTCGCGCTGCATGAAGAGCGTGTCGAACACCGCGTAGGACTCCCAGCCGCCGCAGGTGGCGAGCGGCTCGGCACGGGCGGCTTCGACCAGGCAGGCCGTGATCGCGACGGCCGCGGCCAACCGGTGCATCCATCGGGCCAGCATGTTCATGAACATCCCCCTCGAGCCGGTCGCGGGCGGCATGATCGCCACGATGCGCACCACCGGCATGCCAGGGTTTTTCGGCAGCCGTCCCGGGACTGATGAGATTTCCCCTGCACGCAGATTCGCCCCCCGCCGGCGCGGCAGGGTGCGGCGACCCTGCGGCCCCGGCCGCATGCGGGCCCGTGAAGATGGGCAGGGTTTGCGGGTGGTTCGTTGACCGTTCGGGGGCGGGCGTCCAGAATCGGTTTTCGCCGCCCGCGCGGGGCGGCGCACCCGAAGGAGCAGGAACGTGAACTTCGTCGAAACCGAGGATCCCGAGGTCTGGTCGGCCATCGCCGCGGAGCAGGTGCGGCAGCAGGATGGCCTCGAGATGATCGCCAGCGAGAACTTCACGAGCCCCGCCGTGATGCAGGCGGTGGGCAGCGTCCTCACCAACAAATACGCCGAGGGCTATCCGGGTCACCGCTATTACGGCGGCTGCGAGTTCGTGGACAAGGTCGAGGACCTCGCCCGCGAGCGGCTCAAGAGCCTGTTCGGTGCCGAGCACGTCAACGTGCAGCCGCACTCCGGCAGCCAGGCCAACGCCGCCGTCTACATGACGGCGATCGCGCCGGGCGACACCGTGCTCGCCTTCGACCTCGCCCACGGCGGCCACCTCACGCACGGCATGAAGCTCAATGCGTCGGGTGTGCTCTACAAGTTCGTCCACTACGGCGTCCGCCGCGAGGATCAGCGGCTCGACTTCGACCAGATCGCCCGGCTCGCCCGCGAGCACAAGCCGAAGCTGATCGTGGCCGGCGCCAGCGCCTATCCGCGGGAGATTCCCCACGGGAAGTTCGCCGAGATCGCCCGCGAGGTGGGCGCCAAGCTGATGGTCGACATGGCCCACTACGCGGGGCTCGTCGCCGCCGGCATCCACGACAACCCGGTGCCCGTGGCCGACTTCGTCACGAGCACGACCCACAAGACGCTCCGCGGCCCGCGCGGCGGCATCGCGATGTGCCGGGCGGCCGACGCGAAGATGCTCGACCGCTCCGTCTTTCCGGGGCAGCAGGGCGGCCCGCTGATGCACGTCATCGCCGGGAAGGCCGTGGCCTTCGCCGAGGCCCTCCGTCCCGAGTTCAAGGCCTACGCGCAGCAGGTCGTGGCCAACGCCAAGGCGCTCGCCGAGGCCCTCGCCGCCGGCGGCGTGAAGCTCGTCAGCGGCGGCACCGACAACCACCTCATGCTGGTGGACGTGACGCCGCTCGGGATCGGCGGCAAGCTCGCCGAGGAGACGCTCGACCGCTGCGGGATCACCTGCAACAAGAACATGATCCCCTACGACGAACGGAAGCCGATGGATCCTTCGGGCATCCGCCTGGGCACGCCGGCGCTCACGACCCGCGGCATGGGGAAGGACGAGATGCAGCGGATCGCCACCTGGATCCTGCGGGCGCTCAAGAGCCCCGGCGACGCGGCCGTGGTCGCGACGACCCGCCGCGAGGTGGCGGAACTCGCCGAACAGTTCCCCGTGCCGGCGGCCCGGCTCGAGGAAGCGGTGACAGGATGAGTTCTCCGCGCCGCGGCAGCGTGGTGCGGATCGGGCTCGTGCAGTCGGCATGCACCGGCGATCGGGAGGCCAACGTCACGCAGGCGCTCGCGGGGATCGCGGCAGCGGCGGCCGCCGGCGCGGATGTCGTCTGCCTCCAGGAACTGTTCGCCGGCGAGTATCCCTGCCAGGCGGAGGACCATGGGAAGTTCGCCGCGGCGGAGACCGTGCCCGGGCCGCTGACGGAGCGGCTCGCCGCCGCCGCCCGGCAGCATGGCGTGGTGCTCGTGGGGAGCGTGTTCGAGCGGCGGAGTGCCGGGCTGTTCCACAACACGGCCGTGATCTTCGACGCCGACGGCTCGACGGCGGGCGTGTATCGCAAGATGCACATCCCCGACGACCCGCACTACTACGAGAAGTTTTACTTCGCCCCCGGCGACACGGGGTTCATGAGCGTGCCCACCAGCCGGCTGGCCGTGGGGCCGCTCGTCTGCTGGGACCAGTGGTATCCCGAGGCGGCCCGGCTCACGGCCATGGCCGGCGCCCAGACGCTGTTCTATCCCACCGCAATCGGCTGGCTCGACGGCGAGGAGCAGTTGCACCGCGAGCAGTACGAGTCGTGGGACACGATGCTCCGCAGCCACGCCATCGCCAATGGCGTGTTCGTGGTGGCCGTCAACCGCACCGGTCGCGAAGGGCCGCTCCGCTTCTGGGGCGCCAGCGTCGTCTACGCGCCCAACGGCGAGTGTCTGGTGAAGGCGTCGCACGACGCGGCCGAGACGATCGTCTGCGAGTGCGACCTCGACCGCATCGAGTGGTCACGGACGCGGTGGCCCTTCTTCCGTGACCGGCGGATCGATGCCTACGGCGGCCTCCTCGACCGCTGGGGGCGGTGACGCCATGACCCCGGCGGAACTCGGCTACCGGCTGCCGGCGGAGTGGGAGCCGCATGCGGCGACATGGCTCGCCTGGCCGCACCGCCGGGCCACCTGGCTCGGTGACTTCGCCGCCATTCCCGCGGCCTACGCCCGCGTCGTCCGGCAGATCGCGGCCTACGAGCCGGTGCGGATCGTGGGCAGCGGTGCGGTCCTCGCCGAGGCCCGGCGGCACCTTGCGGACGTCGCCGCGGTCACGTTCGTCGACATTCCCACGAACGACTCCTGGATCCGCGACACCGGGCCAGTGTTCGTGACGCGGCGGGTGGCCAAGGCGGTGCCCGACGGCTGCCGCGTCGCCGCCGTCACCTGGGACTGGAACGCCTGGGGCGGCAAGTATCCGCCGTGGGATGACGACGCCCGCGTCGCGGCCACGGTCGCAACGCACATCGGTCTCCACGCCTTCGCGCCCGGCGTCGTGCTCGAAGGGGGCGCGGTCGAGACCGACGGCGCCGGCACGCTCCTGGTGAACGAGCGGTGCGTGGTCGATCCACGCCGGAATCCCGGCCTCGACCGGGAGCGGATGGAATGCATCCTCCGGGCCAACCTCGGCGTGGAGAAGGTCCTCTGGGTGGGGGGCGAGCTCGCCGGCGACGACACCGACGGCCACATCGACCAGCTGGCGCGATTCGTGGCGCCCGGCCGCGTCGTGGCGGCGCGGCAGGCGGATCGGCTCGATCCCAATCATGCGGCGCTCGCGGCCAACCTCGCCCTGCTGGAGTCGCTCCGCGATGCCGCCGGGCGGCGGCTGGAGGTGATCCCGATCGACATTCCGCCGCGGTTTTCCTTCCAGGGCACACAGCTGCCGGCGAGCCATCTCAACTTCTACGTGGGCAACGGCTTCGTGGGCGTGCCGGTGTTCGGCGCGGCCACGGACGAGGCGGCTCTGGGCACGCTGGAGCGGTGTTTCCCCGGCCGCCGGGCCGTGCCGGTGGACTGCCGCGAAATCGTCCGCGGCCGCGGGGGCTTGCATTGCATCACGCGGGACGAGCCCTCCATGGCCTCGTCCTGCTAGGCCCGCCGCAGCCAACGCCGAGGGTTGGCTGGTCGGGCGGTCGCCATCCTGGCGACGCATCACGCGGGACGAGCCCTCCTGAGCCTGTTCACGCGGGAGCCGCATGGTTTTCGAACTGTGGATTCGCGCGGGGGTGCCCGTGCCTCGGGAGCCGGCGTAGGCGGCCAGCGCAGGCATGGATGCCGGAGCGCAGACGCCTCCGAGAGAGCGAAAGCCCGGAGGGCTGAAGCGAATGTCCGGCGATGAGGCACGGGCACCCCCGCGCATTGCCGAACGAAAGCGGCCCGCAGCCGGGCTTGTCGCGGGGGAGCCGGTCCGCCACGATTGGGCCGGCTGACACCGGTATCGACCGCCAGAAGAGGGCCTCCCCATGGAACAGTTCGCGACCGCGGTGCAGGGATTCGTGTCGCTGCTCGCCCGGCTGCTGCTCGCGGCGATCTTTCTGACGAGCGCCGTGGGTAACAAGATTCCGCACTTCAAGGAGACGGTCGAGTACATGGCGGCGGAGGGAGTGCCCAACGCCACCTTCGCCCTCTTCGGGGCGATCGGGCTGCTGCTTCTCGGCGGCCTGTCGGTGATCCTCGGCGCCTGGACCCGATTCGGCGCGATCTTCCTGCTCGTGTTCCTCGCCGCCGCCACCTGGTACTTCCACGACTTTTGGCGGTTCGCCGATCCGGTGCAGCGGCAGCTGCAGACCGTGCAGTTCATGAAGAACCTCGCCATCGGCGGCGGGCTGCTGTCGCTGATCGCCTTCGGCGGCGGTCCGTGGAGCGTGGACGGCTGGATCGGGCTGAAGCAGGAGGAGGCGGAGTCGGCGCCCGCCGCGAAGCCACGGGTCACGGCCAAGCCGCAGCAGGGGTGATGCGATGAAGTGGAGCGTCGTGTTCCTCGCCGCCGCCGTGCTGTCTGGCGCGGCATGTGCCGCCGATTCACGAACCCAGGACGCGCCCGTGACCGCGATGCCCGCCGTGCAGATGTTCGGAACGCTCCCCGACGGCCGCGACGTCCGGCTCTACACGCTCGCCGTGCCGGGCGGCTGGCGGGCCACGCTCACCGACTACGGTGCGATCCTCACGAGCTTCCTCGTGCCGCCCAAGGCCGGGGCCGCCGGCGCGCCGGTGGACGTCGTTCTCGGGTTCGACACGCTCGCCGGCTACCTCGCGAAGCATCCGTATTTCGGCGCCATCTGCGGCCGCTGCGCCAACCGCATCGCCGGTGGCCGGTTCGAACTCGACGGCAAGTCCTACATGCTGGCCACCAACAACGGCCCCAATCATCTGCACGGCGGCCGGGTCGGCTTCGACAAGAAACTCTGGCAGGCGACGCCGCGGGCGAGCGACCGCGGGCCAGCCGTGGAGTTCGAGCTCGTCTCGCCCGATGGCGACGAGGGCTATCCGGGCCGCCTGGTGGCGAAGGCCGTGTACACGCTCACGCCCGCCGGCGAATTGATCGTGGAGATGACGGCGACGACCGACGCGCCGACGATCGTCAACCTGGCGCACCATTCCTACTGGAACCTCGCCGGCCATGCCTCGGGGTCGGTCGCCGGGCACGAACTGGCCGTGGCCGCCGACCGCTACCTCCCGGTGGACGCGACGAGCATCCCCACCGGCGCGTTCGCGCCGGTGGCGGGCACGCCCTTCGACTTCCGGCCGGAGCGGAAGCCGTGGGCACGATGTGGGGCCGCGATCGAGACGCTGCCGCCGGACGCCGCGCCGGGCACGCCCCGCGGCGTGGATCACAACTATCTCGTCCGCGGCTGGGAGCCCGACGGTCGCCTGCGCACCGCTGCCACGCTTCGCGATCCGGCCAGCGGCCGCACCCTGGAGCTGCTCTCCGACCAGCCGGGCGTGCAGGTCTACATGGGCAACTTCCTCGACGGCACGCTGACCGGGAAGGCGGGCACTGTCTACAAGGCCAACGGCGGCCTGTGCCTGGAAACCCAGAAGTATCCCGACACGATCCATCATCCCGATTGGCCGAGCGTGCGCCTCGATCCGGGGCAGACCTACCGGCATACGATGGTCCACCGGTTCACCCGCTGATCCCCGGAGCTCCCCATGGTCTTTCCCGTCGGCGACGACAACTCCGACCGGCGCACGTTTCCGATCGTCACCATCGCCCTGATCGCCGCGAACATCTTCGTGTTCGTCGTGCTCCAGGGGATGGGGGCCAACGAGAAGTTCACGATGGCCTACGTGCAGGTGCCGGCCGAGATCCTTTCGGGCAGGGACATCGTCACCGAGCCCTCCGTCCGCACGGTCCACACGCCGCAGGGCGACTTCCAGGTGCCCGACCCGGGCCTCCAGCCGACGCCGGTCCCCCCCTGGCTGACGCTGCTGACCGCCATCTTCATGCACGGCAGCCTCATGCACCTGGCGGGCAACATGTGGTTCCTGTGGATCTGCGGCGACAACATCGAAGACGACATGGGGCACGTGAAATACCTGCTCTTCTACCTGGCGACGGGCGTGATCGCGTCGCTGACGTTCGTGCTCCTCAACCGCACGGGGGAGGCGGCGCTCACGCCCTGCCTGGGGGCGTCGGGGGCGATCTCGGGCGTGCTCGGTGCGTATCTGGTGCTCCATCCGCAGCGGCGGGTGAGCGTGATCCTGCTGCGAATGATGGTCGACGTGCCCGGCTACGTGGCCATGGGGATCTGGTTTTTGTTCCAGATCGTGAGCGGGTTTCTCGACCAGGGCGGCGGCGGCGGCGTGGCCTACTCCGCCCACATCGCCGGCTTCGTGGCGGGCATGGTTCTGGCGAAGCCGATGAGCTTCCGCAGCGTGCGCGAGGAGGCGGATCCGCTGGTGGTGCTCCGGCGACGGATCCCGTAGAGCCCGCGGCGGCTGCTCGCAGGCAGCCTTACGATTCCGGAAGGTGTGGCGATGTGCGGCGGCGGCCTGTCGCGCGGATCTAGGGAGCGGATCGCCATGGCCTCGGCCATTCTCCAGGCGGCGCGGTCCCTGCGCGCCGGCCTGCTCATTGCCGGCGTCGTCGGGCTGCTCGGCACGGCATTCACGTGGCGGCAGACGCGGCACGAGCGGGCGATCGACACTGAAGACATCGATCGGCGGGCGCGGGCATTGAGCCACGTGCTCTCCTATACGGTGCACGAGGCGTTGCTCGGGCCAGCCGACCAGGTCGCCGCCCGCATGGGCAAGCGGCTCGACGGCTACAGCCGACTCCTGGGCTGTGCGGTCTTCGGTCCCGACGCCCGCGTACTTGCGGCCCGACCTGCGAATCTGCCTGTTCTGGCACATTCCGTGGCCGAGCGTTGAGGCGATCCGGATCTGCCCGTGGCGGGAGGAGATTCTCCGCGGCATGCTCGGCGCGGATCTCATCGGCATCCACTTCCAGCAGTACTGCAACAACTTTCTGGACACCATCGATCGCATGCTCGAGGCCCGCCTCGACCGCGACCATTTCGTGGCCGAGGTGCGCGGCCGCGCCACCCGTGTCCGGCCGCTGCCGATCAGCGTGCAGCCGTGGGCGTGGATCGCGTCGACCATACCAAGGGCCTTCCCGAGCGGCTCCGGGCCTTCGCCCACTTCCTCCACAGGTATCCGCAGCATCGCGGCCGCGTGACCCTCGTGCAGCTTGCCGCCCCGAGCCGTCTGCACCTCAAGCGTTACCGGGACCATCTCGACGAGCTCGTGCGGTTCGCCGCGGAGATCAATCGGCAGTTCGCCACCGACGCGTGGCAGCCGATCCATCTGCTCGTCGATCAGCACGACGCCGGCACGGTGCATGCCTTCCTGTCCATGGCGTCCGTGGCGATCGTGAGCTCGCTGCACGACGGCATGAACCTCGTCGCCAAGGAATACGTCCTCGCCCAGGATGGCCTCCAGGGCTGTCTGATCCTCTCGGAGTTCGCCGGTGCGGCGCAGCAACTGTCGGACGCACTGGTGATCAACCCCTACGACACCGAGCAGTTTGCCGACGCGATCCGCTACGCCGTGGAGATGCCAGTCGACGAGCGGGCCGACCGCATGCGTCGTCTGCGACGGCAGGTCGACGAGCACAACATCTACCGCTGGGCGGCGGATCTGCTCGCGGGCATCCCGGCGGGGTCCGCCCCGCGGGCAACGACGCCAACGATGCCGAAGCCATGGCCGAGGTCGCGCGACGCGGCGGCTGGACGCTCGCCGTGGGGCCGGATGCACCGCTAGCGGACCAGCGGCTCGACAGCCCGGAGGCACTGGCCGAGTGGCTCGAAGCGTTGGCGGCGACGTTGACATTCCGGTCCACGCCCGCCCGCGGCCGCAGTGCGTAGGATGTGCCTCGGCAACGGAGTCTGACTTCCCTCCGGCAGCGGTTGCAGGTGCTCCCATGGTTGGTCTCGTGCTGCAATTCGTCATGCTCGCCGCCGTGGTCGCGGTGGCCGGGACGTTTCTGGCTCGGGCAGCCGACGCGATCGCTGAGGTCACGGGTCTGGGTCGGATGTTCGTCGGCAGCATCCTCCTCGCCGCGGCCACGTCCCTGCCCGAGCTCACCGTCGACATCGCGGCAGTGCGGGCGGGGATGGCCGATCTGGCGGCCGGCGACCTGCTGGGCAGCAGTCTCATGAATCTGCTCATCCTGGCGGTCGTCGACATGTGTCAGCGCGACGGCCGCAAGATGCTTTCCCGCGAAGCCGCCTCCCACGCCCTGTCCGCCACGCTCGCCATCGCCCTGACGGCTCTGGCGGCCGCAGCGGTGCTCACCGCGGGCAAGCTGCCGTCGATCGCGTTCCTCGGCATCGGCGGCTGGTCGTGGGCGATCCTCGGCGCCTACCTGTTGGGCGCCCGCATGCTGTTCATCGACCAGCGGATTTCCGCCCGGGCCGCCGCCGAGACGGCGACCGAGGAGTCACCGCCGCCGTCGCCTGTGTGGTGGCCGATCGCCGTGTTCGCGACGGCCGCGGTCGCGCTGGTGGTGGCCGGCCCGCGCCTGGCCCACGTGGCGGGAGAGTTGGCGGAGCGTTCGGGATGGGGAGGCACGTTCGTGGGCACGACCCTCGTCGCCCTGACGACGTCATTGCCGGAGCTCGTGGCCTCGATCGCCGCGGTGCGGCTCGGCGCGATCGATCTCGCGATCGGAAACACGTTCGGCAGCAACGCGTTCAACATGATCCTCTTCGTGCCGCTCGACGCCTGCCATGCCGGACCGCTGTTCGCGGCAGTGTCGGCGACGCACGCAGTCACGGCGCTGGCGGTCATCGTGGCCACGGCGATCGCCGTGCTCGGCCAGCTCTATCATGGAGAACGACGCATCCCGATCCTCGAGCCCGACGCGATGCTCATGGTGTTGGTGATCCTCGGCGGCCTCCTCCTCGTCTTCCATCTGGCATGACGTATGCCACGCCGGCCCGCTGACACTCCGATCCCCGTCTTGCCAGCCTGGCATGCCCTCGACATCGCGGCGGTCGCGAGCCGGCTGGAGACGGATCCCGCGCACGGGCTCCCGGCCGCGGAGGCCGCCCGCCGTTTCGCTCGCCACGGCGCCAACGCGCTCGCGGAACCCGCCGCGAAGCCCTGGTGGTGGAAGGTCGTCGCGCAGTTCAAGGAACTCGTGATCTGGATCCTGCTGGTCGCGGCCGGCATCGCGGCGGCACTGGGAGACTGGGCCGACACGGCGGCCATCCTCGCGATCGTCATGGTCAACGCCGCGATCGGCTTCTTCCAGGAGGAGCGGGCCCTGCGGGCGTTGGCGGCGCTCGAGCGGCTCGCCGCGCCGCTGGCCAAGGTCGTGCGCGACGGGGCGGTGCATCCGGTGCCGGCGCGGTCGATCGTGCCCGGCGACCGGATCGAGCTCGAGGCCGGCGACCATGTGCCGGCCGACGCCCGGCTGATCGAAGCCTTCGGGCTGCGGGTGCAGGAGTCGGCCCTCACCGGCGAGAGCGTGCCGGTGGAGAAGGTTCCGTCCGGGCCGCTTCCGGAGGCCACGTCGCTCGGCGATCGCCGCTCGATCGTGCATGCGGGCACCGTCGTGGCCGCGGGTCGCGGGGCGGCCCTCGTGGTCGAAACCGGCATGCAGACCCAGCTCGGCCGGATCGCGAGCCTGCTTGAGCGGTCGCCGCCGGAGACGACGCCGCTGCAGCGCCGGCTCGCCGAACTGGGCCGGGTGCTGATCGTGATCTGTCTGGTCGTCGTCGGGGTCATCTTCCTGCTGGAGACCTGGCGGGGGGGCGGGCTGGCCGCCCTGTGGCGGGAGGGGGGACTGGGCGAGGTGCTGCTGCGCGGGGTGAGCCTCGCGGTGGCCGCCGTGCCGGAGGGGCTGCCGGCGGTCGTCACGCTCGTGCTGGCCATCGGCCTGCAGCGGATGGTGGCCCGCAACGCGCTGGTCCGTCGGCTGCCGAGCGTGGAAACGCTCGGATCGGTGACGGTGATCTGCTCGGACAAGACCGGAACGCTGACCCGCAACGAGATGACGGTCCGGGAGGTCGTGACGGCGAGCGGCCGATATCGGATCACGGGCGGCGGCTACGAGCCCCGGGGCGAGTTCCTCCGGTGGGCCGACGGCATGGCCGTCACGGCCGCCGACCCGGACCTCCGCCGGCTGCTGCTCATCGCCGCCCGCTGCGGCAGTGCCGCGGTGGAGCCGACGGGGGACGGTGGTGGCTGGCAGGTGGTCGGCGATCCGACCGAGGGCGCGCTGGTGGTCGCGGCGCTCAAGGGGGGCGTGCCGGCGGAGGATCCGGCGGCGCCGGTGATCTTCGAGATTCCCTTCGACTCCGAACGCAAGCGGATGAGCGTGGTCATTCGCACGCCGCCGGGCGACCGCCTGATGCTGACGAAAGGGGCGCCGGAGGCGGTCCTGTCGCGCTGCACGGCGGAACTGCACGGCGGAGCGATCATTCCGCTGACGGACGACCGTCGCCGCGAGATCCTCGCCGGCGCCGCGGACATGGCGGGCCGCGCGCTGCGGGTGCTCTCCCTGGCCTGTCGTGACCTGCCCGCCGGCGCGCCGCTCGACTCCCAGCCGGCCATCGCCGAGCGCGAGCTGGTGCACGTCGGCCTCGCGGGAATGATCGATCCGCCGCGCGACGAGGCCCGGCGGGCGGTCGAGCGGTGCCGGACGGCCGGCATCCGCCCGGTGATGATCACCGGCGATCACCCTGCCACCGCCCTGGCAATCGGCCGGGAACTCGGCATCGCCGGTGCCGCGGACCGCGTCGTCACCGGCGCCGAACTCGACGGCCTGTCGGACGAACGGCTGGCGGCCGATGCGGACTCGATCGCCGTCTACGCCCGCGTGTCGGCCGAGCACAAGCTGCGGGTCGTGCGGGCCTGGCAGCGGCGCGGGGAGATCGTGGCCATGACTGGTGACGGTGTCAACGACGCCCCGGCGGTCAAGGCGGCCGACATCGGCATCGCCATGGGGATCACGGGCACCGACGTCACCAAGGAGGCCTCCGACATGGTGCTCACCGACGACAACTTCGCGTCGATCGTGACCGCCGTGGAGGAGGGGCGGGGCATCTACGACAACATCCAGAAGTTCATCCACTACCTGCTCTCCTGCAACGCCGGCGAGGTGCTGACGATGTTCGTGGCGGCCCTCGCCGGCTGGCCCGCGCCGCTGGCGGCGATCCAGATCCTGTGGCTCAATCTCGTCACCGACGGGCTGCCTGCCTTGGCGCTGGGCCTCGAGCCGCCCGAGCGCGACATCATGGAGCGGCCGCCGCGGCCGCCGCAGGAGGCGGTGATCACGCGGGAGCGGGGCACGCTCATCCTCGCCCACGGGGCGATCGTCGCGGCGGTCGTGCTCTGGGCCTTCTGGAGCACGTGGCGGGGCGACGACGCCCGGCTGGAGCGGGCCCGCACGCTGACGTTCTGCGTGGCCGCGTTCGCCCAACTCTTCTTCGCCATCGGCTGCCGCAGCGACCGCGTCACGGCTGTCGCGCTGGGCTTCTTCAGGAATCCGGCCCTGCTGATGGCGATCCTGCTGTCCGGGCTGCTGCAGGTCGTGATCGTGACGCTGCCCCACGCCCAGCCGGTGTTCGCGATCGAGCACCACGTGGGGAATGATTGGGCGTTCGTGTTCGCCCTGGCGCTGGTGCCCGTGACGGTCATCGAGCTCGCCAAGTGGAGCGGCGGTTTTCGTCCCGCGGCCCGCGCCGAGCGGTCCATTGATCGGCCGGCCGTGCGGCCGTAAGGTAGGGTCTTCGATGGCCCACGGATGCCGGGCTGTCGCCCGCCCCGGATGCCTGCATGAACGCCAGCCCGTCGCACGGATCGCCCCATCTCCTCCTGACGGGTGCCACCGGACTGCTCGGCTCGTATCTGCTGCGGGATCTGCTCCTGGCGGGTCGGCCCGTGGCCGTGATCGCCCGGGGCGAACGCAAGCGCTCCCCGGCCGCGCGGGTCGAGGCGCTCGTGGCCGACTGGGAGGATCGGCTCGGCCTGCGGCTGCCGCGGCCCGTCGTCCTCTCAGGCGACCTCACCCGGCCGGCCTGCGGCCTCGACGAGGCGGCGGTCCGGTGGGTCGGTGATCACTGCGGCGAACTGCTGCACAACGCCGCCAGTTTGAGTTTCAAGGGGAAGTCCCGCGACGAGGAGCCCTGGGTCACGAACGTCGGCGGCACCACGCACGTGCTGGAGCTCGCCGCCCGGGCCGGCCTGCGGCGGATGCACCAGGTGTCGACGGCCTATGTGTGCGGGCTGCGGACCGACGTGGTGGCGGAGGCCGACCTCGACGTCGGTCAGCCCTTCGGCAACGACTACGAACGCAGCAAGGTGGAGGCGGAGCGGATGGTGCGGGCCGCGGGCCACCTCGACAGCGTGACGGTCTACCGGCCGTCGATCATCGTCGGCGACACCGAGACCGGATACACCTCCACCTACCATGGCTTCTTCGCGGCGCTGCGGCTGGGCCACACGCTGCTCACGCGGGTGCCGCTGGGATCCACGAGCGGCCTGGCGCTGCTGGCCCTGATGGGCGTCGATCCGGCGGCCCGGAAAAACTTCGTGCCGGTGGACTGGGTGGCCCGCGTGATCGCGACGCTCGTGGGCCGGCCGGCCGCCCATGGCAAGACGTTCCACATTACGCATCCCGAGCCGCTGGCGACGGGCATGGTCGCCGCCACGATCCAGGAGGCCGTCGAGACCTACTCCCGGGCCGCGGCCGCGGACGACCCCGACCTCCAGGACGAGCGCTGGTTCGCCGAAAACCTGCAGAGCGAACTCGAGGTCTACCGGCGCTACTTCCGTCACGATCCCACGTTCGACCGGTCGAACGTCTTGGCCCATGCCGGCGACGTCGCCTGCCCGCCGCTCGACCGCCCGACGCTCCTCCGCATGGCCCGGTTCGCCATCGAGCACGAGTTCGGCCGCCGGCCGGTGGCTCGGAGTGGCGGCTCGGTGGCGGCGGTGCGGGTGCATCCGGCGCTGCCCGGCGTCGCCCGCGTCGGCGATGATGCGGCGCGGCCGTTCGTGGCTGGTGTTCCCGAGTTGGCCGGACCGGAATTGAGCGGCTGATCGCAAGTCAAAGGGCCATCGAGAGTCCGACGTCGTCGTGGCCCTCGGGCCGGTCGCTGCCCATGGTCCCGGCTCATTGCCGGGCGTCTGCTTGCGGCCGCGCCGGCGACCGAACTATCCTCGAATCATGCCGGCATGGTCCGGCAGGGCGGCAGGCGGCGACGGCCGACGCGGAAAACCGCAGGTCTTTCAACCCGAAAAATCAGAGGTGCATGCCGTGCGATTGGACTCTATTTCCATAGGCTTGGCGACGCTGCTCTTCCTGGCGTCGGGCGCGCCGCGGCAGTCGCATGCCGCCACGATTGGCTGGAAGAAGATCGTCATCGACGACAAGTTCCGGTCCGAAGGGGCGGCCGTTGCAGATGTGAACAAGGACGGCAAGGCCGATGTTCTGGTCGGCGATCTCTGGTACGAGGCGCCGAACTGGAAGCCGCACGTCATCCGCCAGGATCGCACCTTCGATCCCCACGGCTACAGCCAGGCGTTCGCGATCTTCGCAGACGACATCGATGCCGACGGATACCCCGACCAGATCGTCGTCGGATTCCCCGGCAAGCCGTGTCATTGGTACCGGAATCCCGGCCCGGCCGCCGGGCCCTGGCAGGCGTTTCCCATTCAGGACAACGCCTGCAACGAGACCCCGCAGTATGTCGACCTGTTCGGCACCGGCCGGCGGGTGCTGTTGCTGGGGCACAAGGGCGAAGTCTGCGGCTTCCGTCCCGGGGAAGACCCGACGCAGCCCTGGGAGCGGGTCAGCCTCTCGGGGACGGGCGGGCCTGGCGCGGCACAGCCTGGCGCGGCACAGTATGCCCACGGCTTCGGCACGGGCGACGTCAATGGCGACGGCAGGCTCGACGTCATGGTCGCCGGGGGCTGGTACGAACAGCCTGCCACGCTCGACGGCACGCCGTGGAAGATCCACCGGCTGCCCGCTCCTCCTTGCGCTGACATGTATGCCCTCGACATCGACGGCAACAAACTGAACGACGTGGTCTGCTCGTCGGCGCACGGCACCGGATTCTGGTGGCTGCAGCAGCGGCTCGAAAAGGATGAGCCGTTCTTCGTCCAACAGGCGTTCTTTCCGGCGCCGGCTTCCTTGGCGAAGGCCCCGGCCGGATACACGTTCACCGCGGAGGAAGCGGTGATCTATGGCGGCCTCAACAAGGCCCGCGGCGACGCCAAGAAGGTCGGATGGCGGGCCAGTGCCGATTTGAGCGCCAAGGCCCGGAAGCTCGCGGAGGCCGGCGCTGCTGTCGAGAAAACGATCGATGGCTATGCGGGAACCGTCGTCGATTCGCTCGTGGGCACGATCGAGAAGGATGCCGTGGCAGCGTCGTTGAAGGACCTCGTCGCCCAGCCGCAGGTCAATGCGCCCGGATTGGAAGTGGGCGTGGGCGTGGCCGGAGACCGGTTCTGCATCCTGCTCGGTGATCGCGGCCTGTTCGCGCTGCCGGGACAGACCCACTCGCTCAGTCACGTCGATATCGACGGCGATGGACTGAAGGATTTCGTCACCGGCCGTCGCTTCTGGGCACATGGGCCCGGTGGAGACGATCATCCCGCGGATCCGCCGCTGCTCTACTGGTTCCAGGTCCAAAAGGACTCCACAGGCGTGGTCACGCTCGCGCCGCATCGCATCGACGACGACAGCGGCGTGGGCACGCAGTTCGCCACCCAGGACGTCGACGGCGACGGCCACACCGACGTGGTCATCAGCAACAAGCGGGGCGTGGCGTTGTTCCTCCAGACGCGGAGCAAGTGACGGGAGGTCGCGGGTCCGCTCGCGGCTCGCCCGCCGACACGAGGAGCGACAACCGGGGCTGGTCGGACGAGACCTGGCCCTCCTCGGGCCGGGGGCATGAGGAATCCCTCGGCCGACCCGCGATCAGGATGTGCGGGGCAGTTTCGGCGTCCGGCGGCCGTGGTCTATTCGGTTGCACTTGCAATTGAGTTGCAGGCAGCTCACAATGGCTGCGGACCGGCAGGATCATCTTCCAGGAGGCCAAGCCATGTCGCTCGTTCCTGACAACGCGCCGAGCATCACCCGCTTCCCGGCGGGCACCGTCGACAGCCGCCTGCCGGTCACGGTGCTCTCCGGCTTTCTCGGGGCCGGCAAGACGACGCTCCTCAACCACATCCTCGCCAACCGCGAGGGCCTGCGGGTGGCGGTGATCGTCAACGACATGAGTGAAGTGAACATCGACGCCCAGCTCGTCGGCAGTTCCCGGGCGGCTTCGTCCGCCGCAAAGCTCAGCCGCACCGAAGAAAAACTCGTCGAGTTTTCCAACGGCTGCATCTGCTGCACGCTCCGCGAGGACCTGCTCGAGGAGGTGGCCCGGCTGGCCCGGGAGGGCCGATTCGACTACCTGCTCATCGAGAGCACGGGGATCTCCGAGCCGCTGCCCGTCGCCGAGACGTTCACCTTCACCGACGAGCAGGGGGACAGCCTGGCGGCGTTGGCCCGCCTCGACACGCTTGTCACGGTCGTCGATGCCCGCAACTTCCTCGACGACTACTGCTCCCGGGACGAACTTCGCGACCGGGGCGTCGGCCTGGACGAAAATGATGCCCGTGATCTCGTGCAACTGCTCGTCGATCAGGTGGAGTTCGCCAACGTCCTCGTCATCAACAAGACCGACCTCGTCGCGGCAGCGGAAATCGACTACCTGGAGGCGATCCTCAGGAAACTCAATCCGGCGGCACGGATCGTCCGTGCGTCGCGGGGCCAGGTTCCTCTGACGACGATTCTCGGGACGAACGCTTTCGACATGGAGCATGCCGCGAGCCATCCGGGATGGCTGGCCGAGGCACCGGGGACGCATGTCCCGGAGACCGAGGAATATGGCCTTTCGAGCCGGATATTTCAGGCGCGGCGACCGCTCCATCCGCAGCGCTTCTGGGATCTCGTCACCGGCCCGGCCTTCAAAGGGGTGATCCGATCCAAAGGCTTTCTGTGGCTGGCCACCCGCCACGACTGGGCCGGTGTCTGGTCGAGCGCGGGAGTGGTGTCGAGCCTGCAACCGGGGGGATCGTGGCTCGCGACCGCCCCGCGGGACGAGTGGCCCGAGGATCTCGATGCCGAAGACGTCGCCGCGATCTGGCAGGAGCCGTGGGGTGACCGGCGGCAGGAACTCGTGGTGATCGGTGCCAAACTCGTGCCCGACCTGATCGAACGGCTCGACCGGTGCTGTCTGTCCGATGCCGAGCTCGACCTCGGGCCCGAGGGCTGGCTCGGATTCGACGACCCATTCCCGGCGTGGCGGATCGCTGACGAAGGGGATGACGACACGGTCGTCGAGGAGGACGAGGCGCCGTAAAGGTGCCCGTCCGGCCAGGCGGCGTGCGGCGGGATTGGGGGGTGTCTCGGCGGGCGACCGGGACGCGTCAGCGGCCGGTGTCGCGCCACAGGCCGCGGAACGGCTCGTCGATGCGGATCGCAAACAGCAGTTCGCTTTCTCCGACCGTCGTCCGTGGGCCGGCCGCCTCGAGGCCGGAGAAGCGGTAGCCGACGTCGAACGTCACCCGCTCCGTGCCCGCATAGGTGACGCCGGCGCCGGCCTGCCAGCCGAGCCCCGCGCGCGGCGCCGTGTCGGCGCCGCTGGGCCTGCGGACGCCGACGCCGATGCCGCCCCCCGCGTACACCCCGAAATGCTGCGTCAGCGGCAGATCACGCCACACGTTCGCCATGGTGGTCCATTCCTCGACCGGCGGTGTGGCCGGGGCCTCCGTGCCGGC
Organism: uncultured Candidatus Kuenenia sp.; assembly: GCA_964545915.1. Classification (GTDB taxonomy): domain Bacteria; phylum Planctomycetota; class Planctomycetia; order Pirellulales; family UBA1268; genus QWPN01. The sequence goes on along the minus strand of CAZJHQ010000010.1, from coordinate 53,713 downwards.
CGTCGCGCCGCTGGGCCGCGGCCCACCGCCGAGCGGCTGACGGCGGCGGACTTCGAGTTCCAAACGCACATCACCGCTGGAACGCGGCACGGCGACGCCGCAGGCTCCCTGGCCGGCCACGAGCGGTCCGCCCGCCCGGGCCGGCGACTCGCCCACCGACGAGCCGATCATGGCGGTCGCATACATCCGCCGCGCCGCGACGGGCTGGTCCTGCCGGTCGGCATCGGCCGCGACGGTCGCATCGCGTAGACCGGTCGCCGCATGGGCAGGCGCGGCCGCGACCAGGGCGAGGGCCGCCGCGAGTGGTCGCAAGAGAACGCGAGGCGAACCGGCCGCATCCATGGGCCTCGACTCCCGGAGCACGCCGCCTTCCGTTGCCGGCCGCGCTCGGCGGCCGGGCCTGCGGATGGCTGTGACCGATCCTATGGAGCCGGCAAGAGCATGCGGCCCGTAGCGGCCTGAAGGCGCGGGTTTTCCGCCGGGGACAGTTGGCGGGGCGTGATTCCCGGCGGTTCGGCAGTCAGCGGCCAGCGGGACAGTTCGCCGCGCAGGCGGGACGCAAAGCGTCACGATGCGCACGACCCGCGGCGAGCAGCAATTTGAGTTCCTTGGCCACGTGCTCCCTGTCGATCTCCTCCGGATCGAGCACGGCATGCTCCAAGGCTTCGATCCGTTCGCGGAGCGCCTCGGCGGCGGTGGTCATCTCGTGGGTGACGCTGCCGCGGCGGATCCAGATGCCCACCTCCGTCCGCCGCACGAGATCCTCCCAGGCCGCGATCCAGACCTGGGTGCGGCGCTTGTCGCCGGCAAGCGCGGCCGCATGGGTCTCCGTCTCGACCGTCCGCAGATCCTCGAGGCAGGTGGGCAGATCGGGATAGTAGAGATAGGCCGCCACCACGCTGACCGCAACCAACCCGCCGAGGAGGACCGCGCCAAGCACTGGCGGTGGCACCGTCACGTCGAGCGCGTGGTGGCGTGATCTCTGGCCGACGGTGGCCGCACTCTGCTCCAGTCGTGCCTCGATGCTCCGGCCGGGATCGAATGCCGCGAGCAGGGCCCCTGCCGCTACGAGGCTTGCCAGGAGTGCGAGCGCCGACCAGGCATGGGCCGGCACACGGTCGGCGAGCAGCGCGACGCTCCGGGCCACGGGATCGGCCGTCTCGGGCGGAAACGGCATGCAGAACACGTCGAAGGCGTGCGTGTGATCTTCGGGGGGCGAATCTCGGAACGACAGCGGCCGCTCGATAACCGCGGCGACGCAGAGCACCCCGCCGCAGAACACCGCCAGCCAGCACGCCGTCCGCCGTCCGCCCCAGGCCCGCCACGCCCAGGCGATGAGGCCGAGATTGAGGCCCGCTCCCACCGACAGGAGCACGAAAGCAGCCCCGACGGAGTTGCCGTGGTCGAACATCGAGCCGATCTGCATCATCGCGTCGGTGGGCGTGAGGAAGGCCGGCGTGCCGACCGCGGCCATCAGCGGCGGCGCCCACGGGTCGAACGCCTTCATCGACCGTTGCAGGCTGCCGAACGGCAGGCATGCCGCGAGCAGGCCGACGCCCAGGAGGGCGAGCGCGGCGTAGCCCGCCGTCGGTCCCGCCGCCTCCCGCACCGTCGCCAGCAACAGCGCGACGGCCCGCCGCCAGCCGGGCGGAATCCGGGGCTCATCCCCAGCAGGGGCCGCATCCTCCGCGCCGCCGAGCCGTTCCCAGGCGAGCCCCACCGCAGTCACGACCACCATCGACGCCAGCGCGAAGCCGACGATCACGAACGGGTGCGAGAGCGTGAGCCCGTAGAGCAGTGAGATCGGATTGAAGAGCGGCGCGGAGACGGCGAACGCGAGCACCGCGCCGCCGGCGAGGCCGGCCCGCCGGAGCTCCCGGGCCACCGGGATCGCCCCGATCGAACACACCGGCAGAAGCATGCCAAGCAGCCAGGCGCGGAGGAGCGACCACCACGACCCGGCGGCCAGCAGCCGCCGAGTCAGGGCGGGCCCGAAGAGCTCGCGGATCACCGCCGCGACGACCAGGCCGCAGAGGACCGTGGGGGCAGCATTCGCCAGCGCCGCCACCGCGCGGCACGCGGCCCCGCAGGCCATCACCAGCCAGTCATGCATCGCCATCATTCTTCTCCCTGTTCCATGGCTGTGATGGATTACGGCGGCCGGTCATCCGCGGCGGCCGCCGAGCGGCACGGGCACCCGGTCGAGCGCTTCGGCGACGAGCCGGTCGCTTTCCGCCGGTGCAAGCTCGAGCCGCACGCCGAGCACCGGCCCGGCCACGTGCCGTACGTCGTCGGGCGTGACGTGATCCCGGCCCTGGAGCACCGCCCAGGCCTGGGCCACTCGCTGCCAGATGAGCAGGCCACGCGGGCTCGGACCGCCCGACCCGCCCCGCAGGTCACGGCATGTGCGGCCCACGTCCACGAGATACCCCGTCACGGCCTCGTTCACGAGAAGTTTGGCCGTCGTCTCCTGCAGCCGCTCGAGCGCCGCCTGGTCGATGACCGCATCGAGGACGTCGGCGGCCTGATCCCGGCCTCGCGCCTCCTGGAGCAGTTCGAGTTCCGTCGCCCGGTCGGGCGCGCCGATCGACAGCCGCATCGCGAACCGGTCGAGCTGGGCCTCGGGGAGCGGATAGGTGCCGAGATGCTCGAGCGGGTTCTGCGTGGCCACGACGAAGAATCCCCGCGCCAGCCGATGGCAATCGTCGTCGATCGTCACCTGCCGCTCGGCCATCGCCTCGAGCAGCGCGCTCTGCGTCCGCGGCGTGGCACGGTTGATCTCGTCGGCGAGGAGGACGTCCGCAAACACCGGCCCGGCCCGAAACTCGAACGAGCGGGTCTGCTGGTTGTAGAGCGTGAAGCCGGTGATGTCGGTGGGCAGGAGATCGGGGGTGCACTGGATCCGCGCGAACCTGCCCCCCACCAGCGCGGCCAGCCCCTTCGCGAGCGTCGTCTTGCCCAGGCCGGGCGGATCCTCGATCAGGAGGTGCCCGCGGGCGAGCAGGCAGGCGAGCGCGAGATCGCAGGCCTCCGCCTTGCCGCGAAGCGTCTCCCGGAGCCGGTGCCGCAGGCTTTCGATGAGTCCGAATGACTCACCGAGATTGATTCGATCCGACTTGATCATGGTGGTTGCCATCGGTGGGCCTCTGTGGTGAATCGTTGGCGGAGCCGGGCGACGGTGACGTGCTGCGCGGCCGCCGCGGCCGCCTGCCCGTGGCGCAGCCGGTCTCGAGGGGTCGCGGGGCGTCCATAGGCCGACTGTTCGAAGGCGTTGACGAATGCCATCGGGTCGTCGGCTGCGGCCGCGGCCAGCGTCCGCCGATGCCAGTCGCGCACCGTCTCCGCCGGCCGCCTGGGACAGCCGGCGAGCCACGCCCGCCAGGCGATGAGGTGCCAGGCCGCCCGCGTCGGGCAGACGTCGTCGCGCCGCATCGCCTGCCGCCACCAGGCCGTCGCCAGGGCATCGACGCACCACCGCCACCCGACGGCCGCGGCCGCAGCCAGCAAGGCGAGCCCGGCACCGATCGCCGCGATGGTGATGGCCCGGGCACGCAGCCACGCGGCGGCGTCCCGGAGGGCATCGAGCGCCCGCGTGGTCCATGGCACGGTCGGCGGCCGCAGCCGATAGCCCGGCGTCGGCTCGAGCGGAATCCAGCGGCCCGACGCAGCGAGAACTTCAGCCCACACATGGGCATCTTCGGCCGTGGCGACGAACCGTCGCGACCGCACGTCGCGCCGCTCCCCCGACACATGCAGCCCCCCGACCACGCGCGTCGGATAGCCGCACCCCCGCAGCAGCATCGCCGCGGCGCCGGCGAAGTCGTACGGCCGCCCGCGGTGCGATACCGTGAGCACGTGCCGGAGCGTGTCGGGGCAGTCGTCGGGCGGGCTCGCCGAGTCATCGCGGATGATCCGCCGCTGGATCTCGGCCACGACTCCCGCCACGTGCGGCCAGCCCGCGGCCGCAGGATCGCGGCCGATTCCCCAGGCCTGGAGCACATCGCCCACCCACGCGGGCACCTCATCCCGCACGGTCGCGTCGACCGCCGGTGGCGTGGCGACCGCGATCGCGCCTGTGGCATCGATGCCGCCCGGAAGGCTCCGGGTGTGCACCGTCGTGCCGGCCGTCGCCTCGATGCCATCGAGCGTCACCACATCGTCGGCCGGGGTGCGGTAGAAGTCGGGCCGGTCGATCTTGTCGATCCGCATGGCGTCGGCCCGCGCGGGCAGCGGCAGCATGCCGCTGCGCACGCTGCCGATCGTGATCGCATGGGTGTCGGCGGCGTCCGGGGGGGGCATCGGCACCCCCTGCCACCGCATCCAGTCACCGCCGGCATGCTCGAGCCGGCAGTCGCGCGGCATCTCTGCTGCCGCCGTAGGCTCCCGCCACGACCGGCCATCGAACGCGTCGTAGACGGCAAGCCGGAGGTGGGCGGGGGCGGGGCCGGTGAGCGTGACGAGCGCCCGGGCGGTGAGTTCCGTCGTCGGCCGACGCGACCGCGGACGGGCCTTCCGCACCGTGGAAAACTCCCGGCCGGCGTGCTCGCTGTCGGCCAGGTGCTGGTCGGTCGGTGGCAGATCCTGCGGCCCGAGGCCAAAGGCCCGCTTCCGTTCCTCGTTCTTCGGCTTGGGCGGCTCGCCGTAGAGATCGTTGAAGAGATCGTAGAGCGAAGGCTTGTGGCTCGTGACGAAGACCCCGGAGTTCACCGGGCCCGTGGCCTGCGGGTTCTTTTCCGCGGCGACGAGATTCTCGCCGTCGCCCACGCCGTCGCGGGCCCAAGGAAAGGCGTATGAGTCGCCGCCCGAGAATGGCATCCAGCCGACGAGCGCACGGCCGCCGGTGTCGCGGCTGCCTCCGAGCACCGCGACCACGGCGGCCACCGCCAGGCAGGAGACGAGGCCCGCCGGGCCTGGTAGCGAGCCGCGGCCGCTGCGGCTGGCGGCCCCGGCAGCCCGCCCCGCGAGGGCGGAGGCCGCGATCGCGGCATAGCCCGCGTTGATCACGGCCGTCGCCGGATGATCGTTCACGATCGCCGCGAGCACGACCATGAAGAGCGTCGTCGCCAGGGCGAGCCGCGTCTCGCTGGCCGTCGTGCCTACCGCGAGCAGCCCGCCGAGCACACCTCGGAAGCAAGCCAGGAGCAGCGCCTCCGGGCTCGCGCCCTCGCCGCCGCAGGCCGTCGGCAGGCTCTGCCAGGCCAGGGCGGCGGTGACCGCCGGCGGCACGGCCACGGCCCCGAGAAATATGCCGGCTGCGATTCCACCGCGCAGCATTCTGCTGTGCGTCGCTCTCGATGGCGCCGCGGTTTGCCGTGACCCGAGCCACACCCGCGCCTCCCGTAGCATGAAAGCCCACAGCGTCCATGCCGTCCCGCCGAGCACGGCCCACCATGCGGCGGCATCGGCCGGTACGTCCACGAGCTGTTCGGCCGTGAAGGCGGCGGCAACGGTGAGCCAGTCGAGGAGCGTCATGTCGGCGCGTGGCTCCTGCGGCGGCCGGCTGCCCGACTGCGGATGCGCGTGTCGGGGTCGTGATTCAAGGCCGCGAAGGCCGCATCGACGGCCGCGATCGGATCGGGCTCGAGGGGCACGTGCACGACCATCTCCCCGCGGTCGCGGCCGGGACGTGCGGCCTCCGTGACCCTGCCGCCGACGATGATCCAGAGCCGCTGGTGCCGGGGGGACGCTGCCAACTGGTCGGCCGCGGCGCGACCGGCTCGGCCCGGCGGCGTCGTGAGAACGATCTCGAGATCGACCGGCCGCGGCCGGTCGCACGGTGGGCCAGGCTTCGTGTCGGCAGCGGCGCACGGTTCGAGGCAGGCCAGTTCGTCGAGGAGGAGGTTGAAATCAACCGCCGTGCGGGGATCGAGCGGGGCGCGGCCGGGCCAGGTGAGTTCGAACGACACGCCGTGCGGTCGCCACGATTCGACGATCGCGAAAGCGATGTCGACGAGGGCATCGAGCGTGCGGTCGGGCTCCGGATCCGGGCCGACGGTCCCGGCGCTTGCCTGCCGATGGATGCGGTGATCGACGACCAGCCGCACGATGGCGGCCGCGGTGCCGGGCCGTTCGCGGACGACGAGTCCGCCGCGCCGCGCCGTGTGGGCCCAGTGGATCGACCGCACGGAGTCGCCGGTGCGATAGTCGCGAACGCCGATCGAGTCGCCGGAGTGGCCGGGGATCCGCACGCTCGTCTCCCGGCCGACTCCGGTGGCTGCGACGATGCCGAAGGGCACCCGCACGTCGGCCCGCGCGGGCCAGACGATCATGGGCGCGGGCATGGCGAGCGTCCGGCGGGCGGTGACGAGACCGAACGGCTGGCTGCTTTCGATGGCAGGTGCGACCGGGGGAAACCTACCGCGCCGCCGCGGCACCACGGCCACCGAGCCGGTGGAGTCGATCGGCGCAGCGGTGGACGTGGCCGCCGGGCCACCCGGGCTTCTCGTCCCGGGCTCCGCATTGGCCCACCACAGAGAGACATGCGGCCGCCACCACGGCAGGATCGACCGCCACGTGATCGTGGCGGTGGGCGTGTCGCCGACCCGGCAGCGGCGCCGATCCCATGCCAGCGCCGCCGTCGAACTGCACACGGCGATCCAGGGGCCCACGCAGCCGATCGCGAGTGTGGCGAGAATCCCGCCCAGAAGCGGCAGCGCCCGGGCCGACGCGAGCACGAACGCGAGGGCCGCGATGGCCGCCGCGCAGCAGAGCGGGCAGGCAGGATGCCGGAGCAACCGCTCGAGCCGGCGGAGCCGGACCTTGGGCACGGTGGAAGTCGGATGACGTCGCAACGGCTCACCTCTGCACCGGCAATCATCGCGGTTTTTGGATCGTAATGCAACACATATGCATATGCAGTGCTGTCGCGGTAACGGGCGCGATGTTTCCGGACGCCCGGGCCACCGGCGACATCGCCGCCCCGGACGAGAACCTCACGCGGGCCCTTCCAGGCGGACTGGCGATGGCCCGCGGTCTGCTTCGGCGACTGCGCGCGGTGTTCCGCGCGCACCCCGAGCCGCCTCAGTCGGCATCGCGTCGCGCCCGGTCGAGGGCCACGGCCGACACGATGATCACGCCCGTCACGATCTCCTGCACCCAGTTGGGCAGATCGAGTTTCGTGCAGCCGTTGGCCACCGCCGTCATGATCATCGCGCCCACGAGCGTGCCGGCGATCGAGCCGCGTCCCCCGGTCAGGCTCGCCCCGCCGATCACGACCGCCGCGATGACGTCGAGTTCCATCCCCATGGCAGTCGTGGGATCTCCCACGGTCAGGTAGGCGTACTGGAGGAGTCCCGCGACCGCCGCCAGGGCCGAGGCGACGGCATGGGTCACGATCCGGACGCGGTCGACCGCCACGCCGCACAGCCGTGCGGTCGGCTCGTTCGAGCCGATGGCCACGAGGTGCCGGCCGAACCGGGTGGCCTGGAGCAGCAGGGCCGTCGCGGCGGCCAGCAGGAGCGTGAGCCAGACGCCGGGCGGAACGAGGAGCCAGCGGCGGTCGGCGGGCAACGCGGTGAGCAGGTCGTTGAGCCAGGTCGTGGGAGCCGCCACCATCGTCTCGCCGGCCAGGCCCTTGGCGAGGCCACGAAGGCCCCCCCACATGCCCAGCGTGACGATGAACGGCGAGAGCCGCAGGCCGGTGACGAGGCCGCCGATCAGGCAGCCGCAGGCCGCACCACAGATCACCGTCGCGACCGCCGCGGCAGCGGGCGACCAGCCCCGCGACACGAGCGTGGCGAGCGTCACGGTGGCCAGCGCGATCTGGGCGCCGACGGACAGGTCGATGCCGCCGCTCACGATCACGAGGGTCATGCCGAGCGCCGCCGTGGCCACGACGGCGGTCTGGAGGAGCATGATCTCCGCGTTCGCGGCATTCGCAAACTGGGCCGGCCGCAGGGCCGAGAACAGGATCGTCACCGCCACGAGGCCCGCGAGCGGACCGAGCCTGGAGAGCCACGTCTTCATGCGCGTGTGATCGCCTCCTGCATGATGGTCCGCTCGTCGATCTCTTCCACGGGACGCGCCGGTCCGAGCCGGCCGCCGCTCATCACGGCCACGCGGTCGCACACGCCGAGCAGCTCCGGCAGATGGCTGCTGACGAGCAGGATCGCCCGGCCGCTCGCCGCCAGGTCGTCGATCAGGGCGTAGATCCGCGCCTTCGCCCCCACGTCGATGCCGCGGGTGGGCTCGTCGAGCAGGAGCACGTCCACGTCGTGGTGCAGCAGGCGGGCCACCGCCACCTTCTGCTGGTTGCCTCCGGAGAGCGCGGCCACCGGCTGGCCGACGTCGCGGCACTTGATCTGCAGGGGCCCGAGCCACCGGCCGGCCGCCGCCGCCTGCCGGCCGGGAAGGACGAGCCCCAGGGGGCCGAAGTCGCCGAGCCGCGAGAGCGTGAGGTTGTCGGCGATCGACAGGTTCACCGCGAGTCCCTCCCGCTTGCGGTCCTCGCTGACCATGCCCACGCCCTGCGACCAGCGGGCCGCGGGTGAGGCCGTCCCCACGTGGGCCGCCACGCGGACGGTGCCGCGGCGGACCGGATCGAGCCCGAACACCGCCCGCAGGAGTTCCGTCCGCCCGGCGCCCACGAGCCCGGCGATCCCCAGCACTTCGCCGCGCCGCAGGGCGAGCGACGCCGCCTCCGGCCGCACGCGTCCGGCGAGCCCCACGACCTCGAGGACGACGTCGCCCGGCGTCCGCCGCGAGCGGGGGTAGAGCTCGGTCATCGGGCGGCCGACCATCCATTCCACGATCGTCGCATCGGCGAGCGTCGCGAGGTCGCCGCCGCCGACGGTTGCGCCGTCGCGGAGCACGGTCACGCGGTCGGCGAAGGTGCGCACCTCCTCGAGCATGTGCGAGATGAACACGATCCCCTGGCCGGCCGCCCGCAGCCGCTGCACGACCGTCGCGAGATGCCGCACGTCGTCGCGGGTGAGGCTGCTCGTCGGCTCGTCGAGAACGAGCACGCGGCAGCCCACGGCCAAGGCCCGGGCGATCTCCACCATCTGTCGGTCGGCGATCGGCAGCGTGGCCACCCGCCGCTCGGGGGCGATGTCGGGCCGCCCGAGCTGGCCGAGGGCGGCACGGGCCGTCTCGTGCATGGCAGACCGCCGGATGAAGCCCGCCCGCACCGGCTCAACGGCCAGCAGGATGTTCTCCGCCACGGTGAGGTCCGGCGCGAGGGCGAGCTCCTGATGGATCATGGCCACGCCCGCCGCCCGGGCCTCGCGGGGGGAGCGGGGTGCGTAGGTTCGGCCATCGAGCCACAGGCCGCCGGCGTCCGGCTGGACGACGCCCGCCAGCACTTTCATCAGCGTGCTCTTGCCGGCCCCGTTCTCACCGACCACGGCCAGCACCTCGCCGGCGGCCAGCCGCAGGTCCACGCCGGCCAGCGCCACCGTCGCGCCGAACGACTTGCGGACGCCCTGCATCACGAGGCGATCGGAGGATGGCGGCGGGGCGGTCACGGCAGCTGGAGAATCTTCTGGATCTCGGGCCGGTCGACATTCTCGCGGGTCACGACCACGGCGCCCGTGTCGATCAGCGGCGCGACCGGCATGCCCCGCAGGTGGTGGACGGCGGCGGTCAGCGTCTCCCGGCCCATCCGCCGCGGGTCCTGGGCCACCAGCGCGTCGATCTCCCCCTTGCGGAGCGCCTCGATGAGGGCGGGGGAGGTGTCGAAGCCGACGAACTTCACCCGGCCGGCCAGGTTGTTCTGCCGGAGGGCCAGGAGCATGCCGAACGTCGACGACTCATTCGGGCAAAAGATGCCTTCGGCCTTCCGCAGCGTGTCGAGCATGTTGAGCGCCACGGTCTTCGCCTCGCCGGCGGTGGCGCCGGAGTAGCGGTTGGCGGAGATGACGTCGATCCCCGGCCGGGCGGCCAAGGCCGCTGCACAGCCCGCCTCCCGCGCGTCGGTGCTCGCGGAGCCCACCTGGTAGCGGAGCAGCACCACCTTCCCCGCGCCGCCGAGCCGGTCGGCCAGGGCGGCGCCACCGAGTTCGCCGCCGCGGCGGTTGTCGGTGGCGACGAGGCTGACGAAATCCTTGCCCGCCTCCCCTTGGAGCGCCGAGTCGAAGATCACGACCGGGATCTTCCGCTGGCCGGCCAGGGTCACGGGGCGACGGAGCGCCGCGGCATCGAGCGGGGCCACGGCGATCGCGGCCACCCCTTCGGTGACGAACTGCTCGACGATCGCGATCTGCTGGCCGCGGTCGTTCTCCTTGAGAGGCCCTTTCCACACGAGTTCGACGTCGAGTTCCGCGGCCGCCTCGCGGGCCCCGGCCTCGACCGTCTTCCAGAACACGTGGGTCGTGCCCTTGGGGATCATGGCGATCCGCGGCTTGGCGGCATGGGCGGCAGGCGCGGTCAGGGCGAGCGGCAGGAGCAGGAGGGCGATCGCGTGACGCATGGGTTTTTTCCGGAGTTCAAATGATCATCTCGGTGGGGTGCCGATCGCCCGGGGGACCATCGTCAGCGCCGCTCCGTGGACGTTGCATCGCGACGCCCGCTGGCACCCCGACCCGCTCGCCTTTTGTCCCGAACGCTCGACTCCGGCCGACGAGCAGCCGCTGCCGACTGGGGCCGACTTGCCATTCGGCCTCGGTTCCCGCAAGTGTATCGGGAACCGGTTCGCGATGCTCGCGGAGTTGGCGAAGATCAACGCGCTGAGCAAGGAAGTGTCGTGGCCGAAAACTGCAAAACTCGCAGCTAGGCCAGCAACTCTTCGAGGGGGCCGTGCGTCTCGATGCCGGCGAGGTTGGTGTCCACCTGCCCGAAGAACTCCCGGTCGGAACCGGCGAGCTGCAGCCACGTCGTGTACATGTTGCTGATCGTGCGATGGCCGCGGGCCCCGTACGACGGGTAGTCGATGTACCGCCCGGTTCGCAGCCGGCCGCCCAGGTTGCCGAGCACCACCATCGGCCATTCCCAGCATCGCGAGTGGTGGCCTTCGGCCCCGTCGCTGAGATACACGATCAGCGTGTTGTCGAGCATCGTGCCGTCGCCCTCCGGGACACGCTCGAGCTTCGCCATGAACTCGGCGATCCGTTCGAAATGCCACCGCCGGATCATGTCGTACAGCTCGAAGGACGTCCGGCCCTGGTCACCGGAGCCGTGGCCGATCATGTGCTTGTCCTTCTTGAGCCCGAGGCCCGTGAAGGTGACGTCGAAGTCGCGGATGCCCGCCGCGGACGAAATCGTCAAGACGTTCGTGAGCCCGCAAATCAGGGCACAGGCGCCGATGTCGAACATGGCGTCCAGACGGTCGATCTCGACGGCGCTCGTGTACTTGTCGCTCGCCACGGGCCCCCGCTCGCGGAGCGTGTGCTGCACCTCGTTGAGCCGGCTCTGGCGATTCCGCAGCGTCTCGTAGGTCTCCAGGTAGGCGCCGAGCTGCTCCCGCTCCTGCCCGGCCAGACGCGACTCGACTCGGCGAATGTCGTCCCGCATGAAGTCGAGGAGGTTCGCATTCGCCGCATACAAGTCACGGGAATTCCCTTCGGCGACGCTGCCGAACAGATTCGAGTAGGCGAACGACGGCGAGACCATCGTCGGCAACGGGCGATCGGGGCCGATCGCGGAGATGTTGTAGATGACGTTGTCTTCGATCCGCTTCGACATTCCGATGCCGATGTGCGGGAAGATGCCCGGCAGTTGCCGCGACAGGGCCCCGTCGACGGTTTCGTCGTTGATCTTCGTGCTTTCGCCGTTGCCGTTGCCGCGGCCGCCGCCGAACGCGCCCAGGGCCATGAAGTTGTTCGAGTGGCCCCCGCCGCAGACACGGCCCGAAAGCCCCTGCACGATCGTCACTCGATCCTTCCAGCGATCGACCGGCTCGAGCGAGACCGGGAGCTGCTTGTCGGCCAGCGACTCGTCGACGAACGGATGGCCCTGTTTGTCCTCACGATCGGCCCGCTTCATGCCGGCCAGACACATCTGTTGCGGCGGGACACCGTTGCTCTCGACCACGAAGACGAACCGCTTCGGAGCGATGGCCTGGCCCGCGGCGAACGCCTGCATCTTCGAGAGGATCGGGCTCAGCAGCACCGAACCGGCGCCGAGCGTCATTCCCTTGAGAACATCGCGACGAGGCAGGCTCATGTCAAAACTCCAGAAAAAGGGAGGGAAGACGTCGAACCAACAGCCAAACTTGTAAATGATACGTTCATCGGCCTTCATTCGCCGACGGCACGCGATACAGGAAGGAATCGCTCGCCATGATCGCGGCCACCAGGGCCTTCATGCTGCCACCGCTCTCGCGATACCGCTTCTGGGCGTACTGCAAACTCGGCCCATCGCCCAGATTCTCGTTGCGGCCCATGAAGTAGCGGAACACATGCCGGATGAAGACCTGCTCGGCCCGCTCCGACTTCGCGATCTTGTGGAGCAACTCGACGGCGTTGCCCACCGTGCCCTCCGCGGAGGGGTCGCCGAAGTCGTTGATCTTGCCGTTGGTGTCGACCGGAATCGCCTTGGTCACGTTGCCGAGCGACTTCCCCTGCTTGTCGACGTTCTTTTCGGTGGCCTCCACGTCGAGCACCGGCTCAGCGGTGCGGAAGCGACCGAAGCAGTCGTACGACTCGAACGTGAGGCCGAGCGGGTTCATCAGGGTGTGGCACTTCCAGCAGTACTCTTGCTCGGTGACCTTCATCCGCTCGCGGAGCCCATGGTGCGGGGCGTTCGGCAACTGGGCGTCGACGGTGATCGGCACGTCCGGAACGACGCCGCCGAGGAGTTTTTCCCGGACCCACTTGCCGCGAAAAATTGCGTGATTTTCGTCGGTCTTCGCGTTGGCCGCCAGCCACGACGGCTGCGTCAGGACGCCTGCCCGCTGTTCCTTTGGCAGGTCCACCGGCTGTTCGTCGGGGAAGTCTGCGAGATTGTAGGCCTCGTAGACCGATCGGCCCGGGATCCAGCGGCGGTCGACCTTGAAGGGCATGGATTCTTCCGTGTACTTCCCCTCCTTCAGCCCTTTGTCATATCTTTCTCGGTACTTGGCGAAAGTGTCAGCCCGCTGCTTCTTGAGCGTCGCTGCAACCGAGTTCCCCACGAACGCCTTGTTCGTCGTCAGCAGCTCGACGAACACGTTTTGGTCTTTCTCGAGGATGTATTCGATCAGTTTGTCGGTGTCTTTGATCAATTCGACGGCGTCGTGCTCGGGATTCGACTTCTCGTCCTGAAACACGTCCTTGGCATGTCCATAGCCGAAATACTCCCGAAAAAACCGGGCGATCCGCGGTTTGCTCGCCTTGGGATCGCGCCAGAGTTCGAGCGTCGCAGCCTCCACCCCTTCGCGGGTGTCGAGCCCGCCCTTCGCGGCGGCAGCGGTCAATCCCGGTCCCGGACGGCGATCCGTGAGCCCATAGGAAATCGCGTACGCGATCTGCCGCGGCGTCAGTCGCACCTTGCCATCGGCGTCCGGCTGCCCCTCGGCAAGTTCCCAGCGATAGATCGCCTCGGGCAATAGATAGACGGCCGCCAGCGTGGCCCGCGTGCCGACGACCGCTCCCGCGTCCGCACGGTTCTTCCGCCACAACTCCGCGAAGCGGAGGGCCTCCTCGGCCGTGGGCGCCCGACCGAGCACCCGATTGAATTGGACCGAAATCGCGGCCGCGATTTCGGCGTCGCTCGGCTCTTTGCTTTCGTCGAACAACGGGGGGAACTGAGCGGGCACCATGTTGGCGAACTTTTTCTTGTCGCCGTCGAGACTGAAGCCCGTCTGCCCGCTCGCGAGCTGCATGGCATTGCGAATCAAGAGCACGGTGGTCGGCTCATCGAGCTTCGCCGCCCCCATGTCCTTGAACGCAAAGCCGCCCGCGGCAGTGAAGGGCCATGCGATACATGTCAGGAAGCCCGGAAAAGAAGTTCAACACCTTGAACCCGTCCATTCCGACATTGCACAAGCATTCAAAACGCTAGTTTCACCGACATTTTTAGGTGCCTCCATTGGCAGACGCAACTGCCGCCAGCCGACGCCACCCAGAGCGATGTCTGCTCCTCATGATCCGCCCCACTCGGCCGACGCTTGCCGCAGTGCCATTGGCCGACCTATGGCTTCGCCGGCACCGAGCCTGCCGGCGTCGTAGAGCATCGTCGAGCCCGCCGGCGTCTTCACGACGCCAAGTCCGTGCCCGAGCGAGGCGGCCACCATCTCGAAGCCGCCCCCCGCCCAGGTTCGCCATCTGCGGGATCGTGGCCACGAGGTCGACGCCGCACCAACCTCCGGCGGCTGCCAGCCAAGCCGAGCGTCGGCTCGACCCGCAGACCGGCCGTGGACCTCACGGCCGCCTCGGACGGGGCAGGTGGGCGTCCAGGACCGTGCCGCGGGGCCAGTGCGGCACGGTTCGGCAAATCACGAGTCGCTTATCAACCGGGCAATGATTGCGGCAGTGCGATTGACCGGACTATCCTATTCCCTTCACTCGGGAGGAATCAGCCATGACATGCCCATTCACGACCATGATCCGACAGAACGCGCGGAGGGAAATGCTGGCGGCAGTTGCCTGCCTCTTCATGCTCGCCCCACGCCTGGCCGCCGCGGCCCAGGAGGTCGTCCATGTGGAGTTCGATGGCGCCGCGGGCATCGTCGACCTGCAACTGCTGCGCGACGGCAACAAGATCGTCTCGGCCTTCGCCTTCGAGACCGGGCGCAATACCCCGTGGCTGGCGAAGCCCGACCAGCTCACGGTCGCGGCCGATGGCCGGATCACCGGCACGATCACGCTCACGCAGACGCCCGACTGGTTGGTCCTCCAGGGTCTGCGCGGCGGCAACAAGGATGCCAAGGCGTCCCCTGTCCTGACCGACGACGTGTCGCTCGATGTGATTCCCAAGGGTGGCAAGGTCGAGGGCACGGTCAAAGCCGCTGCGGCCAAGACCGCCTTGCTGGGCAAGGCCGATCCTATTGCGGTGCGGGGCAGCGTGTATCCCCAGGCCCCGGCGACCACGTCGCTGATCGAACTGCTTCCCTTTGGCGTCGGGGCCGGCCAGGGGGGATTCCGTCAATTTGGCGGTGGCCTCTGGGTGCTCATGCGAGTAGATGGGGGCAAGATTGAGCGGGCAAAAGTTCTTGGCGGAGCAAAACCCTTCGAGGTTCCTGCGGCCGTCGGCCAGGCGATCGTCGAGGGCAACACGCTCAAGGGCGCGATCGCGCTCACCAAGGCCGACACGGCGCCGGTGGAGGGCGTCGTCAGCTTCGAGGGCACCATCATCGGCGATTACGCGGTCGGCCTGGCCAAGTGGGAATCCGGCGGTGCGACCGAGGAGACCGGCTTCCGGGCTCGCGTCAGCCGCCACCCGCCCTTCCCGTCACTGCAGGTTGCTGGTCGCAACTGGGAGCCCAACGGCAAGCCGTTGGAGCCCGACAGCGCTTTGGCCGCCAAAGCCAAGGAGGAATCACTTCAGCCGATCCGGCCCGGCGAACCAGGCAAGCAGCCGTTCTACAGCACGGCACTGATCCACATGCAGGGCGAGCGCAAGAATTTCCCCGCCTTGCACGCTCCCACCATCGCCTTCAACGAGGTGCCGGGAGCGGTCAAGTATCGCATCACGGCGGTTCCTCCGAAGAGGCCGGAGGATCGGATTGGACCGTGGTCCGAACCGTTTTCCTGCGAACTTGAAAAGCCCTGGATGCCACTGACCCAACTCTGGAAAGAGGCGCCCGATGGCCAAGTGAGGATGGTGATTACCGCGACAGGGTTGGATGCCGCCGGCAAGGAGATCGGCCAGGCCGAATTTCCGGGCAAGACGTACAAGTACATCGGCGGCGATCCCCTGAAGAACGGCTGGCCGCAGCCCGGCAATACGCATATCAATGGTCTGGCGCTGCCTGGCTTCAAGAACGGCGTGCCGGTGATGAAAATGGCCACCTTCGCCGGGCCTTACTGGGCCCCGAACCGGACCGCCAGAGAAGGCGCCCTGGCCGCAGCCCGGTGGATGCGGGACTCGGAAGAACTCGTTTCCTTTAGGAACCTCAGCGTCCGGGGGATGCATACCATCGGGCCTATCCTTCCTTCGTCCGTGCGCGCCTGCACGCTCATCGCGACCTTGTCCGACAACCCGGAGGAGCGCCGCGACGCCATGGCGCTGGCCGAACGCACGGCCTGGCTCATGTACGGCGGGCATCGCGGAAAACTGCCCGAAGTCTATGCTGGCAACGTCTGCCTGATGATCTGGTACGGCCTGGCCTATCTCGACGTTTACGCTGTCGGCAAGGACCCGCGGTTCCGCGACGCCGCCCTGGATCTGGCCAAAGCCTTCGCCGACGCCCAGGATCCCGAGGACGGCGCCTGGCCCGGCCGGGATAAGACGACCGGCAAGAAGCTTTGGGGAGGAGGGTATTTTGGGCCCTCCGAGGCACGCGAAAATGGCGGGGAAGCGGTGCTCTGGTTCCTCGGGCGCTTGCGCAAGGAACTGGGCGTTCAGGACTTTGTCCAGAACGAGGCCAGGGCCAACAAATGGGTGCAGACCTACTGTCTGCCCGAGATGTTCTGGCAGAATGTGGGGCATCACAGCATGGAGATGAAACTCCTGCAGGACAGAGTCGCGCCCCACGCGCTGTCCTACTGCACCTGGCTGCTGGATTACGCCGATGCCAAGGACAAGGACCTGAAGCTGGCGATGGAGATCGCCCGCTGGTGCGAGGAGCGGCATGTCAACTGGGATCGCCGGCTCAACCCCTACGCACCCTTGGAGACGCGCCCCTCATGCTGGGGCTGGACCCGCGCTGCCGGTCTCGGCATTCGCAATGCGGGCAGTCTGGTTTATGTCTGGACGCGGCTGTGGCAGGAGACCAAGGACCCGCTCTGGAAGGCCAAGGCCGATGCCCTTGTGCAGAGCATCCTGGTCTCCCAGGACCCGGTGGACGGTGGTTTGTCCAAAGGATTCCATCGTACGACGGCAGACTATACAGCAGGCACGCTACCTTTCTCCTACAACGATTATGACGCGGTTGACGCCGCCTATCGCCTCATGGATTACTCGCGGCTCACGGCCGCGCGGCCGTAGCAGCTAGGAGCCAGGCGTTGGAGTCTTCCTTCGTGACTCGCGGTCGTTCGCGGGCACGTTCAAGCTGCCGTCGCCAGTCCGGGACGTTCGCGAGTTTGACGGAGCCGGAGCAGGTGCTGCTCCTCTTCGGCCTCGCGCAGCAGGGTGACGAGCTCGGTCACCCGGAAGAACCTCACCTTCCGCCCCTGGGAGCAGGCGGCTGTGCCGAGCGCCGTGGCCAGATGCGTCTTCCCCGTACCGGACGGCCCGACCAGGAGGATGTTTCTCCCGACGGTCGAGATACTCTCCCTTCACGAGTTCGAGGACCTGCGGCTTGTGGACGCTTGGCCGTGCCGTGAAGTCGAACTCGTCGAGCAGCTTCGTAGCGGGGAATCGCGCCGCCTTGATCCTCCGTTCTGCCGCCTTCCGCTCCCGCTCGATGAGTTCGAACTCCACGAGTTGCGGCAAGAACGCCAGGTGATCGGCGTTGTCGGCCGCACACCGGTGGGCGATCTTCTCGGCTTCGGCGCGTAGCGTAGGCAACTTCAGGGCCTTGAGATGGTGTTTGAGAAGCACGGTGCTCTTGGTCTCGGTCTTGGTCATGACGCCACCTCCTCGAGCAAGACCAAATAGGCAGCCACGGGTGTCGTCTCTTCGTGCACGCACGCGGATGAACGATCGCGTTTCCGACTTCGGATCATCGGCCTCCATCCTTCGCCGGAGCAGTGCGAAGCACTCGGGGAGCCTCCATTGCTCCAAGCCTGCATTGCTACGAGTACCTGGCGCTCGACCTGGCGGAACTGTGGGAGCCGGCGAAGCCCTGATCCGTCCGTCTTTGAGACCGCCCCTTTCCCGTACGCTTCGCCCCGGCCTCGGGCTCGAATCCGGGGCAAGATATGGACGGTGCCGTTCATCGCCGGCTACCCTGACGAACTTGCCGCGGCAGCGGGTCAAGGCTGTCCACGCCCCGAGGTTGAGTCCGCGGCTCGATCGGCAGTATGGTTTAAGTTTCTCCCATCGACAGGAGCACTCGTCATGCCTCCGCTCTTCAGACGCCGCACCCTCCTGCGGACCGCGGCGGCGGGCATCGCCTGTGGGACCGCCCGTGGCCCGATCCTCGGCGCCGGCCAGGAAGGCTCTTCCCCCCGGGATGGAGCAGGGCCGACGATTCTCCTGAAGTCGGGCTGGCAGACCGTCAATATCGGCGACATCGCCCACACCCCCGGCATGCTTGCGCTGCTGGAAAAGCATCTTCCCGAGGCCCGCACGGTCCTCTGGCCGATCGTCGTCGATGACGCGGTCGAAAAGATGCTCCTGAAGCGGTTTCCAAAACTGACGATCGTGCCGCGGGAACTGCGGACTCCCAAGCCCGTTCCCGACGAAGCGATCCGGCCCTTTTTCGACCGCTGCGACTTCTATCTGCACGGGAGCGGGCCGAACCCGATGCGGATCGATCATCTGCGGCAGTGGATCAAGATGACGGGCAGGCCGTTCGGCTTCGGCGGCGTCACGTTTCCCTCCTTGGATCCTCCACTGGCCGAGTTGCTCGCCCGGGCCAGTTTCGTCGCCTGTCGCGACACAAAATCGCTCGAGTTGCTCCGCGGGAAGGAGCTGCGCGGCCCGACGCTGTCGTTCGGGCCCGACGCCGCCTTCGCCTGCGACGTGCTCGACGAGCCGAAGGCCCTCGCCTTCCTGCAGCAGCACGGCCTCGAACCGGGCCGCTACGCCTGCTTCGTGCCGCGGCTCCGCTGGACGCCCTTCCACAAAATGGACCAGTGGTATCGGCCATCCCCGGCGAAGATCGAGGAAACCGAACGGGTCAACGAGGCCACGGCCGAGAAGGACCACGCCAAACTGCGGCAGGCGATCGTCCGGTGGGTCCGCGAAACGGGGCTGAAGGCGGTGATTTGCCCCGAAATGTCCTACATGGTCGACCTCATCGACCCGCTGGTGTTCGATCCGTTGCCCGGCGACGTGAAGGATAAGGTCGTGCGCCGACGATCGTTTTGGATCACCGACGAGGCCGACTCGCTCTTCCGCCGCGCGCGGGCGATGGTGAGCATCGAAATGCATTCGCCGATCCTCGCGGTCGGGCACGGCGTACCGGCGATTCATATCCGCCAGCCCGAAGACACCTGGAAGGGCCAGATGTGGCGGGACATCGGGCTGGAGGACTGGCTTGTGGAGATCGACGCCGCCAGCGGCGATGACATCGCCGCGGCCCTGCTCCGGATCGACGCCGACCATGACGCGGCCCGGGCGAAAGTCCGTGCGGCGATGGGAAAGGTCGCCGACTTGCAGCGGGCGATGATGACCACGTTACGGGAGTGCCTGCGGCTGCCGGCCCGATGAGCCGGTGGCCAGGTCGCGGCCTCAATATCGGGCCGACACGTTCACGGTGCCGGTCAGACCCTTGAGGGCGATGGTTTCCTTGTCCTTGCTGAACTCGGTCCACGGCTTGCCGTTGACCGTGACGCCCTTGATCGGGGCGGACACGGCGTGGCGGAAACGCAGCACGACTTCCTTGGGCGCATTGTCCTGAAGCGCATTCCGTGCGGGCATGTCGACGGTCGCGTTGATCGCACCGTCGTCCACGGCGGAGGCGATCTCGTAACCCACCGTGCCGAAATACGTGGGAGCGTTCTTGACGCTGATCGTCCTGCCCTGCGCCAGCCAATGCCGGGGCGTCGCCTTCGCCAGCCACAACGTGCCGCCGATCTCAAGAACGAGCAGGTTGCGGTCGTTCCGCATCGGCCAGCCGGCGCCGTTGCTATTGAGTTCGCCCACGTTTTTCAAGGCGGGCGTCGCGCCTTCCGTGGCGTAATACCTTCCCTGGGGCGAAAAGATGACGTGCAGGACGGAGTTGTTGGTCCAACTCCGCAGAAACGCCGGCGACGTTGTCGCGAAACAGATGAGCGTCGGTCACGGAATGGTAGCCCAAGGGTCGGCTGATTCCGCCCCAGAACGAATCGTCCCGGGCCGCGTTGCCCCGTTTCTGACGGCGGTCCGCCAGTTCGCGGTTGTATTGCCGAAACAGATAGCGGTCTTCGGGCACTTCCAGGCTGCCGGCAAGCCACTCATCGCCAGGGGCCCAGCCCCAAGACCGCAACAACACGTGCTGATGGCAAAAGTCCTCGCACCCATAGCCGGAACCGCCCCAAAAGCTGATGAACGGCCCACGGGCATAGCAGACGCCGGGAGAGTACGAACGCCAGACGCCGCTCCGCAGCTTCCGCAACGGCGTCAGCACGATCGAACGTTCCACGCTGCAGCGAATGTCGTCGCGGAACTGGCGGGCCTCGGTCGCGTATTTCGCCGCCAGATCACGATCGACGTCCTCGAGTGCCTGCGCCCACGCGAACAGCGGCTCGCAGGACATCGCATCGACGTGGTACCAAAACCTGTACTGGTTTTCGCCCCAGCTTTCACTGGACGACGCCGGCGGTCCACGACGATCACGACGTGTCACCCGACACGCCACACGACAATCAGGGCGTTCGGGCGTGTTGCCGGGGCCCGTCGGTCGAATCCGGTGCCCAAGGAGGCGATGGCACCGGTGACGGCCGTACGGACGAGCCCATCTCCGGGATGGTGCAGTCTCGTACGGTAAGTGATGTCGGGGCGACTGGATTCGAACCAGCGACCTCTACGTCCCGAACGTAGCGCTCTAGCCAGGCTGAGCTACGCCCCGAATGGTGCGACAGATCACCGCACGCGGGAGAGATCCCAAGAGAGTACACGGTTCGTTGCCGCGGGACAATGTCGCCGCCTGGCGACCGCCGCCCCCGCGGAAACGGCCTCCACGACCGCGAAAGAACCCACGGCCGGCCGCTCACTCCGCCGCGTTCACGCACACGAGTTCGCGGTCATTCCGCACGAAGATGCAGCGGCCGGCGAACGCCGGATGGCTCCACACCACCTCCCGGCCGAAGCACTCGTTCGTCGGGGCGAGGAGACGCATGCGGCCCAGTTCCTCATACTTCTCCGGTGACAGGCGGGCCAGGATCAGGTCGCCCGTCTCGCTGAACAGCCAGGTGCGGGTCGTGCCCGGCGGGTCTCCCGCGACGACCTCCCCCTGCCGCACGAGAAACGCGGTGCCGTGCTTGCCGCGGCGGTCGCCCGTCGTGGGAGCGGCGGTCTCCCACAGTCGCCGGCCGTCGGCGAGCGCGACGGCGGTCAGCATGCCCGTTTCGCAGTCGCAGCCGTAGAGCACATCGCCAACGATGCAGGGGGTGCTGTTGGCGCAGTAGACGGCCGACTTCGCCGCCCCGCGCCACACGACCTCCGCGCCGGGAGCTTCGGCGGCCAGCCGGAACAGCGCCCCCACGCGGCCGATGCCGCTGGCGAAGAGCACGCGGCCGGCCTGCGTGTCGGCCACCTGCGGGGCCATGATCGACATGCCATACATCGGCTTGAGCGGCCGCGACCAGAGCACCTTGCCCGTGGCCACGTCGAGGGCGTTGAGGTTGTCGGCGTCCCAGATCACGAGCTGCCGGCGGCCGGCAGCCTCGATCATCGTGGGCGGACAGTAACCGCTCTCACTGGCCGTCAGCGCCCGCCACCGTTCCGCCCCCGTGATCTTGTCGAAGGCCACGGCCACGCTGCCTGGTCCACCGACCAGGCAGACGAGCAGATCGCCCTCCACGAGCGGATGCCCGCAGAAGCCCCAGATCGGCACCGGGGCGGAGAAGTCCTGCTGGAAATTCCTCGTCCACAGCACGCGGCCCGAGACCGCATCGAGGCAGGTGAGATGCCCCTCGGCGCCGAGGGCGTAGA
Organism: uncultured Candidatus Kuenenia sp.; assembly: GCA_964545915.1. Classification (GTDB taxonomy): domain Bacteria; phylum Planctomycetota; class Planctomycetia; order Pirellulales; family UBA1268; genus QWPN01. The sequence goes on along the minus strand of CAZJHQ010000010.1, from coordinate 31,954 downwards.
CGCGGCCGTCGGCCACCGTCGGCGTGCACCGCGGCCCGGCGGCGTAGGAGATCGAGTACGGGCAGTCGTACTCGTGCTTCCACAGGAGTTTGCCGGTCGCCGCATCGAGGCACAGGATCCGCTCGTTGCCCATGAGCAGCGTGCGGTCGTTGGGGGCGTTGGCCAGGTCGCCGGCGCGGCGGTCGTAGTCCATGAGGTACAGGCGGCCACCGGCGACGGCCGGACCGGCGTAGCCCCCCTTCACCTCCACCCGCCACTTCACCGGCAGGCCGGCGGCCGGCAGGGCCGCGGTCAGGCCGGCTTCCCGCCAGATCGCGTCCCGGCGTGGCCCCATCCATTGCGGCCAGTCGTCGGCCCGGGCGGCCGGAGCGAGGAGGAGCCATGCGAGGCAGAGCAGGGGGAGGAGGGGGTGATGCACGGAACTGGCTCCTGGGGTCAGGTGGCGGCCGGATAGGACGTCGCGACGACGGGCTCCGGCAGATCGACGCCGACGTCGATGCCGTCGGGCCGCCAGTCGATGACTTCCATCTCCGCCGTTCGCCGGCCGCGAAACTCGTTGATCTTCGGCTTGAAGGCCACATGGAAGGGCTGACCCGGCGCGGGCAGGTGCGGCAGCCACTCCGCGGCACCGAAGGCGATCCCGCGGACCTTCGCGCCGTGCTGCCGGAACTGCATGGCCAGGTGCTTGCCGCCGGCGCCGATCGCGCGCGGCGGCTCGGCGAGCGTCACGGCGGAGGCGCAGAGCACCGGCCGGCGGTTGGCCTGGCCGAAGGGCGCGAGCCGCTCCAGCTGCTCCACGGCGTCGAGCGTGAGGCCGCCGAGCGTCGTCTCGCCGTCGATCGTCACCTGGGCCCGCCGCAGGTCCTCGGGGAGCCGTTGATCGACCGCCGCCAGGAAGGCCGCGCGGAACTCCTCGATCCGGTCGTCCTCGATCCGCAGCCCCGCCGCCGCGGCGTGACCACCGCAGGTGACGAGGTGCTCGCGGCAGGCCAGGATTGCCTCATGGACGTCGAAGCCCGGCACGCTCCGCACGCTCCCGATCCCCGGCCGGCCCTGATGGGAGTCCTGGGCGATCATCACCACGGGCCGGTGGAACTTCTCCGCGAGCCGGCCGGCCACGATGCCGATCACGCCGGCGTGCCAGCCGCGGTCGGCGAGCACCAGCGCCGCGTCGGCCTCGGGGTCGAACCGCTCGCGGGCCTGCTTCTTCGCCGCCAGTTGGATGCTCCGCTCCTCGGTCTCGCGCTGGGCATTGAGCTCGTGGAGGTAGGTGGCGAGGTGCGCGGCCCGGGCGGGGTCGGTGGTGGTGAGCAGCTCGATGCCGCAGGCCGCCTGGCCGAGCCGCCCCGCCGCGTTGAGCCGCGGTGCCAGCCGGAAGGCGACGTCTTCGGCTTCGAGGGCCGACTTCTCGTGCAGGCCCGCGAGTTCGATGAGTCGGGCCAGGCCGGGCCCGCCCCGCTGCCGCAGGCATTCGAGGCCGTGCTTGACATAGATGCGATTCTCGTCGAGCAGGGGCACGACGTCGGCCACCGTGCCGAGGGCCGCCAGCCCCATGCCGCGGAGGAGCATCTCCCGGAGCCGGGGCGTCACCTGCTTCGCGCCGCTGGCCCGCGTGGCGATGGCCCAGGCCAGCTTGAAGGCCACGCCCGCTCCGCAGAGCTCACCAAAGGGGTAGCCGAACCCCGGCAGCCGCGGATGGACGAGCACGTCGGCCTCGGGGAGGGTGTCGCCGAACGAGTGGTGATCGGTGATGATCAGTTCCAGGCCCAACTCGCGGGCCCGCCGCGCCTCGGCGACGCTGGCGATGCCGCAGTCGACGGTGACCACGAGGCCGGCGCCCCCCGCCGCGAGCGATTCCAGCGCGCCGGCGTTGAGGCCGTAGCCCTCTTCCAGCCGGTCGGGCACGTACCACGACGCCTGGGCGTCGATCGCCTCCAGGCAGCCCATCAGGATCGCGGTGGCGCACATGCCGTCGGCGTCGTAGTCGCCATAGACCACGATTCTGCGGCCGGCCCGCGCGGCGGCCAGAACGCGGTCGGCCGCGGCCGATATGCCGGGCAGCGCTTCGGGATCGCGCAGTTCGGCCATCGTGCCGGCGAGGAACGACTTCACCTGCTCCGCGGCCGTGATCCCGCGGGCCGTGAGCAGCGCCGCGACGATGCTCGGCACGCCTGCCGCACGCTCGAGCCGTGCCACCGCCGCGCGGTCGTGGGGGCGAATATGCCAGCGTTTCGGCACGGCGGGATTCCCTTCCTCGAACGACGGCGATTCGCCGGCAGTATATCGGCCCGAAACCGCCGCCCAAACACGCTATATTGTCGGCCCCATTCCGGAGGAGCGTCATCATGCCGATCGCCGACCTGCCGCTGCCCGTGCTCGCCGCGAAGCCGAAGCGGGGCGACGTGCCCAAGGACAAGGTGCTCTGCGAGTTCTGCACCGCGAAGTGCTGTCGCTACTTCGCCCTGCCGCTGGAGAAGCCGACGACCCGCGAGGAGTTCGAGTACATCCGCTGGTTCCTGCTCCACGATCAGGCCACCGTGTTCACGGAGGACGGCGACTGGTACGTCTGCGTGCACACCGTCTGCAAGCATCTCGGCGCGGATCACCGTTGCGGCATCTACGACACCCGGCCGCAGATCTGCCGCGAATACACGACGAAGGAGTGCGAGTACGAGGACGACTGGGTTTACGACCAATATTTCGAGACCTGCGAGCAGGTCGAGGAATACATGGACGCGGTGCTCGGCCCGGGCGGCGAGCACGTGGGGGACGGTCGCAAGAAGAGCAATCGCCGCAAGTCGATCCGCAGCCCGAAGCCCCCGCTGCTCCAGATCATCTGACGGGAAGAGCCTCGTGATCGAACCGCGCACCCTGAAGGGCTTCCGTGACCATCTGCCGGCGCAGGCCCTGGCCCGCGAGCGGATCCTCGACGTCGCCCGGCGGGTGTACCGCTCCTACGGCTTCGCCCCGATCGACACGCCGGCGCTCGAATACATCGAGATCCTCACCGGCAAGGGGAGCGAGGAGACCGACAAGCAGATGTACCGCTTCACCGACCATGGCGGCCGGGAGGTGGGCATGCGGTTTGATCTCACCGTGCCCTTCGCGCGGTTCGCCGCCCAGCACGTGCACGACCTGGGCCTGCCCTTCAAGCGGTATCACATGGCGACCGTGTGGCGCGGGGAGAACACCCAGCGCGGCCGGTACCGCGAGTTCATGCAGTGCGACTTCGACACGATCGGCACCACCAGCCCCGTGGCCGACCTGGAGATGGTGCTCGTGGTGCACGATCTGCTCGCGGCGATCGGGGTCGGCGGCTTCACGATCCGGATCAACGACCGACGGGTGCTGGGCGGCGTGTTGACGCGGCTCGGGCTCGCCGATCGGGGACCGATCGTGCTGCGGAGCCTCGACAAGCTCGGCAAGGCGACTCCGCAGGCGGTGGCCGCCGAGCTCGCCGGGCATGGCGTCGGCCCGGAGGCGGTGGCGGCGCTGCTGGAGATGGCCGGCCTCGCGGGGCCGGTCGATGCGGTCATGGGCCGACTGGAGGCGCTCGCCGGCGCCGTCGAGGCGGGCCGGCAGGGGGTGGAGGCGCTGCGCGACATCATGGCCGGCGCCGCGGCGGCCGGCGTGGCCGAGGGCCGCATCGTCGTCGATCCGTCGATCGCCCGCGGCCTCGACTATTACACGGGCATCGTGCTGGAGAGTTTTCTCGACGATCTGCCGGCCCTCGGCAGCATCTGCTCCGGCGGCCGCTACGACAATCTGGCCGGGCTCTACACGAAGCAGCCGCTGCCCGGCGTCGGGGCGTCGCTGGGCATCGATCGGCTGCTGGCCGGGCTCGAGGAACTCGGCCGCCTCGAGGCGGTGGAGACGCCGGCCCAGGTGTTCCTCGTCCACTTCGACGCCGACCGCCGCGCCGACTACCTGCGGATCGCGGCCGCCCTGCGGGCCGCAGGCCTGGCCGTGGAGTTTTTCCCCGAGGCGAAGCGGGTCGGCCAACAGTTGAAGCTCGCCGCCAAACGTGGGTTTCCCGCGGCCCTGATCCTCGGTGGCGACGAGTTCGCGGCCGGCAAGGCCCAGTTCAAGAACATGCGAACGCAGGAAAGCGTCGTCATCGACTGGCACGGCGACCTGCCCGTGCTCGTCGACGCAGTGCACTCGCTCGTCACGGCTCTGGCCGTGGGCTGAGCCGGCCACAGGCTCGCATCCGGTAGAGCGCGAGGCCGTGGGCCGAATGGTACAGGCCGCCGCACTCGACATCGACGTCGGCGGTCTGTTCGAGAAGCGTGACCAGGCGTTGGGCGGCGCGGACCATCCAGGGCTCCGCGAGCCGGTCGTCGTCGAGCGCCAGTGCCAGCACCTCGAAGACGTGGCCGGTGGCGCCGAGGCGGGCGAAGACGTCGGGCGAGGTGCCCGGTCGTTCGAAGGAGTGGATGGAAAAACAGCCGTCGGCCTGCTGGAAGAGGCGGGCCCGCTCGATCGCATCCTCGAGCACCGCCTCCGCCACCCACCAGCCGCTGTCGGGTTCGATCGGCAGCCCGGAACTGCGGCGGGCGGCGACCGCGGCAGCCAGGCCGTAGAGCCGATGGGCGCCGCCGCAGGCCGCGCCGAAGATGTCGGCCTCGGCCTCCATGCGGACGACCCGCTCGACGTTCCAGGTCGAACCGTCGCCGGCCGTCCACGAGGCGTCGGTGGGGAGATAGGCGGCCAGGGCCATCAGCGTCCAGGTCGCCTCCTGGCCGGGGCGGATGTCGTGCTGTGCCTGGGCGAGGAGATCGCCGAGCGTGAAGGAGCGGCCGGCGATCGAGAGCGGGGTGTCGAGCGGCAGTCCGGCCGGGCCATCGGCGTCGACGCCGCATTGCGACAGGTAGCCGAGCCACTGGTCAGGATGGCCCTGGCCCATCGTGCTCCCCTCCTCGACGACGGCGATCACGCCCGGCTTGCCCGGCCGCAGGTGCCAGCCGGTGAGCCGGCCACCACCGAGCAGGTGCTGGAGGGCGGGTGACACCGTGCCGTCATGGGCCAGCGGCAGGTCCGGGCCGAAGGCCAGGATGCCATGCACAACCTGCCAGGCACCCTGCACGTCGGCGTCGAGGAGGCGTGCGTCGCGCACGTGCGCGAGGGCCGCCTCGATCCGGCGGCAGAGCGCTGCGGGGGGGCGATCGCCGGCCGATCCGGCGGGGGGGCCTGCCGCCGTCGGAGCCCCGCAGCCGGCCCCCGCGAGCAAGCCCAACGCCAGGAGCGGCCCCCAGGGGCGGGGAACAACCAGGGGGGCGGGTGCGTAGAACATCCAACAACCTGCGAAACGCGAATCGGAGCCGACGGCGGGCCGCACCTGCCTACAATACCTTCGGTTCCGCAGGATGCCGGCCATTCCAGGAGAAAGAAGCCCGATGCCCTTCTTCTACTTCGATCCCTACTACATGCTCGCGATCGCCCCCGCCGTCCTGCTGGCGATGTGGGCCCAGTGGCGGGTGCAGGCGTCGTTCGCGGCTGCCTCCCAGGAGCCGGCTCCGCTGACGGGGGCCGCCGCGGCCCGGCACATCCTCGATTCGGCGGGCGCCACCGACGTGGAGATCGAGGCCGTGCCCGGCCATTTGACCGACCATTACGACCCGCGGTCCAAGGTCCTGCGGCTGTCGCAGGACGTGTATGGCGACCGCTCGTTGGCGGCGGTGGGCATCGCCGCGCACGAGGCCGGCCACGCCCTCCAGGATGCCCAGGGCTATTCGTTGATGACGATCCGCAACGCGGCCGTCGGCGTGGCCAACATCGGCAGCGGATTCGGGTTCTTGGTGTTCATGATCGGCCTGGGCTTCGCGCTCAAGCCGATCGCCTGGCTGGGCATCGCCTTGTTCGCCGCCACCGTCTTTTTTCAGCTGGTGAATCTGCCGGTGGAGCTCGACGCCAGCAACCGCGCGAAGGCGCAGCTGGTGGACCTCGGCATCGTGCCGGCGTCAGGCATGCCGGCGGTGAACCGGGTACTCAACGCCGCCGCCTGGACCTACGTCGCCGGCACGCTGCAGAGCATCCTCACGCTGCTCTACTACGCCAGTTATCTGACCGGCGGCAGCCGCGACTCCGAGGCGTAGGCGACGAACCTGCAGGCTCGGTCCTGAAGACGAGCCGCCGCAAAACGCAGCGGCCGGGGGCACCGCCGCCCCCGGCCGCTTGTTCGTGCATCGTCGCGAGCCACGGCCGCCCGGATCAGGCGGTGGCGGGCTTCTTCAGAAAGCTGACGATCAGGGGCAGCAGGGCGCCGACGATCGCCGACAGGCCGCCCGTGCCGACGAGGTTGTCGCCGCCGCCGACGAGCGAACCGATGGCCGGCACGAGGAGCGGCAGGATCTTGCCGCCGAGTCCGCCGCCCACCAGGCCGAGAACGGTGTTGAGCATCGGGCCGAGGTTGCGATTCTTGAGCAGGGCGCCGACGATGTTGCCACCGGCGCTGCCGGCGATGAGGCTCACGATCCAGCTGATGATCTGGGGATCCATAAGAAAGAAGTCCTTCGCGAGGGAAAGAGAAAGTTCCGCAGGCCGCACCCTCCGCCGGGAGCGGCTCTCGGAGGATGAGTTGCCGCCGGTGGGAGCCGCGTCACACCGCGGCCGCAATTTTTTGGCGCGTCACCCCGCCGGCGTTCTTGTCGTGCCGGTCGTGCCGATCGTTCGGGCTGGATGCGGTCAGTGGTGGAGGGAATAGAGCAGCACGTTGAGGGCGATCTTCTCGGCGTCGTCCCGGCCGTAGCCTGTGCACTCCATGGAGTTTTGCTTTTCGAGGGCGCAGGACAGGTCGTACGGCGAGAAGATCACCGCCCAACGGTCGCCCATCCGCACGCCCTCGAGCTTGGGCGCGATCTTCCGCTTCCGCACGCCCAGCGGGCCATCGCCGCCGGCCGGCTCGCGGAGCGTCACCTCGCGGATGTCGTAGCCGCCGTACTCCTGCGCCGTGAAGATCGGGTCGGCGGCGGGAATCTCCTCGAGCTTGTGGCTCGGGAGCAGGGCCGCGATCTCCGCCCGGAAGGCCTGGGTGAACCCGCCGGCGGCGCAGACGCTGTCGGCCACCAGCGTGCCGCCCCGCTGCAGGAAGGCCGCGAGCCGCTCGCGCCGCGGGGCATCGAAGGCGAAGCCCTGCCGCCCGTGCATGAACACGAGGTGGTAGTCGAAGAGCCGTTCGTCGCCGGGGTCGATCTGGCTCGGGGTGTCGTCCACGCGGACGCCGAGCTCGCGGGCCGCCGCCCGGAGGATGTTGGCCAGCGCCGCCGGTGCCGCGTCGCACATGCCCGCATGCTTGAGCTTGCCGATCCCGATCTGGCCGCGTTCGAGGCGGTCGGGCTCCGAGCGTTCGGCCGGGGCCACGGCGAAGAGCTCGTCTTTCCGCTTCAGTTCGCGGTTCGTGGCGTAGGCAAGCACGTTCGTGCCGATCGCCAAGGCCGCGTCCACTTCCGCCTGGATCGGCGGAGGCAACGCCCGCCGCGCGGGGCCGCCGAGCTCCCACAGGCAGGAGAGGCTGGGCATGGCGGCGTCTCCGGGCCGGGCATCCGTCGGTGGAGCATAGATCAGGCAGGTGCGGCAGCCGTAGTCGACGCCCAGCAGCGGCCGGTGCAGGTCCGGGGGCACGATCTCCTCGGCGTGCCAGGCCGGGTGCTCGGGAGGGAGGAGGTTCAGCCGGTATTCCGGCTCCGGAAAGATCTCGCCCACGAGCTGGCGGAAGCGGCGGTCGAACTCCCCGCTCTTCGGGCAGCAGGCCTCGGCGAAGATGAAGCCCCCCTCGTCGAGATAGCGCCGCAGCCGCGGCCCCGCCTCCGGCCCCAGATCGCAGGCCACCTTGCCCGAAAGCCAGAACACGGGCGCCTGCAGCAGATCCTCGAGGCCGGCCGACGGGGTGTGGAGGACGTGCCAGGAGAGGCCGGCGGGATAGTCCTTGCGCCACCGCTTCTCGACGTGCTCCACGAGGTGGGCGATGTCGTGGCCGTGGCGGTTCCAGTCGGTGTCGGGGGCGTGGCGGCTCTTGGCGACGATCACCGGGCGGCGGCCCTTGGCGAGAAAGAGCAGCGCGAAGCTCGTGGCCACGACCGGATCCTCGATCCGCGGGGCCACGAACCGCCCCGTGAGCCCGTCCTGGACGTTGACGAACATCTTCGCCCCCTCCAGGTACCAGTCGTGCTCGCCGATGTACCGTCGGGCGGTGAACCGGCCCACCCGCTCCAGGCCGTAGAGGTAGTAGTAGAGCCAGGTCTGGCCGCCGGTGCCCGGGTTCTCGAAGACGGAGAACCGCCGGCCCAGCCAGTCGATGCCCCGCTCCAGCACCTTCGGTGTCGAGCCGCCTCCGCAGCACGAGACGCTGCCCTGCGCCGCGCGGGCGTCGGGGGTGCCGATGTGCTCGGCGGTGATCCACACGCTCGAGATCCCGGCGCAGGTCATGCTGCCCGAGCCGCCCGCGTTCCCGAGCGTGTAGCCCCAGGAGCCGTCGGCGTTGGCGCAGGCCACCCAGTACTGCTGGGCACGGACCCAGGTCTCCTCCTTCACCCGCACGCCCACGCGGGCCGCCTCGTGCAGGGCCAGCAGGGCGAACTGGGAGTTGGAGTTGTCGCCCCCGCCCCCGCGATCCCGCTGGCCGTAGGACCAGGCGCCCGCGGTCGGGCCCTGCCGCACCTGGGAGTCCTCCAGCCAGGCGGCGTTGCGCTCGATGAGGGCCCGGTCGGCGTCGGGCGACAGCATGGCGAAGACCATCGTCTGCAGCGAGACGGCGTAGGTGTCGTCGGCGGTCTGGCCGCGGAGCCACTGCACGGCACGCTGCATGTTGAGGTTGTTCTCGTCCACGCCGGCGTTGGCCAGGGCCAGCACGACCAGCGACGTGGCGCCCACGTTCGTGTTGCTCGCCCGCATGGCCGCCCAGGAGCCGTCGGGACGTTGCTGCTGGATCAGCCAGTCGCGGGCCCGCTCGATCGCCCGCTGGATCCGGCCCGGCGTGAGCGGCAGAGGGTCGGCCGCCCGGGCCGGGGCCGCGATCAGAAGCATGGTCGCGCCGGCGACGACGAACCAGGGCTGGCGAAGGACGGGGCGCACGGCCGACCTCGTGCGGGAGGCATGAGCGATCACACTTTGCCCAATCGTATCACGTTCCGCGCCGCCGCGGCACGCGCGGCCGCCATGGCCCGCTCGAAAGCGTGCCGCCGATTGCCGCTGCGGCCGCGGAAGTCGATACTGAACGGTCCAGCCTCGCGCCCCGTTCTCCAGGAAGGATCGCAGCGTGTCCACCGGCCCCCGCACCAAGACGCTCGACGACGTGCTCCAGGAGTTCGCGCAGCACCGCCGCCTGATGCAGGAGGAACTGCAAAAGGTGATCGTCGGCCAGGACGACGTCATCGAGCAGCTGTTCGCGGCGATCTTCACCCGGGGCCACTGCCTGCTGGAGGGCGTGCCCGGCCTGGCCAAGACGCTGATGGTCGCCACGCTCGCCAAGATTCTCGACGTGGGCTTCAAGCGGGTGCAGTTCACGCCCGACCTCATGCCCTCCGACATCACCGGCACCAACGTGCTGGAGGAGGACGAGGCCGGCCGCCGGCACTTCCGCTTCGTGGAGGGGCCGATCTTCACCAACATCCTCCTCGCCGACGAGATCAACCGCACCCCGCCGAAGACGCAGGCCGCCCTGCTCCAGGCGATGCAGGAGCGGGAGGTGTCGGTGGGTCAGGAGACCTACACGCTGCCCGACCCGTTCTTCACGATCGCCACGCAGAATCCGATCGAGCAGGAGGGCACCTACCCGCTCCCCGAGGCCCAGCTCGACCGCTTCATGTTCAACATCAAGGTCGGCTATCCCTCTGCGGCCGAGGAGGAGCAGATCCTCATGGCCACCACGCGGGCGGAGAAGCCGGAGGTCCGCAAGGTGCTCTCCGGCCGGGCGATCGTCAACATCCAGAAGCTCGTCGGCAGCGTGGCGGTGAGCGAGTACGTCGTGAAGTACGTGGCCCGGCTCGTGCGGGCCACGCGGCCCAAGGACCCGCAGGCCCCGCCCTACGTCGCCGAGTTGGTGGACTGGGGAGCCGGCCCGCGAGCCGGCCAGTTCCTCATCCAGGGGGGCAAGGCGATGGCCGCGATGGACGGCCGCTTCAGCGTGTCGCTCGACGACGTGCGCCGGATCGCGGTGCCCGTCCTGCGGCATCGGATCGCCACCAACTTCCAGGCCCAGGCCGAGGGGCTGACGAGCGAGTCGATCATCGAGCGGCTCGTCCGCGAGACGCCGGAGCCGGAGATTCCCAAGCTCGTGAAGTGAGCCGACGAGGGACGCGGGCCCCGGGCCCGTGACGAGGCATGCCCCGCGCCGTCGAGGAATACCTGAAGCCGGAAGTCGTGCGGCAGATCGCGCGGCTGGACCTGCGCGCGCAGTTCATCGTCAAGGGCTTCCTCCAGGGGCTCCATGCCAGCCCCTATCAGGGCTTCTCGGTCGAGTTCAGCGAGCACCGCAAGTACGCCCCCGGCGACGACCCGAAGGACATCGACTGGCTGGTCTACGCCAAGACCGACAAGCACTACGTCAAGAAGTTCGAGGCCGAGACCAACATCACCGGCTATCTGGTGGTCGATACCAGCGGCTCGATGGCCTACACCTATCGCCAGCAGCTGTCGAAGCTCGACTACTCGATCTCGCTGGCCGCCGCGCTGTGCTGGCTGATGGTTCACCAGCAGGATCCCTGCGGGCTGATGGTCTTCGACGAGAAGCTGCACGCGTCGCTGCCGGCCCGTTCGCGGCGGTCGCAGATCGCCCAGGTGCTCTCGGTGCTCTCCAAGGTGAAGCCCTCCGGCAAGACCGACATCGCCCGGAGCCTCGTGCAGGTGGCGGCCATGCTGCGGCATCGGTCGCTGGTGATGGTGTTCAGTGATCTCCTGGCGGATCCGGCGCCGATTCGCGACGCGCTCCTCCGGCTCCGGCACCGGGGGCACGACGTGATCCTGTTCCACGTGCTCGACGAGGCGGAGGTGCGGTTTCCCTTCGAGGGCATGGTGGAGCTGACCGAGCCGGAAACCCGTGACCGGCTCGTGATCGACGCCGACGCCGCCCGCCGGGCCTACGTCGCGAGCGTGGCTGCGTTCCGCGAGGAATACCGGCGGACCTGCTTCCACGCCGGGATCGACTACGTGCCGATCGACACGAGCATGCAGTTCGACAAGGCGCTGATGGAGTATCTGATCAGCCGGCGGAACAGGTTTTGAGCATGGGCCTGTCGTTCCTCTCGCCGATGCTGTTGGGCGGGGCGGCCCTCGTCGCCGTGCCGATCGTCCTCCACTTGATCATGCGGCGGAAGCCCGTGCCGCACGAGTTCCCCGCCCTGCGGTTCCTCCGCGAGCGGGCCACGGCCACGCGGCGCCGCCTGCGGCTGAGCCACATCCTCCTGCTCCTGGTGCGGGTGGCGGCGCTGGCGCTCCTGGCCACGGCGCTGGCCCGGCCGGTGCTCCGTGGGGCGGGCTGGCTCGGCGATCGCGAGGGGCCGGTGGCGGCGGTGTTCGTGTTCGACACGGCGCCACGGATGCTGCTGCGGGAGGCGAACCGCACGCGGCTCGACCAGGCCAAGGCCATGGCCGGGGTGCTGTTCGGCAAGCTGCCGGCGTCGAGCAGGGTCGCCGTGCTCGACACATCTGGCGGGGCGGCGGCGTTTTCACCCACGGAGGCGGCCGCGGCGGTGCGGATCGAGAAACTGGCCGCCGCCACACCCGCCGTGCCGCTGTCGGCCGCGATCGCCGACGGCCTGCGGCTCCTCGAGGGGGCCGGCCTCGACCGCCGCGAACTCTACGTGTTCACCGACTGTTCCCGCGGCGCCTGGGACGGCGCGTCGCCGCTGCAGCTGGCCGACTCGCATCCCGGCACGGCGGTGCTGTTCGTGGACGTGGCGGCGGCCGCGCCGCAGAACTTCGCCATCGAGGGCATCGATCTCTCCAGCGATCAGCTCCCCGCCGGCACGCCGCTGGCGATCACGGCTTCCACCGGCCGCAGCGGGCCGGAAGGAACCCGGGCCGTGGCGGTCGAGCTGCTCGCCCCCGACGGCCACTACGCCCGCCGCGGCGTGAAGCCGCTGGAGTGGAAGCCGGGGATCGCCGGCCAGGTGGACTTCGAGATCGCGGGCCTGGAGCCGGGCCTGCGGCAGGGCCGCGTGATCATCGACGGATCCGACGATCTCGAGGCCGACGACGTGCGCTGGTTCACCGTCGAGGTCGGGGCGCCGGCGCGGGTGATCGTGGCGGCGCCGGCGCCGGCCGCCCGCACCGGCCTGTTCCTGATGCAGGCGATCGCGCCCGCGGCCCTGCGGAAGGCGGGCAAGGCACGGTTTGACGCCACGCTCGTGGACGTGGCGACCCTCGACTCGATCTCGTGGGATGCCGCCCGCGGCATCGTGCTGGTCGATCCTCCGCCGCTGCCGCCGCGGACCTGGGAAATGCTCGAGCAGTGGACCGCCGCTGGACGCGGCCTCGTGATCTGGCTCGGACCCCGCGCCGGCGACCCGGCGCGGTTCAACTCCGCCGCCTCGGCCCGCGTGCTCGGCGGCACGATCGTGCGGGCGTGGCGCAGCCCCGACGGGGGCAACTTCCTCGCGCCGGCAGCCCTCGACCATCCGATCCTGGCCGCCTTCCGCAGGGTCGGCGACGAGGTTCCGTGGCAGGATTTTCCCGTGGCGCGGCACTGGGAGTTCGCGGCGCCGGTTGCCGGGGCCGACGGCGAGGCCGGCGCGGCGACCGTCGTGGCCGCCTACCGCAACGGGCTGCCGGCCGTTCTCGAGCATCGCCTCGGCCAGGGAACCGTGGTCGTGGTCACCACGCCGGTGTCGCAGGCCGCCACCGATCCCGACGCCTGGAACACGCTGGCGACGGGCTTCGAGCCCTGGCCCTTCGTGATGCTCGCCAACGAGATGCTGCTGCACGCCATCGACACGGCGGACGATCGCAACCTGATCAGCGGCACGCCCGCCGTGCTGCACCTCGATCGCCGCGACGTGGCCGCCGCCTTCGTGCGGTCGCCGAGCGGCGATGATTTTCCCGCGGCCGTCGACCAGAAGCGGGGCACGATCACGGTCACGGCGACGCGGATTCCGGGGAACTACGCCGTGCGGGCCGGGGGGCAGGAGGACGGAGTCGCCAAGGGATTCAGCGTGAACCTGCCCGCGGCCGCCACCGACTACGCGCGGCTTCCGCCCGAATCACTGGCCACGGTGCTCGGCGCTGGCCACAGGCTCGCCCGCACGGAGGCCGAACTCGTCCGCGACGTGAACCTGGAGCGGATCGGGGCCGAGCTCTTCGGGTGGCTGATCCTGCTGGCGGCGGTGGCGATGGCCGCCGACTGGATCGTGGCGAATCGGTTCTACGCGCCACGCGAGTCCACCGCGGGCACGCCCCGGCCCGCGGACGCGTTCGCCGAGACGGCCGCCGCGGCGCCGGCGGCCGCCGCAGTGCCGCCGCCGATTCCCCCGCCCGTGCCCGCGCCGCCGACCGGGCCGCCTCCCGTGCCACCGCCGGTTCCCTTGTCCGGAGTCGGCACATGATCGCGACCACGGCTCTGGAAGAGGTGGCGCTGCAGTTCGACCCGGTCGGCTCGTGGACGCTCGTCGGCCTGGTGGCCGCGATCTTGGCCGCGGTGCTGCTGGCGGTGCCGCCGGACCGCTCGCGGGTGTCCCGTGGCCGGCTGGCGACGCTCGTGGCGCTGCGGCTGGCGGCGTTTCTGGCGCTGGTCGCCTGCATGCTCCGGCCGACGCTGGTGGCCGAGACCAAGGCCCGGCAGCAGGGCACGGTGCTGGTGCTGGCCGACGCTTCGGAGAGCATGACCGTGGCCGACGGCCCGAACGGCAGGACCCGCTGGCAAGAGATGACCGGTGCGCTCCAGTCCGCCCGGGACGCGGCCCGCGATCTGACGCGGTCGGGAGACTTCGACCTCTCGGTCTGGCGGTTCGACCGCGACGTGCGTCCCGTGCCGCCGGCGGCCGACGATCCTTTCCCGCTCGGCGCCTGGGAGGATGGCCCGGCGGCCGACGAGACCGCCATCGGCGCCGCGATCGACGACTGTCTGCGGGCGACCGCCGGGAAGACCCTGGCCGGAGTCGTGGTCTTGAGCGACGGTGCCCAGCACGCCTATGCGCCACGCGATCTGCCGCCGCAGACCGCGGCCCGCCGGCTGGCCGAGACCGGCACGCCGCTGTGGAGCATCACCTTCGGGCAGCAGCGCGGCGCCGGACAGGGCCGCGATGCCGCGGTCGTGAACCTGGCGGCGGCGGAGAAGGTGTACGTGAAGAACGCACTCGAGGTGGCCGGCCGCGTGCGCCTCGAGGGCATCGCCGGCGCAGCGGCGGTGAAGCTGCTCGCCGAGAACGACGCCGGACAGATGGAGGAGGTGGCGCGGACCACGGTGCGGGCGACGACGCCCGGAGGCGAGGAGCCGGTGCGGCTCGCGTGGACCCCGAAGAGCGTCGGCGAGCGGAAAATCGTCCTCGTGGTCGAGCCGCAGGAGGGGGAGGTGATCGTCGCCAACAACGAGCTGTCCACGTTCGTGGAAGTGGTCGATGGCGGTCTACGGGTGCTGTACCTGGAGGGGGCACTGCGGGTCGAGCAGCGGTTCCTGCGCCGCGTGCTCGCCTCGAGCCCCGACATGCAGGTGGACTTTCAGTGGATCGACTCCAGCCGCCGCGACCGCTGGCCGGTGGATCTCGGGCGGACGCTCGCCGCAGACCACGACGTGTTTCTCATCGGTGACCTCGACTCCGCGGCGCTGCGGGCCGAGGACCTGCGGAAGATCCTCGACAAGGTGAACGCCGGTGCCGGCATCGGCCTGCTCGGCGGCTTCCACGCCTTCGAGGCGGGGGGCTGGGCGTCGTCGGCGCTCGGGCCGCTGGTGCCCTTCGAGGCCGACCGCCTCGCGCGGCAGCCGTTCGATGGACCGGTCCGTGAGAGCCTGCATCTGCAGGGCAAGGTGCGGATGGTTCCCGACCCACGGTTCGGCAACGTGTCGATCCTGCGGCTCGGCAAGAGCGAGCAGGACACCCGGGCGGCCTGGGAGGCGCTGCCGCCGCTCGAGGGCGCGAGCCGGATCGGCCGGCTCACGCCGGCCGCCAAGGCGCTGGCCGGCACCCCAGATGGGCAGCCGCTGCTCGTGGCCCGCGAATATGGGGCAGGACGCGTGCTCGCCTGCGGGGCCGACTCGACCTGGCGTTGGGTGATGCAGGGCGCCGGCGAGCAGCACCGCCGCTTCTGGCGGCAAATGGTCCTCTGGCTGGCGCGGCAGGACGATTCGGAACAGGACGCGCTTTGGGTGCGGCTGGCCCAGCGCCGGATTTCGCCGGGCACGCCGCTGGAGTTCGACGCCGGATTGACCAAGCCCGACGGCTCCGCCGTCGCCGACGTGGCCATGGACGGCACGCTCGTCGCCCCCGGGGGGCAGCGGCGGCCGATCCGCATCGCCCGCCAGGCCGGCGGCTTCTCCGGCGTGATCGCCGACTGTGCCGAGCCGGGCGACTGGACGCTGGTCGTCAAGGCGTCGAAGCCCGGGGATCCGACGCCGCGAGAGCGGTCGGCCCGGTTCACGGTCTTCCGCCAGGACCTGGAACTGGCGAACCCGCGGGCCAATCCCCTGATCATGCGACAGCTCGCCGAGGCGACACCAGGCGGAGTGCGGCTGCCCGAGGAGCTGCCGGCGATCTTCGCGGAGCTCGCCGCGCGGCCGGCCGCCTTCGAGACGCGGGAGCAGTGGTCGTATTCACCGTGGGACAAGTGGCCGATGCTGCTGCTGCTCGCGGGTTGCATGTCCGCGGAATGGTTTCTGCGGAAGCGCTGGGGCCTCGTGTAGGTTGCGGCCCACTCGATCGGGCGCCGGAGGGGTTGCCCATGCCCCATCGCCGGACGTTCGCGTCGGGCATCCGGCCCTCCGCTCACTGCGTGTCCGCGGCGCTTAGGCATCCATGCCTTCGCTTGCTTCCACAGCCCGGCTCACGGGGCATGGGCAACCTCTCCTTCTCCGCATGGGTGGCGGTTGGGCTGGGAAAAAGCGGCTGCGGCGGCCCCTTTTCGTCTATGGGGAGGGAGGGGGGTTTGGTACGGTTCCCGCCCCCGGCCGCCGGCCGGGCGGATGGAGCACCGCATGCAGAAACGACGGGCGATCCGCGAGAAACTGCTCCTCGGCGCGCTGCTGGTCGGCGTGATGGTGGCCGTCCTGTCGGCGTCGAGCTTCCTCGGCGTCTATTCCTACCGCCGGCTCGTCCGCGCGCTTTCCAGCCGGGCGGCCGAACTCCCGCGGGCGAGCGAGCTCGGCGAGTGCGTGGGGCTGCTGCGGCTGTCGCACGCCCGGGCGCTGGCCGACGATGCGCGGGGCGGCGATTTCATCGGTCAGCTTCCTGTCGCCCGCGATGCGCTGCAGGGATACTGCGCGGAACTGGAGGAAGGGGAGATCGAGAACACCCCATTCGGCGACCGCAGCCGCGAGCTCGCGACGACCCAGCACATCGCCGCCTGCCTGGCCACCATCGAGGCCCGCGTTCGCCTGCCGGCCGAGGAAGCCGGCCCGGCCACCGCCGCGTTCGCCGGCCGGAGGCAGATGCTGCTCGACGTCGCCCCGCACCTCGATCGGCTCGCGGCCCTGACGGCTGAGCTGCCCTCCTACCTGCAGGATGGCCTGCACGATCTCTCCCACGAGGTGCGGACGGGCTATCGCACGCTGATCGTCACCACATGGACCGCGGCCCTGGCCGCCGTCGCCCTGCTGGCGGCGATCGCCGTCCTCACCTACCGCTGGGTGTTCCGCCCCCTGCGGATGCTCGGGCACGGCTCGCGCCGGGTGGCGGCGGGCGACTTCGGCTACCGCATCCACCTCGACACGCGGGACGAAATGGCCGAGCTCGCCGAGGCGTTCAACGACATGACCGAGCGGTTCCAGGCGATTCGCGACGACCTCGATCGGCAGGTGCAGTCGCGCACCCGGGAGGTGATCCGCAGCGAGCAGCTGGCGAGCGTCGGTTTCCTGGCCGCCGGCGTGGCCCACGAGATCAACAATCCGCTCGCCTCGATCGCCATGTGTGCCGAGTCGCTGGAGAGCCGGCTGGCCGACGTGGCGCCCGCCGCGGACGATGCCCAGGTCGTGCGGCGGTACCTGGAACTGATCCAGGCGGAGGCCTTTCGCTGCAAGGGCATCACCGAGAAGCTGCTCGACTTCTCCCGGCTCGGCGAGGTGCGTCGGCAGCCGACGGCCGTCATGCGGCTCGTCACGGACGTCGCCGAGATGCTCCGCCACGTCGGCCGCTTCGCCGGCCGCACCATCGAAACCGAGCCGGGGCCCGACGTGCTGGTGATGGTCAACCCGCAGGAGATCAAGCAGGTCGTGCTCAATCTCCTCGTCAACGCCCTCGACTCGGTCGCGGAGGCGGGCCGCGTCACCGTGTCCGCCCGGCGGAGTGGCGGGGAATGCCTGCTGACCTTCACCGACGACGGCTGCGGCATGACCGACGAGGTGCTGGAGCATCTCTTCGAGCCGTTCTTCACGCGCCGCAAGGCGGGGCAGGGCACGGGGCTCGGCCTGTCGATCGTGCACCGGATCGTCGCCGACCACGGCGGCCGGATCGAGGCGACCAGCGCCGGCCCGGGCCAGGGCTCCACGTTTCGCGTCGTGCTCCCGCTGGCCGACATGGCCGCGGAGCCGGTCCGGGGCCGCGATGCCGCGGCCCGTGCGGCCTGACTCACCAGGAACGGAAACCATGAAGCAGCATGCCAAGGCGATGCGAATCCTGTATGCCGACGACGAGACGTCGATCCAGGAGTTGATGCGGATCGAGCTGCCGCGACTCGGGCACGACGCCACGGTCTGCCCGGACGGCCGCACGGCGTTGGCGGCCCTCGACCGCACCTCCTACGACTGCGTGATCGTCGATCTCGACATGCCGGGCGTGGGGGGGCTCGACGTCATCGCCCGCGTCCGCGAGACCGCGCCCGACACCGAGACGGTGATCATCACCGGCAAATCGTCGATGGAAAGCGCCGTGGCGGCGGTCCGCCAGGGCGTGTTCGACTATCTCACCAAGCCCTGCAAGCTCGCCGACATCCAGGCCGTGCTGGAGCGGGTGCGGAAGAAGCGGGAACTGACGGCGCGGCTCCGGGCCCTGGAGCGGCGGGTCCGCCGGGCCGAGGGGTCGTCGCGGCTGGTGGGCCGCTCCGCCGCCCTGGAGCGGGTCCGCCGCCTGATCGCCCGGGTGGCCACGCGCGAGGCGGCCGTGCTCGTGCGCGGCGAGACCGGCACCGGCAAGGAGCTCGTGGCCCGCGCCATCCACGAGGGCAGCGGTCGGGCGGCCGGGCCGCTCGTGGCGGTCAACTGCGGCGCCCTGCCGGAGCAGCTCGTGGAGAGCGAGCTCTTCGGGCATCGCAAGGGGGCCTTCACCGGCGCCGACGAGCATCGCGCGGGGCTCTTCGAGGTGGCCGACGGCGGCACGCTGTTTCTCGACGAGATCGGCGAGCTGCCGAAGCCGCTGCAGTCGCGGCTCCTGCGGGCGCTGGAGAGCGGCGAGATCCGCCGCGTGGGCGACAACCAGCCGATTACGGTGGATGTGCGGCTGGTGTGCGCGACCCATCGGTCACTCGAGCAGATGGTGGCGGCGGGTGAGTTTCGCGAGGATCTGCTCTTCCGCATCAACACGTTCGAGATCCCGGTGCCACCACTCCGAGACCGCCGCGAAGACATCCCGGAACTCGTGGAGCATCTGGTGCGCAAGGCCCGCCCCCAGACGCCGGCGCAGGCCGTCATTGCCGAGCCGGCCGTCTTCGACGTGCTCGCCGCCCACGAGTGGCCGGGCAACATCCGGGAATTGGCCAACGCCATCGAGCACGCGCTCGTGCTCTGCGACGACCTGCCGCTCAAGGTCGAGCACCTCCCGGCGCGGCTCGCCGGCATGGCGCCACGCGCGGAGCAGCCGGCCCCTCCACGCCCCGCCCCCCGGGGCCCCGTCAGCCTCCGCGAAATCGAGATCCAGGCCATCCTCGAGGGCCTCGACCGCAACCACGGCAACAAGGTGCGGACCGCCGAAGAGCTCGGCATCAGCCTGAAGACGCTCTACAACAAGCTCCACCAGCTGCACGAAGCCGATCAAGCCGCCGCCCGACCCGCCTGAAGGCGGGTCAGGTCTTTCTGACGACGCCCACGAGCACGCCGAGCACTCGGGCAGTCTTCACGTAGATCGGCTTCATCGAGGAGTTTGCCGGCTGCAGACGGATCCGATCCCGCTCTGGAAACCACTGCTTGAGCGTGGCATCGCCGTCCTCGGTCTGGGCCACGACGATGTCGCCGGCGTGGGCCGTTTGCTTTTTCTGGATCACGACCCAGTCGCCGTCGGCGATTTGGGCGTCGATCATCGAGTCACCCATGACCTTGAGCACGAAGTGGTTTTCGCGATTGAAGAGGCTCTCGAAGTCGATCCGCTCCGACTGCTCGTCCGCCGTCCGCAGCGTGCCGGCGGCGACCCAGCCCGCCAACGGCAGGCCACGGAGATGAGCGGGTTCCGCCACGAGCTCGATTGCCCGTGAGATGTTTTTGCCCCGGGTGATCAGCCCCTTCCGCTCGAGCGCCTTGAGGTGGCAGACCACGCCGTTGGGTGAGCGGATCTTGAAGGCCTGTCCGATCTCGCGGACCGTCGGCCCGTAGCCGCGGGAATGAATTTTGTCGCGGATGAACGCGTAGATCTCCATCTGCCGCTCCGTCGGCGTCTCGGACGGATCCCCCTCGTCGACCGTATTGAGGCCGAACGGATTGCGGCTCACGGCGGCGACGGCCGCGGCTGTGCGGCGGGCGGAGGGCCGGCCAGTGGCTTCACGGGCGGAGGTGCGGGTGGACGTCTTACGCTTGGACATGCTTGCCGGGCGGGTGAACCGCTTCCTGTTGCGGGAATGGGGGATGAAAAAGTATGGACGTCAGTATCCTACTATACGACCGTTCATTTTCAAGGGGCGGGCTGCGATTTTTTGCCAGTGGGGGCCGTCGCTACAGTACAAGCGTGCGAACATCAGCCTCCCGTGGAGTCGTGCCCATGCGTCATACCTGTGCCACACACGTTGCCATTCGCCTGCTCGCAGCCGCGGCCATCGCCTGGCTGGCAAGCGGCGGCCAGGCCCGCGCCCAGGCGGCAGTCGCCGAGCAGGCGGCGCAGGCGGGGGGTGAGCGGCCGGCGAAGCGGAAGTCCACCGCCACGATCGCCCATGTGCGTCTCACCGGCGGCCTGCCGGACGGCGTGGGGCCGGGGGGCCTGCTCTCCGACGTGGCGCCGCACTTGCACCGGATCGTCGAGCGGATCGACAAGGCGGCGCAGGACGCCCGCGTGAAGGGGCTGGTGCTGGTGATCGAGTCCCCAGCCTTGGGGCGGGCGCGGGCCGACGAGATCCGGGCGGCGATCGCCCGCGTTCGCGCGGCGGGCAAGCCGGTGGCCGCCCACCTCGTCGGCGGTGCACCGGTGCCATATGAGATCGCCTTGGCCTGCGACACGATCGCCATGCCACCGGCGGCCACGCTCGAGATCACGGGCGTGAGGGCGGAGATGATGTTTTTTAAGTCGCTGCTCGACCGGCTGAGTGTCAAAGCCGAGATCCTCCAGGTGGGTGAGTTCAAAGGAGCGGGCGAGCCGCTCACGCGCGACTCGATGAGCCCGCAGCTGCGGCGGCAGTACGAGGCCTTCGTCGGCGACCTCTTCGAGCAGCTCGTTGGGCGGGTCGCGGAGCTGCGCAGGCTGCCCGTGGAGAAGGCCCGAGACCTGATCGACACCGGTGTATTCACGCCCGAGGCCGCCCGGGCCGCGGGGCTCATCGACGCCGTGTCCTACGAAGACGAGGTGATCGACGCCCTGGCGAAGCGGCTCCGGCTGGATGAGCCCAAGCTGGCCCGCGATTACGCGGAGCGGAAGATCGACGATGACTTCTCCGGGCTCGGTGGGCTGGTGAAACTCGCGGAGATGCTCTCGGGGCAGAAGCCCGCGGCGGCCGCGGGGCGGGGCAAGCGGATCGCGATCGTGCACGTGATCGGGGAGATCCGTGAGGGCAAGGGGCGGGACGACCTGCTCGGTGGCGCGGCGGCGGGGGCCGAGACGATCACCAAGGCGGTCCGCGCGGCGGCGAAGGACGAGGCCGTGGCCGGGATCGTGCTGCGGATCGATTCGCCCGGCGGGTCGGCGCTGGCCAGCGACCTGATCTGGCGGGAGGTGAAGCAGGCGGGCAAGCCGGTCGTGGCGAGCCTGTCGGACGTGGCGGCCAGCGGTGGCTACTACATCGCCGTCGCGGCCGACCGGATCGTGGCCGCCCCGGGATCGCTCACCGGCTCGATCGGCGTGGTCGGCGGCAAGGTGGCCGTGGGGCCCGGCCTGGAGAAGGCCGGCATCCACACCGATGTCGTCAGCAAGGGCCGCAACGCGGGCTGGCTGTCGACAAGCCAGCCCTTCACCGCCTCGGAGCGCGAGGCCTTCATGGCGACGATGCAGGACGTTTACCGGTTGTTCACCACGAAGGTGGCCGCCGGGCGGAAGCTCGACCTCGAGCAGGTGAAGGCGCTGGCCGAGGGCCGGGTGTTCACCGGCCGGATGGCCAAGGAGGCCGGGCTCGTCGATCGGCTGGGCACGCTCGACGATGCCATCGACGAGGCGCGGAAGCTCGCCGGCATCGCCGCCGATGAGCCGCTCGACCGTCTGCTCCTGCCGGAACCGCGGGGGCTGTTCGAGGATCTGTTCGGGGCGATGGGGGGTGGCGACCCGGTGGCGCGAGCGGCGTCGGCAACGGGCCTCGTCACGGCGGCCCGGTCGCTGATCATGGCGCGGATCGCCGAGTTGCCCGCCGTGGCGGCGCTCGCCGGCGAAGCGCAGGCCCTGGACCTTCTCGCCACCGGCCGCCCGCTCTTCATGCTCCCGGCCCGGATCACGGTGCGGTGAGGCCGCGGGGCGCGGCGTGCGCGACATTCACCGATGCATGAAGCTTTCGGCGGGGGCCGGGGAGCATGGCACACGCGAACCTGCGGCATCGTGCCGCAGTTCGCTTGGCGGGCCGCCGCCCGCTGGCTGTCGACCCGGCCGTCGGGGCCTGGCCGTCACACATGGGCCCCTTGCGGCATGCATCCAAAAAGCCCCCGGCGGAAGCCGGGGGACTCCGGGTCGTGAGCAGCCCAGCGTGCCATGCGATGCCGGTTTGAGCCGGGGAAGCATGAGCCGTCGTTTGGCATGGACGGCGGGGTGGTTTTCGGTCCCGGAGTCCCCGGGCTTCCGCCCGGGGCTTCTTGGGCAGGCGAGACGTCGCAGGGAGGCGACTTGCTGCGAAGCAGGCCTGCTAGCGAAATGGCCAGGGATGGCATTTCGCGCCGGAGCAGGCATTTCGCCTGGTTCTACCAGGCGAGACGTCGCAGGGAGGCGACTTGCTGCGAAGCAGGCCTGCTAGCGAAAT